>NZ_JBVHFU010000008.1:149709-328609 GCF_055562175.1 Streptomyces sp. NPDC020958 | reverse complement strand
AGTCCGGCAACAAGCTGTACGACGGCTGGAACGACTCCGGCGCCACCAACGCGGCGCTCGCCCTGAACGCCACCGCCTGGCTGGCCGGCGCGAGCTGACCTGCGGCGGAACGGAAGGAAGCGGGTCCGGGGCGCCCCGGGCCCGCTTCTTACCTTCCCGCCCGGTCACCGCTCGCCCGACTCCCCTACAGTCCCTCTGTGCTCTTCGGAATGGTGTGCGCCCTCGCGGCGGCGGTCTGCTTCGGTACGGCGACGGTTCTTCAGGCGATGGCCGCCCGGGAGGCCGGTGACGGTGCCGGCGGGGAGGCCGCGCTGCTGCTGCGGGCGGTGCGGCAGTGGCGGTACGTCGTCGGGCTCGGCCTGGACGGGCTGGGGTTCGTCTTCCAGATCCTGGCCCTGCGCTCGCTCCCCATCTACGCGGTGAGCGCGGCCCTGGCCTCGTCGCTCGCGGTGACGGCGGTGGTCGCGGCGCGGCTGCTGCGGGTGCGGCTCAGCGGGGCGGAGTGGGGTGCCGTGGCGGTGGTGTGCGCGGGGCTCGCGATGCTGGGGCTGGCCTCGGGGCCGGAGGGGGACCGGGCCGGGTCGACGGCGTTGAAGTGGACGATGCTCGGGATCGCCCTCGGCGTGCTGCTGCTCGGGCTGGCCGGCGGGCGGCTGTCGGGGCGGGGGCGGGCGCTGGTCCTCGGCCTCGGGGCCGGTTTCGGGTTCGGGGTGGTGGAGGTGTCGGTACGGCTGATCGACACGCTGCGGCTGCCGGACCTCCTCACCAATCCGGCGACGTACGCCCTCCTCGTCGGCGGTGGCGGCGCCTTCATGCTGCTGACCTCGGCGCTCCAGCGCGGCTCGGTGACCACGGCGACGGCCGGCCTGGTCATCGGCGAGACGATCGGCCCGGCGGCGGTGGGCGTCGTATGGCTCGGCGACCGCACCCGGGAGGGCCTGACCTGGCTGGCGGTGCTCGGCTTCGCGGTGGCCGTGGCGGGTGCGCTGGCGCTGGCCCGGTTCGGGGAGGCACCGGAGACGACCGCGGAGGACTGAGGCCGTGAACGGACGGGCGGTCACTTCACCTCGTTGACGTTCCCTGAACGCGCGTTGTGTCCATTCCGTAAAGGACACCGTGACCAGTTACCCGCCGCTCCGGGCGACGGGAACGATCCGAGGGAGGTGGGCGGGTGAAGACCCTGCTCATCGACAATGACGACTCGTCCACCTACAACCTGTTCCAGTTGATCGCCGAGGTCAACGGCGAGGAACCGGTGGTGGTCCGCAGCGACGACGGGGACGGCGCGCTTTCCCGGCTCGCGGGAATCGACAACGTGGTGGTGTCCCCGGGACCCGGGCATCCGGAAAACGGCCGTGACTTCGGCATCAGTGCCCGGGTGATCGCCGAGGCGACGGTGCCCGTGCTCGGGGTGGGCCTGGGCCATCAGGGCATCGCGCTCGGCGAGGACGCCCGGGTGCTGCCCGCCCCGCAGCCCCGGCACGGGCACCTGAGCAGAGTGCGGCACGACGGCCGGGACCTGTTCGAGGGACTGACCCAGGACTTCACGGCCGTGCGCTGCCACTCCCTCGCGGTGCACGAGCCGCTGCCCGCCGTCCTGGAGGCCACCGCCTGGGCCGAGGACGGCGTCCTGATGGGCCTGCGCCACCGCGAACGGCCCCTGTGGGGCGTGCAGTTCCGCCCGGAGTCGGTGTTCACCGAGTACGGCCACCGCATGCTGGTGAACTTCCGCAACCTGACGGCGCGCCGGGCCCGCCGGGCGCGTTCCAAGAACACCGCCGTCCCGCCGGCCGACGCCGTCGTCCCCCGGCCGGGCACGACGATCCCCCGCCCCCGCCAGGGCGACACGTCCGCGTACCGGCTGCACACCCGCCGGACCGCCGGTGCCGTCGACACGGAGGCCGCGTTCGGCCGGCTCTTCGCCGCCTCGGCCCGCTCCTTCTGGCTGGACAGCTCCCTCGTCGAGCAGAGCCGCTCGCGGTTCTCCTTCCTCGGTGACGACAGCGGTCCGCTCGCCGAGTTCGTGCGGTACGACGTGACGGCCGGGCGGTGCGAGGTGGAGCGGGCCGGACGGCCGCCGCGCAAGGTGTCGGCGAGCGTCTTCGACTACCTGAAGCGGCAGCTGACCAGCCGCCGAGTGGACGCCGGCGAACTGCCCTTCGACCTCACCGGCGGCTATGTCGGCTACTTCGGCTACGAGACCAAGGCGGACTGCGGCTCCCCGAACACGCACAAGGCCGAAACCCCGGACGCCTGCTGGCTGTTCGCCGACCGGCTGCTCGCCGTGGACCACGAGGAGGACGTCACCTACGCGGTCTGCCTGGCGGAGGACACCCCGCAGGCGGCCCGGGAGGCGGAAGAGTGGCTGGAGGCCGTACTGGCCCAGCTCACCTTCCTGGCCCCGGGCACCGGCCGGCCGGTCCCGCCCGCCGCCGAGGCGCCCGAGCCGGAGGTCGCCGAGCCCTGGCTGGTGCGGGACCGGGCCGGCTACCTCGCCGACGTCGAGGCCTGCCGGCGGGAACTGCGGGCCGGCACCGGCTACCAGGTGTGCCTGACCAACGCGGCCCGGCTGCCCGCCCCGCCCGATCCGTACGCCTTCTACCGGGAGCTGCGCCGCGTCGACCCGGCGCCGTACGCGGCCTTCCTGCGGTTCGGCGAGCTGGACGTGGCCGGTTCCTCGCCGGAGCGGTTCCTGCGGATCACCCGGGACGGGGTGGTCGAGGCCAGGCCCGTCAAGGGGACCGCGCCGCGCGGTGCGACCCCGTTCGAGGACGAGCGGCTGCGGGACGGGCTGGCGGCGGACGCCAGGACCCGCGCCGAGAACCTGATGATCGTCGACCTGCTCCGCAACGACCTGGGCCGGGTCTGCCGTACCGGAACCGTGCGGGTGCCCCGCCTGATGCACACCGAGTCGTACGCGACCGTGCACCAGCTGGTGTCGACGGTGACCGGACGGCTGCGGGCCGGGACGGACGCCGTGGACTGCGTGCGGGCCTGCTTCCCGGGTGGGTCGGTGACCGGGACCCCGAAGCTGCGCACGACGGAGATCATCGACTCCCTGGAGACCACGGCCCGGGGCGTGTACTCGGGGGCGCTCGGCTACCTCGGGTGCAGCGGCGGCGCCGACCTCAGCATCGTGATCCGCACGGCGGTGCTGGCGGGCGGCCGGATGCGGCTGGGCGCGGGCGGGGCGATCGTCCTGGACTCCGACCCGGCCGCCGAGTACGACGGGATGCTGCTGAAGACGGCCGCGCAGATGCGCGCCCTGCGGGAGCACACGACGACCGCGGCGGACGCCGCGCAGAAGGCCGCCCGATGACCCGGCCCCCCATCCGAACGGCTGCGGCCGCCGGCCAGGGCGCGCGGTCTCCTCGGACCGGTGCGGGCAGCCTCCGTGCAGTCAGGCGACGCTGATCACAGCGGGGTCGGACAGTACCGCGCACAGGGTGTCCAGCGCGCCGGACCAGGCGTGGTCGGCGGGGGTGCCGTAGCCGAGCACGAGGGCGTCGGGCGTCTCGACGGCGGCCGCGGGGTGGCGGTGGCGCGGGGTGAGGCCCTCGACGGCGAGGCCGCGGGCGGCGGCGGCCCGGATCACCCGGGTCACGGAGCCGGGCGGGAGCCTGAGCACCACGTGCAGGCCCGCCGCGATGCCGGTGACCCGGATCGCCGGGGCGCGTTCGGCGAGGGCGGCGACCAGGGCGTCCCGGCGTCGCCGGTAACGGATACGGGAGGCGCGGACATGGCGGTCGTAGCCGCCGGAACCGATGAACTCGGCCAGGGTCAGCTGGTCCGGCGCGCCGCAGGTGTCCACCTCGCCCTTGACCCGGGTCACCTCGCGGGCCACGGCCGGCGGCAGCACCATCCAGGCCAGCCGCAGCCCGGGGGCCAGGGACTTGCTGGCGGTGCCCAGGTAGACCACCTCGTCGGGAGCGAGGCCCTGGAGGGCGCCGACGGGCCTGCGGTCGTAGCGGAACTCGCCGTCGTAGTCGTCCTCCAGGACCAGGCCGCCGGTACGCCGCGCCCAGTCCACGACCGCGGCCCGCCGGTCGTGGTGCAGCGGCAGGCCGAGCGGGAACTGGTGCGACGGGGTCAGCAGCACCGCGGCCGGACCCGGCCCCAGCGCGCCGGTGTCCGTGCCCAGGTCGTCCATCGGCAGCGGGACGTGGCGCAGCCCGGCCGCGGTCAGCAGCCGCCAGTGCTCGTCGAGGCCGTACGACTCCACGGCGACCGCGTCCGCGCCGCGCGCCCGCAGCATCCGGCCCAGCAGGTTCAGGGCGTGGGAGAACCCGGCGCAGACCACGATGTGTTCGGGGTCGGCGCGCACGCCCCGGACGCGGGCGAGGTAGGCGGCGAGCGCGGTGCGCAGTTCGACGCGGCCGCGCGGGTCGCCGTAGCCGAACGCCTCGTTGGGGGCGGCGGTGAGGGCGCGGCGGGCCGCCTTGAGCCACTCGGCGCGCGGGAAGGCGGAGAGGTCGGGGAAGCCGGCCCGCAGGTCGTAGGCGGGGCGGTGGACCGTCGTGGCGGCCTCGACCGTGGTGCGAGGGTCCGGCGGGAGGGCAGGCAGGCCGGTCGCGACCCGGGTTCCGGAGCCCTGTCTGGCGGTGAGCCAGCCCTCGGCGACCAGGTCGGCGTAGGCGTCGGCGACGGTGTTGCGGGCGATGGCCAGGTCGGCGGCGAGGGAGCGGGACGAGGGCAGCCGGGTACCGGGGGCCAGCCGGCCGCTGCGGACGGCCTGGCGCAGGGCGTCGGTCAGGCCCCGACGCAGGCCAGGACCGGCCGGTTCCAGGTGCAGGTCGATGCCCAGGGCTCCCTGAGTGGCCCATGTTTTCGCCATGGAAATGGACCATACCCCTGGGCTGCCCTGCTCGTAGGGTCGAGGTATGACCACAGAACACACCGCCGAGTACGCTCCCGAGCACACCCCCCGCCTGGCCTGGGCACAGCACGCGCCCGAGGTCTACCAGGCGATGGTCCGCCTGGACGGAGCGGCCCGTAAGGGCCTGGACGCGAAGCTGTTCGAGCTGGTGAAGATCCGCGCCTCGCAGCTCAACCACTGCGCGTACTGCCTCGACATGCACACCAAGGACGCGATCGCGGCGGGCGAGAGCGTGCAGCGCATCGTCCAGCTCAGCGCGTGGGAGGAGTCGAAGCACTTCTACACGGAGCAGGAACTCGCCGCGATCGAACTGACCGAGGCCATCACGGTGCTGACCGGGGGCACCTCCCAGACGAAGTCTGGGGGAGGATTCGTGCCGGACGAGGTCTACGAGCGGGCCGCCAAGCACTTCGACGAGGCGCAGCTGACCCAGCTGATCGCCTCGATCGTCGTGATCAACTCCTGGAACCGGTTCGCGGTGACGACCCGCATGGTTCCGGGGCACTACACACCGGGCCGGCACGGGTGAACGGGCCCGTCCGGGCGGACGGCTCGGGCCCCTCGCCCGCCGGGCTCGGCGAACTCGGGGCCGTCCGCGTCACGTTCGGCCCGGGCCTGCGGTCACCGCGCGCGGTGCCGGTCTAGGCGTGCGGCGCGTTGCCCGTCCCGGGGCGGAAGCGCCGGTACAGCACCGCTCCGGCCGCCAGTGAGGCCAGACTCACGAGACCCGGCGCCCAGGGGCTCGTCGCTCCGGTGTGGGCGAGGGTCTCGGTCGTGCGGTGCCGTACGACCGTGGTCTGCCTCGGGTGCGCCTTGGCCGGGTGGTGCGGCTGCTGGTGGACGCGCGGCGTGGTCGGTGCCGACGGGGTGGGCGTGTCGGGACCGCCGTACGAGTCGTTGCTGGACTCGTTGCCGAGGACGGGGTTGCCGACCCCCACCACGTTCACGCTGTTGCCGCTGAGGTTCACGGGCACGTGGACGGGGATCTGGAAGTCGTTGCCGGACAGGACGCCCGGCGAGTCGTGGGTGCTGCCGTGGGCCATGGCCCCGCCCGACGTCCGGGAGCCCGTCTGCCCCGCCGCCTGGTGACCCGTGTTGGAGCACTTGTTGCCCATGGCGGGGTTGAGCAGCCCCACCACGTCCACGGTGTTGCCGCACAGGTTCACCGGGATGTCCACCGGCAACTGGATGGTGTTGCCGGAGCCCACTCCGGGCGAGCCGCTCGCGGACCCGTCGGCGGCGGAGTCGGCGTGGGCCGTCCCCGCGACTGCCATCGCGCCAGAGGCGACGGCCATGGCGATCACACTGTTTCGGGTAGCCCGTTTCATGGGTTCCCTGCCCTTCCAGACGCGTCGCGGGCACTCACCCGGACTCGGTGTAACTGTCGTGATTGCTGAGGATGGTGATGAGGTGGCGGCATCTGCCGTCCGGCCGGATCAGAGGGCCTGGTTGTTGCAGCCCATGTCCGAGCCGAGGTGGCTCTGCTGGGCACCCGGGTTGCCTTCGCCGTTCAGCAGGTTGCCCGCCAGTCCGGTGAGGGCACTGACGTTGCCGAGCACCTCGATGTTCATGTCGTGCGAGCGGCACTCGGTGCCCTGGGTGACGTCGATGTCGTGGCCCGGCTCACCGTGGGCGAAGGCGGTACCGCCGCCGGCCGAGCAGACGCTGCCGAGGACGGCGGCGCCCACGAGGGCCACCTTGTGGAGCTTGCGCATGGGTTCTCCGTAGGTCGAGCGGACGGGGATCCGCTGCGGGTCGAGGGGAGGTCAGAAAAATATGACGACGCGTCAGCCGAGCCGCGGCAGGCCGAGTTGGCCCACGGGGGGCGCCGCGACCTGGCCGAGCCCGACCGGGGCCAGACCCGGTACGGCCGGTGCGCCGAGGATCGGATTGACGAGCGGGTTCACCTGCGGGTTCACCTGGGGGTTGACCTGCGGCGTGACCCGCGTCGGCCCGTCCGCCGCGGAACCCTGGGGAACAGCCAGCTGCGGGGCGACCTGCGGCATGACCTGGGGCATGACCTGCGGGACGACCTGCGGCGGCGCGGACTGCGGCGCCGGGGCGTACTGCGGCGGGTAGGCGGGAGCGGCCTGCGGCTGGGCGTACTGCGGTGCCGGGGCGTACTGCGGCGGGGCCGCCTGCTGCGGGTAGGAGGGAGCGGCGGTGGCCTGGGCCGAGCCCTGCGACGAGGCCGAGGCGGAGGCGTAACCGCCCTGCTGGGGGTACTGCGGCGGAGCCTGCTGGTACTGCGGCGCCGACTGGTACTGCGGCGGCGGGGCCGGCTGGTACTGCGGGGGCGGCGCGGCCTGCTGCTGCGGGTAGGCGGGGACGGTGGCCTGCGCCGATCCCTGTGTCTGACCGGCGGCGTAACCGGCCTGCTGCGGTGCCGGGGGCGGAGCCTGGGGATACGGCTGGTCCGGAGCCGGCGCCGGGGCTGGACCGCCATATCCGACGGGAGCGTCGGCATAGCTGACGCCCGCGCCGATGGCGGACAGACCACTGGCCGCTGCCAGAACGAGCGCGGCCTTGTGTAGCTTGCGCATG
The DNA here is from genome assembly GCF_055562175.1 of Streptomyces sp. NPDC020958. Lineage (NCBI taxonomy): Bacteria > Bacillati > Actinomycetota > Actinomycetes > Kitasatosporales > Streptomycetaceae > Streptomyces > Streptomyces sp. NPDC020958. The sequence goes on along the minus strand of NZ_JBVHFU010000008.1, from coordinate 321,189 downwards.
AAACCCTCGGCCCTTCGATACCTGGATGAGAAAGTCCATTGCGTTCAGTGCGGTCGCGCGTGCAGTCGGTGCGGTCATTGCACTGCACTTTCAGCAGCGGTACTCCTGAGCAGCACGCGGACTTCGCATCGAGCCGGCAGCGATTCGCCTCAATACCGTCAGGTCCTCGACCACCGCCCTCTCCCCACCGGAACGAGGAGCGCCGCGCCGTGGTCACGGGTATTCAAAGTTCCGTCACCCAATTGCCGTCATCGGCAGGGGTATTGCAGCTCATATGCCTTTCGGCAAACGGGTGACACGACATCGGGGCCGTATCCGGGCCCGCGGACCTCTCGTTCCTCACGGGGGTGAGGGCGAACGTCCGTACCGGCCGCCCGGACGGCATTGAAGCGATAACCGCGCTTCCTCATCAGTCATTTCATCAGGTTCCGAGCACAGATCACATGAAGGGCCGAGGATTCCATGCGCAAGTTTCGGCAAGTCGCGCTCATCGTCGCAGCAGCCGGCGGTCTGACCGCCGTCGGCGCCGGGCCCAGTTCCGCAGCGCCCGTCTCCTACGGGACCGGGCCGACCCCGGTCTCCCAGCCGGACGCCCAGGCCGCCGCGGCCACCTCCGCCCAGGCGACCGCGCAGACGTACGGCACGCCGGCCGCGCAGCCGGCCCCGCAGCGCGGCACCGAGGTCGCCCCGCAGCTCAACCCGCAGCTGAACCCGCAGATCAGCCCCCAGATCTCGCCCCAGGCCCCGCAGCAGGTCGCGCAGGGCGGCCCGGTGACCCAGAGCAACATGTTCCGTCCGTACCAGGAGTGCAGTCCGCAGTCCCTGCTCGACGCGAACATCCCGGTCGCCCTGCTCGCGGCCTCCCAGACCCGGGGCGTCGACTGCACCCAGGCCAACAGCCAGTCGAACGCCCTCGCCAGCGCGCAACGCCAGGGCTGACGGCCGTAGTTGGCGAAGGTGGTCAGCGACTCCGCCACCGGCCATACGACTTTTCGGGTGTTTCTGCCGCGCGCTCGAAACAACAGCGCGTCGCTGCCAGATTTGCCCTATTACGTACTAATCTCCCGTAACTGTAAAAAGTCGATCCGGCAACAGATCGCACCCCCCACTCCACGGAGATGACATGCGCAAGCTTCGCAACGCCGCCGTCCTGGTCGCCGCACTCAGCAGCATCGGCCTCGTCAGCGGCACGGCCTACGCCGGCGGCGAGGGCCACGGCCAGGGCGACAAGTTCAACATCAACCAGAGCTCGCACTGCAAGTCGCACGACCTGAACCTGGACGTCCTCGGCGAGGTCGGCCTGCTCAACGGCCTGCTGGGCAGCGCCCTGAACGGCGAGGGCAACCCGGGCGCCCAGGCCACCAACCTCGGTTCGACGATGGGCTGCAACAACAGCGCCTTCTGAGGTCCCCGACAGCAGCCTTCCGAGGACTCGTCCGGCGCCGCGGCGCCGGACGGCCCATGGTCCCGGCGCCGGGCCGAACGCCGGGCGCCGGGACCATTCGTGTGTGCCGGGGTTCGCCAAGGCGACGAAATACAAACACAATCGGCGCGTCGTCCGGTCGTCCCGGGTATTTCGTATCAGCCTTATGACACAGATGGCGATTTCCCCCGAGATCGCATCCACCCCATTCCACATCGGAGATGACATGCACAAGCTCCGCACCGCCGCCGTAATCGTCACCGCATTCGGGAGCCTTGGACTCCTGGGTGCCGGCGCCGCCCACGCCGACCAGGGCTGGGGCAAGAAGGGCGGCGACGAATTCAACGTCCAGCAGAGCAGCACCTGCCGGTCGCACGACCTGAACCTCGACATTCTCGGCGAGGTCGGCATCCTCAACGGCCTGGGCGGCAACCTGCTGAACGGCGAGGGCAACTCGGGTGCGCAGCAGTCGTCCCTGGGCTCGTCCATGGGCTGCAACAACTCGTTCGGAAAGTAGCGTCAAAAGCAGCGTTCAACGACAATCCCCGGTTTCCCGACCGTCGGTCGGGAAACCGGGGATTGTCGTTTCCGGCGCTCAGAACTCGATGTGCGGCCTCTTGAAGCCCTTGGGCAGTTCCGCCTTGTTGGAGCAGTCGACGACCTCTCCCACGGCGGCGGAGCCGTCGCCGGCCGCCTGGTCCCCGGGGAACAGCACCTGCGGGCGGTCGGAGGTCGAGCAGTCCTGGGCCTGCTTGAGGACGTGGGTGCCGTTCTTGTCGACGTGCGTCTCGCTCTTGCGCACGCAGACGGTGCCGCCCTGGGCGGTGGTCCTGCAGTCACCCGGGGACGGGTCCGCGTACGCGTGCCCGGCGCCGACGCAGAGCGCGGCGAGGCTCCCGATGAGCCCGGAGACCGTGGCGATCTTCCGCGAGGGGAACATGAGTTGTCTTCCTTTCCGAAAGGCGAAGCAACGCAGCCCGGACGCGGCCCCCGACGGAGTCGGGGCGCGTCCGGGCTGCCTTCGCCATGGTTGTCACTCAGCACACCGGCGGACGGAGCGGATCCGCGCCGACAGGGGATGCCGAGTTCGTGCGGGGTGCTTCTTTACTCGCCACCCTGGTTCTGGTCGTAACCACCCTGCTCCGGGCCGGGGTTCCCCTGCTCCTGCGGCTGGCCCTCCGGCTGGGCCTCGGGCTGCGCCTGCGGAGCGGCGTAGTAACCGCCGCCGACGGCCAGGGCGTTGGCAGTCGAGTTGGCCACGGCGGTGATCTGCGGGGGCGCGTCCTCGCCACCGGCGGCGGAGCTGACCCCGGCACCGAGGAGGGAGAGCCCCGCGACCGTCGCCGCTACGAGTGCGACGCGCTGAAACTTACGCATGATTGACCCTTTCTTGTCCAGGCAGGAACGCCCGGGTTGACTACTTAATGTGAGCATATACACACGTTCCGTAGTCATTCGAGGATCTCCACTCGGCGTGTGGCGCGTCAGCCCCGTCTGCCGTATAAGCGTTACCGGACGCCGACCGGAAGGATCCGGCTCATGACGCCGAACGGACCGGTGGACGGCTCCTGCTCGTCACCCTCCTCCACCGGCGCCACCCCCACGGTCATGGGGGAACAGGTCACCTCGGGGCCGAGCCGTTCCGTCCCCTGCCCGAGTACGGCGGGCAGTTGCACGGGCTGCACCGGCTTGCAGGTCTCCTGGTGCTGCATGACACCGTCCTCGGGAACCTCGCCCCTGATCCGCTGGGTGCAGGTGAGGTTGCCCATCAGGTCGTCGGTGCACTTCCCCGGGCCCGCCGCGGCGTACGCCGGGGTGAGCCCGACGCAGGCCGCGGCGATGCCGCCGACGAGTCCCGAGACGGCCGCGATCTTCTTCCCGCTGAACACGTGATGCGCCTTCCTTCGTGCGGACAGCCGCCGGACTCAGCCGGTGAAGGCCTGGTTGTACTGGCCGCAGGTGGTGTCGAGGGTGTCGGCGAGGCCGAGCACGCCGATCGGGACGTCGTTCTCGGACACCGTCTGCGGGCTGCACTCCTGGTAGGGGCGGTAGTGGTTGGACACCTGCGGCCCACTGTCGTAGGAGTCGGCCACGGCGGGGGTGGCGCCGACGGCGGACAGACCCCCGGCGGCCGCCACTGCTGCGATCACGACCTGCTGAAGCTTGCGCATGGAACCCTCGGTCCTTTGCTGTGCGGCGAATTGATTGCCTAGCGTGACACGTTGAACACTAGCAGTAGCCGCACAAGGTGCTGCACAACGGACATCCATCCCGAGGGTGACATAGCAACACATCATCACCTTATGGATGGGGAGAGTTGGGTCAGGAGAGCGCCAACTCCGTGGCCCGCGAGCGATCCGGTGCCGGCACGGAGAGGATCAGGTCCCGCAGTCTCTCGACGTACCGGCGCACGTTCTTGTAGGCGATGTCGGTGTCCGGGTGACGGCAGGCGAACCAGAGCCCTTCGTGCAGCCGGTTGACCCAGGCGCACACCTGGTCCCCGTACGACACCCGGATCAGCCCGTACGCCTTCTGCTCGGCCCAGTCGGCGGCGCCGGGGATGAGCCGGGCGTCCACGTACGAGATGATCGAGTACATGTCGGGCGAGGTCGGCCGGAAGTCCGCGCCGAGCAGCCGCAGTACGCGGGCCAGCGGGATGCGCGCCAGCGAACGGTTGGCCCGCAGTTCGGCGCGGACCGTCTCCAGCGCACCCTCCAGGTCGCGCGCCGCGGGCACCTCGATGGGGGCGCCGCCCACGTACCAGCCCACCGAGTCCGACCACGCGGACTTCAGCCGGGTGTGGAAGGGCACGACGGTGCGGTAGACCGGCCGGCCGCCGAGTTCGTGCACGATCAGGCTGGTGGCGGCCAGGATGCCGACCAGACTCCCGCCGTAGGGACGGCAGTACGCCTCGAACGCGGCGGCGGCGTCCGCGTCGACGAGCGGCTCGCACACCAGCTTCTGGGTGGGCAGCTCACCGCCGGGCTGCAGACCGAGGTCGACGGGGAACTCCGGGAGCCGGCCACCGCACCGGGCGATGAACTCCCGCCAGCGCGCGACGATCGCGTGGGTGTCGTCGATGCCGTCCGCGTTCGCCCGCTCCTGCTCGCAGAAGTCGACGTAACTCCCGACCGCCGGGCCAGTGACCGGATGTCCGGTGACGGCCGCCGCGTACAGGCCGTGGATCTCCTCCGGGAGCCGGTGCAGGGAGTAGGCGTCCACGTTGGTGTGGTCGAAGGCCATGTACACGCTGGTGGAGTCCTCGCGCACGACCGCCGTGTAGATGAGGTTCGGCCAGCCGAGCGCGTCCGCCGCGGCGTCGAACCGATCCTGCAGGTACCGGGACAGCGCCCCCGCGTCGGTGAAGTCGCCGACCACCTCGCGGTGCAGGGACACGTCGTCCTCGTCGAGGGTGAACCGCTGCATGTCGTCACCGGCCCACCGGAATCCGCTGCGCAGCGTCTCGTGCCGCAGCGTCCAGTCCCGCAACGCCCGTTCCAGCGCGTCGAGGTCGACCGGCCCCGGCAGGTCGAACGCCGCACCGAGCCAGGTCGGGACGAACAGTCCGTCCTCCCGCACCGACCGGGCCGTCCTGATGTGCGACTCCTGGATGTAGGCCGGCGGCCTCGGATCCGGTGGCAGCGCTGCCGCGGCCGCGATGGTCACCGGGCTGAACCTCCACTCGACGAGCCGTCCCGGCCGGATTTCGCAGCGCTGGATGTCAGAAATTCGCACGGTGGCGTCTCCTTCGCAGAAGACACCAGCTTCATCAAGGGGACGCCGTACGCGCGCGATGGCCGCTGTGTCGCCGACTTTTCAGCGAGATGTGTGACATCTCGAACGGACGAGCGCCCGCCTCACTCGTACCGGTAGATCCCGCTGACGTCCTCGAGTTCGGCGGGTGTGACGTCCCACGGCGGCAGCCGTTCGTGCCGGGCCACCACCCGGCCGCGCTGGGGGTCACCCGCGCCGGGCGGCCGCTCGGGCAGGTACCCGTGGCCGGGGTTGCGCTGCTGCCAGCGGGTCCACAGCAGGTCGACGAAGGAGTGGTGCAGCCAGAAGACGGGGTCGTTGACGGAGGCGGCGCTGAGCATCACGCCACCCACCCAGTGGTGGACCCGGTTGTGGTTCTGCCAGGAGACGCTGCCCCGGCCCCTCCCCCAGCCTTCCAGCTTGTTGCGGAAGCCCCGGGTGACCGCCGAGTTCCAGGGCCAGTTGTCGTACACCGGGTCGGCCAGCGTGAATTCGAGGTCGCGCGCGGTCGGCAGCCGGAGCGGGGCGCGGGCACGGCCGAGGTCGCGGGTGAGGTACGGCACGTCGGTCACGTTCTCGGTGATCTTCCAGTGGCCCGCCCGGTAGGCGAACGGGCCCGTCATCACCTGCCGGTCCGAGCGCCGTCCGTTGCCGCCGAGCAGATCATCGGTCCACGGCAGGGAGTTCGGCGCCCGGTCCCGGGTCCAGTCCCAGTACGGCACCGTCACCGACGCGTCCACCCTGCGCAGCGCCCGCTCCAGTTCGAGCAGCAGCTTGCGGTGCCAGGGCAGGAAGGACGGCGCCATGTGGGCGGTGCGCAACCGGTGTTCCCGGTCGGCGGAGTTGTGCGCGATGTGCAGCCGTACGAACTCGTCGTACTCACCGCGGCGTTTGACCTCCAGCAGGGCTTCGACGAACCGGCGCCGCTCGGCTCGGGACAGCTGGTTGACGTTCTTGCGCGTGTGGACCACGTACGCCTCCCTCGGGCATCGGCCGGAGGGGTAACCGCCGGACACACCTTCGGGTCACCGCGCTACGGCCGGACCGGTGACGCGGCGCGCGCCCGGCGGCGGGCTCAGGACAGCCAGCGTTTCCACACGTCGGGGTGGGCGTCCACCCACTTCCTGGCGGCCTCCTCGGGGCTCAGCTTCTGCTCGGCGATCATCAGGGAGACCTCGTCCTGGTCCTCGGTCGTCCAGTGGAACTTCTTCAGGAAGGCCGCCGCCCGGCCGCCGCCGCGGGCGAAGTCCGCGTTGAGGTACTTCTGCAGCGGGGTGTGCGGATAGGCGCAGGCGACCTTGGCCGCGTCGGCGTCACAGCCCTCCTTGTAGGGGGGCAGCTTCACCTCGGTCATCGGCACCTTCTTGAACAGCCACTGGGGCGCGTACCAGTAGGTCAGGAAGGGCTTCTTCTCCTTGGCGAACTGCTTGATCTGGGTGATCTGGGCGGCCTCGGAACCGGCGAAGACGACCTGGTAGTCCAGCTTCAGGTTGCTCACCAGCGCCTTGTCGTTGGTGACGTACGACGGTGAGCCGTCGAGCAGTTGCCCCTTGCCGCCGCTCTCCGCGGTGCGGAACAGCGAGGCGTACTTGTTCAGGTTCTTCCAGTTCGTGATGTCCGGATGCTGCTTGACGAGATAGGTCGGCACGAACCAGCCGATGTGCCCGGTGACCCCGAGGCCGCCGGCCCTGGCGATGGTCTTCTTGTCGTCGACGTAGCGCTTCTCCTGGTCGGGGTGGCCCCAGTCCTCCAGGATCGCCTCGACGCGTCCCTGGCTGAGCGCGTCCCACGCCGGGACCTCGTCCACCTGCACGGTCTCGACCCGGTACCCGAGCTTGTGCTCCAGCAGGTACTGGGCGACGGCGACGTTGGCCTGCGCGCCCACCCAGGACTGCACGGAGAGGGTGACCGTCTTCGACCCCTGGGCGTTGGCGAACGGCGAGGCCTGCTTCGTCATGTCGGCGGCACCGCAGCCGGTCGCGAGGACCAGGATCGAGGCGGCGGTGACGACGGTGGTGCGGCGCATGGTCACGCTCCCTTCCGCGTACGGCGCTGTGTGGGCTGGGTGACCCGGTCGAGCATCAGGCCGAGGCAGACGATGGCGGCGCCCGCCACCAGCCCCGTCGCCAGGTCGCCCTGGGCGAGGCCGAAGGCCACGTCGTAGCCCAGCGCGCCACCGCCGACCAGCCCGCCGATGATGACGACGGCGAGGACGAGCACCACGCCCTGGTTGACGGCGAGCAGCAACGCGGGGCGGGCCAGCGGCAGCTGGACCTGTGTCAGCTGCTGGCGGCCGGTGGCGCCGAGCGAGCGCGCGGACTCCAGGGCGGCCGGGTCCACCTGGCGCAGGCCCTGCGCGGTGATCCGTACGACGGCCGGCAGGGCGTAGACGACGGCGGCGGCGACGGCCGGGGCGCGGCCGACCCCGAACAGCGCGACCACCGGGATCAGGTACACGAACTGCGGCATGGTCTGGAAGACGTCCAGGACGGGACGCAGGGCGCGCTCGACCCGGTCGCTGCGGGCGGCGGCGACACCGGTCGCGAAGCCCAGCACGAGGGTGACGGCGACGGCCGCGAGGACCTGCGAGAGGGTGTCCAGCGAGGGCTCCCACACGCCCAGCACACCGATCGCGGCCATCGCGAGGACGGCGGTGAGCGCGGTGCGCCAGGTGCCGATCAGCCACGCCAGGGCGGCGACCACCAGCAGCACCGCCCACCAGGGCAGCCACTGGAGGCCGTCCCGGAGCGGGTCGAGCACCCAGGTGGTGAAGTGCCCGGCCCAGTCGGCGGTGCCGCCGACGACCGGGACGCCCGAGTACAGGTGCGCGGTCATCCAGTCCACGGCCCGGTTGACCGGCTCGGCGAAGTTCAGGGTCCAGGACGCGGGCCAGTCCAGCAGGCCGAGCAGCCGCGCCGCGACCGCCACCGCGACGGTGGCGCCGAGCGCGTACAGGAGACCGGTGGCCGGCTCGCGGGTGTCCCCGCGCTCTCCCGCCGCCGCGGTGATGCGGTCCAGCACGACCGCCAGCAGCACGATCGGGATGCCGGCCGCGAGAGCCGCGCCCACGTCGACGGAGGCGAGCGCCTGGTAGACGCGGTCACCGAGGCCGCCGGCGCCGATGACGGAGGCGATGACGGCCATCGACAGCGCCATCATGATGGTCTGGTTGAGGCCGAGGAGCAGGTCCTTGCGGGCCAGCGGGATACGGGCGGTCAGCAGCCGCTGGCGGCGGGTGGCGCCCAGCGACTCCACGGCCTCCAGGACCTCGGGGTCGGCGCCGCGCAGGCCGAGGGCGGTGAGCCGGGCCATCGGCGGGGCCGCGTAGACGACGGTGGCGAGGACGGCGGCGGGAACGCCGATGCCGAAGACCAGGACGACGGGCAGCAGGTACGCGAAGGCGGGCAGCACCTGCATGGTGTCGAGGACGGGGCGCAGGGCACGGTGCAGCCGGTCGGAGAGACCGGCGCCGAGTCCGAGGGCGAGGCCGACGGCGACGGACGCCAGCACGGCCACGACCATCAGCGCGAGGGTCTGCATCGTCGGGACCCACATGCCGAGGGCACCGCAGGCGAGGAAGGCGACGGCCGTGCCGGCGGCGAGCCTGGTTCCGGCCACCCGGTACGCGACCGCGGCGGCGAGCACGGTGACGCCGGGCCAGCCTGCGGCCAGGAGGGTGAGGTAGACGGCGCGGACGGTGAGGACGACGGCGTTGCTGATGTAGCCGAAGAAGTAGAGGAAGAGGGGGTGGGTGTCACGGTTGTCGACGACCCAGTTGCTGGCGGCGGCCAGCGGCTTGGAGAGATCGACGGTGAGGTGGTGCGGCCAGGCCGCGCTGCCCCAGTGGGAGTCGGCGACCGGCACCAGGACCGCCGCGATCACGGCCAGGGCGAGCAGCTTGCGTACGGCCAGGCTGGCGGGGAGGGACAGGCGACGGGGGCTCGGGACACTGATCGTTGCCATCAGACACCCTCCGGAGTGGTGCGCACGGCGGGGGCCGGGGGGACCGGGACCGGGGTGGCGGGGGCCGGAGTGCTTTCCGGCGGGCGCTGCGGGTCCTCGCCCTGGGGCGCGGGGAACTGCGCGACCGGCTCCCGCTCGGCCGCGGCCGAAGCACCGCCCGTGTCGTTCTTCGCCACGACCCCGAGCAACGCGTCGGCGTCCACGACCCCGACGCACCGCTCCCCGTCCACGACCCGTGCCGGGGCACCGGCCCCCGCGACCACCTCGATCGCCTCGGCCACGGTCGCGCCGGGACCGACCACCGGCCCGCCCTCGGCTTCCCCCGCCTCGGCGGCCCGCATGGCACGGCGCACCGTCATCACCTGCTCGCGCGGCACGTCCCGGACGAACTCGCGGACGTAGTCGTCGGCCGGGGAGCCGACGATCTCCTCGGGGGTGCCCAGCTGCACCACCCGCCCGTCACGCATCAGGGCGATACGGTCGCCGAGCTTCAGCGCCTCGTTCAGGTCGTGCGTGATGAAGACCATCGTGCGGCCCTCCTCACGGTGCAGGCGCACGACCTCCTCCTGCATGTCCCGCCGGATCAGCGGGTCGAGCGCGCTGAACGGCTCGTCGAACAGGAGGACCTCCGGGTCCACGGCCAGCGCCCGTGCCAGCCCGACGCGTTGCCGCTGCCCGCCGGACAACTGACCGGGCCTGCGCTGCTCCATGCCTTCGAGGCCGACCTTGGCGACGACCTCCGCGGCCCGCTCGCGCCGCTCGGCCCTGCCGACGCCCTGGATCTCCAGGCCGTACGCCACGTTGTCGAGGACGGACCGGTGCGGCAGCAGCCCGAAGTGCTGGAAGACCATCGCGGCGCGGTGCCTGCGCAGTTCACGCAGCCGGCCCCGGTCCATCGCACGGACGTCCTCCCCGTCGATGGCGATCGTGCCGGCGGTCGGTTCGATGAGCCGGGTCAGGCAGCGCACCAGGGTCGACTTGCCGGACCCCGACAGGCCCATGACCACGAAGACCTCGCCCTTGCGCACGTCGAAGGAGACGTCGCGGACGGCGGCGGTGCAGCCGGTGCGGGAGCGGAGCTCGGCGGGCGGGAGCCCGGTCAGTTCGGGGTCGCCGGGGACGCGGTCGGCCTTCGGGCCGAACACCTTCCACAGTCCCTCGACGGAGAAGACGGGGGCCGCGGTCGGCGGCTGGGTCCGGGTGTCGGTCGTACTGGTCATCACGCACCGCCTTTCAGCAGGTCCACGGCCCGCTCGCCGACCATCAGCACTCCGATCATCGGGTTCACGGCCGGCATGGTCGGGAAGACGGAGGCATCGGCGATCCGGATGCCGTCCAGCCCTCGGATACGCAACTCGGGGTCGACCACCGCCAGTTCGTCGTCGACCGCGCCCATCCGGCAGGTGCCCGCCGGGTGGTACACGGTGTGCGCGACCTTGCGGGCGTACTCGCTCAGTTCGGCGTCGCCGACGATCTCGGGGCCGGGGCAGACCTCGCGCTTGAGCCAGCCGGCCAGCGGCTCGGTGCGCGCGATCTCGCGGGCGATGCGGATGCCGTCGACGAGGGTGCGGCCGTCGTAGTCGTCCTCGTCGGTGAAGTAGCGGAAGTCCAGCGCGGGTTTCACGGACGGGTCGGCGCTGGTCAGGTAGAGCCGGCCGCGGCTGTGCGGCTTGGGGATGTTCGGGGTCATCGAGACGCCGTGCGCGGGGCGTTCGTAGCCCAGCCGCTCCGGGTTGTCGGTGAACGGGATCTGGTAGAAGTGGAACATCAGGTCCGGACCCGGGTGTTCGGGGTCGCGGCGGACGAACAGGCCCGCGTCGGAGTCCATCGCGGAGTTCTCCGGCAGGGGACCGTGGGTCTCCCAGACGATCACCGACTCGGGGTGGTCGAGGAGGTTCTCGCCGACGCCCGGCAGATCCAGCGCGACCGGGATGCCCAGTGCCTCCAGGTCCGCGCGGCGGCCGATGCCCGAGTGCAGGAGCAGGCGCGGGGAGTCGACGGCACCGGCGCACAGGACGACCTCGCTCCGGGCCCGTATCAGCAGGTCCTCGCCGTCCTTGGTGCGTACCCGGACGCCGTCGGCGCGGGTGCCGTCCAGCTCCAGCCGGTAGGCCCAGGTCTCCAGGAAGATGCGGAGGTTGGGGCGCTCGTCCATGACCGGGTGCAGGTAGGCCACCGACGCGCTGGAGCGCTTGTTGGTCTCGGGGTGGTAGGCGAGGTCGAAGAAGCCGACGCCCTCGGTGAACGGCTTGCGGTTGAAGCCCTCGACGCGCGGGACGTCCAGGGCGGCCTGGGCCGCGTCGACGAAGTCGCGGGCGATGGCGTTCCGGTCCTGCTCGTCGACCGGGACGATGTTGTTGAGGAGGCGGGCGAAGTAGGCCTCCATCGGGACGGCGCCCCAGCCCTTGGCGCCGGCCGCCTCCCACTCGTCCCAGTCGGAGGGCAGCGGCTTGAACGCGATGAGGGTGTTGTGGGAGGAGCAGCCGCCGAGGACGCGGGCCCGGCTGTGCCGGATGTGGGAGTTGCCGCGCGGCTGCTCGGTGGTCGGGTAGTCGTAGTCGAGCTCGCCGCCGAGCAGGCCCATCCAGCGGCGCAGGGTGAGGACGTCGTCGCGGCCGACGTCGCTGGGGCCGCCCTCGATCACGGCGACGGTGACGTCGGGGTTCTCGGTGAGGCGGGAGGCGATGACGGAACCCGCGGTTCCGCCGCCTATGACGACATAGTCGAATTCCTGTGTGTGATCGGCCATGAGGTGGTTACTCCTGGGGGGTGGGAGAACGGGGCGGAGCAGGTTCGCCGGCGGGACGCTGTGGGGGTTCAGCCGGCGAACCAGCGCACCGGCTTCGGCGCGAGGTTCTGGTAGACGTGCTTGGTCTCGCGGTACTCGGCGAGGCCGGCGGGGCCCAGCTCGCGGCCGGTGCCGCTCTTCCCGAAGCCGCCCCACTCCGCCTGCGGGAGGTAGGGGTGGAAGTCGTTGATCCAGACGGTGCCGTGCCGCAGCCGCCCCGCGACCCGGCGCGCCCGTCCGGCGTCCGCGGTCCACACGGCGCCCGCGAGGCCGTACTCGGTGTCGTTGGCGAGGGCGACCGCCTCGTCCTCGGTGCGGAAGGTCTCGACGGTGAGGACCGGGCCGAAGACCTCCTCGCGCACCACCTTCATCTCGCGGTGGCACTGGTCGAGGACGGTCGGCTCGTAGAAGTAGCCGGTGGCGGGCCGGTCCGGGGACGGCTCGGGGCGCCTGCCGCCGGAACGCAGCACCGCGCCCTCCGCCAGCGCCGACGCCACGTACGCCTCGACCTTGGCGCGCTGCTGTTCGGAGACGAGCGGGCCGCACTCGACGCCGGCCGCGGTGCCCCGGCCGAGGCGGATCCGCGCCGCACGCCGGGCGAGTTCGGCGACGAATCGTTCCCTCAGGGGTTCCTCGACGATCAGCCGGGCGCCGGCCGAGCAGACCTGGCCGCTGTGGATGAACGCGGCGTTGAGGGCCTGGTCGGCGGCGGTGTCGAAGCCCTCCTCGGTGGCGCAGGCGTCGGCGAAGACGACGTTGGGGTTCTTGCCGCCGAGTTCGAGCGCGACCTTCTTGACGGTCGGCGCGGCGGCCTGGGCGACCTTGACCCCGCTGACCAGACCGCCGGTGAAGGAGACCAGGTCGACGTCGGGGTGCTCGGCGAGGCGGGCGCCCACGCTGTGCCCGGGCCCGGTGACGATGTTGGCGACGCCGGCGGGCAGCCCGGCCTCGGCCAGCAGGCCGATCAGGGCGACGGTGGTCAGCGGGGTGATCTCGCTCGGCTTGATCACGAACGTGTTGCCGGCGGCGAGCGCCGGGGCGATCTTCCAGCTGGCCTGGAGGAGGGGGTAGTTCCAGGGGGTGATCAGGGCGCAGACGCCGATCGGCTCGTGCACGACGACGCTGTGGATGTCGGGCGAGCCCGCGTCCACCACCCGGCCCGCGCCTTCCCCCGCCACCAGGTCGGCGAAGTAACGGAAGGCGTCGGCGACGCAGTCGATGTCGACGCGGCCCTCTTCGACGGTCTTGCCGGCGTCCCGGCTCTCCAGCAGGCCGAGTTCCTCGCGGTCCCGGACGAGCAGGTCGGCCACCCGGCGGAGCAGGGCGGCGCGCTCGGCCACGGGGGTGCGGGGCCAGTCGCCGGTGTCGAAGGCGTGGCGGGCGGCGGCCACCGCCGACTCCGCGTCCTTCTCGTCACCCTCGGCGACCACGGCGAAGGGCAGGCCGTCCGCGGGGTCGATGATCTCGCGTGTCGCGCCGGAGGCGGCTTCCAGCCACTCGCCTCCGACCTGGATGGTCGCTCGTACGCTTCTGTCCGCCATGATCGGTATAGCCTTCCGTTCCTGGTCCGTACCCCTGTGTGACCTTGAGGTCACACTCGGGGACGGTCTCCCCCTGCCCTCGGACTCGGATTGCATGCGCAATCGGTGGCCGAAAGTGCGCTGCATCACGGAACACTCGGACAAAGCGGGTGGAACGTTTACCAATCGTCTCGGCTTCAGGCCTTGGCGGCGGGCGGCTCGCCATGGGAGGCGTGCCGGGGGCGGGTCTTGGTCGAGATCTGGCCGACGAGTTCCCAGAAGCACACCAGGGCCGTGACCGGCGGGATCCCGAAAATCACTAAGGACAACAGGGCGTGCGAGGAGTGGCTGACACACAGCGCCACGGCCATGAGGGAGGCCGCCAGCACCACGCACCAGGACCGGCGCGCGCTCCGCCGCTGGGCGGTGGCCCGCAGCACGGACAGCGCCGCCACGAACCAGGGGCCGTACACCGTCAGCGGCCAGTACAGCGCGAGCCGCACGGGCAGCACCGACGAGGCGATGCCGCGCAGCTGGCCGTAGGAGTAGCAGACCGACCACGCCAGCATGAGGACCGCGCACGCGGAGACCGCGACGATCAGCAGCGTGATGTGGGTCAGGCGGCGGCCGCCGTCGAGCAGGTGGGACTCCTGACGGAGCCGGCGGCGGCCGGGCCTGCGCGGGGCCGGGACGTCCAGCAGGGTGGTGGCCGCACTCACACCGGCCGGTGCGGACAGTATCTGGGCCAGTTCCTCGACCGGGTCCCAGTCGTTCGGGGCGACATCGGGCTCGGGGGCGACCCAGGCGTGGTCGTAGAGACCGGCGTGCTCATAGAGACCGGGGTGGTCGTACAGGCCGGGGTGATCGTAGAGACCCGTGTTGTCGTAGAGGCCCGTGTCGTGCTGAATCCCGTCCATCTGATAAACCTCCGCACCGTGGTTCAGGCCCCGTACAGATCTGCCATGGTCCGCCGATATTCATTTTCCATCGCGTTGATTCTCTTCAGGAAATCATCGAGCAGGTCCGAGCATGAGGTGATATCCATACTGCCGGGCCAGCGGAGTACGGTGGTCGGGTGATCTTCGGCGATGCGCCAGTCCAATCGCGTCACGGTCACCTAACGACCGGTGTAGGGGACGGGATTTGGGGCGTTCGGGGGAATTCGCGTCACCCGGAAGAGAACCTATTGAATACCCGGCTCGCCACAATTGGGAAATTGTGAATATGCGGGCGGTTGCATTCCGTGAAATTCGGATGGCGGCTCAGTCGGTCGAGGGGCCGGCGTCACAGACAGTGTCCGGCGGGCAGAACCAGTCGACCGCCGTCGTCAGATAGGCCAGTTCGTCGTCTCCGCCCCCGGCCTCCGGGCCGTACGAGGCGATGGCGTAGACCTTGCCGTCCTGCCCGACGAACCGTTCGTCGACGACGTGCCAGGTGCCGAGGTCGGGCTCCCCGCTGATCGTGTCGGCCAGGTACTCCAGACGGGAGCCGGTGAAGCGGCCGTCGTCGAGGGTCGTCAGCGCGAGCTTCTTGAAACCGCGCGGCTTGGGGGTCTGGTCGGAGAGGTAGAGCTCGAAGGAGGCTGCGGGGGTGGCTTCGGCGACCTGGTAGACCTGCAGCCGGTGCTCGCGGTCGGGGCTGCGGTAGCTGACCACGGCGAAGCCGTACGAGGAGGCGACGGTGGAGCGCGTCCAGCCCTCGGGGGTGGCGATCCGGAACCCCTCGGTGTCATGGCGCAGCCGGAAGCCCGCGGGGGGCGTGGAGGCCGACGGAGAGGCGGACTCGGTGGGCGTTGCGGAGGTCGGCGTGGCGGGCGCCGAGCTCTTCGGGGTGACGGAGGCGGCGGCCGTGGCGGGCTTGTGGTGCCCCTTGCCGACCACCAGCGTCAGCACCAGGCTCACGGCCACACCCACGGCGGCGGCCCCCACGACCACGGCCCACACCATCCGCCGCCCGGCCCCCCGAGATCCCACGACCACCGGCCGCGGAGGTATCGGCGCAGCATGCGGCCGACGGTACGCCCCGGCGAGGGGCGACTGGGCGGTGAGGTCAGCGAGGGGCGGTTGCGGGGGGACGACGGTGGTGGATGGCCAGGCGGGCGTGTCAGGAGCAGGCGACCATGCCGCGGGCAACTCCTGGGAGGCGTCTGCGGCGGGCGGCCAGGCGGGTGGGGCGGCGGGCGCCGGAGGCGGGGTGGGGGACGGCTGCGCGGGCGTCCCGTCCGGCGGGGTTATCCGTTCTGTCGGTGCCGCGGGGTGGGACAGCCCCGGCGTCGGCAGCGGCGGCTGGGGGTGGGTCGGTGCGGATGCCGGTCGCGGAGGCTGGGAGGTGGTTGTCGACCAGGGGTCGGTGGGGCCCGTCCACCACTCCTGGGGCCCTGCCGGTGCGGGCGGTGGCGGTGGCGTGGGCGGTGGGGTGGCCGGTGTCGCGGTGGGCTGGGCGTCGGCGTCCTCCCAGCGCTGTGCGGCCTCGTTCCAGTGACCCGTTCCCCCGTTGCTCATCGTCGCGCTCTCACATACCCAGCAGTCCGGCCAGGGCGCCCGCCGAGGCCAGCACACCCAGCAGGGCCTGGGAGTCGGAGAGGAGTTCACGCAGGCGCTCCCGGCGGGTCGGCCCCGCCTGCCCGGTGCTGGTGATCTCGTCCTCGGTCTCGGCGAGCGCCGTCCCCAGCGCCGCCGTCTGCTCGGTGCCCCGCACCCGTGCGAGGTCGGCACGCAACTCCCGCACTGCGGCGAGGAGTTCCGCGTCCGTCTGGGCGCCACCGGAGCCGTGATGGTGGCTCTCGGCGTGCGCGTGACTGCCGATGGCGAACGTGCTGCCGGTCACGTTGCCCATGCTGACCTGCGGCTCTTCACTGGCCATTGCCGTCGGCCCCCTTCTGCTGCGAGACGCTGCTCGCGGTGGCGTGGCTGCCCACCGCGAACGTGGAGTTCTCGACGCGGCCGATGCTCACGTCGTTGCTGACATTGACGATCTTCTGGACGAACTCGCCGGTCTCGTAACCGGCTTCGGCGAGCGCGGCCCGCACCCCGTGCGCCACCCGGTCCTGGATGCTGCGCAGGTACCGGACGACGTCCATCTCCTGGAAGTGGGATCCGACGTCCACCGCGCCCAGTTCGCGCACGGACAGCGCGGGCCCCTCGGGCAGCGCGCCCGCGTGGCCGCCGGTCAGCAGCCGCCAGACGTACCGCGCGCCCCGGCCGAGCTGGGCCAGGGAACGGCCGACGGAGCCGGGGACCCGCACGGCCGCGGCGGCGGACTTGCCGAGCCAGTTGTTGTTCCGGAACCGGTGGGCCGTACGGTCGGCGTTCTTGAACTCCGCGCGGACCGGCGTCAGTACGTGCGGGGCGACCTCCAGCACGAGCATCCGGCCCTGGGTGTGGACGCGCACGAACACCGTGACGACCACCTCCTCCTCCCAGCCGCCGACACGGATGCGCAGGAAGTGCCGGCGCTTCTCGGCGCCCTCCTCGACGGCCCGCGCCCGGTGCTCCTCGAAGGCCTGCGCGGTGTACGGCGCCTGGTCCCGGCTGCGCAGCCCCTCGACGGGCAGGAACACGCACTCGTCGATCTCCAGCTGGCGCAGCCGGTCGCGGGCGCCGTGTCCGGCGTACTCGGCCGGGACGCGCAGCTGTTCGAGCAGCGGGCGGACCCGCTCCAGGATCGCGCGGTTGCCGAGTGGCTGCCGCTCCTTGCTCAGCTCGTCCCGCTTCAGTTCGACGGCCAGCACCCAGCTGCTGTAGGCGGCACCGGCCCCGCAGAACGGGTCGGCCTCGTTGTAGATGATCAGGGGCGCGTCCTGTTCGAGCCGGATGCGCTGCTTGAGCCGCTGGAAGCGCGGGTTCTCCGCCTTCTCGGCCGGGTCGTTCGCCGCGTCCGGGAAGCGCTCCGGGGACAGTTCGGCGGCCAGTACCCGGGTGAACCTGGTGCGCTGGGCGTGCTCGCACAGCGCGATGCCGGCGAGTACGACGAGGGCGAGCCAGGCGTGCCAGGGCTGCGCCAGCCCACCGATACCGCTGAGGCCCGGGACGAGCAGGTCACCAAAGCCGGGGGAGCCGGAAGAGCCGGAGTACCCGTCGTAGGAGTCGTACGAGTTGTACGAGTCGTAGGGCGACGAGCCGCCGTCCGAGCCGCCCCCGAACGCGACGACGAGGGTCAGGATTAGGGCGACGGCGAAGAACACCCGGCCCCACCAGCGCACCAGGAAGGCCGCGATCAGCCGGTACGGCGAGGGCACCACGGTGAGCCCGTCGATCCAGGGGGCGACGGCGAGGGCGATGCCGGGCAGCAGGAAGAACCCGAGCAGCCAGCCGCTGAGCGGCATCCCGACCGCCCACAGTCCGAGGATCGCGGCGGCCCAGGCCAGTTCCTGGCGGCGGGCGCGCAGCGCGTGGGCGAGGACGCGGGCCGCGTCGAAACCGAGCGAAGGAGCCGCGATCCGCTGTTCGTTGAGGTGGAGTTCCTCGATGACCCGGTCCCGGTAACCGGCGTCCAGATAGGTGCCCGCGCACAGCAGCCGGGTCGCCTCGCTGGCGTACGGCGGGGTGGGCGGCAGGACGGGCGGCGCCCCGGCGGGCGCTCCCGGATGTGGCTGTTGCGGCACGTAAGCGGTGCTCACGCGATCCCCCGATGCGTGTGAAATGCGGTGTCATACATCGTGTTGACAGACCATCAGCATAGAGGGGCGGCCGTGACCGGCGATACGGATTTCACCGAAGACACCGCTGGTCAGCAGTCGGCCGGCGGTTCCTCCCGGGCGCGTGCGGCGGTCAGCAGTTCCCGTGCGCGGCAGCGCAGCCAGGCGTGGGCCGGGTCGGCGTCGTGGCGGGGGTGCCAGGCCAGCGCCACGGCGATCGGCGGCAGCGGGAGCGGCACCTCGAAGGTGACCAGGCCGAGCGCGGCGGCCAACGGCACGCTCCAGGAGCTGATCAGGCCGATCAGGTCGGAGTCGCGGACCACGAAGAGGGAGGCGGGGAAGGTGCCGACGGTGCCCACCACCCGTCGCCGCAGGCCGAGTTCGGCGAGGGCCGCGTCCACCGGGCCGTGCAGCCGGCCGCGCCGCGACACGTTCAGGTGACCGGCCGCGGTCGCGAACCGCTCGGGCGTCGGCTCGCCGTCCAGCAGCGGGTGCCCGGCCCGTACGACGCCGAGCATGCGGTCCTCGTACAGGTGCTCCACGCGCACCTCGGGCAGGGTGGTGTCGACCACCCCGACCTCCAGGTCGGCGGTGCCGTGCCGCAGGACGGGCGCGTCGACGTGGCTCTCGGCGAGGAAGCGGATGCGGATGCCGGGCGCCTCGACGGCGGCGCGCGCGAACAGGGCCGGACCGAGGCTGCCGGCGATCGCGTCGTGCCCGATGATCGTGAGGGTCCGGGAGACGGTCCGGAGATCGGTGTCCCGGCCCGGCGCGAACAGCGCCCGCGCCCGCTCCACCACCACGCTCACCTCGGCCCGCACGGCCAGCGCGTGCGGGGTGGGCACCATGCCGCGCCCGGCGCGCACCAGCACCGGGTCGCCGAGCGCCCTGCGGATCCGGCCGAGGGTGCGGCTCATGGCCGGTTCGGACAGGTGCAGCCGTCGGGCGGCGCCCCGCACGCTCTGCTCCTCCAGGAGCACGTCCAGGGCGGCCAGCAGGTTCAGGTCGAGGCCACCGGGTCCCGGGGTGCCGTCCGGCCCTGACCCTCGGGGTCGTCACCTCGCTCCCGCCGCACCAGGCGGGCCTGGGCTCCGGTCTCGGCACCACGGCCCGCGAGACCGGCGCGGCCCTCGGGGTCGCGGTCACCGGCACCGTCCTGTCCGCCCACACCGACCTGGCCACGGGCATGGGGCCGGCGCTGCGCACGGTCGCGCTGCTGGTGCTGGCGGCGACGGCGCTCGTGGTGGCCGGATACGACGGCCGGACACGGACGCGCAGTATCGCGTCCGGGCGCACACGCGTACTGTCGCGTTCGTCCGACGTCAGAGCAACTCCTGTCACCACAAGGCCCGTTGAGGAGCCGCCATGCCCGCCCTGCTGAACCCCGTCCTCGATCTGCTGACCCTGCGCGGCACCGTCACCGAGACCGAGCGGATCACCGCCTCGATGCGCCGCCTGCGCATCGACGGCGACCGGCTCGCCGGGCTCGACGTCCGCCCGGGGCAGCAGGTCCGGGTCCTGGTCGCCGGTCTGACCCTGCGGACGTACTCCGTCTGGCGCTACGACCCCTCAGGCGTCGTCGAGTTGTGCGTGCTGGACCACCCCGAGGGCGGCCCGGGGGCCCTCTGGGGACGCACCGTCGAACCGGGGGAACAGGTCAGGCTGCGCGGGCCCGAGGGCACGTTCACCCTGCGCCCGGACGCCGCCCACCATGTCTTCGTCGGCGACGAGACGGCCTCGGTCGCCTTCGGTGCGATGCTCGCGGCACTGCCCCCGCAGGCCGAGGTCTCCGGCTGCGTGGAGACCCGGACGGCTGCGGACCGGCTGCCGCTCCCCCACGCGGACCGGCTCGACTGGACGCTCCGGGGCGGCACCTCACTTCCGGAGGCGGTCCGCAGGCTCGCTCCCGAACCGGGCGGGGTGGCCTACGTCGCCGGGGAGGCGCGGGACGTCCAGGCGGTGCGCAGGGTGCTGGTCCAGGAAGCCGGCTGGGACCGGCGGGCGGTGCTCACCAAGCCGTTCTGGACACCGGGGAAGAAGGGGATGGAGTGACACCCGCGGCTCGCTGCGGGCTGCACTCGGTGAGCGGGGCGGAACAGGAACGGGCCCCGTTCCGGACGAGACCGGAACGGGGCCCGTGGGGTGCGGGAGGGCTCAGATGAGGCCGAGGGCGCGGACCGCCTCGCGCTCCTCCGTCAGCTCCTGCACCGACGCGTCGATGCGGGCGCGGGAGAAGTCGCTGATCTCCAGGCCCTGGACGATCTCGTACCGGCCGTCCTTGGTGGTGACCGGGAAGGAGGAGATCAGGCCCTCCGGGACGCCGTAGGAGCCGTCGGACGGGATGCCCATGGAGGTCCAGTCGCCGTCGGCGGTGCCGTTGACCCAGGTGTGGACGTGGTCGATCGCGGCGTTGGCGGCGGAGGCCGCCGAGGACGCGCCGCGGGCCTCGATGATGGCCGCGCCGCGCTTGGCGACGGTCGGGATGAACTCCTCGGCCAGCCACTTCTCGTCGTTCACGACCTCGGCGGCGTTCTTGCCGGCGACCGTGGCGTGGAAGATGTCGGGGTACTGGGTGGCGGAGTGGTTGCCCCAGATCGTCAGCCGCTTGATGTCGGCGACCGTCGAGCCCGTCTTCTTCGCGAGCTGGGTCAGCGCGCGGTTGTGGTCGAGGCGGGTCATCGCGGTGAAGCGCTCGGCCGGTACGTCCGGGGCGGCGGCCTGGGCGATCAGCGCGTTGGTGTTGGCCGGGTTGCCGACGACCAGGACCTTGATGTCGTCCGCGGCGTGGTCGTTGATGGCCTTGCCCTGGGGCTTGAAGATGCCGCCGTTGGCCTCCAGGAGGTCGCCGCGCTCCATGCCCTTGGTGCGAGGGCGGGCGCCGACCAGGAGCGCGACGTTGGCGCCGTCGAACGCGACGTTCGGGTCGTCGGAGATGTCGATGCCCTGAAGCAGCGGGAAGGCGCAGTCGTCGAGCTCCATCGCAGTGCCCTCGGCGGCCTTGAGCGCCGGGGTGATCTCCAGGAGGCGGAGCCGGACCGGCACGTCCGCGCCGAGCAGCTGGCCGGAGGCGATGCGGAAGAGCAGGGCGTAGCCGATCTGGCCGGCCGCGCCGGTGACGGTGACGTTCACGGGAGTGCGGGTCATGGCGTTCTCCGTATGACAGCTGGCGGTGGGCGTCCTTGCCCTGGGTGCCCTGGGGTGCGGACGTACAAATGATCGATCTCTTGGTATCAAGAGATCCACCGGTCAGGCTATCGCGCATCGCGGATACCGGAGGTGGAGGGGTGGGTGTGGCTCACCCCACAGAAGAAGAGGCGGCCGCCCGTCCGGGAGAGGGTGGGACAGGTCGGCCGCCTGCTCGGGGGTGCCGGTGACCGGACTCCCGTGGGGGTTACCGTTCGCGTGCCCGGGATCCGGCGCGGCATTCCCGGACGCCGCGGTTTTCTACGAGGTGCACGCCGTCCGTCCCGACGCCAGCGTGGCGCAGGCCTTCGCCGCCGTCGCGTCCCGCACCGCCACCATCGGCGTGTACGCGATGGTGTCGCCGGTGGCCGTGATGTCGCCGCGCTCCGTGACCGTGCCGGCGGTGACCCGGACCGAGTCGCCCCGGGCGGCGCCGGTGATCCGGCCCCAGGCGGCACCGCAGGTCCTGCTGTACCGGACCTCCAGGGTGGTCGCGCCGACGGCGAGGGTCCGCACGGTGGTCGCGAGGTCGCCGCTGCACCCCGTGGCCTCCGCGTCCTTGCCGGTGCAGCCGGCGCCCGCGCACTTCACCCCGGCCGGCAGGCGGGTGCCCGCGGTCGCCGACGGGGCGGCGGAGGTGCCCGCGCCCTGGTTCTTCCTCCCGCCGTCGGCGTTGCCGGTGAGGAAGAGGACGCCGGCGACGACCACGGCCGCCCCGACGACCCCGGCGAGGAACATGGTGAGCCGCCGGCGCCTGTCGTCTCCCGGCGGCACCGGTCCCCGGGACGCGGCCGGTCCCCGGGCGCCCGCCCCCTCCCGGTCGCGGCGGTCGGCGTCGGGGGCCGTCGGCTGGGGCGGGATGGTGGGCGAGACCCCCGCGGGTCCGGCGATCCCCGACAACGCGACGGCCCCGCCCACGCGCCGCGGCGCCCTGCCCCCGGCGGCGGGGCCGGACGGGGCCGGCGGCGCCCCGAACTCGCCGAGCGCGGCCCGCGCCTGGGAGATCCGGATCGCCTCCATGGTCATGTCGTGGCGCATCTCCGAACGGCTCCAGGCCCGCTCGGCCAGCTCCCACATGGTGGTCAGGTGGACGGGGTCGGTACCGGTGACCTCGGCGAGCGCGACGACCGCACCCTTGGGTGCCAGCAGCCGTCCGCCCAGGTACCGCTCCCAGGACGTCCTGCTGTAGCCCGTGCGGTCGGACAGTGCCGCGACGCTCAGCCCGCCGCGGTCCACGAGCCGCCGCAGTTGGGTGGTGAACTCCTTGACCTGCGGATCGAGTTCATCCGGCAGGGCCTTCCACCGAGGCATTGCTCCCCCTCTGCACCGTCGCACGCCGACCCGCTCGGGTCCGACGGGCCCCCGGCCCGCCGCCCCCGCTTGGACACGTTAGCCCGGTCTCGCGGTGACACGGCGGCCTGTCCGCCGATTTGTCAACACATCGACACAGCGGTCATCCGGTCGTGACCTCCCAGGTCACAGCAGCCTCGGTTCACCCGAGAGCCACGACCGCGGCGACCGCCACGAGGAGCAGCACGAGCAGCAGCAGGATCGCGAGGAGCAGCAGTCGCACGTGCGGGTGCGCGGCGGGTGCCGGCTCCGGGCGGTCCCACCAGGGGAGCGTCGGGTCGTCCTCGTACTCCTCGGTGCCCGGCGGGCGGTCCGGCGTGGTCGCCGGGCGCGGCCAGGCCTGGACGGCAAGTTCCCAGCGCACGGCGTGCCGTTCGGCGTCCGCGCCGGCCAGGCCCGCGACCCGGCACAGCGCGACCACGGCCTGCCGCGGCGGCGGCTGCACGGCGTTGAGGTACCGCTGCCAGGAGGACTTGCTGTACGCGGTCCGGGCGCCCAGCGCGACCAGGCTGAGTCCGGTGTCGTCCTTGAGGAGCCGCAGGTGCTCCACGAAGTGCCGCACCTCCGGCGGGAGCCCCTGGGGCAGCGGCTGCCAGCCGCCCATCACGCACCTCCACGGCTTTCCCCGCCGCCAGTCCGTCGCGAGTTCGTCACCCGTCCATCACCCGTCCAGAGCGGGTGACGACGCCGGGCGCCCCGACGGTTCCCGCAGACCGTGCCGTGCGGGCGGCCCGTGGGACGGGCCGCCGCGCGGTCTCAGCCACCGTGGCGGCCCGGTGTCACCAGTCCCGTCTCGTACGCCACCACCACCGCCTGCGCCCGGCTGCACAGGTCGAGCTTGGTCATGGTGCGGTTGAGGTGGGTCTTCACGGTCGCCTCGCTGATGTAGAGCCGGTCGGCGATCTCCAGGTTGGACAGGCCGCGGGCGGTGAGTTTGAGGACCTCGACCTCGCGCGAGGTCAGCACCTGGAGGTCGGGCGGCGGGCCGGCACCGGAGTCGGGGCCGCGCTGCCGGGCGAACGCCTCGACCAGACGCCGGGTGACGCTGGGCGCGAACAGGGCGTCACCACCGTCCACCGCGGTGACGGCGGCCAGCAGCCGTTCCGGGCCGGAGTCCTTGAGGAGGAACCCCGAGGCGCCGGCGCGCAGGGCGCCGTACACGTACTCGTCGAGGTCGAAGGTGGTGAGCACGAGGACCCGCGGTGCCGGTCCCGTCGCCTCGGCGAGGATGCGCTCGGTGGCCTCGATGCCGTTCAGGCCCGGCATCCGGATGTCCATCAGGACCACGTCGGGCCGGGTCTCGGCGGCCAGCCGCACCGCCTCCGCGCCGTCCCCGGCCTCGCCGGCCACCTCGAACCCGTCAGCGGCCTCCAGCAGCCCCACCAGACCCGCGCGGATGAGGAACTGGTCGTCGACCACGAGCACTCTGGTCATCCGGTACGGTCGTCCCCCCGCCGTGCGAGTGCGGCCGAGGTCGGCAGGGTCAGCTCGACCGCGAAGCCACCCTCGGAGCGCGGGCCGACACCGATCGTCCCGCCGTAGAGCTTGGCCCGCTCGCGCATGCCAATCAAGCCGTGGCCTGCGCCCGTTCGCACTCTGTCCGGATTCACCCCCTCCCCGTCGTCGAGGACGGACACGGTCAGCTCGTGCGGGTCGTACCGCAGCAGTACGCGCGCGTGCGCGTGACCGGCGTGTTTGAGGACGTTGGTGAGCGCCTCCTGGACGACGCGGTAGGCGCACAGCTCGACACCGGGCGGCAACGGGCGGGGCTCGCCCTCGACGGTGTACGCGACGGACAGTCCGCCGCTGCGCACCCGTTCGACGAGTTCGGCCAACCGCTCCAGGGTCGGCATCGGAGCCCGCTCGGCGGCCTCCGGGTCCTGTTCGCGCAGCACCTGGAGCATGCGCCGCAGCTCCTCCAGGGCCTCGCCGCTGGTGTCCGCGATGGTGCCGAGGGCGCCCCGTGCCTTGCCGGGGTCCGACTCGAAGACGAACCTCGCCAGTCCGGCCTGCACCGAGATCACCGACATGTGGTGGGCGACGACGTCGTGCAACTCCCGTGCTATCCGCCCGCGTTCCTCCGCCACCGCGCGCCGCGCCCGCTCGGCCTGCTCGGCCCGCAGCCGCCGGGTGAGTTCACCGGAGCGCTGGGCGAGGTGCCCGAACCAGAGCAGCACCGTGCAGTACAGCAGCGCCTGCATGGCGACGGAGGGCATCGAGGAGTGTGCGGTGACGAGTCCGCCGTACAGCCACGTCCCCGCCATGGACAGGGCACAGCCGACGGCGATCCGGACCGGCCGCACGGACGCGACCGTGTACAGCGCCAGCATGGAGCCGAAGCTGCACACCACGGGCCAGTAGCCGAAGCTGATGTAGACGATCGAGGCGCACTGCACGACGGCGAACACCTGGAGCGGCCACCGCCCCCGCAGCGCGGTGGGCAGATGCGCGAGACCGACGAGCGCGTAGGCGCGCGCGTCCAGCGGCGGCCAGCCCTGGGCGGGCGACTCCCGCCCCAGCAACACGGCCGTCACGACCGTCATGCACGCGATCAGCGTGTCGACGGCGAGCGGGGGCGGGGTGCGCGGTCGCATCGCCGCAGCGTAACGCGGGGCCCGAAGCGACCGAGTCAGTCGGCGGACGTACCGCGGAAGTTGTAGACGGTTCAATCGGGGGTGGGATTCGCCGAGCCCGCCGGATCTCTACCTTCGAACCCGGGGGGAAGCAGGCCCGCACCCACCGGGGGAGGTGCGGGCCACGCCCTGGGTCCTGAGGACCCCTAGCTCCGCATCGTGAAGTGCAGGGTGTCCTTCAGGTAGGGGATCACCAGCCACGGCTTCGGCTGCGCCATCAGCGCCAGCAGCACGATCACCAGCCCCAGCACGCCGTACGTCACGATGTCGGTGAACCGCGACCGGACGGCCAGCATCCCGACGCTCGGCAGCATCCACCGCATCACGCCTCCGGCCAGCAGCGCCGCCCCGATCAGCAGCGCGCCCACCCGGAACTGGTCCAGCGAGGTCAGCAGCAACCCGACCGCGACGGTCGCCAGCACGATCAGGATCGGCCACTGCCGGGCCGGCGCCGGCAGATCACCCGACGCGGCCCGGCCGCCCCCTTCGGGGCGTGCCGTGTCCCGGGTGAACAGCGGGAAGCGGCGCGTGGTCCGCCGGGGCCGCCCCTGCGCGTCCGGGGCGCTGATGGCGTCGTGGACGGTCAGTTCGTCGTCGTGCGCCTGCTCAGCCGACACTGCGCTCCGCCGCCTCGACCACGTTCACCAGCAGCTGCGCCCGGGTCATCGGCCCGACACCGCCGGGGTTCGGGGAGAGCCACCCGGCGACCTCGGCGACCCCGGGGTGGACGTCGCCGACGATCTTGCCCTCCGCGTTGCGGGAGACACCGACGTCGAGGACGGCGGCGCCCGGCTTGACGTCCTCGGGACGGATCAGGTGCGGGGAGCCGGCCGCGGCGACGATGATGTCCGCGCGCCTGAGGTGCGACGAGAGGTCGCGCGTACCGGTGTGGCACTGCGTGACCGTCGCGTTCTCGCTGCGCCGGGTGAGCAGCAGCGGCATCGGGCGCCCGATGGTCACGCCGCGGCCGACGACCACGACCTCGGCGCCCTTGATCTCGACGCCGTGGCGGCGCAGCAGGGTGAGCACGCCGTTCGGGGTGCAGGGCAGCGGGGCGGGCTCGCCGAGCACCAGCCGGCCGAGGTTCATCGGGTGCAGGCCGTCCGCGTCCTTGTCCGGGTCCATTAGCTCCAGGATGCGGTTCTCGTCGATGCCCTTGGGCAGCGGCAGCTGGACGATGTAGCCGGTGCAGGCGGGGTCGTCGTTGAGTTCGCGGACGACCGCCTCGATCTCCTCCTGGGTCGCGGTGGCCGGGAGTTCACGCTGGATGGAGGCGAGGCCGACCTGCGCGCAGTCGCGGTGCTTGCCGGCGACGTACTTCTGGCTGCCGGGGTCGTCCCCGACCAGGATCGTGCCGAGGCCGGGCGTGACGCCCTTCTCCTTCAGGGCCGCCACGCGGGCGGTCAGATCGGACTTGATCGCGGCTGCGGTGGCCTTGCCATCGAGAATCTGGGCGGTCATGGGTCCATCCTCGCGGATGCCGGTCTCCCGGTTCCAGTCGGGTGTGCGTTCATGATCGATGATGTTGCACTTGCACAACACATCGCTAATCGGACTGGACAACCACTCCGCGGTACTTGACGATGAGCGGCGCAGTATCGCGGTCCGGTTGGGGGGCAAACCGCTCATTTCGTGACGTACCTCCGTCCCTGTCCGCGTCGTCCCCGCAGGTCCAACGGAGGAAGACCGCCATGAGTTTCGGCTCGCCCAACAACCCCTACGGTCAGCCGCAGAACCCGCAGCAGGGTCAGCCCGGCTACGGCTACCCGCAGCAGGGTCAGCCCGGCTACCAGCAGGCCCCGCAGGGCGTGCCGCCGCAGCAGGGCTACGGCTACCCGCAGCAGCAGCCCGGCTACCCGCAGCAGGGCGGCTACGGCTACCCGCAGCAGGGGTACGGCGCGACGCCGCCGTACGCGAACTGGGGCCAGCGCTTCGGCGGCACGATCGTCGACGGCCTGGTCTTCCTGGTTCCGTACATCCTGGTGCTCTTCAGCAGCAAGGCGGCGGTGCTGGGCATCATCGGCGGTCTCGCGTTCCTGGGCCTCGCGATCTGGCAGCTGATCCAGGAGGGCCGTACCGGCCAGACGATCGGCAAGAAGGCGCTGGGCATCCGCCTGGTCAAGGAGGCCACCGGGCAGCCGATCGGCGTCGGCATGGCCTTCGTGCGCCGTATCGCGCACGTCCTGGACAGCCTCGCCTGCTACCTGGGCTGGCTGTGGCCGGCGTGGGACTCCAAGCGCCAGACGTTCGCCGACAAGGTCTGCGGCACGATCGTGATCCGCAGCAACTGAGCGGTCGTACGCACGTCGAGGGCCGTGTCTCCCAGGGGAGACACGGCCCTCGTGTGTGTGGCCGCGCCGCCTCGGCTCAGTGGAAGAAGTGCCGCGTCCCCGTGAAGTACATGGTGACGCCCGCCTTCTTCGCGGCCTCGACGACCAGTTCGTCACGGACCGAACCGCCGGGCTGCACCACGGCCTTGACGCCGGCCGCGGTGAGGATCTCCAGGCCGTCGGGGAACGGGAAGAACGCGTCGGAGGCGGCGTAGGAGCCGCGCGCCCGCTCCTCCCCCGCCCGCTCGACGGCGAGCTTCGCCGAGTCGACGCGGTTGACCTGGCCCATGCCGACGCCCACCGAGGCGCCGTCCTTGGCGAGCAGGATGGCGTTGGACTTCACGGCCCGGCAGGCCCGCCAGGCGAAGGCGAGCTCGGCCAGCTCCTCGGGGGCGAGCGCCTCGCCGGTCGCGAGGGTCCAGTGGGCCGGGTCGTCACCGTCGGCCTGGAGGCGGTCGGTGACCTGGAGCAGCACACCGCCGTCGACGGGCTTGACCTCGACGGGGTTCGCGGGGGCGCCCGGCGCCTTCAGGACCCGGATGTTCTTCTTCTTGGCGAGCGCTTCGAGGGCGCCGTCCTCGTAGTCGGGCGCGACGATGACCTCGGTGAAGATCTCGGCCACCTGCTCGGCCATCTCCCGGCTCACCGGCCGGTTGACGGCGATGACCCCGCCGAACGCGGACAGCGGGTCGCAGGCGTGCGCCTTGCGGTGCGCCTCGGCGACGTCCGAACCCACCGCGATGCCACAGGGGTTGGCGTGCTTGATGATCGCGACGCACGGCTCTTCGTGGTCGTACGCGGCACGGCGCGCGGCGTCCGTGTCCGTGTAGTTGTTGTACGACATCTCCTTGCCGTGCAGCTGCTCGGCCCTGGCGAGGCCGCCGCCGCTCGGGTCGACGTAGAGCGCGGCGGGCTGGTGCGGGTTCTCGCCGTAGCGCAGGGTGTTCTCGCGCTCCCAGGTGGCGCCGAGGAAGTCCGGGAACCGCGACTCGTCGACCGGCGCGTACTCCGAGGCGAACCAGGAGGCGACCGCCACGTCGTACGACGCGGTGTGCTGGAACGCCTCGGCGGCGAGCCGCTTGCGGGTGGCGAGGTCGAAGCCGCCCTCGGCGACGGCGGCGAGGACGTCGGCGTACCGCTGCGGGCTGGTGACGACGGCGACCGAGGGGTGGTTCTTGGCGGCGGCGCGGACCATCGAGGGGCCGCCGATGTCGATCTGCTCGACGCACTCGTCCGGGGTGGCGCCGGAGGCGACGGTCTCGCGGAACGGGTAGAGGTTGACGACGACGAGGTCGAAGGGCTCGACGCCGAGCTCCTCGAGCTGCTCGCGGTGGCTGTCCAGACGCAGGTCGGCGAGGATGCCGGCGTGCACCCTCGGGTGCAGGGTCTTGACCCGGCCGTCCAGGCACTCCGGGAAGCCGGTGAGCTCCTCGACCTTGGTGACGGGGACGCCGGCGGCGGCGATACGGGAGGCGGTGGAGCCGGTGGAGACGAGCGCGACACCGGCCTCGTGCAGTCCACGGGCGAGCTCTTCGAGTCCGGTCTTGTCATAGACGCTGACGAGCGCGCGACGGATGGCCCGCCTGCCGCTCTCGGCCGTGACGGTGCTCTCGGCGGTCACTGGATAACTACCTTTCGTCCCTCAATGCGGTGGCCGTTGCGGGCGATCCGCCCCACGACCTCGACGAGCAGCCTTCGCTCGACGTCCTTGATGCGCTCGTGCAGAGCGCTCTCGTCGTCCTCGTCCCGGACCTCCACCACGCCCTGAGCGATGATCGGCCCGGTGTCGACGCCGTCGTCGACGAAGTGGACGGTGCAGCCGGTGACCTTGGCGCCGTACGCGAGCGCGTCGCGTACGCCGTGGGTCCCCGGGAAGCTGGGCAGCAGCGCGGGGTGGGTATTGACGGTCCGCCCTCCGAACCGCGCCAGGAACTCCTTGCCGAGGATCTTCATGAACCCGGCGGAGACGACGAGGTCAGGCTCGTGGGCGGCGACGGCCTCGGCCAGCGCCCGGTCCCACTCGTCCCGGGTCGCGAAGTCCTTCACCCTGGTCACGAAGGTCGGGATGCCGGCGCGCTCGGCACGCGCCAGTCCCTCGATGCCGTCGCGGTCGGCGCCCACGGCGACGACCTGGGCGCCGTAGGCCTCGACGCCGGTCTCGGCGATCGCGTCGAGCAGCGCCTGGAGGTTGGTGCCGGATCCGGAGACCAGCACGACGAGGCGCTTGGCCACGGGCTTGGCGGCCACGGCGGGGCCCTTTCTCGGGGGAGCGTCGGTACGGCGGCCGGCCTCGCAACGGGTTTGTACATTCGTACGAGTGCTTCGCGCCCCGGGATACGGGGAAGTCTACGAAGCAGCCGGCCGTCAGCAACGATACCGGCACACCGGGCGGCCCCCACGGGACGGGGGCGTGGCCGGAAGGTAGCGTCTGCGGGGGTGGCGCGGCGGGAACGCGTCCGGGTCACGACGCGTTCATCAGGTGACCGGCCGTTCATCCGCCGCACTGCTCAGCCGTACCGAGCAGTCTTGTTCGTCCGTCGCGCTCACCAGCCGTACTCACCAGCTGTACTCACCAGTCGTAGTCGATCTAGGGGAAGACGCTCAGTTGATGCCGGACCGCAGCCAGGGACTTCGCATGCTCCCCCCGCAGTCGGTACAGGACGGGACGCGTTCCGCCGTGCTGTTGCGGGAGCGGCCGGCCTCGCCGCCGGACGCGCCCTCGGACCGGCCGAAGGGCGATCAGCAGGACGACAACCCGTTCGCCCCGCCCCCGGAGGGCACCCCGGACTCGCCGTGGCGGCCGCGCCGCCCCGCCGGCGACGGTGACGGTGAGAGCGGTCAGGGGTCGCCCTGGGGCAGCCAGTGGAGCGACCGCCAGCCCGGACGGCAGTCCGGCGGCTTCGGCGAGCGCCGCCCCGAGGGCGGCGGGCCCGGCGGGGGCGGTCAGGACGGCGGGCCCGGCGGCCCCGGCATGCGCTGGGACCCCACGGACCCGGTCCAGCGGCGCGCCCGCTACGCCCTGCTGTGCGGCATGTGGGCCTTCTTCTTCGTGCTCTTCGGCTGGCCGTACGTGGCCCTGCTGTTGGGGGCGCCCGCGGTCTACTGGGGCGTCAGCGCGCTGCGCGCGAAGCCGCGCGGCGCCGACGAGACCGCCGCCGGCCGCCCCCAGACGACGGCGGCGATCAGCGGTCTGGTCACGGCGTCCCTGGCGCTCGCCCTGGTGGCGGCGAACTTCACCGTCCAGATGGTCTACCGCGACTACTACACCTGCGTGACGGACGCCCTGACCAACGAGGCCAGACAGTCCTGCGACCACCTGCTCCCCGAGCACCTCCGCCCCTTCATGGGCAGCGCGAACAGCTGACCCCGCCGGGCCGGGCGAGCTGGTGCCCTGCGCCTCAGACGGACGGGTCGGGCGGGTCGGTGGGCGTGAGGGGCGCTTCGGCGGCGGGGAGGGGCGCGGGCAGGGGGAGGGGGTCGTCGACGGGGTCGGCGGGGAGGAGGTCGTAGGCGTCTTCCGGGTCCGGCGGCGGGATCGACGCCTGCCTCGGGGCCGGGGTCGATGTCGGGGCCGGCGTCGGTGTCGGTGTCGGCCGGTCGGGGTCCGGCTTCGGGGGGCGCCGGGTTCGGACGCGCCATGCCCTGAGTGCCGACGCCGTGGGGATGCCCACCGCGAGGAGCCAGGCTCCGGTCGCCGCGCCCGTCTGCCACCACAGGGGACCGAAGCGGGCGAGCGCCGCGACGCCCAGCGGACCGCCGGCCAGTTCGGCGAGCACCGCCTGCAGCAGCCCGCACAGCACCGCCGCCAGCGCCACCACCCCGGCCGTGCGCCCGCCCGTCCACCCGCGCCGGACCGCCCTGCCCACCACGAACCACGCCAGCGTCACCCCGGCTGCCACCGGCACCGCCACGGCCGGCCAGTCGGCGGGCGTGCCCGGCCCGGCGTCCGGCACCGCCGCCAGCAGCGGGAAGGGCGGCAGAAGCGGCGCCGGATGCGACGCCAGCGGGTTCACCACATGTCCGGCGCCGAGCGCGAAGCCGGGACCGACGGCGTACGACGCCGACCACACCGCCGCGTTGGGGACGAGGCAGACGCAGAGCAACAGCACCGCGAACCGGCCCGTCCACCCCTCCGTCAACTGCAGGAACGAGATCCGCGCCGCGTCCCCGTGCCCCACCAGCGACACCGCGAGCAGCAGGGTCCCGCCGCCGAAGAACACGGCGGTCCCGGCGAGGGACGCGCGCACCGCCGTGCCCCACCGCGCCCTGGTGTCCCGCCCGCGCAGAAGCCGTCGTACCGGGCCCGGCAGCAGCGCGGCCAGGGCCAGCAGTGGCCCGCGCGGACGGCCGTACGCCGTCCACACCCCGCCGCCCGCCGCACCCGCGACGAGCAGCGGCAGACACGCCGTCACCCAGCTCCACGCGGGCCGCAGTTCCCCGCCGGACGCGTAGAGCGCGGCGCCCCCGGCCACGCCGAGGTAGCCGGTGACGACGCCGGCCCACGCGGTGGGGGCGGGGACCGGCGGGGGCGCGTCGGCGTCGTCGCCGTCCGGCGGGTCCGCCGCGTCCACGGCGTCCCGCGCCCCGCGGTACACGAGCAGCACCGGCACCGCCACCAGCAGCAACGGTGTGACGCCGACCGGGGCCGGGGCGCCGGAGAGAGTGCCGGTGCGGACCAGGTCGACGCCGTGGGCGAGCAGCCACAGGGCCGCCGCGACGTGCAGCGCACCGCCCGGACCGCTGTCGGGATACGGCGAGCTGACCCACAGCGCGATCGCCAGTACCGCGAACGCGCCGAGCCCGAGCCCGGCCGCGAGCGCACCGGCCGCCAGGCTCGCCGCGAAGCCGGGGGAACGGTCGCGCACCCGGTCGCGGACCGGCCTGAGCAACAGGGACAACGACGGTCGGCGGGCGGTCATCCGAATCACGCTCGCCATGCTCCCAACGACACGCGCTTTTCCGGCGTAACAGGCGAACCACCGTAGTGTCGCTCAATATACGTTTATCTGTTTTTTCATGGATAGATAGGAAGATAAGCATGGTGACGCGGAGTCCTGCCCCCACCGACGAGGCCGCCTCCTCCCCGGCCCTGACGCCCGCTCAGGCCTTCGACGCGCTCTACGCGTTCTGCGCCCCGGCCCTGGTACGGCAGACCTACCTGCTCACCGGGCGCCGGGAGCTGGCACAGGAGGCGGTCGAACGAGCCTTCCAAGTGGCATGGCAGAACTGGCCGGAGGTGGCCAGTGACCGGGACCCGGCCGGCTGGGTGCGGGCGGTGGCGCACGAGTGCGCGCTCTCCCCCTGGCACCGCTTCCGGCTGCGCCACCGCCACCCCGAGTCGCCGCCGGCCGACGCGGCCGACCGCGCCCTGCTGGACGCGTTGCTGAAGCTGCCGCCGACGTACCGCCGGACGCTCCTGCTGTACGACGGCATCGGCCTCGACCTGCCGGAGACGGCGGCGGAGACGGAGGCGAGCACACCGGCGGCCGCCGGCCGGCTGACCCGGGCGCGGCGGCTGGTCGCCGACCGGGTGCCGGAACTCACCGACCCCGGCGCGCTGCACCGCCGGCTCGCCGAACTGGCCTCGACCGAGCGGCTGCGGGCGGCCCAGCCGCCCACCGTGCGGACCTGCGCCGAACGCCGGACCCGCTTCTGGACCCGCTCCGCGCTCGCCTTCACGGCGACGATCATCGCGGCGACGACGCTGACGCTGCGGACGGCGCCCACCCACTACGAGGCACCGATCGGCCCGGCCCAGGCGATCAGCGGGGTGCCGCCGGAGGTGGGGCTGGGGCCGCTGTCGGAGGGGGAGCTGGCGTTGCGGCAGAAGCTGCGGAGGACGGTCGAGAAGGGGCCGGAGAGATTGGTGCCGGTGCCGAGGTAGTGCGGTCGGGCGCTGCCCAGCCGCGGGCAGTCGTGCCGCTGGGGCGGCACGGGTGGGCGCGGGCGGCGCCCACTCAGCGTGGCCGGCGCAAACGCCGGTAGGCCCGCCCCCACCCCGGGGAACGGGCCTACCGGCGTACAGTCACGGAGTTGTTCAGCCGGCGAGGATCTCGCGCGCCAGCTTCGCCGTCTCCGTCGGGGTCTTGCCGACCTTGACGCCCGCGGCCTCCAGGGCCTCCTTCTTCGCCTGGGCGGTGCCCGACGAACCGGAGACGATGGCACCGGCGTGGCCCATGGTCTTGCCCTCGGGGGCGGTGAAGCCCGCGACGTAACCGACGACCGGCTTGGTCACGTTCTTCGCGATGAAGTCCGCGGCCCGCTCCTCGGCGTCGCCGCCGATCTCACCGATCATGACGATCAGGTCGGTGTCGGGGTCGGCCTCGAACGCGGCGAGCGCGTCGATGTGCGTGGTGCCGATGATCGGGTCGCCACCGATGCCGACGGCGGTCGAGAAGCCGATGTCCCGCAGCTCGTACATCATCTGGTACGTCAGCGTGCCGGACTTCGAGACCAGGCCGATACGGCCCGGCTTGGTGATGTCGCCCGGGATGATGCCGACGTTGGACTGGCCGACGGTGATGATGCCGGGGCAGTTCGGGCCGATGATCCGGGTCTTGTTGCCCTTCTTGCCGGCGTACGCCCAGAACGACGCCGAGTCGTGCACGGCGATGCCCTCGGTGATCACGACGGCCAGCGGGATCTCGGCGTCGATGGCCTCGACGACCGCGTCCTTGGTGAACTTCTCCGGCACGAAGATGACGGAGACGTTGGCGCCGGTGGCCTCGATGGCCTCCTTGACGGTGCCGAAGACCGGTACCTCGGTGCCGTCGAAGTCGACCTTCTGACCGGCCTTGCGCGGGTTGACGCCGCCCACGACGTTGGTGCCGTCACCGAGCATGAGCTTGGTGTGCTTCATGCCAGTGGCGCCGGTCATGCCCTGGACGATGACCTTGCTGTCCTTGTTGAGCCAGATAGCCATGGTGTGTTGTGTCCTCGTCCTGAGTGCTTACTTGGCGGCGTGGGCCAGCTCGGCGGCCTTGTCGGCCGCGCCGTCCATGGTGTCGACGCGCTGCACCAGCGGGTGGTTGGCGTCGGTGAGGATCTTGCGGCCCAGCTCGGCGTTGTTGCCGTCGAGACGGACGACGAGCGGCTTGGAGACGTCCTCGCCCCGGTCCTCCAGGAGCTTCAGGGCCTGCACGATGCCGTTGGCGACCTCGTCGCACGCGGTGATGCCGCCGAAGACGTTGACGAAGACCGACTTGACGTCGGGGTCACCCAGGATGATCTCCAGGCCGTTCGCCATGACCTGGGCGGACGCGCCACCGCCGATGTCGAGGAAGTTGGCGGGCTTGACGCCACCGTGGTTCTCACCGGCGTACGCGACGACGTCCAGGGTGCTCATGACGAGACCCGCGCCGTTGCCGATGATGCCGACCTCGCCGTCGAGCTTGACGTAGTTGAGGTTCTTCTCCTTGGCGGCGGCCTCCAGCGGGTTGGCCGCGGCCTTGTCGTGGAGCTCCTCCCAGTCCGCGTGGCGGAACTCGGCGTTGTCGTCCAGCGACACCTTGCCGTCGAGGGCGATGACGTCACCGGAGGCGACCTTCGCGAGCGGGTTGACCTCGACGAGGAGGGCGTCCTCCTTGATGAAGGTGTCCCACAGCTTGACCAGGACGTCGGCGACCTTGTCGGCGACCTCGGCGGGGAACTTCGCCGCGGCGACGATCTCCTTGGCCTTGGCCAGGTCCACACCGTCGATCGCGTCGATCGGCGTCTTGGCGACGGCCTCGGGGCGGGTGGCCGCCACCTCCTCGATCTCCATGCCGCCCTCGACGGAGGCGATGGAGAGGAAGGTGCGGTTGGCACGGTCGAGGAGGAAGGAGACGTAGTACTCCTCGAGGATCTCCGGGGCCGTCTCGGCGATCATCACCTTGTGGACCGTGTGGCCCTTGATGTCCATGCCGAGGATGTCCGTCGCCCGGGCGACGGCCTCGTCCGCGGAGGCAGCCAGCTTGACGCCACCGGCCTTGCCGCGGCCACCGACCTTCACCTGCGCCTTGACGACGGACTTGCCGCCCAGCCGCTCGGTGATCGCGCGCGCCGCCTCAGGCGTGTCGATGACTTCACCGGCCAGCACCGGTACATCGTGCTTGGCGAAGAGGTCCCTCGCCTGGTACTCGAACAGGTCCACGCGCTTCCGTCCCTATCAGTGATCTCGCGGTTCGTTGGATGCGTGGGCGTGCCGCGAAGGGCAACGTGACGTCCGCATGGGTCACAGGGGAAGCGCACACGGTGTCCGAGCGCGCGGCATGTCCGTCTCGCAGGTTATCGCCGCTTGCAGGGGGTCCCTAAATCGAGGGTCACACCTGAGCGGTGATACCTGTCACATGATGCCGGGTATCCCAGGTTTTCCTGGCACGGCGTGCCGCCTCGGCGGTGATGTGCGAGGCCTCACCGGGCTGGGGTTGGCCCGGTGAGGCCTCAGCCCCCTTCCTCAGGGGGTGGGCGGCCGGTCCCCGCCCAAAGGGACCGGCCCGCCCGTCCCGAGGGGCGCCCCGGCCCGGACGGACCGACGGCGTTCGGCCGTCCGGGCCGGGCACCCCACGGAGATCAGAGGGAGCAGGTCCGGGCCTGCTGCGGCCCGTGGACGTACTCCGGTGCGGCCGGGAACGCGAGCGGCCCGGTGGCCGCCACGGCAGGCTGCACGTCGCCACCGCCGAGGACCGGCCCGGCCAGATCCTCGGCGTACGTGGCCACGTGCCCGACCACCGGCCGGACATCGCCCACCGCCTGCTCGCCCTCGGAGGCGAGGGGGGCGAAGGCGGCAGGGGCCGGGGGCTGCGCCATGGCGGGGACCGCGGGCTGCGCCGGGGTCGGGGCAGGGGCGCTGCGCTGCGCTGTGGCGGGGGTGGATGCGGGGGCGGCGGTGGGCGTGGGGTGCGGGTGCCTGGGTGCCTGGGGCGCGGCTGCCGCTGCGGCCACAGCCGCAGCCGCGGCCTTTGCCGCGCGGGCGGCTCGGGCTCCGTTGATGGCCTCGGCGCCCCTGATCCTGGCGGCGACGGCGCGCCGGACCGGGTCCGTGCCGGTGACCGCGGTCCCGGTGGCGCGCGGGGCCGACCAGGGGACGGCCTGCACGGTGCTCCTCACGCCGAAGACATTGGCGGCCATCACCACGGGACGGTCGATGTTCTTGTTCATACGTGCGTCAGTCCTTCAGGGCTCCGCCGCGCTCGGCAGGCGTGCGCGGGAGCC
Source organism: Streptomyces sp. NPDC020958 (assembly GCF_055562175.1). Classification (NCBI taxonomy): domain Bacteria; kingdom Bacillati; phylum Actinomycetota; class Actinomycetes; order Kitasatosporales; family Streptomycetaceae; genus Streptomyces; species Streptomyces sp. NPDC020958. The sequence goes on along the minus strand of NZ_JBVHFU010000008.1, from coordinate 284,418 downwards.
GGGAGGGCTTCCGGTGCATCCGGAAGCGCGGCTGGGGACAAGGCCGTCCGGAGGAGATGGAGGGGACCGAGAGACAGGGGGGCCCTCGGGAGTCCTCGGGGTCCGGACGGACGGGCAGACCTGTTCCGCCCCCGCGCGCCAGGTCTGTGCGGGGAAGGGGGTCGCCGGTCCTAGCCGGGGAAGACGGGGATGTCCCGGTACCGCTCCGGGGTCCCGGCCGCGTCGACGCGCACGACGGCACCGGGCACGAGCCGCAGCGGCGCCCGGTCGGCGAAGGTCACGGCGTACATGTCACCGTGCCGGGAGGCGGTGCCGTCCGCCGCCGACTTGCCCAGCGCACCGTCCGGATCCCCGGTGGGCGCGGGCCGTTCCGGGGCCCCGCCGGCCGGGGCGGCACGATGACCGGCGTGGTGCGTGACCTGCTCCGGGACGGCGGGCACGACGCCGTACCGCGGCCCGTACGACACCGCACCGGCCACCGCCGCCACCGTCGCCGGCCGGGACCTCTCGCGCCCGGCGACGTGCGTGACCGGCTGCCGCGGCTCGACAGGATGAGGCACCGAGGTGACCGGTGCCGGGAGCGACGGCCCCGGTGCCCCGGAGACGACGGGCGGTTCCGGCACCTGCACCACCGGCGTGGCGGGCAGCGTGACAGGCGGCGTGACAGGGAACGTCGGCAGCCGCGTGGGCAGCTCGGACACCTGCTGCAGGGTGTCACCGAGCGTCTGGGTCAGTGTCGAGGCAACCGAACCGGTCACCGTCCGCACGGCCTCACCCACACCGTCCACCACGGGCACCACCGACACCACCGGCACGCTCCCGGTGACGGGTTTCCGTGGTGGCGGGGTCGCCCGGTGCGGCGTCAGGAGCTCGGCCAGCGGCGCCTTCTGCGTCACCACCGACGTCGCCGACGGCGCCTCCTCGGCCGCCTGCGCCCGTCCCCCGCAGAGGAAGCCGAGCGCGAGCAGTCCGCCGACCAGCAGCGCCAGATGCAGCGCACGCCGTCCCGTCACCGTGCGCAGCACACGCACGGCGGCACCGGACAGAACTGCTGGCGAGGTCAAGACGGGGAGGACCCTCCCGTGCGGCGGAACAGAGCAGAGGTCACGCAAGGCGTGAAGACCGGTGAAAGACCGGTGGAGACATCGATCCTTGCACGGGACTCCCGCGGTCGCGCAAGCCCCCTGTTACCGATGGGTACTCATGTCCCGTTTGATGCCGGGAGACTGCTGTCACCGAGTCGACAAGTCCCCCGCGGGATCCGGCCTCACACGGTGTCCGGAACCGGTAGGGGCCGCTTCTCGATCGCTGCCGCCATCACCTCGGGGAAGAGGTCGGGCGTGCACGCGAACGCCGGTGCCCCCAGCGCCGCGAGTGCCGCCGCGTGCTCCCTGTCGTACGCCGGTGCCCCCTCGTCGGACAGCGCGAGCAGCGCCACGAACTGCACCCCCGACGCCTTCATCGCCGCCACCCGCTTGAGCATCTCGTCGCGTATGCCGCCCTCGTAGAGGTCGCTGATGAGCACGACGACGGTCTCCGCGGGCCGGGTGATCACCGACTGGCAGTAGGCCAGCGCCCGGTTGATGTCGGTGCCGCCGCCGAGTTGGGTGCCGAACAGCACGTCCACCGGGTCGTCCAGCTGGTCGGTGAGGTCGACCACCGCGGTGTCGAAGACGACGAGCCGGGTGTCGATCGACCGCATGGACGCCAGCACCGCCCCGAACACCGACGCGTACACCACCGAAGCCGCCATCGATCCGGACTGGTCGATGCAGAGCACGACTTCCTTCTTCACCGCCTGCGACGCCCGCCCGTACCCGATGAGCCGCTCCGGCACCACCGTCCGGTACTCCGGGAGGTAGTGCTTGAGATTGGCCGAGATCGTGCGGTTCCAGTCGATGTCGTGGTGGCGGGGCCGGTTGATCCGGGCGCTGCGGTCGAGGGCGCCGGTGAGGGTGGCCCGGGTGCGGGTGGCGAGCCGCTTCTCCAGGTCCTGGACGACCTTGCGCACGACCGCCCGTGCCGTCTCCTTCGTGGTCTCCGGCATCGCCTTGTTGAGCGAGAGCAGCGTGCCGACCAGGTGGACGTCGGCCTCCACCGCCTCCAGCATCTCCGGCTCCAGGAGCAGCGAAGCCAGCCCCAGCCGGTCGATGGCGTCGCGCTGCATGACCTGGACGACGGAGGACGGGAAGTACGTCCGGATGTCGCCGAGCCAGCGCGCCACCGACGGTGCCGACGCCCCCAGTCCCGCCGACCGTTCCCGCCCCGACTGCCGTCCCTCCCCCTTCCCGTACAGCGCGGCCAACGTCCCGTCCATCGCCGCGTCCCGCCCCGACAACGCACAGCCGGTGCCGTCCGCGGCCTCGCCCCCGAGCACCAGCCGCCACCGCCGCAACCGCTCCCGCGCGGGGTCGTCGCCACCCGGCGCGATACCCGGCCCGATCCCCGGTCCGGTGTCGGTGTTCGTCGCGTCCGTGGTCATCTGCCCGCCCCCACCAGGTCGTCGTCCGAAGTCGTGTCGTCGAGGCCGAGCAGCAGCCGCAGCACCGGCAGTACGGCGTCGGCCCGCCCGGCGTCCGGCTCGGCACCGAACCCCGGGGTCCCGCCGGTCCGCCCCGGCCCCCGCAGCCGGTCCCCCGGCCCCCTGCGCACCAGTTCGCCGATGGTCCTGCGCACCCCCGGCTCGTACGCCGAGAACGTCCTCCGCAGCAGAGGCAGTACGTCCGTGAACGCCTCCGCCGGTACGCCGGTCAGCCAGGCGTCGACCAGACCGAGCAGCCGCTCGTCGTGCACGAGCAGCATCCCGCCCCCGCCGCCCCCGACGAACCCCTCGATCCAGGCGGCCGCGTCCGAAGGAGGCGTCCCCGGCGAGAGCACCAGCCCCATCAGCCGGGCCGCCTCCTCCGGCCCCAGCGCCCCCTCGTCCAGCAGGAGCCGCACCGCCCGTCCGCGCAGCACCCCGGGCACACTGTCCCGCCCGCACAGGGTCCGCAGCACGGCCCGCCACCGCCGGCGAAGGCCACGAGGCCCGGAATCGGCCCCCGCCTCGGTCGCACCCGGCGCCCCGGTTGCCGCCCCCGCCCCAGCGCCCGCCCCCGTACCCGTCCCTGTCCCCGTCTCGCCGAGCAGCCCCACCGCCGTGTGCACCGCGTCCACATGCCCCCGCATCTCCTCGGCCGCGTCGGCGTCGAGGGCGGCGCAGGCCGGCGGGAGCCCGACGAAGACCCGTTCCGCGAGGCCCTCGGCGACCTCGGCGAGGGCTCCGACGTCGGTGCCCCGGACGTCGCCGTAGCGCAGGGAGCGGACCAGGGCGGGCAGGGCCTGAGCCAGTCGGCCGACGTCCGTGTCCAGGGCGGCCCGGTCGGCGAGCGTCCGCATCACCACCGGCAGCGCCTCCGGCAGCCCGGCCAGCAGGCAGTGCTCGGCGAGCGCGGTGACCTCGGCGAGCGTGGTCGCGCCCACCGCGTCGGCCTCGGCCCTGGCCGTCGCCGCGCCGTGCACGGTCGTCCCCCACACGCCGGCCTCGGCCACCCGCACCGACAGCTCCGGCTCCCAGCACAGCCGCCAGGTCTCCCGGAACGTGCCCGTACTCCCCCGGGACCGCACCTGCTCCCCCCATCCGACGCCGAGCAGCCGCAGCCGGTGCAGCAGCCGGCTGCGCCCGGCGTCGGTCTCCTTGCGCAGGTCGAGATCGAGTTCCCGCTCCAGCGCCTCCGGCTTGAGCCTGAGCCGGCGCTGCTCCCGGGCCAGGTCCCGCTGCAACGGCACCGCGGGCGCCGCCTCCGGCACCTCCCCCAGCACGTCCCCCACCACCAGCCGGTCGTGCACCAGCGCCAGCGGGACGTCCGAGCCCTCGCACAGCACCGCCCGCACCGCGTCGGTCGTCTCGCCCAGGCCGGGCAGCGGGCGCCCGCGCAGCACCGCCAGGGTCTCGGCCAGCCGCACCGCCTCGATGACATGGGCCGAGGAGACGATCCGGTCCTCCTCACGCAGCAGTCCGGCCACCGTGGTGAGCCAGCGCTCGACGGGCCGGTCGGGGGCGCGGAACAGGTGCCCGTACCAGCCCGGCGAGTCGATGCCCGCGCCGTATCCGCTCGCCCGGGCCAGCCGGCGGTTGGTCCACGGCACCCAGGTCATGTCCGTCCTGATCCTGGGCAGCCCCCTGAGCAGTTCCCGGTCGGCGGCGCCGGAGCTCCTCGCGCGCAGCGCCGGCACGTGCCAGGCCCCGCACACCACGGCGACCTCGTCACCGAACTCGCGCTGGGCCGCGCGCAGTCGGATCCGCATGTGGGCCTCCCGCTGGAGGTCGCGGTCCCGCCCCTCGCCCCCGTACGTCTCCCGCAGCGCCGTCATCGCCTCCTCCACCGCGGCGAACGGCGCGAACACGTCCCGTTCCCCGGCCCTGCCCCGGTGCTCGACGACGTCCTCCCACCAGCGCTCGGGGTCGTCGTGACCGGCGGCCTCGGCGAGGGCGCCGAGGGGGTCGACGCGCACCCGCGGTCCGGCGTCGCACGCTCCGGAACCGGGCTCGTCGCCGGCCGGTTCCCCGCCCTCGGCGCCGGGGGACGCGGCCGCCTCCTCCGCGGCCTTCCGCAACGCCAGCGTGTGCGTGGCCGGCAGGTCGATGAAACGGGCCGGCACCTCGTGGTCCAGGGCCCAGCGGACGGCCACCCACTCGGGGCTGAAGTCGGCGAACGGCCAGAACGCCGAGCGGCCGGGCTCGTCCACGGCGTGCGCGAGGAGCGCGACCGGTGGCCGCATCCGCGGGTCGGCGGCCAGCGGGATCAGCGCGTCCGCCTCGGGCGGCCCCTCGATCAGCACCGCCTTCGGCCGGGCGGCCGTCAGCGCGGCCCGCACCGCCCGCGCGGAGCCGGGCCCGTGGTGCCGCACCCCCAGGAGCAGCGGACCGGGGCGCCGCGCGGTGTCGCTCACGCGCTCACCTCCCGGCAGGCGCGGTAGAAGTCCTTCCAGCCGTCGCGCTCACGGACGACCGTCTCCAGGTACTCCTGCCAGACGAGCCGGTCGGCCGCCGGGTCGCGGACGACCGCGCCGAGGATGCCGGCGGCGACGTCACCCGCCCGCAGCACACCGTCCCCGAAGTGGGCGGCGAGCGCGAGGCCGTTGGTGACGACGGAGATCGCCTCGGCGGTGGACAGCGTGCCGCTCGGCGACTTCAGCTTGGTGCGGCCGTCGGCGGTGATGCCGTCGCGCAGCTCGCGGAAGACGGTGACGACGCGGCGGATCTCCTCGATGCCGTCCGGCGCGGTCGGCAGGTCGAGGGAGCGGCCGATCTGGTCGACGCGGCGCGCGACGATGTCGACCTCGGCCTCCGGGCTGTCCGGCAGCGGCAGCACCACCGTGTTGAAGCGGCGGCGCAGGGCGCTGGAGAGGTCGTTGACACCCCGGTCGCGGTCGTTGGCGGTGGCGATCAGGTTGAAGCCGCGGACCGCCTGCACCTCCTGGCCCAGCTCCGGGATGGGCAGGGTCTTCTCGGACAGGATCGTGATCAGCGTGTCCTGGACGTCGGCCGGGATCCGGGTCAGCTCCTCCACTCTCGCCGTCATGCCCTCCGCCATGGCCCGCATGACCGGGCTGGGCACCAGGGCGTCCCGGCTCGGGCCGTGGGCCAGCAGCCGCGCGTAGTTCCAGCCGTAGCGGATCGCCTCCTCGGGGGTGCCCGCCGTGCCCTGCACGAGCAGGGTCGAGTCGCCGCTGACGGCGGCGGCCAGGTGCTCGGACACCCAGGTCTTGGCGGTGCCGGGCACGCCGAGCAGCAGCAGGGCGCGGTCGGTGGCGAGGGTGGTCACGGCGACCTCGACGATGCGGCGCGGGCCGACGTACTTCGGCGTGATCACCGTGCCGTCCGGCAGCGTGCCGCCGAGGAGATAGGTGGCCACCGCCCACGGCGACAGCTTCCAGCGGGCCGGGCGCGGCCGGTCGTCCTGCGCGGCCAGCGCCGCCAGTTCGGCGGCGAAGGCCTGCTCGGCGTGCGGTCGCAGCGCACTCTCGACGGTCGTCGGATCGGTCGGTTCCACGGACACAGTCATGGCTGAGGCCCCCTCCAGCTCTGCCGGTTCGGATCTGGCGTCCACCGTGCACCACGCCACTGACAATCGCTCTGACCTGCACAAACACTCTCATCGGGGCGATTGTCAGTGGCGGGATCTACCTTCGATGGCATGACTCAGCAGGGGGTGCGCTGGAGTGCGGACCAGGTGCTGGCCCTGGCGCCTGACACCGCGTCACGCAAGGCCGGAAGCAAGCTCGGGGCGGCCGGGCCGTGGTCCGGGGCGGGAAGCAGCGAGGAGGGGACGGTATGGGGACTGTGCAAGGGCAGCGGCAGCAAGCCGTACCAGACGATCGTCGATCTGGCGGACCCGGCGGGGGCCGCGTACAAGTGCAGTTGCCCGAGCCGGAAGTTCCCCTGCAAGCACGCCCTCGGACTGCTCCTGCTGTGGGCGGGCGGGGACGACACGGTGCCCACGGTGGCGCGGCCACCGGAGTGGGCCGAGCAGTGGCTCGCGGGCAGACGACAGCGTGCGGAGGACAAACGCCCGGCGGGCGGCGGGAGTTCCGCGGCCGCCGGGGACCCCGAGGCGGCCCGGCGGCGGGCGGAGAAGCGGGCCGAGCGGGTCACGGCGGGTGCGACGGAGCTGGAGCAGCGCCTGTCCGACCTGCTGCGCGGCGGCCTGGCCGCGGCCGAGCAGGCCGGGTACGGGCTGTGGGAGGAGACGGCGGCCCGCATGGTCGACGCCCAGGCCCCCGGACTGGCTTCCAGGGTACGCGAGTTGGGCTCGATACCGGCCTCCGGCCCCGGCTGGCCCGTGCGGCTGCTGGAGGAGTGCGCGCTGCTCCACCTCCTCGACCAGGGCTGGCTGCGCCGCGAGCGGCTGCCGGAGGAACTCGCGGCCACGGTCCGCTCCCGGGTCGGCCTGCCCACGGCCGCCGACGGCCCGCCGGTGCGTGACCGCTGGCTGGTCCTCGCCCAGTACGACACGGTGGACGCGAAGCTGACGACCCGCCGGATCTGGCTGCACGGCGCGGACTCGGGCCGTACGGCGCTGCTCCTCTCCTACGGCGCTGCGGGCCGTGCTCCCGAACTGGCGCTGCCGGTCGGCCTCGCCCTGGAGGCGGAGCTGACCGCCTACCCGGGAGCGGCTCAGCACCGGGCGGCGCTGGGCGAGCGGTTCGCCGCGCCCGCGCCCCTGCCGATACGGCCACCGGGCGTGACCACGGCACAGGCGGCGGCCCGGTACGGGGAGACGCTGCGCGAGGACCCCTGGCTGGAGTCGGTGCCGGTGACGCTGGACCGGGTCGTCCCCGTCCCGGACGGGGACTCCTGGCAACTGGCCGACGCCGAACACGAGTCGGCGCTGCCGCTGACCCCCGCCGCCCGTTCCCGGCCGGGTCTGTGGCGCCTGGTCGCGCTCTCGGGCGGCGCCCCGGTCACCGTCTTCGGCGAGTGCGGCCACCGCGGCTTCACACCCCTGACGGCCTGGCCGCAGGGAGCGGGCGAGGCGGTGCCGCTGTGCTGACCCGACCGCATTGCGGCGACAACCGGCCCGACTCGCAGAAGGGGGACCCCGTGACCTCTTGGGAAGATCTCGTCACCACGGCCCTGTTGGGCACGGACCGGCGACCGGCCGTCACCGGCGGACCCGGCCGGGAGGCCCCGGTGGCCCTGCTGGACGAGGCCGCCGTCGCGACCGTACGACGACGGGCCGGGCTGCGCCCGGCGCCGGCCGCGCAGCGCCTGGAGCCGGCCCCGGAGGACCCGCGCCCCGCGCTCCCGGCCGCCGCGGCACGCAGACTGACGATGCTGCTCTCCGACCGTCCCGGCACCGGGACGGGTGGACGACGGGGCACCTCGCCCGACCTGATGGAGCTGCTGCCGCAGTGGCTGGCGGCGGCCCACGCGCGCGGGTTCGCGGCACCTCCGGGGACCCTGCCCGCGCTGCTGGACGCGGCCCGGGGCCGTACCGACCTGCGGCCCGCCGCGCTGGCCTTCGCCGGGCCGCGCGCCCTGTGGCTGGCCCGGCTCAACCAGGACTGGCGGTTCGCCCTGCGCGCGGCGCCGGGCGGTGGCGCGGCTCTGCCCGACCCCGAGGACGCCGCCGCGGTACGGCGGTTGTGGCAGGAGGGGCTGTTCGCCGAGCGGGTCGCACTGCTCTCGACGCTGCGCGCCCGCGATCCCGAGGGAGCGCGCGAGCTGCTGGCCGGGACCTGGGCGACGGAGCGGGCCGAGGACCGGCTGATGTTCCTCGACTCGCTGCGCACGGGACTGGCCGCCGGGGACGAGCCGTTCCTGGAGCAGGCGCTGTCGGACCGCAGCCGTAACGTGCGGGCGACGGCGGCGGAGTTGCTGTCCGCGCTGCCCGGCTCGGCGCTGGCCGGACGGATGGCGGTGCGGGCCGCGGCGTGCGTGGCCGTCGATCACACCGGAGACGGGCCGGTGCTCGCGGTGGAGGCGCCGCCGGAGTGCGATCCGGGGATGGAGCGCGACGGGGTGGTGGCCAGGCCGCCGACCGGGCGTGGGGAACGGTCCTGGTGGCTGGGCCAGTTGGTGGAGGCGGCCCCGCTCGCCAGCTGGGCGGCGCGGCTCGGTGGGCGTACGCCCCAGGAGATCGTGGCGCTGCCGGTGGCGGACGGCTGGCAGGGCGAGTTGCACGCGGCCTGGTGCCGGGCCGCGGTACGGCAGCGGGACGGCGCGTGGGCGCGTGCGCTGCTCGGGGCGCCGGCCGCGCCGGAGGCGGGCGGCCCGGGGGCGGTGTCCCTGGCCGAGCGGGCCAAGCTACTGGGCACGCTGACAGCGGCGGAGCGGGCCGACTGGGTGGCCGGCTTCATCGCCGCCCATGGTCTGTCGGAGGCGTTCCAGTTGCTCGGCATGTGTGCCCTGCCGTGGTCGGCGCCGCTCGGGCGGGCCGTGGTGGACGCCCTCAACATCGCACGGGACGCGGGGAGTTATCCGTGGAGCTTCAGCGGGGTGATGGGGCTGGCCGAACGTTGCCTGGACCCCTCGGAAGCCGGCCGCCTTGACGCGCTGCTGGCGATACCGGACGAACGGGAGGACGCGGCACCGGGGGCCGGCGGGTACTGGGCGGAGGCGTTCCAGCGCCTGGTGACGACACTGAGACTGCGGGCGACGATGCTGGCGGAACTGGACGGCGCCTCATCGACGAACGCAAGAACCAGCGCCCCCTGAGGGTCGCGGGGAACTGCGCGACGAGCCACGACGGCGCCGCACTCGACCACGCACCCCAGCCATCTGAAAGCCGGCCCACCGCGGACGTGGAACTACGCCTCCGTCGGCTGCCGGACGTTGGCCCGGACCCACTCCACGATGGACGCCGTGGTCGCGCCCGGCGTGAAGATCGCGGCGACACCCTTCTCCTTGAGGGGGGCGATGTCGTCCTCGGGGATGATCCCGCCGCCGAACACCAGGATGTCCTCGGCGTCGCGCTGCCGGAGCAGGTCGAGGACCGCGGCGAACAGGGTGTTGTGGGCGCCGGAGAGGATGGAGAGGCCGATGGCGTCGGCGTCCTCCTGGATGGCCGTGTCGACGATCTGCTCGGGCGTCTGGTGGAGCCCGGTGTAGATGACCTCCATACCGGCGTCGCGCAGCGCCCGCGCGATCACCTTCGCGCCGCGGTCGTGACCGTCGAGCCCCGGTTTGGCCACCACCACGCGGATCGGACCGGCTGCCACACCCATCACTGCCTCCATGACCAGAAGTGAACGAACGTTATCTCCAGCATCCCGCAACCGGCTGTTTCGCGGAGGTTACCGAGGGGGAAATCACACACAGTGGGACACGTCAGGGAGCCGCAGCGTGGTCCGCGGGGGCGACAGGGGCACGCGACGCGGGCTGCCGTCGTACCCGGGTGACCTCCGCCCGGCCTCCCGCGAGGGCATACGGGGGACGGAGCCGCTTCCCGCGTGCCGACAGGAGGTCGGCCGATGAAGGTCACCGGGGTCTTCGAGCCCTTTCTCCCGCTCTGCCGCCGCCTCCTGCCGGGGGGACTCGCCGGACTGTCGGTGGCCCTGCTGAAGTCGACCGCCCTGGAGGCGGCGATCCTCGCCGGGCACCTGCTGCTCTATCCCACCGGCCTCACCCCGGAGCGCCGCCCGCCCGCTCCCGTCACTCCGCCCAGTCCCGCGGTTCCCGGCACCCGCGCCACCCGCGCCACTCGCGCCACTCCTGCCGCTCCGCCCGCGGAGCGCGACGGCACGGCCCGGCTGCCGGTCCGCACGGGCCGGCCGGTCGTGCTGCTGCACGGCTTCATCGACAACCGCTCGGTCTTCGTCCTGTTGCGCCGCACCCTCGCCCGGCACGGCGGCCAGCGCGTCGAGTCGCTCAACTACTCACCGCTGACCTGTGACATCCGCGCCGCGGCGGAACTGCTCGGCAGGCACATAGAGGAGATCTGCGAGCGCACGGGCAGCCCCCGGGTCGACATCGTCGGGCACAGCCTCGGCGGGCTGATCGCGCGCTACTACGTCCAGTGCCTCGGCGGCGATCTGCGCGTGGGCACCCTGGTGACGCTGGGCACCCCGCACTCCGGCACCCGGGTGGCACCGCTCGCCGACGCGCACCCGATCGTGCGCCAGATGCGCCCCGGTTCCGAGGTGATCGAGGAGCTGACCCGCCCGGCGCCCGGCTGCCGCACCCGGTTCGTGAGCTTCTGGAGCGACCTCGACTCGCTGATGGACCCGGTGGAGACGGCCCGTATCGAGCATCCGGACCTCGTCGCGACGAACGTGCGCGTGACCGGGATCGGCCACCTCGCCCTGCCCGTCCACCCGGCGGTCGCCGTCGGTATAAGGGAAGCCCTCGACGAGGCGCACTCGGAGGAGCGGACGGCCGGTGGTCTGACGGTGGCGTGACCGGCCCCAGCCTCGAACACTCCTCGAACACAAGGCCAAACCCGCGCCCGCCGTCCCCCGAAACAGGGCCGAATGCCCCTTTCCCGCAACCACGAAACCTGTTGAAGATTGTCGCGCCCGTATACCGCCGGGTACAGTCGCCGCACTGCTCTGCCAGCCCCTGTTGTCGAGGCGAAAGAGAAGTTGGTGAACGACCGTCACCCGTCGGGGACCATGACCACCCCGGCTCCGGCTTCCGACGCCGGCCCGGCGCACTACGCGTCGTACGGCACCGAGGAAGCCCAGTACGGGGACTTCACCACGTACGGCGACCACACCGCCACCGCGTTCCACAGCGACCCGCTCTTCGGCGACCTGCCCGACCAGGGCCAGGGCACCGGCGCGTACGACACCACGCAATGGCACACGGCCGACGACCGGACACCCCACTACGACGCGTACGCGGCCCAGCACCACGCCGCCTACGACTCCGGTGCCTACGACAGCACCGCCTGGACCGTCCCGGCACAGGGCGCGCAGGAGACGGTCACCGACACCAGCGGTCACTGGGACGCGAACGCGTGGCTCCAGCCCGACCAGTCGGGCGTGGCCGGCGCCACCCAGCAGTGGGAGTGGAGCACCCAGACCTTCGACACCGGCGCGTACGACGCCACGCAGTGGAACTCCGACGGCACCCCGGCGCAGGCCGCCGAGCCGGCGTACGACGAGGTCCCCGCCGCCGAGGGGGAGTTGTCGGCCACCGGTGAGCTACCTGCAGTAACGCCACTGCTGGAGGACCAGGAAGAGGTCACCCCGGCGGTCGCGGCGTCCGCGACACGCGCCGGCTCCCGAGCGGGGGCGCGTTCCCGTCGTCGTCCGCCCCCCAAGCGGTCCGCGCTGCTGACCGTCGCCGTGCCCTCGGCCTGCGTGATGGGGGTCGCCGGGATCGCGGTCGCCTCGGTCGGGGGTCTGACCGACGACGGCAAGGACACCACGGCCTCGGCCTCCGACGCGCAGACGGTGAAACCGTCCGCCGCCAACAGCACACTGGACGCCCAGCTCAGGACCCTCTCGGCAGGCGCCGACGACTTCGCCGACCGGGCCAGCCGGACCCAGGAGCGCATCGACCTCAAGGCCCAGCAGGAGGCCGAGAAGAAAAAGGCGGCGGCGGAGGCGGCCCGCAAGGAGCGGCTGCGCCCCAAGTACGTGCTCCCGGTCACGCAGCGGGGGCTCAGCGCCTACTTCGGCCAGGCCGGCGTCAACTGGATGTCCGTCCACACGGGCATCGACTTCCCCGTCTCGTACGGCACGACGGTGATGGCCGCGACCGACGGCGTCGTCTCCACCAAGTGGAACAGCGCCTACGGCAACATGATGATCGTGACGGCGAAGGACGGCACGGAGACCTGGTACTGCCACCTCTCCTCGTACCGCGTCGCCTCCGGTACGACGGTGAAGGCCGGCGATCCGATCGCGTACTCCGGGAACTCCGGGAACTCGACCGGCCCGCACCTGCACTTCGAGGTCCGGCCTGCGGGCGGCGCCGCCATAGACCCGCTGCCGTGGCTGCGCAGCCACGGACTGGATCCCACCTGATCGCCCGCTGAGCCCCCGCCCATGGCGGGGGCTCAGGCGTCTACGGCTTCTCGGCGTCTACAACTCCCGGGCGTCTACAGCTTCTCCACCGGCGCGTACCGCAGCAGCAGGCGCTTCGGCTTGTCGTCGCCGAAGTCGATCGTCGCCTCCGCGTTCCCGCCGGTGCCCTTCACCGCGACGACGGTGCCGAGCCCGAACTGGTCGTGGGTGACCCGGTCGCCGACGGCCAGCGAGACCACCGGCTTCTCCGAGGTCCGCCGGGTGGCGAAGCCCGAGGCGCCCGACGCCGAGGAGCGCGAGCGGGTCGAGGAGAGCGAGGCGGCCACGCCCGACGCCGGTCCGGAGGACACCGGCGCCATCGCCCCGGTCCGCTTCCACTCCAGGTAGGCGCCCGGGATCTCCTCCAGGAAGCGGGAGGGCGGGTTGTACGACGGCTGACCCCAGGCGCTGCGCATCGACGACCGGGTGAGGTACAGCCGCTCCCGCGCGCGCGTGATGCCGACGTACGCGAGACGCCGCTCCTCCTCCAGTTCCTTGGTCTGCCCGAGGGCCCGCATGTGCGGGAAGACGCCGTCCTCCATGCCGGTGAGGAACACCACCGGGAACTCCAGGCCCTTGGCGGTGTGCAGGGTCATCAGGGTGATGACGCCGTCGCCGTTCTCGTCGTCGTCCGGGATCTGGTCGGAGTCGGCGACCAGGGCGACCCGCTCCAGGAAGTCGGCGAGCCCGCCGGTCGTCTCGCCCTCCTCGGATTCCTGCTCGAACTCCAGAGCCACGGAGGCGAGTTCCTGGAGGTTCTCGATACGGGTCTCGTCCTGCGGGTCCGTCGAGTTCTGCAACTCGGCCAGGTAGCCGGTGCGTTCGTAGATCGCCTCCAGGACCGTGGCCGGTCCGGCGCCGGACTCCACGACCGTACGGAGTTCCTCCATCAGCGTGTTGAACCGCTTGACCGCGTTCGTCGACCGCGCGGCCATGCCGTACGCCTCGTCGACACGCCTGAGCGCCTGCGGGAAGCTGATCTTCTCGCGCTGGGCGAGGGCGTCGATCATCGCCTCCGCGCGGTCGCCGATCCCGCGCTTGGGGACGTTGAGGATCCGGCGCAGCGGGACGGAGTCCTCCGGGTTGGCCAGCACCCGCAGGTAGGCGAGGACGTCTCGGACCTCCTTGCGCTCGTAGAAGCGGACACCGCCGACGACCTTGTAGGGCAGGCCGACGCGGATGAAGATCTCCTCGAAGACACGGGACTGGGCGTTGGTGCGGTAGAAGACCGCGACATCGCCCGCCTTCGCCTCGCCCGCGTCCGTCAGCCGGTCTATCTCGTCGGCGACGAACTGGGCCTCGTCGTGCTCGGTGTCGGCGACGTAGCCGGTGATCTGCGCGCCCGCGCCCGCGTTGGTCCACAGGTTCTTCGGGCGGCGGGACTCGTTGCGCTCGATGACCGCGTTGGCGGCGGAGAGGATCGTCTGCGTGGAGCGGTAGTTCTGCTCCAGAAGGATCGTCGTCGCGTTCGGGTAGTCCTCCTCGAACTGGAGGATGTTGCGGATCGTCGCGCCCCGGAAGGCGTAGATCGACTGGTCGGCGTCACCCACCACGCACAGTTCGGCGGGCGGCAGGTCGTGCTCGGCGGGCGGTACGTCCTCGGCATGCGCACCCGTGCCGACCAGCTCGCGCACCAGGGCGTACTGGGCGTGGTTGGTGTCCTGGTACTCGTCGACCAGGACGTGCCGGAAGCGGCGGCGGTAGTGCTCGGCGACGTCCGGGAAGGCGCGCAGCAGGTTGACCGTCGTCATGATCAGGTCGTCGAAGTCGAGGGCGTTCGCCTCGCGCAGCCGCGACTGGTACAGGGCGTAGGCCTGGGCGAGGGTCTTCTCGAAGCCGTCGCTCGCGCGGGCGGCGAAGTCCTCCTCGTCGACCAGCTCGTTCTTCAGGTTGCTGATCTGGGCGCTGAAGGACTTCGGCGGGTAGCGCTTGGGGTCGAGGTCCAGGTCACGGCAGACCAGGGCCATCAGGCGCTTGGAGTCGGCCGCGTCGTAGATCGAGAAGGAGGAGGTGAAGCCGAGCTTCTTGCTCTCCCGGCGCAGGATCCGCACGCAGGCGCTGTGGAAGGTCATCACCCACATCGCGTTCGCGCGCGGGCCGACGAGCTGCTCGACGCGCTCCTTCATCTCGCCCGCGGCCTTGTTGGTGAAGGTGATCGCGAGGATCTGGCCCGGGTGGACGTGGCGCTCGCCGAGCAGGTGGGCGATGCGGTGGGTGAGCACGCGCGTCTTGCCGGAACCGGCGCCGGCGACGATGAGCAGCGGGGAACCGGCGTGCACGACGGCCGCGCGCTGGTTCTCGTTCAGCCCCTCCAGGAGGGCGGCCGCGTCCAGGGCGGGGCGGGCGGCGCCGTCGCGGTAGTAGGCGTCCCGGTCCGGGGGCGTGTCGAACCGCCCGCCGAACAGGTCGTCCGGAACCGGCTCGGGTCCCGGCTCGTCCTCGGGCGGCGGCGGGGGTTCCTCCTCGTGGCCGCGCGGGGGCTGGAGGCTCGCCAGGAAGCTGTCGTCAAAGAGGCTGCTCATCGCTCTACGAGTCTAGGGCGCCCCACCGACAACCGGTCCCCGCCCCGGAAACTCGCGCCGACCACCGGAAGGACTCGGGCCCTTACCGTCAGTGATTCCGACAGGTCGGGACACATCTCCGCGAACCGCCCGCAGCCGGGGGACTCAACACTCAGGTCACGAAAATGTATCGGGCATATCGCACATCAACCTTCACACGGAGCACACGAGTTGGCTACCGTGCCGGGCAGGCCGCACGACCCCCACCGGCGAACGTCGCCGGGCCGCGCGGCCTCCGCCGAGTCCGGGGTGCCGCCACGCATCCGGAGCCGGGGACCCACACCGACCTTGGGGTGAATCGGTCCCACCTCCTCTCCGGGGGAGGACCGTAGGGCAACCCTTCCGAACCACCCGCCCGAACCCGACAGCTAACTCGGTAGGCGGACAACTGGAAGGAGTCGCCTCCCTTGGCGTCGCACCGCAGGTCCCGCCCCTCCGCAACGCGCACAGCGGGCATACGCACCCCCGCCCTGGCCACCGCCGCCCTCACCTCCGTGGCCCTGCTCTCCCAGACGGCGAACGCGGCGCCCTCCGAGGACGGCAGGCCGAGCCTGGAGGAGGTGGAGAAGAAGGTCGACGACCTCTACCGGCAGGCGGAGTCGGCGACCGAGAAGTACGACGCGGCCAAGGAGCGGACCGGCAAGCAGCGCAAGCGCGTCGACACCATGCTCGATGACGTGGCGCGGCGCACGGACCGGCTGAACAGGGCCCGTGAGGAACTGGGGTCGTTCGCCGCGGCGCAGTACCGGACCGGGACAGAGGTCCCCCAGACCGCGACCTTCCTGCTCGCGAACGACCCGCAGGACTACTTCGACCAGTCGCAGCTGATGAACCGGCTGACCTCGCGCCAGAAGGACGCGGTCGACGACTACGTCACCCAGCAGTCCGCGACCATGAGGAAGCGGCAGGAGGCCGCGAGGAGCCTGGAGGCGCTCACCGAGACCCAGGACGGCCTCAGGACGGCCAAGGCCACCGTCCAGTCGAAACTGGCCGCCGCCCGGCAGCTGCTGTCGAAGCTGACGGCCGAGGAGAAGGCACGCCTCGCGCAGATCGAGAAGCGGAGGCAGGAGGAGGCGGCGCGCAAGGCGGCGGAACTCGCGAAGCAGCAGGCGGCCGCCGCCCGGCAGGAGGCCGCGTCGTCATCGGCGGGCAGCTCCTCGTCCTCTTCGTCCGCGTCCTCCTCTTCGTCCGCGTCCTCGCCCTCCTCGGACTCCGCCTATGCCACGAAGGCCGCCAAGGCGATCGCCTTCGCCCGCGCGCAGATCGGCAAGCCGTACGTCTGGGGCGCGACCGGCCCCGGGTCCTACGACTGCTCCGGCCTCTCCCAGGCCGCCTGGAAGGCCGCCGGCGTCTCCCTGCCGCGCACCACCTACGACCAGGTGAACGCCGGCACCACCGTCTCCCTCACCGACGCCCAGCCCGGTGACCTGGTCTTCTTCTACGACGACATCAGCCACGTCGGGGTCTACATCGGCAACGGGATGATGATCCACGCCCCCAAGCCCGGCGCGTACGTCCGGGAGGAGTCGATCTACTACGGAGGCGAGTCGATCATCCACAGCGTGGTGCGACCGGCCTGAGGAACCCGCCCACGCACCTCCGCGTGGCTCACGCACCTGGTAGCCCGGCCCCGGCACGGTGACGACGAACGACGCTGGGCGACGGTGTTCCCGATGGGGATGACGGCGGCGGCCGTGCTGTCGGCCGCGACCGCCTTCGGTGTCCCGTGGCTGACCTGGCCGGGGCGGGCGCTGGTGTGGATCGCGGTGGCGGCCTGGCTCGCAGTGACCGCCGGGGCGGCGGTGACGGCCCGTGCCGCCCTCGGGACGGCGTCCTGAGAGAGCTCCGGGGCGGTCACGTCCACAGCACGGCGATGAAGATGTTCGCCATGGTCAGCACACCCACCAGCCCGAAGGCGTTCTTCGCCACCTTCTCCTCGTCGCGCTGCACGTAGACCAGCCCGAGGATCACGATCAGCAGGGCGAGCTTCACGCCGATCTTGACGGTGTTGACGTGGTGGCCGTCGGCCTCGTTGAGACCGACCAGGACCACGCCGGTCGCGAGCATGGTGAACGCGCCGTGCAGCATCCCGGGGACGAACCGGGCCGTGCCCAGGCCCATCGCCTTCATCTGGGTGAGGAAGCCGCCGAGCAGCGCGGCGATGCCGATGATGTGCAGGCCGACGAAGAGATGGATGAGTACGTCCATGGCTCCGGAGCCTAATCAGGGCCCCGGGCTGCGCCGACCCCGGCCCGGCCTCGTTACCGCCGGCCCGCCTCCCCGCGGCAACGCATATATGCACCCCATAGCAGCCCGGGGCCCCCGCCCGCCCCGGAACCGCCGCTTCGGTCATCCCGCCCCGCGAAGCCGACGGCTCCGGATCGGAACTCCGGCCACATACCGTCGGGTAACGATCCGGTCACGCCAATTCCGTGCATCGCGTTACCAGGCCGACACACCCGGGCCTAGCGTCCTCCCCCAGGTGACCGACTCCCCACCGCCGCCCGGACCAGGGGCGGCCGTCGGGCACCACCGCCGAAAGTGTCCGGCGGCGGCCCGCTCCCCTGTGCGGCCCGCCGCCGGACGCGCACCCGCTCCCCCGCGGCCGTACGAAAGGACGTGAACAGCCCAGGTGGCAGCGCACCGCAAGCCCCGGCAGAGTCCCCTCAGCGGTCATACGGCCCGCGCGGCCGTCACCCTCGCCCTCGCGGGCGCGGCCACCGCGACGGCCTTCGACGGGACCGGACACGCCGAACCGCGCCTGACACCCGCGCAGGTCAAGGCCAAGGTGGACCAGCTGTACCAGGAGGCCGAGGCGGCCACCCAGAAGTACGACGGCGCGAAGGACCAGGCCGACGCGGCCCAGCGACGGCTGAAGTCGCTGCAGGACCAGACCGCCCGCCGGCAGGAGCAGCTCAACTCCGCCCGGGACGCGCTCGGTGCGACGGCGGCGGCGCAGTACCGCGACGGCGGTATCGATCCGGCCTGGCAGCTGGTGCTGTCAAGCGATCCCGACCGGTACCTGGACGACGCCGCGTTCGCCGAACGGGCCGGTGACCGGCAGGCCGCCGCGGTGGCGCGGGTGCGCGGGCAGCTGCGCGAGATCGAGCAGCTGCGCGGTGCGGCGCGCGTCGTACTGACGGGACTGCGGTCCCGGCAGGCCGAGCTGAAGCGCCAGAAGGCCACGGTCGACGCCGAACTCGGCGAGGCCCGGCGGCTGCTGTCCGGCCTGTCGCCCGAACAGCGGGCGGCGGTCACGGCGGCCGGTGCCGGCACCGGCGCCGACGGCACCGGCCGCGCATCCCGCTCGGCCTCCGACGGTCGCGACCCCCTGACCCAGGGCGGTGTCGCCGCCCCCGACTCCCGCGCCGCGGCCGCCGTGGCCTACGCCTACTCGAAGCTCGGCAGTCCCTACGTGTGGGGCGCGACGGGCCCCGACGCCTTCGACTGCTCGGGCCTGGCCCAGGCCGCCTACCGCTCCGCCGGGGTCTCCATCCCGCGCACCACCTACGCCCAGATCAACGCCGGCCGCCGCGTCTCACGCTCCGAACTCCAGCCGGGCGACCTGGTGTTCTTCTACTCGGGCATCAGTCACGTGGGCATCTACATCGGCAACGGCCAGATGATCCACGCCCCCAACCCGTCGGCCCCGGTACGCGTCGCCCCCGTCGACGAGATGCCGTTCGCGGGGGCGACGCGGGTGGCGTGAGCGACCCCTCGAAGCTCAGGCGTCCCTACGGGCGTAGGCGAGAAAGGCGGCCCAGGAGCCCCCGGCGACGGCGAAACGGGGGCTTCGGGGGCCGAGCTTCGAGTCCCGGACGTGGACGGTGTGGGACCGCTCGCGCCAGGTGAGGCCCCCTTCGAGGCAGTTGCCGCCCTGACTGTCGCTGTAGCTCGACTTGAACTGTATGAGGCGGTCGCTCACTGCTTCTCCGCCACCCTTCTGATGAACTCGGCAGACTCCTCGACGCTGAGAGAGTGCATGCGGATCGTGCCGTTGAGAGCAACTCCGCCGCAGCGTCCGAACGGCAGGATCTGAACCGACACGTTGCGAAGGCTGCCGACCGCCAGCAGATGCCGCAGCTGAGCCTGCATGGCTTCTTCCGCACGCCTACCGGACGGTCACACCAGGCGGCGTGCCGTCGCCCAGCGGGTCAGCTCGTGCCGGTTCGACAGTTGCAGCTTCCGCAGCACCGCCGAGACATGGGACTCGACCGTCTTGACGGAGATGAACAGCTGCTTGGCGATCTCCTTGTAGGCGTAGCCGCGGGCGATGAGGCGCAGCACCTCGCGCTCGCGCTGGGTGAGGCGGTCGAGGTCCTCGTCGACCGGCGGGGCGTCGGTGGAGGCGAAGGCGTCCAGGACGAACCCGGCGAGCCGTGGGGAGAAGACCGCGTCGCCCTCCTGGACGCGGAAGATCGAGTCGACCAGGTCGGTGCCGGTGATCGTCTTGGTGACATAGCCTCGGGCGCCGCCGCGGATCACGCCGATCACATCCTCGGCCGCGTCCGACACGGACAGCGCGAGGAAACGCACCGGCTGCTCGGCGTCCGCCATCAACGGGGCGCACCGGCGCAGCACTTCGACCCCGCCGCCGCCCGGCAGGTGCACGTCGAGGAGGACCACCTCGGGCCGGGTGGCGGTGATCACGGTGACCGCCTGGTCGACGTCGGCGGCCTCGCCGACCACCTGGACGCCGGTCTGCTCGGTCTGGCCGATCTCGGCCTGGACACCCGTACGGAACATCCGGTGGTCGTCGACGAGGACCACCCGCACCCGGCGGCCGGCCTTCTCCGCGCCCTCCGCCGGACCCTTCGCCTCGGTCGCGTCGCTCATGACGTGTTCTCCACCCTCTCCATCTCCAGCTCGACCTCCGTGCCGCCGCCCGGTACGGACCGCAGACGTGCCGTGCCCCCGTGGCGCTCCATCCGGCCGATGATCGATTCTCTGACACCCATGCGGTCGGCGGGTATCGCGTCGGGATCGAACCCGGGTCCGCGGTCACGGACGGACACGAACACGGTTCTCCCCTCGACTTCGGCGTAGACCTGGACGGCACCGCCCTCGCCACCGTACTTGGCGGCGTTGACCATCGCCTCGCGCGCGGCCTGCATCTGCGCGCCGGTCCGTTCGTCGAGCGGGCAGTCCCCGACCACCACGACCTCGATGGGGACGCCGTGCTTGTCCTCGACCTCGGCGGCGCTGCGACGGACCGCGTCGGCGAGATGGGTGGGTTCGTCGGCCTCGTCCTTGCCGGTGCCCTCCGGTTTGTAGAGCCAGGTGCGCAGGTCGCGCTCCTGGGCGCGGGCGAGACGGCGCACCTCGCCCGCGTTCTCCGCGTTGCGCTGGATCAGGGTGAGCGTGTGCAGCACGGAGTCGTGGACGTGGGCGGCGACCTCGGCCCGCTCCTGGGCGCGGATGCGCATCAGCCGCTCCTCGGAGAGGTCCTGGGTCATCCGCACCAGATACGGTCCGGCGAGCAGGGTGATGCCGACGACCACGGCGAGCGCGGCCTGGAGCACCGCGCCGATGTGCGCGGCGGAGCCCTGCAGGAGGAAGACGCCCGTGACGCCCGCGGTGACGAGCAGGACTCCGAAGCCCGCCCGCAGCAGGCTCAGTGTCCGCCGCCGGCTGCCGACCTCGACCCAGCGGGCCCGGCGGGCGTTGTCCGCCTGGCGCCAGACGAGGGCGACACCGGCGGCGACCAGGACCGCGGGCAGGAGATAGGCCTTGGCGCCGTTGGTCAGGTTGACGCTGCCCACGAACACCAGGGACACGACGACCATGAGGAGCAGGGCGACGATCTGGCCCCGGTCCGGTCTGCGGGCGACGAGGCGGCGGCGGCCGTCCGCCGAGGTCTCGGTGGCCACCAGGGAGGGCGGCTTCTGTCCGCCGACCCCGCCCACGCCGAGCGGCACGAAGAACCAGAACGCCGCGTACAGCAGCGCGCCGAGGCCGTTGGCCATGAACAGGCCGACGAAGACGAGCCGGACCCACACGACGGGCAGGCCGAGATGCCCGGCGAGGCCCCGCGCCACTCCGCCGAGCCAGCGGCCGTCGCTGCTGCGGTAGAGCTTGCGCGGCGGCCGCGGGTCGTCGAGGGGCACTGCTGCGGCTTCCGGCATGCCATCGATGTTCACACGCCCGCAGGTGCGGAGCATCAGGGTCGGCCCCCGAGACTCCCCTGATCTTCGGATTTCCCCGCGGCTGATCTTCGGATCCCCCCGGTGACGCCCGCTTTCCCCGGCTCCGGGACCATTCGAACGTTTCCCGGTCCGGTCTCGGGGCGGATTTCAGGGTTGGGCCAGGGTCATCCCGACTGCCGCCGGGGCGGCACGGCCGTCACCATGGACTCATGACTGATCACGAGCACGCCGCGACGGGTCCGGGACCCGGCCCCGGCCCGCGGCCCGCCCCGGGCTCCGGACCGCCGGATGCCGCGCCCGCCGCGACGGACGCCACGGCGCCGGGAGCCGACGCCGGCGCGTCGGCGCGGACCACCGGCGAGGCGCTCCCCCGGTTCCGGCGGGACCGCGGGCACAAAATGATCGCGGGCGTGTGCGCGGGGCTCGGGCGCCACACCGACCTGGACCCGGTGATCTTCCGCATCACCCTGGCGGTGCTGGCGGCGACCGGCGGCATCGGCCTCCTCTTCTACGGCTTCGCCTGGCTCTTCGTGCCCTACGAGGACGACGAGGAGAACGAGGTCCGCAAGCTGCTGACCGGCCGGGTCGACGGGCAGGCCCTGGCGGCCGTGCTGTTCGCCCTGGTCGGCTGCGGAGTGCTGCTGACGATGATCAGGAACGGCGGGGTGCTGGCGTTCGCGGTCGTCCTGTCCGTGCTCCTCGCGGGCGCCGGGTACTGGTCACGGCGCCGGGGCGCCCCCGACCCCGATCCGCTGGCCGCCCAGGCGGTCGCCGACGCCCCGCCCGAGGCCCAGGCACCGCCGGTCCCGGTCTCCTTTCCCTCATGGTGGCGCGACCCGATCGTCAAGGACGGCACCCATGTCGGGGGTACCGGCTACCTGTGGGGGCCGGCCGACGTCCGCGGCCCCGACGCCCCGGGGTTCGACTTCCGGCTCGGCACCCCCTGGGTCCACGGCCAGGACGTCTCCGCGCGGCGCGGCACGCCACCCGGTCCGCGCGGGCCACGCGGACCGCACTGGATCGGCGGCTGGATCTTCCTGCTCGCGCTGCTGGCGGGTGTCCTGGGCACGAGCCTGACGTGGGGCACGCACCCGTTGGGCACCAGCCTCCAGACAGGTCTGGCCGGTGCGCTGATCGTCTTCGGGCTGGGCACGGCCCTCAGTTCCTTCCTGGGGCGCACGGGAGCGGGCTCGCTGTTCCTGGCGCTCCTCACGGCGGTGCTGCTCGCGGGGGCGACGGCCATGCCGTCCGACATCAGCACGCACTGGACACGCGTCTCCTGGGCACCGGCCACGGCGGCACAGGTGGCCCCGGCGTACGACCTGGGGACCGGCGTCGGCACCCTGGACCTACGGCACATACGCGTGGCCGACGGGCAGACGGTGTCGACGTCGGCCGAGGTGGGCGCGGGCCGGCTGAGGATCGTCGTGCCGGCGGACGTGACGGTGCGGATGAGCATCGACGTGGGGGTGGGTGACATCCAGTTGCCCGGTGACGACAAGAAGGACGTGGACGTGGAGCCGGGCAGGCACAAGGACGTGACGCTGGCGCCGGTGAGCGGTGCGAAGCAGGCGGGCACGCTGGACCTGGACCTCCAGGTCGGCGCCGGACAGGTGGAGGTGACCCGTGCTGCGGCATGAGTTCCAGCCGGGACGGCTGATCGTCGGTGTCTTCCTGACGGCCGCGGGGATCGCCTACGCCGGTGACGCGGGAGGCCTGTGGGAGACCGAGTGGTTCGCGGTCATCCCCGTGATGGTGACCGGTCTCTTCCTGGCGGCGGTGACGGCGTCCCTGACCCGGGCGATACGCAGACGCCGCCGCCCGGCCGCTCGACCGGACGGGACGTCCTAGCCCGGGCGGCTCAGTGGCCCAGTCCCCCGGATCGCTGCCGTCGCCGGGCTCGGAGCATCGCGTCCAGGGAGAGGTAGGGGGCGCCGGCGAGGACCAGGGGAATCCAGGCCATCAGGTAGGCGAGGTCGTTGCCGTAGTAGTACGGGGAGTTGGCCCAGCTGACGGTCAGCCAGAGGCTGAGCGAGATCAGCGCGCCGCCGAGGGCGGCGAGGCGGGCCAGCAGGCCGAAGAGGGTGCCGAGGCCGACGGCCACCTCGCCGATGGCGATCGCGGTGCCGAAGCCGACCGGGTTCTTCAGGGCCAGGTCGACCAGGGCCGGGATGGCCGCGGAGTCACGGACGGCGCGCATGGTGTCGCCGATGGAGCCGGAACCACCGGACTTCAGGAAGGCGCTGTCGGTCAGTTTGTCCAGCCCGGCGTAGATGAAGGTGACGCCGAGGAAGATCCGCAGGGGAAGGAGGGCATATCGGGTGGCGATGTCCCGCAGGCCTCGGTCACCGTCGAGATAGGAGGAGTGCGTGTCCGTACGAATGCTGTGAGTCATCGCCAGTAGCCGCCTCTCGCCGCTGTGCCCAGGCCCTCGACAGACCATACGTATGACATCGGCGCCCGGCTCAATCCTTTCCCGGACGTTTTTCCGATTTTCGGCTGGTCTCCGTCCCCCAGGGCAGGGGGAAAGATGGGCAAGACGGGTCAGAGGTGAGGGTGCCCGCCGATCCGCTCGTTTTCAGTCTGCCACCTCGACCACGCACCGGTTCGTGGCCACTCCGGCCGCCGTGACCACCTGGACCTCCACCGATCCCGGCTCCACCTCGGCGGGTACGGGGACGGTGAGGACGTCGTCCGTGGGATTGCTGAAGCCGCCGGTGACGGGGACCAGGGGGACGTGGACGTTGACGGCGCCGATGCGGACGACCAGGCGGGAGAGGCGGTCGGCCTTCTGGGCGCCGGGCGGCACGAAGCCGGTGCCGCGGATCTCGATGTCGTCTCCGGTGCGGATCGGGGCGTCCAGGTCACCGGCCTCGCGGGAGCGGACGACGGAGAGGATCACCGGGCGCCCGCCCTCGGCGTACTTGCCGGCCAGATAGGTCGCGGTGGAGATCAGTACCACCGCCGCGAGGCCCCAGGGCAGGTCGGGGAGCTGGTCGGGGCGGCGGGCGAGACGTACGGCGGCGAAGACCAGGGCGACGGCGCTGATCACGACGTACTGGATGTCGGCGAAGGCGCCCCGGCCCGCGTCGTCGGTGAGCAGGTCGGCGGCGCGGGGGCGGTGGGCGCGGACCTTCTGCAGGCGCTGGCCGAGGATCCGCAGCCCGACCACCCGGCGCACCAGGACGGCGATGCCGCTGACCGCGGCGAGGACGGTCACCACGCCGGCGCCACGGGCCAGGTCGAGGCCGGAGACAAGGGCGTCGCGTTCGGCGGGAGAGGAGGCGGCGGCCAGGCGGCCGGCCAGGACGAGGACGGCGTAGGCGACCAGGAGGATCCAGGAGGCGGCGACGGTGCGGGAGGTGGACATGCGGTTGTCCTCGCCGATGACGGGTGCGAGCACTCCGCCGCTCGCCCGGTGGAGCCAGGAGGCGGCGCTGACGGCGAGGGCCACGGTCACGGCGGCGAGCAGTCCTGCGGTCCGGGCACTGGTCCAGCCCGCGCCGATCGCGGTGAGGGCCTGGACGAGGAGCAGTACCAGGACGGCGCCCCACACGGTGGCCACGGTGCGCAGCCAGAGGCGGGCGAGCCAGGCCTCGCCCTCGGCCCGGCCGCGGTCGGCGACGGCCTCGGCGGACTGGGTCAGTTCCTCCGAGACCCATTGGCGGGAGGCGGAGACCGAGTGGGCCACCGCCGCGGGCAGCCCCTGGCCGGCCGCGAACTCGTCACGTTTGAGGAGGAATGCGGCGACCGCCCGCCGGTGCCCCTCGCGGGCCCCGTGCGGGCAGTCCCCGCACGTGCAACCGCCCGCGTGGGCACCCGGACCGGTGCCCTGCCTCGCCTCCTGCACCGCCACGCCCGACGCCCGCCTTCCCCACGCCCGGGGCACGGCGCGCAGGGCCCTCCCCGGGGCCGGGCGACGCCGTGCAACTCCCTTGTGTCGAGAGCGAATTGTGCCCTACGCCACGGCGTTTTCGGTCAGTGGGCTGGTCACGACAGGTGAAGGTACGGGAGACAGGTTGACCCGACTGCCAGAATTCCCCCATGGCCGAGATCATCCAGCGGGACGGGACCTGGGCCTTCGACGGCAGCACGATCCGGATCACGCCGGGACGCCACCGCTCCGTACCGCTGTTCCGGCAGACCTACGGGGAGATCGCCGTACCCCTGGAGGCGGTGGCCGCCGTGGCGTACGAGCCCGAGCGCAGGCGGGGGCGGCTGAGGATGCGGCTGCGCGAGGGCGCGGACCCGTTGCTGCAGGCGACCGGCGGGCGACTGCCGGAGGCCGCGGATCCGTACCGGCTGGCGGTGGACGGGGACCGGTCCGGGGTGGCCGAGTACGTCGTGGCGGAGATCCGGCAGTCGCTGCTGCTCGACCAGGTCCCCACCGAGCCGACGAAGGGGTATCTGCTGCCGGGGCCGCCGGTGCCGGTGTCGGTGCGGTCCTCGGACGGGACGGTGTCCTTCGACGGTACGCAGGTCCGCATCGACTGGGCGGACACCTCGGACCGGGTGAAGCGGGCGACCGGGCCGCGGATCATCGGCGTCGGCGACCTGGTCCGGGTGGAGTGGCTGCCCAACACCGGTTACGAAGACGGTCGCCTGCGGTTCGTGACCCCGGAGACGGTGTTCTCGAAGCTGCCGGCGGAGCGCGACCCGTACGCGCTCGACCTGTGGGGCAGTGTCCGCCGCGATCTGCTGACGGCGCTGGTCGCGGCGGCGGTCACGGCCCGGCTGCCGCATCCGTCGACCCGGCCCGGCGCGGCGTGCGCCGACCGGGACCGGCCGCAGGTGACCGCGCCGCGCAGGCCGGCCGACCACCACGACCTGCTGCTGCGCCGACTGCGGGAGCTGGGCGAGCTGCACCGGGACGGGGTGCTCACGGACGAGGAGTTCGTGCTGACGAAGGCGGCGGTGCTGAGGGGT
This sequence comes from Streptomyces sp. NPDC020958, assembly GCF_055562175.1. Taxonomy (NCBI): domain Bacteria; kingdom Bacillati; phylum Actinomycetota; class Actinomycetes; order Kitasatosporales; family Streptomycetaceae; genus Streptomyces; species Streptomyces sp. NPDC020958. The sequence continues at coordinate 258,287 of NZ_JBVHFU010000008.1, read as the reverse complement.
TTCTGAGCGGGGTGTGGTCAGCTGAGCAGGTCCGGTTCACTGCGGCTGATGTCCTGCCACAGGGGCTGGTAGTTGATCCAGGCCACCAGGTCCCCGCCGAGCTGTTCGCGGGTGGCGACGGCGAGCTTGTGGTCGATGAGCAGCGGGCGGCCGGCCGCCTTCGCGGTCAGCTGGACCTGCGCCGAGCGCTCCATGGACAGGAACCACCAGGCGGCCGCGTCCACCGAGTCGCCGACGGTCAGCAGGCCGTGGTTGCGCAGCACCAGCGCCTTGTGGGAGCCGAGGGCGGCGGCGATCCGGCGCCCCTCCTCGGCGTCGACGGCGACACCGGTGTAGGCGTCGTAGAGGGCGTGGTCCTGGTAGAAGGCGCAGCTCTCCTGGCTGATGGGGTCGAGCAGGTCGCCGAGGGCGGACAGGGCGCGGCCGTGCACGGAGTGGCAGTGGGCGACGGCGACGACGTCCGGGCGGGCCGCGTGCACCTGGGCGTGGACGGTGAAGGCGGCCTGGTTGACGTGGTAGCGGCCCTCGATGACCTGGCCGTCCTGGTTGGCCAGGACCAGGTCGCTGACGGTGACGTGCCGGAACGGCATGCCGAAGGGGTTGACCCAGAAGCAGTTCGAGTACTCGGGATCGCGGGCGGTGATGTGCCCGGACACCCCGTCCTCGAACCCGGCCCGGCCGAAGATCCGCAGCGCGCCCGCGAGCCGCTCCTTGCGGTGCCGGCGCTCGTCGTCGAGCGAGTCGTGCATCGGCGGCATCGCGAACCGGAGCTGATCGGTGGGCAGCGGCAGGGGCGGGGTCGGCCCGTGCATAGGTCCTCCAGCACTGGGTGTGTGTTACGGGCGGAAGTTACCGCCGGTCAGTGCAGGAAAACAGAGCTGTTCCGTAAAGATGACGCCCGCGAGCAATTCACGACAGAAGATGTCGGGTATCGCCACGAGACTGGCACTCATGACGCGTACGAACTGGGCTGCCTTCGCCGCCGCCGCGCCCGAGCTGGCGCACATCGCACAGGAGCGCTTCGCCCCCTACCGCCACCACGTCCTCGCCACGCTCCGCAAGGACGGCTCCCCCCGCACCTCGGGTCTGGAGGTGCAGTTCCTGGGCGGAGAGCTCCGGTTCGGCATGATGCCGGACTCGGTGAAGGCCCGGGACCTGGTGCGGGACCCGCGGTTCGCGCTCCAGGCCAACCCCGGGGAGGGCACCGCGATGGGCGGCACCGGGGACGTGCGGATCAGCGGCCGGGCGTACGAGGTGACGGACCCGGCGGTGAAGGGGCCGTACGCGGAAGAGGTGAAACCGCCCGAGGGGCCGTTCCACCTCTTCCGTACCGAGCTGACGGAGGTCGTCCGGACCTACGTCGAGGAGCCGTACCTGGTCGTCGAGACCTGGCGGCCGGGCGGGCCGGTGCGCACGGTCAGGCGCACCTGAGCCCTGCGGAGCCCCGCGGGGACGGGGCCTACTCCCACTCGATGGTGCCCGGCGGCTTCGAGGTGACGTCGAGGACGACGCGGTTGACGTCACGGACCTCGTTGGTGATCCGGGTGGAGATCTTCGCGAGGACGTCGTAGGGCAGGCGCGACCAGTCGGCCGTCATGGCGTCCTCGGAGGAGACCGGGCGCAGCACGATCGGGTGGCCGTAGGTGCGGCCGTCGCCCTGGACGCCGACGCTGCGGACGTCCGCGAGCAGGACCACCGGGCACTGCCAGATGGAGCGGTCGAGGCCGGCGGCGGTGAGCTCCTCGCGGGCGATCGCGTCGGCGTCGCGCAGCAGGTCCAGGCGCTCCTTCGTGACCTCGCCGACGATCCGGATGCCGAGGCCGGGACCGGGGAACGGCTGACGCTGGACGATCTCCTCCGGCAGGCCCAGCTCCTGGCCGACCATCCGGACCTCGTCCTTGAAGAGCTTGCGCAGCGGCTCGATCAGCTTGAACTCGAGGTCCTCCGGCAGGCCGCCGACGTTGTGGTGCGACTTGATGTTCGCGGTGCCGGTGCCGCCGCCGGACTCCACGACGTCCGGGTAGAGGGTGCCCTGGACCAGGAACTCCACGGCCGGGCCCGCGTCCGCGATGATCTCGGCCTGGGCCTGCTCGAAGACCCGGATGAACTCCCGGCCGATGATCTTCCGCTTCTGCTCCGGGTCGGAGACCCCGGCCAGCGCCTCCAGGAAGCGCGCCTCGGCGTCGACCACGACGAGCTTGACGCCGGTCGCGGCCACGAAGTCCTTCTCGACCTGCTCGGTCTCGCCCTTGCGCATCAGACCGTGGTCGACGTACACGCAGGTCAGCTGGTCGCCGATGGCGCGGGCGACGAGGGCGGCGGCCACGGCGGAGTCGACGCCGCCGGACAGCCCGCAGATCGCGCGCTTGTCGCCGACCTGCTCGCGGATCGCCGCGACCTGCTCCTCGATGACGTTCCCCGTGGTCCACGAGGGGGTGAGCCCCGCGCCGCGGTACAGGAAGTGCTCCAGGACCTGCTGGCCGTGCGTGGAGTGCATGACCTCGGGGTGGTACTGGACGCCGTAGAGCTTCTTCTCGTCGTTCTCGAAGGCGGCGACCGGGACCACGTCCGTGGACGCGGTGACGGCGAAGCCCTCGGGGGCGGCGGAGCAGGCGTCGCCGTGCGACATCCACACGTGCTGCTCGGCGGGGGTGCCCTCGAACAGGGTGGAGGCCGACTTGGAGACGTGCAGGTCGGTACGGCCGTACTCGCGGGCGCCGGTGTTGTCGACGGTGCCGCCGAGGACCTGGGCCATCAGCTGGAAGCCGTAGCACATGCCGAAGACGGGGACGCCGGCCTCGAAGAGCTCGCGGTCCAGGCGGGGGGCGCCCTCCTCGTACACGGACGAGGGGCCGCCGGAGAGGATGATCGCCGCCGGGTTCTTGGCGAGCATCTCGGCGACCGGCATGGTGCTCGGCACGATCTCGCTGTAGACCCGGGCCTCGCGGACGCGACGGGCGATGAGCTGGGCGTACTGCGCGCCGAAGTCGACGACCAGGACGGTGTCGGGAGCGGCGGCAGCGGGAGTCGCTGATGACACGGGGTGCCTTCCGGCGGTCTGGGCGGGGGTCTGTGCCATCGATTCTAACGGGGCACGGTGGGACGGCTCCCGGATCGGGGTTCTGTGGCATACTCGCCCCCATGCTCACCCAGACGACCTTCCTGTTTACCTATGGCGACCGGCCCACCGGCTGCCATGGTCGTGCTGCTTGAGCAACTGACAAGCGACTTCCCCAGGCGCCCCGGGCCGACAAGGTCCGGGGCGCCTGGTGTTTCTCCGGATCGTGCCGGTCCGGGGCCGCCCCGCAGACGAGGAGCCCCGACATGACCGCCACCGCCACGACCCCCACCACCACGACCGCCACCGCCCCGACCGCTCTCGATGTGACGGGTGCCCGGACCCCGGAGGCCGCCGGTGTGATCAGCGGCGCGCGCGAGCGCATCGACGCGCTCGACGACCGGATCATCGGCCTGATCCAGGAACGGATGGCCGTCTCCGCCGTCGTCCAGGAGGCCCGGATCGCCTCCGGCGGCCGGCGCGTGAACCTCTCCCGGGAGATGGAGATCCTCAGTCACTGGAGCGACGCTCTCGGCAAGCCCGGCACGGCCCTCGCGATGACGCTGCTGGAGCTGTGCCGCGGCCGCGTCTGAACCGGCCGGAACTGAGTTCGGTACGGCTCTCACCCGTACGGCGCGTGACCGGCGCCCCGGCCGCCTCGTTGGTGGGGTGTCCGTGCCAGCCAGGGGCGGGCCCGAAAGAACCACGCGTGGCTCGCTGGGGCGATGAGACGTACGGAACGTGCCGTGTGTCGTGGGACCTCGCTCCAGTCAAGTGACCGGACGGCAGGGGACAGCAGCCCGGTCACCCAAAGACGGCCGGCTCCGGGGACGCCCGGGGCCGACCGGCGGAAAATTGCAAAAATGCACAAGGGCTGGGTCAAACGGTTGCGGAGGCCGCGGACATCCAGCACGATGCAGAGAAGGCCACCGAGGCCTTCGTGGTTCCCAAGTCCCAGTCCAGGCAACGGTATTGCCGTGTGCCGGCCGTCCGCCGAAGGTCGGGACCTGCCGTACGTCCCGAGTGCGCCGGGGCGCCGACCCGAGCACGGACGGTGGTACAGGGCACAGAGACCAGCGGCGCAACCCCCCGGCGCCGCTTCCAGGCACCGGCGCTGCCCTGACGTCGGTGCTGACCGAAGAAGGGCCCCGCGGCTCCGTCCCGCGGGGCCCTTCGCCTTGTCCGCGGCGCACCGGCCTCGTGACGACCGTCACATAAGAATTCTGTGAATGTGGAGGCAACCATTCACAGGATTCACCGGTCACATCACCGGAACCAGCGGTCACATCCGCCCGCCGCACCTGAGTCAACGGGGTCCTTCATGAAGCTTCGTCGCGCCATGGCCGCGGCAGCCGCCACGGCTGCCCTCGCACCGCTCGCCCTGCTGTCCGCACCGGCCGCGTTCGCGGAGGACGCCGCATCGCCGACGGCGTCGGAGAGCGCGCCCAGCGAGATACCCAGCGACCCCGCGTCGCCCACCCCGTCCGACTCCGTCGCCCCGAGCGACAGCGCGTCGCCGTCCGAGTCCGCGTCGCCCTCCGCCCCGCCCAGCGACAGCGCGAGCCCCAGCGCGTCCGCCTCGGCCTCCGCGTCCGCCTCGACGCAGCCCTCCGAGTCGGCCGAGCCCAGCGAGGACCCGTCCGACCCGGACGTGCCGTACTGCGAGGACCTCGACGAGAACTTCGGCAACGCCAAGGTGTCCGCCGACATCAAGGGCCTGCCCGGCAAGATCGTCGCGGGCGACGGCTTCCACGCCTTCAAGCTGACCGTGACGAACGAGTCGAAGGCCGACGTCGACGGCGTCGCCTTCTACGCCGAGATCGAGAACTACGAGCTGGACGAGTCGAAGTACCTCAGCCCGTACGTCGAGCTGGAGTTCAAGAACCCCGACAGCGGCGCCTGGGACCGGATCGGCAGCGACGACTGGGCCGGCGACTACTTCTTCTACGTGGAGAAGCTGAAGTCGGGCGCGAGCAAGTCGGTCGACCTGCGCGTCGCCGTCGACGCCAAGGCGCCCGCCGGTGACGCCTACTCCTTCGGCTCCGGTGCCTACCTCGACAAGGTCGACGGCCAGGACTGCATCGCCGAGGGCTGGGCGCAGTACGACTTCACGGTCCTCAAGGCCGGCTCGTCCAACCCCGACCCGGGTACCGCCAAGCCGGGCGACGACGGCGGCAAGGACTCCGTGAAGAAGCCGCAGGGCAACGTCGCCGACCTGCCGACCGGCAACCTCGCGGAGACCGGTTCCAGCTCGGCGCTCCCGGTCATCGGCCTGGTCGGCGGGGCCGCCGTGGTGGCCGGCACGGCCGCGGTGTTCGTGGTGCGGCGCCGCAAGGCGGGCGCCGACGCATAGGCAAGGTCGCGGGGACCGCCGCGGCGCGGCGGTCGCGCACCGATGAAGAGGGACCTGGGCTCGGAGGGGGGCTCAGGTCCCTTTTCGCTGCACCGCTGCACGGCCGCCCCGCTGCCCGACGGCTACTTCTTCGGGGGGACGGTCGGGATGCCGAGGAACGGCAGTCGCAGGGCACCGAACGCCCCGGCCGGGACCGCCGGTTCGCGCGGCTCCACCGGACGCAGGCGCCGGTACGCCTCGCCCTGCCGCGGACGCGGGTCCGGCTCGCCCTTGTTGGGCCAGTACGACATCGCGCGCTCGGCCTGCGCCGTGATGGTGAGGGACGGGTTCACCCCCAGGTTCGCGGAGACGGCGGCGCCGTCCACGACCGAGATGCCCGGGTGGCCGTACAGCCGGTGGTACGGGTCGATGACGCCGGTCTCGCGGGAGTCGCCGATCGGGCAGCCGCCGAGGAAGTGGGCGGTGAGCGGAGTGCCCATCAGCTCGCCGACGTTGCTGCCAGGGAAGCCGTTGATCTCGGCGGCCAGCACGGCGGCCGCCTCCGAAGCCGCCCTGATCTGCTTGGGGTTGGGCGCGCCGTGGCCCTGCCGGGCGGTGAGCAGGCCCTTGCCGACGCCGTCCGGTTTCAGGTACGTCGTCAGGGAGTTGTCCAGCGACTGCATGACCAGGCCGATGATGGTCCGCTCCGACCAGCGCCGGTTGGAGAGCGAGCGCAGCACGAGGAGCGGGTGGCGGGCCGCGTTCGCCAGCCAGCCGAGGACCCGGGAGGTGCCCTCCGCGTAGGGCACCTGGAGGATCGACAGGCCGCCCATCGCGTTCGACCCCTTGCCGTACCGGACCGGCTCGATGTGCGTGTTCTCGTCCGGGTGGATGGAGGACGTGATCGCGACGCCCCTGGTGAAGTCTGCCCTCGGGACACCGTGCGCCCTGCGGTAGCGGCGGTCGTCGGTCTGGGCGCCCACCAGGGCCTCGGAGTTGGTGCGGGTGAGGTCGCCCAGCCGGTCCGAGAGGTACGGGAGCCGGCCGCTCGCCTTCATCCGGTGCAGGAGGGTCTGGGTGCCGTACGTGCCGGCGGCGACGACCACCCGGCGCGCCGTGAAGACCCGGCCCTTCGCCTTCCTCCGGTCGTCCGTGGGGAGGGTCGCGACCGCGTAGCCGCCCCGCGAGTCGTCGGTGACGGAGACGACGGTGGTCATCGGGTGGACGACCGCGCCGGCCTGTTCGGCGAGGTGCAGGTAGTTCTCGTTGAGGGTGTTCTTCGCGCCGTGCCGACAGCCGGTCATGCACTCGCCGCACTCGGTGCAGGCGGTGCGGGCGGGACCGGCGCCGCCGAAGTAGGGGTCGGCGACCTGGTCGCCGGGTGCCGCCTCGGCCTCGCCGTCGGCGTCCTTGCCGTCGCCGAAGAAGACGCCGACCGGGGCGAGGTGGAAGGTGTCGCCGACGCCGAGTTTCTCCGCGGCCGCCTTCAGGTGGACGTCGGAGGGGGTCATCGTCGGGTTGAGCCGGACGCCGAGCATGCGCTGGGCCTGGTCGTAGTACGGCGCCAGCTCCTCCTGCCAGTCCGTGATGTCACGCCACTGGGGGTCGTCGAAGAAGGGCTTCGGCGGGACGTACAGGGTGTTGGCGTAGTTGAGGGAGCCGCCGCCGACACCTGCGCCGGCCAGGACCATGACGTTGCCGAGGAGGTGGATGCGCTGGATGCCGTAGCAGCCGAGCCGGGGGGCCCAGAGGTAGTTCCTGATGTCCCAGGAGTTCTTGGGGAGGGTGTCGCGGGTGAAGCGGCGGCCCGCCTCAAGAACGCCGACTCGGTACCCCTTCTCTGTGAGGCGCAGGGCGGTCACGGAGCCGCCAAATCCCGAACCGACGACTATGACGTCGTAGTCGTAGGCATCCTGGGGCACGATTTCTCCTCTTCGAGCGTACGTGCGGGTAGTACGTGGTTGCTCGCGCAGTTCCTCCCCCAGCCTTCGGCCGGGGGTACCCCCAGCGCCCCTTCGGGGCGCGTCTCAGCGCAGCCTCAGTGCCTTCATCACCTTCAGACTCGTGCTCATGAACTGGGCGTACTTCTCGTCGTCCATCCCCAGCGAGGGCGCCATCGGGAGCAGGCGCTGCTGGGCGACCGTCTGCGCCTCCGTGTACTTGAGGATGCCCTCCGAGCCGTGGCGGCGGCCCAGGCCCGAGTCCTTCATGCCGCCCATCGGGGACTGGACGCTGCCGTACGCGGGGGCGTAGCCCTCGTTGACGTTCACCGTGCCGGTGCGCAGGCGGGCGGCGACGGCGCGGCCGCGGCTGCCGTTCTTCGTCCAGACGGAGGAGTTGAGGCCGTACGGCGTGCCGTTGGCGTGCTCGATCGCCTCGTCGTCCGTCCTGAAGCGGTAGATCGAGACGACCGGGCCGAAGGTCTCCTCCGTGCAGACGGCCATCGCGTCCTCGACGCCGTCGAGGATGGTGGGCTCGTAGAAGTAGGGGCCGATGTCGGGGCGGGCGGTGCCGCCGGCCACGACGGTCGCGCCCTTCTCGACGGCCTCCGCCACGTGCCGGGTGACCGTCTCCAGCTGCCGTTCGCCGACCAGGGAGCCCATGTCGGCGCCGTAGGCGAGGGAGCGGCCGAGACGCATGGCCCTGGTGCGGGCGGCGAAGCGCTCGACGAACGCGTCGGCGATCGACTCGTGGACGTACAGCCGCTCGATGGAGATGCAGAGCTGGCCGGCCGAGGAGAAGCAGGCCCGGACCGCGCCGGCGGCCGCCTTCTCGATGTCGGCGTCGTCCAGGACCAGCATCGCGTTCTTGCCGCCGAGTTCGAGGGAGACGCCGACCAGGCGGGCGGCGGCACCCTGGGCGATCTCGCGGCCGGTGCGGGTGGAGCCGGTGAAGGAGACGTAGTCGGCGTGCCGGACGACCTCGGGTCCGACGACCGGGCCCTCGCCGAGCACGACCTGGAAGACGTCCGCGGGCAGGCCGGCCTCGATGAGCAGGTCACGCGCCCACAGGGCGGTCAGGCAGGTCTCGGTGTCCGGCTTCATGACGACCGCGTTGCCCGCGACGAAGGCGGGGAGGGCGTCGCCCACGGAGAGTTCGAGGGGGTAGTTCCAGGGGGCGATCTGGCCGACGACACCGCGCGGGTGGCGCAGTTCGGTGACCTTGGTGAGGGTCGGCATGGCGCCCGCGTGCCGCTTGGGCCGGAGGTAGGAGGGGGCCTTGCGGCCGTAGTGGCGGGCGGCGACGGCGACGGCCTGCACCTCCTCGTGGGCGTGCAGCCGGGCCTTGCCGGTCTCCAGCTGGATGAGGTCGAGGACCTCGGCCTGCCGCTGGAGGACCAGGTCGTGGAAGCGGAGCAGGACGGCGGCGCGCTGCCGTACCGGCACCTTCGCCCACACGGCCTGGGCGGCGCGGGCCGCTTCATAGGCCTTCGCCACGTCCTCGGGGGTGGACTCGGGCAGGTCGGCCAGCTTCTCGCCGGTGAACGGCGTGTGGTTGGCCGTGCGTCCGGAGCCGACGACGCCCTTGGTGAGCTGGGCGACCAACTCGGGCGTGACCACGTCGGCGGCCGTTCTGGCCCCTGCGGGGGCGGGGGCGAGGGGGTTCGTGCCGGTGGGGGCCGGTGCGTGCGCCGGGGCCTGCGAGTCCGTCATGTGCCGCAGGGTATGCGGCGACGGGGGCCTTTGGGTACCCGTGGGTAACCCGGTTTCCCGGCGACCGCCCACACTGCCAGCGATCACTGGCAGCGAATGCGCCGATCAGGAGGTGGGACGGGGACGATCAGCGCGCTCCGGTTTTTTGGCGAGGAGCAGGCCGAGGGCGGCGAGGGGGGTGAGGCGGCGGGGTTCCGCGGCCTCGGGGTCCGGCGCGGCCTCCGCACGCGCCGGGGCGGGATCCGGGGCCGGTGCGGGCGCCGCCGGGGGCTCGGTGACCCACTGCGGGAGGTCCGCTCCGGCGGCCCGGGCCAGCACCTCGGCGGCGTCCGCGGCCGCCGGGCGGGCCTCGGGGTCAGGTGCGAGGAGTCGGTCGAGCAGCGCCCCGAGGGCGCCGTCCGCGCCGACCGCGCCGCCCACGGCGGCACGGAGCAACGCGCCCAGGGACCACAGGTCGGAGGCCGGTCCGGCGGCCCCGCGCTCCTCGCCGTACTCCGGGGCGACGAAGCCGCCGAGTCCCTGCCCCGACCCGGTGCCGAAGTCGGTGACGACGACGCGCTCGCCGTCCGCCGTGAGGAGCACGTTGGACGGCTTGAGGTCCCGGTGCACGATCCCGACGCAGTGGGCGGCGTGCAGCGCGCCGAGCACGGCGAGCCCGACGCGGGCGGCCTCGGCGGCCGGCAGCGGCCCGTCGGCGGCCAGAACCTGGTCGAGGGACCGCCCTGCCACCCACTCCATGACGGTCCAGGGAACTTCGCCGTCGAGGAGTACGTCGTGAATGGCGACGACGGCCGGATGGTCGACGCGGGCGGCGGCGCGGGCCTCGTGCAGCAGGCGGTGGGCGGCGCGCTGCCGTTCCTCGTCGTCCACGCCGCCGGGCAGCCGCGGCTCCTTGACGGCGACGTCCCGCCCGTCCTGCTCGTCACGGGCGCGCCACACGGTGCCGGCCGGCCCGGAGCCGATGGGCCCGGCGAGCCGGTAACGCCCCCCGATCAGACGTCCCTCGACCGGCTGTTCGCCGTCTTCGCTCATGTCACATGAGTACCGTGCGCACCATGCCCTTGTCGAAGCGGCACGGTCAGCGGGCCGTGGGCCGGCGCGGGCGCGGCCACCACCGCAGGACGCGCCCCGACCCGTGCCGCGACCGGCCGGTAAAGTCCCGTGAATGCCGAGAGTCAAGGTCAGCGTCATCGTTCCCACCTACAACACCGGGAAGTACGTCGACGAGTGCGCGCCGTCGCTGCTGGGGCAGAGCCTGCCCGCCGACGAGTACGAGGTCATCTACGTCGACGACGGCTCGACCGACGACACACCGGCCCGGCTGGAGCGGATCGCCGGCGAGCATCCCAACGTCCAGGTGCACACCCGGCCCAACTCCGGCTGGCCCGGCGCCCCCCGCAACCTCGGGATGCGGCACGCCAAGGGCGAGTACATCCAGTTCGTCGACCACGACGACACGCTCGGACCCGAGGCCCTGGAGCGGCTGTACGAGCACGCGAAACGCAACGACGCCGACGTCGTGCTCGGCAAGATGTCCAGCACCATGGTCCGGCCCCGCCGCCTGTTCCGGCACACGATCGACGCCTGCACCATCGAGAACGACGAGCTCATGCAGAGCATGTCGCCGCACAAGATGTTCCGGCGGGCCTTCGTCGAGGAGCACGGCCTGCGCTTCCCCGAAGGGCCCTGGATCCTGGAGGACCTGCTCTTCGTCAGCGCCGCCTACCTCAAGGCCGAGCGGATCTCCGTGCTCGCCGACTACCCCTGCTACTACTGGATGAAGCGGGACGACGGCGGCAACAACACCCAGCACCGTTTCAACCCGCGGCACGGCTTCTGGGCCAACGCCCGCACCATCGTCCGCCAGATCAAGGACGGCACCCCGCCCTCCGACGACCTCGACGCCCTCCAGAACCGTCTCCTGCACCGCCTGTACCACGTCGAGGTCCTCTCCCGTACCCGCGAACCGGAGATCCTCCGCGAGGACCCCGCCGAGCAGCGCCCGCGTTTCGAGGCGGCCCGCGAGCTGGCGGTGACGGAGTTCCCGGCGGCCGTCCGCGAGGGGCTGCCCGCGGTCTCCCGGCTCCGCGCCGACCTCCTCGAACGCGGCGACTTCGACGGCGCCGTCGCCCTCGCCGAGCGCGTGCGCCAGGTCACGGCGCGTTGCGAGGTCGGGGCGCCGGCCTGGGAGGACGGCCGTCTCGTCGCCGACGTCACCCTCGGCCTCGTGCGCGGCGACGGCGAGCCCCTCGTCCTCGTCGAACGGGACGGGAAGCGGTGGCTCGACCCGGAGCTGCTGGCCGGGGTGCCGGGGACCGAGGACGGCTGGGAGGTCCGCGATCCCTTCCGGCTGGCCTACGCGGAACTGGTGGTCAAGGACCGGGACCGGGAGGACTGGTGGTACCCCGAGGGCGAGCTGGAGGTGGGGCTCCTGCCGCTCGGCGACGGGCGCGGTCAGCTCGTCGCGGCCGGGCGGCTGCGCCTCGATCCCGAACGGCTCGCCGGTGGGCGGCCGTTGGAGCGCGGGGTGCACGACGTGTGGGTGTACGCGCAGCTGCTGGGCATCGACCGGATGGTCCGGGTGACGGGCGGCGGCACGCCGGGGACCCCGGCCGCCGGTGCGGCGGTGACCGGCGGACGGCTGGCGCTGCCGTACTGGACGGGCAGCGGCCAGCTGGCCCTGGACATCGACCAGCGGCAGCGGAAGGTGGGGGCGGACACGGCTCAGGCGGCGGCCGCGAACCCGGCGCGCGGGGAGGGGGCCTCGCTCGCGCTGCCCTACGTCGCGGCGGCCACCGGCACCCCGGCCCGGGTCAAGGTCGGCGTGGGCACGGTGACGGTGCAGGCCGAGCTGGTCCCCGAGGCGGGCACGGCCCGGCTGCGGCTGCCGGCGCGCCTGCAACTGCCCACCGGCCGGCATCCGGTCACGTTCCCGAAGGCGTCGGCGCCGATCGCGTACGCGGTGGTCAGGGGCGGTGCGGTGCGGCGCCTGGAGGGTCCGGCGTACCGGCCCCGCCCGACGCGCCGCCTCATGGACGCGGCGGCGGACGGGCTGCGGCGCGTGCGGCGCACGCCCTGAGCGGCCCGGTCCCCTGTTCCGGCCCCCGCGCTCACCCCGCCGCGAACGTGTCCACCGCGACGTCGAAGTACTCCCGCGCCTCCCGCACCTTGCCGACCGGCGCCGACACCCACACGTCGTACAGCCGTCCGTTCTCCTCCCAGCAGAGGTCGTAGGTGTGCCGGGGGCCCTCGGTGGCGCTGAAGCCCTTCCAGGTGAACTCCCAGAAGGCGGCCGGGTTTCCGGAGTGGGTGGTGTCGGTGACCCGGCCGTCGTGGTAGCCGGGGTTGGTGCTCGGCCCCTCGGCCGCCGCCCGCCGCATCACCGTCCCCGGCCCGCCGGCCACCGTTTCGGACACCTTGATGCCGAGCCGGAAGGTCTGCCCCGGCGACAGGTAGAAGACGCGCTCGCCCTGCGTCTCGCGGGTGAAGCCCGCCGGCACGGCCAGCGAGAAGCCGGCCGGGTCCTGCGCGAAGCGGTAACCGGAGGGCGCGGTGCGGTTGCCGGAGGCCGAGGGGATGGGGGAAGCGGCCGACGAGGTGGGGGCGGCGGTCGACGGGTGGGAGGCGGAGACGGCCGTCGTCGCGCCGGGTCCCGGCGTACCGCCGTCCTCGCCGCCGTGGAACAGCAGCGTCGCCGCCGACACGCCCGCCCCGGCCATCGCGGCGACCAGTAACGCGGCCACCAGCAGCCCGCGCGTGGCGGAGGACTGCGGCGCGGCGCCCGGCACCGGCGGCCGCGGCACGTCCCGCTGGGTCGGCGTGTACGACGCCGCGCCGGCGCTCCCCGTCGCGGCCGGCGCCGCCACGGCTCCCGTGTCCAGGTACTCGCGCAGCATCCGCTCGGCCTCCGCCGCGCCCAGCCGCCGCTCGGGATCCCGCTCCAGCAGCCCTCGTACGACCGGCAGCAGCGGCTCCGCCTGGGCCGGTGGCCGGATCTCGTCGGAGACCACGGCGTGCAGGATCCCGCCGAGCGAGTCGCGCCGGAACGGCGACTCGCCGCTGAGCGCCGCGCACAGCAGCGCCCCCAGCGACCACAGGTCGGACGCCGGGCCGGAGCGGGAGCCGGACATCCGCTCCGGCGCGGTGTACTCGGGCGAGCCGACGAAGGAACCGGTCTCGGTGAGCGTGGTGGCGCCCGACACCTGGGCGATGCCGAAGTCGGTGAGCACGACCCGCCCGGTGCCGGTCTCGACGAGCACGTTCGCGGGTTTGATGTCCCGGTGCAGCACTCCGGCCTCGTGCGCCGTGCGCAGCGCGCCGAGCAGGGCGACGCCGATCCGCGCGGCCTCGGCGACGTCCACCGGGCCGCCCCGGGAGATCCGGTCGGCGAGCGAACCGCCGTCGATCAACTCCATGACGATGTAGGGCCGTCCGCCGTCCTCCACCACGTCGTGGACGACGATGATGTGCGGGTGGTGCAGCTGGGCGACCGCCTGCGCCTCACGCAGGGTGCGGTCGCGGCGCAGCCGGGCCTCGTCGTCGGAGAGGGTGTCGTCGACGGTGAGCTCCTTGACGGCGACCTCCCGCCCCAGGAGCTGGTCGGTGGCCCGCCACACGACGCCCATGCCCCCGCGCCCGAGCCGCGCTCCCAGGCGATACCGCCCCGCGACCAGCCGTACGGCGTCGTCCCCCGGATTCACCATGAGGCCCATGATGCCGCACCGGACGCCCGGCTTCCGGACCGCGACCGGCCAAGACGCACGGCCGGGACGCACGGCCCGTACGCCCGGGCGGGGCGCACGGCCCGGACGCCCGGGCGGGGCGCACGGCCCGGACGCCCGGGCGGGGCGCACGGCCCGGACGCCCGGGCGGGGCGCACGGCCCGGACGCCCGGCGGCGGCTCAGCCCGACGTCCCCGGATCCCAGGTCTGCAGCACCCACTTGAACTGCTTGCTCGCCGTCGCCCAGTCCTTCGCCGGCGACGACATGTAGATCGCGTACTCGACGCCGTCCCGCGAGTAGTACGTCTCCTCGATCGCGCGACGCGGACCTGGCACGTAGGGCGGGTCCTTCTTCAGCGCGGTCCAGGTGTACTCCCACACCGCCCCGGGCCGGTCCCGGTACAGGTTCTTCTCCATGGTCACGCGGCGGTAGTCGACCAGCTTGTGCAGCTGCTGCTCCAGGTCCTCCTGGTGGGCGAGCGCGTCGGAGAAGTCGGGTGAGCCGTCGACGGCGATGCGCACGAAGTGCTTGCCGTCGTCGGGCGTGTAGTCGATCTGCTTGAGGTCGCCGTCGATGCCGTAGACGCTCCGCTTCCAGCCCTTGGGCAGGGAGAGGCTGAAGCCGAGCGGGTCGTGCTTGGTCACCCAGTCGGTGGGAACCGCGCCGTCCGGAGCCGAGGTGGCACTCGGCGAGGACGCACCGGACGTGGCCGGCGCGACGTTGCCGGAGGCGTGCTGCCGCTGTCCGGAGTCCCACTTCTGCAACGCCACGGCCGCGCCGCCGCCGATCAGCGCGGCCAGGGCCACGACGAGCGCGAGGGTGCGCAGCCGACGCCGCCGGGGCTGCGCGGCGGCCGGCACGGGTGCCCCGCCGACGGCCGTCGGCCCGTTCATGGAACTGCCGCCGACGGGCGGCCGGACCTCGTAGGAACCGCCGTAATGACCGCCGCCGTACGAATCCCCGAGGGAACCGCCGTGCGCGCCGCCGGACGCTCCGCGGTGGGAGCCACTGCCGTACCCGGTCTCCCGGGGACTTCCCTGGGCCGTCTCCCACGCGCTGTCGTACGGCGACGCCCCGGACTTCCCCGGGTCCGGCCGGGTACCGGCGCTGAGCTGCGACCGCGTCGGCACGTAGGCCTGGGCCGCGCTGGGCCGCCGGCCCTCCGCCGCCTCGGCGAGCATCTGCTCGGCCTGTTCGGGGGTCGGTCGCTGGGCCGGTTCCTTGCGCAGCAGCGCGGTGATGACCGGCTCCAGCGGACCCGCCGCCCGCGGCTCGGCGGCCTCGTCCTCGACGACCGCCTGCATGGTGGTCAGCGGCGAGGTACGGCGGAACGGCGAGCGGCCCTCGACCGCCGTGTACAGCGTCGCGCCCAGCGCCCACAGGTCGGAGGACGGCCCGGGGTCGTGCCCGCGCACCCGCTCCGGCGCGAGGTAGTCGACGGAGCCGACGACCTCCCCGGTCCGGGTGATGGTCGTGTCGCCCTCGATCTGCGCGATGCCGAAGTCGGTGAGGAGGACCCGGCCGTCCCGGCCGAGCAGCACGTTGCCCGGCTTGACGTCCCGGTGCAGTACCCCGGCGCTGTGCGCGGCGCGCAGGGCGCGCAGCACCCACAGCCCGATCCGGGCGGCCTCCCGCGGCTCGATGCGCCCCTGCTCCTTGACCGCGTCGGCCAGCGAGTGGCCCTCGACCAACTCCATGACGATCCACGGCCGGCCGTCGTGTTCGAGTACGTCGTGGACGGTGACGACGGCGGAGTGGTTGATGCGCGCCGCGGCGCGCGCCTCCGCCCGGGTACGGGCCAGCAGGACGGCCTGGTCGGCCTCGGAGACGTAGAGCGCAGCCGTCAACTCCTTGATGGCGACCGCCCGGTGCAGCACTTCGTCATGGGCGCGCCACACCCGGCCCATGCCGCCGCTGCCGATGGTGTCGGCGAGCCGGTAGCGGCCCGCTATGAGCAGGCCCTGCATCTGATTCACGTTGCCCCGCAATGCTCTTGTCAGGGCCAGACTAAGGACCGGCCTGCGGTCATGGAACCAGCGGGGTCCCACGGAGACAGCACTGTGACGGTTTTCGCCTTCCTTACGGGATGTGAACGAAATCCCCTCACCATGGCGGGAACCGATCGGCCCGGGACGGCGTTTACACGGCTCAGCCCGTGTACCTGTACGTCGACGAGGCCTGCTCGTACAGCTTGGTGACCTCGTCCCGGTCGGACTCCGGGCCGCGCACCTGCACGATGTGGTAGCGCCCGTCGATCAGGAAGACCATGTTGCGTACGAACAGGTCGCCCTGCCGGCTGTCCGTCCAGGTGAACTGGCCCTCGGCGGACACCTGCTGACCGACCGTGATGGTGCGCAGACCGCCGGCCGTGGCCCAGCTGGAGTCCCGGTACGGCTGCAGCTCCGGCTCCTTGTCCCGCTGGTACGCCATCGGGTCGCTGCCGTAGGTCGCCGCGCTGTCCCGGCCCGCCACCACGATCAGCTCGAACCTGCCCTGTGAGTAGATCACCTGGCCGGCGCTGTTCTTCGGGGTGCGGGTCCAGCCCTTGGCGACGGCGATCCGGAAGCCGTTCGGGTCGTTGCGCAGGGTGAAGCCGTCGCCCACGGAAGCGCCGTCCGTCGAGCCGGCGGTGGTCTGGGTCTGCGTGGACGGAGTCGCCGTCGGGCTGGGGGTGGGGGTCGCGCTGGAGCCGGGCGCGGTGCTGACCGTCCCCGCCGATCCCGTCCGGTCGCCGCCGTTGTCGTCCGTGGCGCCCTTCTTCGGCAGGAACAGCATGGCGTACGCGACCGCCGCGGCCAGCAGGAGCAGGACGAGCAACAGCAGCGTACGGCCCAGTCGCCGCGGGGACCTGGCCTCCTCCCGGGCCCGCTTGTGCCGGCCGTGGGTCGCCGGGAGCCCGGCCCTGCGCCTGCGCACCAGCTCGCCGCGGCGCCGGACGATCGGCAGCCGCCGGGGGTCGGGCGGGGCGGCGACGACATGCGTACCGGCGTCCGGCTCGGGCGCGGAGCGCACCAGCGAGCGCAGCCAGCCGCGCAGCTCCTCGAAGTCCGGCCGCTCGGTGGGGTCCTGACGCAGCAGCGACTCCACGACCGGCCTGAGCGAACCGCACTCCTCCGCGAAGGCGGGCGGCTCCGAGCACACCAGCTGCACCAGTTCGGCGGTCGACTCCTCCGGGTACGGTGCGTGTCCCTGCACCGCCCGGAACAGCAGCGCGCCCAGCGCCCACAGGTCGGTGGCCGGTCCGATGGGCGCCGCCAGCTGCCAGTTCTCGTGCACGGGAACGGCCTGCTCCGGCGCCCAGCGCTCGGTCACCGGCCCCACCACGGTCATCCGCACCTGCCGGGCCCGCTCGGCGGCCAGCGCGGTCGCGGGACCCCGCCGGCCCGGCACGGCGGCACCGGCCTCGTCCCAGCGGGGGGCGGAACCGGCCCCCTGCGCGGGTACGACGGCGGGCGGGCCGCCCTGAGCGCCGGGCAGTTCGGTTCCGGGCCCGTCGGCGCCGGGAGCGGCGGGCGGTAGCGCGGACCGTTCCCGCCCGGGGGCCACCGGAGCCGCTCCGGGTTGCGGGCGCGGTGCGGCGCCGTGCCAGGGCGCGGGCGCGCCGCGCACCCCGTACGGATCGGCGATCTGGCCACGCGGCACCCCACCGGCGGCCCGCTGCTCGGCACCGGTCCCGGGCACCTGCGCCCGCCCGTTGCCGTACGGCGACGGCGCCACACCACCGGCCTGCCCCGGCAGATACGGCGAACCGCCCTCGGCATCGCCCTGCTCCGGCCCGTACGGCGCCCGGCTCCCACCCTCGGCCACCCCGGCGCCGTACCCCGGCTGCGCCGCCCCGTCGGCCTGCCCGGGGCCGTACGGCGACGGGGACACGCCATCGGCGCGCCCCTGCCCGTACGGCGGTTGCGACGCGCCGTCGGCCTGCCCGGGGCCGTGCCCCGGCTGCGCCGCCCCGTTGGCGTGTCCCTGGCCGTACGGCGGAGGTGTCGCGCCGCCGGACTGTCCCGGGATGTGGGGCGCGGGGGGCCGGGTGTCGCCCTCGGAGGGTGGCCGGGCGCCGGGCAGGGCGGCCCGGCCGCCCTGCTGGGCCTCCTGGACCCGGGCGGCGGCCCTGGCCCCCGCCTGGTACGCGGCGATCGCCCCGGCCCGGGCGGCCCGGATGTCCGCGCCGGTCTCCAAGGCACGCCGCTCCACCGCGCCCGTACCGGTGCCGCCCGAACCCTCGTCCGGTCCGGCCCCCGGCAACCCGCCGGCCGCCCGCGCCTGTATCGCGGCGCGCCGCGCGGCTTCGGGATCCGTCTGCGACGCGCCGGGCGCCGTCCGCGCGCCGCCCGTACCACCGAACGCACCACCACTGCTTCCCGTGCCTCCGACGGCAACGGCTCCCGAACCGCCGGAACCGCCCGAACCGGGCAGAACGGGCGGCACGACGGACAGGGGCGAGCCGCCGAGCGTGCCGGCCGCGCCGGAACCTTCCACCTGCCCGAGACCCCGCGGCCCCGCGGCCCCCTCGCCGCCCTCCTCCTCGGGCAGCGGCACCGGGTCGTACCCGCTCAGCGCCTCCTCCGCGGCCCCGACCGCGAGGCCGGTCAGCAGCACGCGGCCGTCGTCGCAGACGAGGACCGTGCGGGCGGTGATGTTGCGGTGCACCCAGCCGTGCGCGTGCAGGACCCGCAGCGCCATCAGCAGGTCGGAGGCGACCTCGGCCGCCCGGTACGGCGTCAGCGGTTGTTCGGCCAGCAGCGCCGCCAGCGGCCGTGCGGCGACGAACTCGCTGACGATCCAGAGCGAACCGCCCTCGGCGAACACGTCGAAGACCTGGTCGAGGCGGGGGTGGTCGGGGATACGGGCGGCGGCCTGCGCGGCCTCCACGGCGCGCCGCACCGCAGGATCGCTGGGCCGGCGTGTCGCGGTCCTGGCGGACGGCGGCCGGCGGCCGCCACGGTCACGGGCTGTGAACCCGTCGGGCAGCCCCTCCGCGTCGAGCACCTCGGCCTCGACCACCTCCGGCAACGGCACCTGGCGGACGAGCACTTCCTGCCCGCTGTAGGTGTCGAAGGCCCGGCTCTCGGTGAGTTCGTACTCGTCGGAGGGGGGCAGGGGCAGGCGGTAGCGGTCGGCGAGCACCCGACCCGCATAGTCGTCCACGTTGCCTCCCCCGGCCGCCCGGTCGGTCAAATCCGTTCGTTGGGCGGCCCGTTCCGCATGCATACCTGCATGCGTACGGTCCGCAACCACTCACGATACGTGCCGGAGGCAATTCGCATTGTGGGGATGCGAATTTGTCACTTCGGCTCGAAGGACGCGGCGAGCGTCTTCCAGGTGTCCTCGCGCAGCTCGCTGCTCCAGGCGTCGTCCTTCGCGGTGTACATCAGCGCGTACCCCTGCTGGGAGCTGACGACGAACCCCCGGTCGATCGTGTGGTACTTGGTCCCGCCCTCGGCGTAGGTGAACTCCCAGTCGGCGGCGTTCCAGCCCCGGTAGCTCACCGCCGCTATGCGGATCTTCTGGTATTCGGAGCGCACCATGTACCGCTCCTGGTTCCGCCAGTCCGCCACCGGGTCGTCCTTGGGGCTGCTCGTCCAGGCGATCAGCAGCTTCTGCCCGTCGGGCCCGGTGAACCGGTCCCCGGCGGAGCTGCTGGTCTGGAACCTCCAGCCCTTGGGCAAGCCGATCGAGTACCCCTGGCCGCCGGTGTACTTCTTCACCACGGGCGCGCCGTCGTCGCCGCTGCCACTGGAGTTCGACGTGGAGGAACTGTCGTCGCCCGCCCCGTCCGCGCCCGGGGTGCTCCCGGTGGTCGCGGACGCCGACGTGCCATCCGTCCGGGTGCCGCCGCTGGTGTCCTCCTTGGTGGCGGGCCCGCTGCCGGACTTCGCACCTGAGCCGGTGCGCGCACTCGCCCCCGAGCTCGCCACCGCCTTGGCTCCGCCGCTCCTGCCGCTCCCCTTGGCGTCCCCGTCGTCGCCGCCCAGCGTGAGGGCGAGCACGGTACCGAGCACCGCGAGCACCACCACCAGGGCGATGATCACCAGGGTGCGCTTGGGCACCACGTCGGTGAGCGGCGCCCGGGGCACCGGCCGCGGCGGCAGGTCCAGGTCCGGCGGTGGCACCACGGGCCACCCCGAACTCACCTTGCCGGTACCCGGCTTGGTCCGCGCCGCACCGCCAGTGGAACCGGGCCCGCCACCGATGCCCACGGAGGCCGAGCCCACCGAGGCCGAGCCGACGGAGTCCGAACGCTTGCTCCCGCCCGGTCCCGGAACGGCCCCCGCACCGGACCGGGTGCCGGCTCCCGCACCGGAACCGGAGCCTGAACCGGAGCCGGCGGCGATCCCGCTGTCCGCGCCACCCGAGGCCGCCGCGCCGCCCGAGCTGCCACCCGCCCCGCCCGTGCCGCCGCTCTTCACCCTGGTCGCGGCCGAGGCGCTCGCCGCCCCCGCGACCTTGCGCACGGAACGCAGCGCGCCGCGCAGCTTCTCCCCCGCCTCCTCACCGCGCTTGGCCCCGCCGCTCTTCTCCACCTCCGGCGCGTCGGGCTGCGGCGGCAACGGCACCACCCGAGTGGCGTCCGCCGGTGCCTCCGCGGGCATGTTGACGACCGCGTTGAGCATCGCCCGCGCACCCGCGTCGTCCAGCCGCTGGGCCGGATCCTTGGTGAGCAGCCCGTAGATGACGTCCTTGAGCGGCCCCGCGTTCTTGGGCTCCTCCAGCGGCTCGGTCATCACCGCGGTCAGCGTGGCGATCGCCGACCCCTTGTCATAGGGCGGCGTGCCCTCGACCGCCGCGTACAGCAGACCGCCGAGCGACCACAGGTCGGCCGCCGGGCCGGGCTTGTGACCTCGGGCCCGCTCCGGGGAGATGTAGGAGGGGGCGCCGACGAGCATGCCGGTGGAGGTGATGGACGGGTCGCCCTCGACCTGGGCGATACCGAAGTCGGTGAGCACCACCCGGCCGTCGTGTTCGGAGATCAGCACGTTGGACGGCTTCACGTCCCGGTGCAGGATGCCCTCGCGGTGCGCGGACCGCAGCACGTCGAGGATCGCGAGACCGACCTCGGCCGCGCGCTTCGGGTCCAGCAGGCCGTCCTCCCGGATGACCTCGGCCAGCGACTTGCCCTCGACCAGCTCCATCACGATCCAGGGCCGGTCGTCCTCCTCGACCACGTCGAAGACCGTCACCGCGCTGTTGTTGCGGATCCGGGCGATCGCCTTGGCCTCACGCAGGGTGCGTGTGATCAGGCGTCGTTTCTCGTCCTCGTCGATGTTCGACGGGAACCGCAGTTCCTTGACGGCCACCGTCCGGCCGAGGGTCTCGTCCTCGGCGCGCCACACCGTGCCCATGCCGCCGCGGCCGAGCACTCCCCCCAACCGGTACCGCCCGGCGAGAAGACGCTCGCTGTTGTCCTGACGAGTCCCCTGACGAGAAGTACCCGCCCGCTCCGCCTCCGACATGCGTCCCCTCATGCAACCCGCCCTGACAGAGCCTCCATTGTCCCTCACCCGACAAGTGCCCAACGCCCAGGGGCCCCCTGACCGTGCATCGGGCGGGACCGGGGGCCGCCGCTGGGGACACCGCCGCCCAAACCGCCCCTGCCCTACAACGGCACGATGTCCGGCGCTCCCAGCCGCGCCGCGTCCGCCGTCTGGTCGTCGGGCTGGAGCTGGGACTCGCGTTCCGCCTCCACCCGCTTCTCGTAGTGCTCGACCTCCCGCTCTATCTGGCCCCTGTCCCAGCCGAGGACCGGTGCCATCAGCTCGGCCGCCTCGCGGGCGCTGCGGGTGCCGCGGTCGAAGGTCTCGATGGAGATGCGGGTGCGGCGGGTCAGTACGTCGTCGAGGTGGCGGGCGCCCTCGTGGGAGGCCGCGTAGACGATCTCGGCGCGCAGGTAGTCGTCGGCGGCCGGCATCGGCTCACCGAGGCGCGGGTCCGCGGCGACGAGGTCGAGGATCTCCTCCGCGAACGAGCCGTACCGGTTGAGCAGGTGCTCGACGCGCACCACGTGCAGGCCGGTGCGGGCGGCCGTCCGGGCCCGCGCGTTCCACATCGCCCGGTACCCCTCGGCGCCGATCAGCGGGACGTCCTCGGTGACGCACGGGGCGACCCGCATGTCGAGCCCGTGCACGGCCTCGTCGACGGCGTCCTTGGCCATCACTCGGTACGTCGTGTACTTGCCGCCGGCCACGACCACGAGGCCCGGCACCGGGTGCGCGACCGTGTGCTCGCGCGACAGCTTGCTGGTGGCGTCGGACTCGCCGGCCAGCAGCGGGCGCAGACCCGCGTAGACACCCTGGACGTCGTCGCGGGTCAGCGGCACCGCCAGGACCGAGTTGACGTGGTCGAGCAGGTAGTCGATGTCGGCGCTGGAGGCGGCCGGGTGGGCCTTGTCGAGGTTCCAGTCGGTGTCGGTGGTGCCGACGATCCAGTGCCGGCCCCAGGGGATGACGAACAGCACCGACTTCTCGGTGCGCAGGATCAGGCCGGTCGTGGAGTGGATGCGGTCGCGCGGGACGACCAGGTGGATGCCCTTGGAGGCGCGGACGTGGAACTGGCCGCGCTCGCCGATCAGCCCCTGCGTGTCGTCGGTCCACACCCCGGTCGCGTTGACGACCTGCTGGGCACGGATCTCGTACTCCCCGCCGCCCTCCACGTCCTGCACGCGCGCCCCGACGACGCGCTCGCCCTCGCGCAGGAACCCGGTCACGCGGGCACGGTTGGCGGCCTTCGCGCCGTAGGACACCGCGGTGCGCACCAGGGCGGCCACGTAGCGGGCGTCGTCCACCTGCGCGTCGTAGTACTGGATCGCGCCGACCAGGGCGTCCTTGCGCAGCGCGGGGGCGACGCGCAGGGCCTGACCGCGGGTCAGGTGACGGTGGGCGGGCAGGCCCCGGCCGTGCCCGCGGGCCATGGACATCGCGTCGTAGAGCGCGACGCCCGAACCCGCGTACAGACGCTCCCAGCCCTGGTGCTGGAGGGGATAGAGGAACGGCACCGGTTTGACCAGGTGCGGGGCGAGGCGCTCCAGCAGCAGGCCGCGCTCCTTGAGGGCCTCGCGGACCAGGGCGAAGTCGAGCATCTCCAGATAGCGCAGGCCGCCGTGGATCAGCTTGCTCGACCTGCTGGAGGTGCCGGAGGCCCAGTCACGGGCCTCGACGATGCCGGTGTTCAGGCCCCGAGTCACCGCGTCCAGCGCGGTGCCCGCGCCGACCACTCCGCCGCCCACCACCAGCACGTCCAGCCCGCGTTCGGCCATGGCCGCCAAGGACTCCGCGCGCTGCTCGGGCCCCAGTGTCGCTGTCCTCACCGCTGCCTCCCGCTCTGCCGCCATCGGTCATCGCTCGTCACCGGTCATCGGTCGCGCGGGCCGCACCCGGCCGGCGAAGCCCATGCCCAGATTCTGACCGGGTTGCCCGACTTCAGCCACCACTCACCCCCAGCCTGTGGACAACCGTCACCGAACCCACGGAAGACACATGAACACAATCCCACATAACGGTCATATTTACTCCTAGTCTGACATTGCGCTCCGCTCATCCTGCCCACAGGGCTTGCGCACCTGTCCCGCTTCGGTTATTGGGAAGGACGGCCCACACGCCATGCCCGCAGACCTCGCCGTCATCGGACTCGGTCCCTACGGCCTGCCCCTCGCCCAGGCCGCCGTGGCCGCCGGCGTCTCCACGATCGGCTACGCCACCGGCCCCGAGGCCGGCTCGCTCAGCCCGGCCGAGCTGCGCCGGATGCTCTCGGGGGGCTTCCGGACAGCCGAGGACCCGGCCGAGCTGGGGCGGGTGCGCACGGCCGTGATCTGCGCGCCGACGCCGCGCGGCGCCGACGGCGGGCTCGACCTGGGCCAGGTGGAGACCGCCGCCCGCACGCTGGCCGCCCGGCTGCGGCCGCACACGACGGTGATCCTGGAGTCGCCGGTCCACCCGGGGACGACGGAGGACTTCCTGCGGCCCCTGCTGGAGAAGGGCTCGGGTCTGCGCGCGGGGCGCGACTTCCATCTCGCCTACTCCCCCAGCCGGGTGGACCCCGGCAACCGCGAGTTCACCCCGGCCAACACCCCGAAGGTCATCGGCGGCCTCACGCCCGCGTGCATGGAGTCGGCGGCCACGTTCTACGGGCGGCTCACCGACAAGGTGGTACGCGCGCGCGGCCCGCGCGAGGCAGAGACCGTGCACCTCCTGGAGACCAACTTCCGGCACGTCAACATCGCCCTCGTCAACGAGATGGCGGTCCTCTGCCACGACCTGGGCGTCGACCTGTGGGACGTCATCCGCTGCGCGGAGACCAAGCCGTTCGGCTTCCAGGCCTTCCGCCCCGGCCCCGGCGTCGGCGGCCACGGCGTCGCGCTGGACATGTCCGGCCTCGCGAGCCGCGGCCTGCGCATGGTGGAGCTGGCCCAGCAGGTCAACAACCGGATGCCCGGTTACGTCGTCCAGCGGGCCGCCGCCCTCCTCAACGAGCACGGCAAGTCGGCCCGCGGCGCGCGCGTGCTGCTGCTCGGCGTCACCTACAAGGCGGACCTCGCCGACCAGCAGGACACCCCCGCCCAGGAGATCGCGATCCGCCTCATGGAACTCGGCGCGTCCGTCAGCTACCACGACCCGCACATCGCGTCCTGGAACGTCCTGAACCGCCCGGTCCCCCGCGCGGACTCCCTCTACGAGGCCGCCGCCGACGCCGACCTGACCATCCTGGTGCAGCAGCACCGCACCTACGACCTCCAGGGCCTGTCCGTGAAGGCCCAGCTGCTCCTGGACACCCGAGGCGCCACCCCGACAGGCGCAGCCCACCGCCTCTGACCGGCGCGCGAGGTGCGAAGGGGGGCGCACGGATGGCTGCGGCCCGGCGACCGCTCACAGGTGCTGGGCCTCTGAACGTCAGATCCGGTACCGTACAAAAGAGGTGGAGCCCACCGCAGCGGGTACTGCGACGGGCTCCTGGAAAGTAAGCGGGTGTCCGCCCCTGGTCCTCTTGGGGGCGGGCCGCTCACTTCCCGAAGCACCACAAGACACACCTCCTCCGGAACGTGACCAGCCGAAGCCGGAGTCGATCCCAGCGGGTGGACTTGCGGTGACGGCCCATGGGCGCGCCCCCTTCCACGATGCCGCCCATAGACCCGGTCGGCGGTCCGCCTGGAACTCGGGCCGGGCCCCGAGGGCCGGGGTCCGGAACCATTTCCTTGGAAGGGGGCGCCCCAGAGAACGGGTCGCCGATCACGGACATAACCGCCCTGCAAAGCCCGTTCAGCGCACATTCGCCCCGAACGCAACCGCACGCCCCTCCCCCGCCGAACGCGCCCCCACCAGCTCGCCCGGGTATGCGAAAGGCCGGCCGCCCGTTTGGGGGGACCGGCCTTTGCTTGTCGGGGGGCTACCGCTTGTGCTGGGAGTCCGCCACCGTCACCTCGACGCGCTGGAACTCCTTCAGCTCGCTGTAGCCGGTGGTGGCCATCGCGCGGCGCAGGGC
The DNA here is from genome assembly GCF_055562175.1 of Streptomyces sp. NPDC020958. Classification (NCBI taxonomy): domain Bacteria; kingdom Bacillati; phylum Actinomycetota; class Actinomycetes; order Kitasatosporales; family Streptomycetaceae; genus Streptomyces; species Streptomyces sp. NPDC020958. Next base: position 233,050 of record NZ_JBVHFU010000008.1, on the reverse strand, counting down.
GCCGAAGAGGTTCATCGAGCCGTCGGGGGTGTGGGACGGGCCGGTGAGGATCTCCTCGAGGGTGCCGACCGTGCCGAGGTCGACCTTCTTGCCGCGCGGCAGCTCCTCGTTCACGGCCTCCATGCCCCAGTGGTGCCCCTTGCCGGGGCCGTCGGTCGCGCGGGCCAGCGGGGAGCCCATCATGACCGAGTCGGCGCCGCAGGCGATCGCCTTGGGGAGGTCGCCGGACCAGCCGACCCCGCCGTCGGCGATGACGTGGACGTAGCGGCCGCCGGACTCGTCCATGTAGTCGCGGCGGGCCGCGGCCACGTCGGCGACCGCGGTGGCCATGGGGACCTGGATGCCGAGCACGTTGCGGGTGGTGTGGGCCGCGCCGCCGCCGAAGCCGACCAGGACACCGGCCGCGCCCGTGCGCATCAGGTGCAGGGCCGCCGTGTACGTGGCGCAGCCGCCGACGATCACCGGGACGTCGAGCTCGTAGATGAACTGCTTCAGGTTCAGCGGCTCGTGCGAGGACGAGACGTGCTCCGCGGAGACCGTCGTACCGCGGATGACGAAGATGTCCACGCCCGCGTCCACGACCGCCTTGGAGAACTGCGCGGTGCGCTGCGGGGAGAGCGCGGCCGCCGTGACCACACCGGAGTCGCGCACCTCCTTGATGCGCGCGCCGATCAGCTCCTCCTTGATGGGGGCGGAGTAGATCTCCTGGAGACGGCGGGTGGCGGTGTCGGCGTCCAGCCCGATGATCTCGTCGAGCAGCGGCTGCGGGTCCTCGTGCCGGGTCCACAGGCCTTCGAGGTTGAGGACGCCCAGTCCGCCGAGCTCACCGATGCGGATCGCGGTGGCCGGGGAGACGACCGAGTCCATGGGGGCGGCCAGGAACGGCAGCTCGAAGCGGTAGGCGTCGATCTGCCAGGCGATCGAGACCTCCTTCGGGTCCCGCGTACGGCGGCTGGGGACGACGGCGATGTCGTCGAAGGCGTACGCCCGGCGGCCGCGCTTGCCGCGCCCGATCTCGATCTCAGTCACGTCTGTGGCCTTTCCCTCTGCGTTTCAGCGTCTTCCAGTATCGCCGACGGGCACGGCGAGGGCGGCCCCGGATGCCTCCGGGACCGCCCCTGGTACGCCTGACGTCTACTTGCTGCTGTAGTTCGGCGCCTCGACCGTCATCTGGATGTCGTGCGGGTGGCTCTCCTTGAGGCCCGCGGAGGTGATGCGGACGAAGCGGCCCTTGGACTCCATCTCGTCGACGGTGGCCGCGCCCACGTAGCCCATGGTCTGGCGCAGACCGCCGACGAGCTGGTGCAGCACGTTGGCCAGCGGGCCGCGGTAGGGCACCTGGCCCTCGACGCCCTCGGGGACGAGCTTGTCGTCGGAGGAGACCTCGGCCTGGAAGTAGCGGTCCTTCGAGTACGACCGGCCCTGGCCGCGCGACTGCATGGCGCCCAGCGAGCCCATGCCGCGGTACGACTTGAACTGCTTGCCGTTGATGAAGAGCAGCTCGCCGGGCGACTCCTCGCAGCCGGCGAGCAGGCTGCCGAGCATCACGGTGTCGGCGCCGGCCGCGAGGGCCTTGCCGATGTCGCCCGAGTACTGCAGGCCGCCGTCACCGATGAGCGGGATGCCGGCCGGGCGGGCGGCGAGCGAGGCCTCGTAGATGGCGGTGACCTGCGGGACGCCGATGCCGGCGACCACGCGGGTGGTGCAGATCGAGCCGGGGCCCACGCCGACCTTGATGCCGTCGACACCGGCGTCGATCAGCGCCTGCGCGCCGTCGCGGGTGGCGACGTTGCCGCCGATCACGTCGACGCCCACGCTCGACTTGATCTTCGCCATCCAGCTGAGGGCGTTGCTGTTGTGGCCGTGCGAGGTGTCGACGACCAGGAAGTCCACGCCGGCCTCGGCGAGCGCCTGGGCCCGCTCCAGGGCCTCGGGGCTGGCGCCGACGGCGGCGCCGACGAGGAGGCGGCCCTCGGCGTCCTTGGCGGCGTTCGGGTACTTCTCGGCCTTGACGAAGTCCTTGACCGTGATCAGGCCCTTGAGGACACCGGAGTCGTCGACCAGCGGCAGCTTCTCGATCTTGTGCTTGCGCAGCAGCTGCATGGCCTCGGTGCCGGAGATGCCGACCTTGCCGGTGACCAGCGGCATGGGGGTCATGACCTCGTGCACCTGACGGCTGCGGTCGGACTCGAAGGCCATGTCGCGGTTGGTGACGATGCCGAGCAGCTTGCCCGCCGGGTCGGTGACCGGCACACCGCTGATGCGGAACTTGGCGCACAGGGCGTCGGCCTCGGCGAGGGTGGCCTCCGGACGCACCGTGATGGGGTCGGTGACCATCCCGGACTCGGACCGCTTGACCAGGTCGACCTGGTTGACCTGGTCCTCGACGGAGAGGTTGCGGTGCAGCACGCCCACGCCGCCGAGCCGGGCCATGGCGATCGCCATGCGGGACTCGGTCACCTTGTCCATGGCCGCCGACAGCAGCGGGATGTTGACCCGGACGTTGCGTGAGATGCGGGACGAGGTGTCGACCGCGTTGGGGAGCACCTCTGATGCGCCCGGCAGCAGCAGCACGTCGTCGTAGGTCAGCCCGAGTGTCGCGAATTTTCCGGGCACTCCGTCGACGTTTGCAGTCATGACACCTTCCCCAAATGGCCTTGAACGGTGCGGATGCCCATGCTAACGGGAAGCGGGGGCCCCAAATTCCACGGTACGACTCAGCCCAGGGCTTCGTATGTTCGTACGGAAACGGGCGTGCGCCTGTTCATCGGGGGTGGCTGAACCCGTTCGGCTACTGCTCCGCCAGTGCCCGCAGCCGGCTGAGCGCGCGGTGCTGGGCGACGCGGACCGCGCCCGGTGACATTCCCAACATCTGACCCGTCTCCTCCGCGGTCAGGCCGACCGCGATGCGCAGCAGCAACAGTTCGCGCTGGTTCTCGGGGAGGTTGGCCAGGAGTTTCTTGGCCCATTCGGCGTCGCTGCTGAGCAGCGCGCGCTCCTCGGGGCCGAGGGAGTCGTCGGGGCGTTCGGGCATCTCGTCGGAGGGGACGGCGGTGGAGCCCGGATGGCGCATAGCGGCCCGCTGCAGGTCGGCGACCTTGTGGGAGGCGATGGCGAAGACGAAGGCCTCGAAGGGGCGGCCGGTGTCGCGGTAGCGGGGCAGGGCCAGGAGGACCGCCACGCACACTTCCTGCGCGAGGTCCTCGACGAAGTGCCGGGCGTCGCCGGGCAGGCGGGACAGGCGGGTGCGGCAGTAGCGCAGCGCGAGTGGGTGGACATGGGCGAGCAGGTCGTGCGTGGCCTGCTCGTCCCCGTCTACGGCGCGGTGGACGAGAGCACCGATCGTCCCCATGGCAGTGACTGCCTCGTCCTCGCGCATCGGACCATGGTGCCCTGCTGCCTCCGGCTGGGTGGCACCGCGTCCGTCGTTGTGCACCGAAGCGTTATGAGCAGGTGCGCCGGAACTCATCTCCTGCGCCCTCCCCTTCCGCTCGAACGACTCGTCCCCGAGAGACTCCACACCTCAAGGATGCGGCATCCGCGCCGAAACGAGCAGCGGCACTGCGCCGATCCGTCTTGCGGACCCCGCCCACCATGCGGTAGGCGGGAGCGTCCGGTCGGTGCGCGGTCCCGCTGCGGCGCAGCTCAGCGCGGTATCAACGGACCAGGCCCCAACGGAAGCCGAGGGCCACCGCGTGGGCACGGTCGGAGGCGCCGAGCTTCTTGAACAGGCGCCGGGCGTGCGTCTTGACCGTGTCCTCGGAGAGGAACAGCTCACGGCCGATCTCGGCGTTGGAGCGGCCGTGGCTCATGCCCTCCAGGACCTGGATCTCCCGTGCGGTGAGGGTGGGCGCGGCGCCCATCTCGGCCGAGCGCAGGCGCCGGGGCGCCAGCCGCCAGGTGGGGTCGGCGAGCGCCTGCGTGACGGTCGCGCGCAGTTCCGCGCGCGAGGCGTCCTTGTGCAGGTAGCCGCGGGCACCGGCGGCGACGGCCAGGGCCACCCCGTCCAGGTCCTCGGCGACCGTGAGCATGATGATGCGGGCGCCGGGGTCGGCGGACAGCAGCCGGCGCACGGTCTCGACGCCGCCCAGTCCGGGCATGCGCACGTCCATCAGGATCAGGTCGGAGCGGTCGGCGCCCCAGCGGCGGAGGACTTCCTCGCCGTTGGCAGCCGTCGTCACGCGCTCGACGCCGGGCACGGTCGCGACCGCGCGGCGCAGCGCCTCTCGGGCAAGCGGGGAGTCGTCGCAGACGAGGACGGATGTCATGACCGCCCTCCGCAGCTGATGCGCGTCACCTTGAGCCTCCAGGCTGGTACGGAATCGTCACCTGTGCGGTCGAACGTCTCGGACGCCTGCCCGAGCACTGGTTGCTTCAACCGCCACCGCCCTCTCAACGACGGTCACTCGAAAGAGTTACGGGGCCGCGTGCTGTCTTCGGCACTCTACGTGAGGGCGCGGACACGGTGGAGACATGGACGTCAGACCCTCAACTTTTCATCACAACTAATGCCCCATTTAGACCTTTTTCTTCCTGTTTCACAGTGTCTGGAGCTAGATTGCCAATGAGTCATATTTTCATCTCTCTAGACCGGAGATGTACGGTCGGTTGGCACCGTATCCGCCCAGAACGGCTACAAGGGGTCACGTAATGGCAGATTTCTCCCGCCTTCCCGGACCGAACGCGGACCTGTGGGACTGGCAGCTCCTGGCCGCCTGCCGCGGGGTCGACAGCTCGCTCTTCTTCCATCCCGAGGGCGAGCGCGGGGCGGCTCGGAGTGCCCGTGAGAACTCGGCCAAGGAGGTCTGCATGAGGTGCCCGGTCCGCGCCGAGTGCGCGGCGCACGCACTGGCGGTCCGCGAACCGTACGGCGTGTGGGGCGGCCTGACCGAGGACGAGCGCGAAGAGCTCATGGGGCGGGCGCGCACCAGGCTGGTGTCGGCCTCGACGACCAGCGGCGACCCCGCCTCGGACCATTGAAAGAACGTTTCTTCAACAGCTTGAGATCCGTTGTACTGACGCAGCTTGACGATCTTCTCCGGACCGGGCACAGACGCGCGCCCGGCGCAGACCCTCACGCCCGCCGGGCCGCCCGGCCCAGTTGCTCCAGCGTCGCCGCCACCGCCGGTACCTGTGCCAGGTCGGGCAGGGTGAGAGCGACGATCTCCCGCCGCACCGCCGGCTCCAGCGCCACCGTGCGCGCTCCCCTCGGCCGTACCGACTCGATCGCCAGCCGGGGCAGCACCGCCACGCCGAGACCCGCGCCCACCAGGCCGACCACGGCCGGGTAGTCGTCGGTGGCGAAATCGATCCGCGGGGTGAAGCCCGCGCTCTCGCACGCCTGGACGAGCTGACCCCGGCAGCGCGGGCAGCCCGCGATCCATGACTCGTCGGCGAGCTCCCCGAGGGCGACGGACTCCGCGCGGGCGAGCCGGTGCCCCTCGGGGACCAGGCCGACGAGACGGTCCACGAGCAGCGGCCGCACCACCAGGTCGGCCCACTCCTCGGCACCCCCCGCGTCCGCCCCGCCCTCGTAGCGGAAGGCCAGCGCGATGTCGCAGTCGCCCTCGCGCAGCAGGTCCACCGACTTCGGGGGCTCGGCCTCCTCCAGCGAGACCCGGGTGCCGGGGTGGGCGGCGCGCAGGGCGGCGAGGGCGGTGGGGACCAGGGTGGAGCTGCCGCTCGGGAAGGAGACCAGCCGCACCCGGCCGGCCCGCAGACCGGCGATCGCGGCGACCTCCTCCTCGGCGGCGGTGAGCCCGGCGAGGATCCCGGAGGCGTGCCTCACCAGGGCCTCGCCGGCCTGGGTGAGGCGCATCTCGCGGCCGTTGCGCACCAGCAGCGGGGTGCCGACAGAGGTCTCCAGGGCCTTCATCTGCTGGCTGACGGCGGGCTGGGTGCAGCCCAGCTCACGGCCGGCCGCCGAGAACGAACCGGTGGTGGCGACGGCGCGCAGGACGCGGAGATGACGTGCTTCGATCACCCTTCGAGCATAAGGCGGTCTTGGGCATCGCCCCCGATAACGCGTCGACACTTTGAGGGGCGTCCCTTAACGTCGGAGCATGCAGCTTCTCTCGGTGAACCTCGGCCGTCCGACGCCGTCTCCGCACACGGACCAGGTGGACGGCGTGACCGGCATCGACAAGCGGCCCGTGGACGGGCCGGTGCGGGTGGCGGCGCCCGGACCGAAGGGCGTCGCGGGCAGCGGCCTGGCCGGGGACGCGGTGTGCGAGCTGCGCCATCACGGCGGTGACGACCAGGCGGTGTACGCGTTCGCACGCGAGGACCTCGACGACTGGGCACGGGAGCTCGGCCGCACCCTGGGCAACGGCTGTTTCGGTGAGAACCTCACGACGGCCGGACTGAACGTGTCCGGCGCGCTGATCGGCGAACGCTGGCGGATCGGCTCCGAGGTCGTCCTGGAGGTCACCTCCGGGCGCGTCCCGTGCCGCACGTTCCAGGGCCACCTGGGCGAACGGGGATGGGTGAAGAGGTTCACGCGGAAGGGTGCGACCGGTGCCTACCTCCGGGTGATCGAACCGGGCGAGATCAGGGCCGGCGACCCGATCGAGATCGTGCATCTGCCGGACCACGGGGTGACGGCGGCGATGGAGTTCCGGGCCACCACCACCGAGCGGGAGCTGCTGCCGCGGCTGCTCGCGGCCGGTGCGGCGCTGCACCCGGAGGCGCTGGCACGGGCCCGGAAGTACGTCGCGGCGCAGGCCGGCTGAGAGGACGTCACGCCCGGCGCGTTCACCGGCGCTTCACCGTTCGGGAGAGCTGGTGCGCACAGCGGACCCCGGCGGTCCGGGTAACTACCCTTGGGCCATGACAACGGCTCTGATTACGGGATCGACCGCGGGGATCGGTGCCGCGTTCGCGCGGCGGCTGGCGGCGGACGGGCACAACCTCGTCCTGGTGGCGCGGGACACCAAACGACTGCGCGAACAGGCGACCGAGCTGCACGACCGGCACGGCATCGAGGCGGAGGTGCTCACCGCCGACCTCGCCGAGGACGCCGGCATCGAGTCGGTCGCCGTCCGGCTCGGCGACCGCAGGAACCCGGTCGACCTGCTGGTCAACAACGCCGGGTTCGGCAACAAGGGGCGGTACCTGGACGTCTCGATGGCCGACGAACTGCGCATGCTCAAGGTGCACTGCGAGGCGGTGCTGCGGCTGACGTCGGCGGCGGCCGAGGCGATGCGCGAGCGCGGGCGCGGCGGTGTCGTCAACGTGGCGTCGGTGGCCGCGTTCGTGCCGCGCGGTACGTACGGCGCCTCCAAGGCATGGGTCGTGCAGTTCACCCAGGGCGCGGCGCGCGACCTGGCGGGGACCGGGGTGCGCCTGATGGCGCTGGCGCCCGGGTTCGTGCGTACGGAGTTCCATGAGCGGGCCGGGATGGGCACGGACAACATCCCCGGCTGGATGTGGCTGGACGCCGACAAGCTGGTCGCGGCGGCCCTCGCCGACCTCGCCCGCGGCAGGACGCTGTCGATCCCGGACCCCCGCTACAAGGTGCTGACGGGCCTCGCGAAGATCGCCCCGCGCGGCCTGGTGGGCGGCATCAGCTCGAAGACGGGTCGCAAGTACGGGCCGCAGTAGGAGCGGACGGCCGGGCGGTGGGAAAATGGCCGTGACGGTACCGGACCCAGGGGGGCCGGAGGCGGCGGTATGACGTTCATGCAGGTCATCGAGTGCAGGACCAGCCGGTTCGAGGAGCTGGACCGGCTGTTGGACCGATGGGTCGAGCAGACCAGAGGGAAGCGGACGGCGACGCACGCGGTGGTCGGCACGGACCGCTCGGACGCGTCGCACGTCGTCGAGATCGTGGAGTTCCCGTCGTACGAGGAGGCGATGCGGAACTCCCGGCTTCCGGAGACCGACAAGGTCTTCCACGAGCTGCTGGCGCTGTGCGACCAGATGCCGAGGTTCACCGATCTCGACGTGGTGCGTGACGAGCGGATGTACGCCGACACCGCGCGGCGGTTCTTCGAGACGATCGCCGCGGCCGGTCCGCTGGCTCCGCTGGACGGCCTGGTCGCGGAGAACTACCACGGTCACGATCCGGCCGACGACCAGGACACCATCGGCATGGACGCGCTGCGGCGCGAGCTCGGGGTGTGGCGGGACGCCTTCGACTTCAGATTCCTGATCGAGGACCAGATCGCCCAGGGGGACCGGGTGTGCAGCCGGTGGATTCTGGCGGGGGTGCAGAAGGGCGAGTTCCTGGGACTGCCGAACACCGGACGGCGGATCGCCATGACCGGCACCACGGTCCACCGCTTCGACGCCGGCGGGAAGATCGCCGAGGGGTGGTGGCAGTACGACCGGCTCGGTCTGATGAGCCGGCTCGGAGCACTGGACGCGCTGGAGAACTGAGCCCACAGTGAAAGCCCGCGAGGGGCGAAGCCCCCGCTCCCGGCGGACGACCGGGAACGGGGGCTTCGTGCGACGCTGAGGCGGTGCTCAGTGGGCGTGGCCGTGGGAGTGGCCGGCCGCCGCGGGCTCCTCCTCTTCCTTCTTCTCGACGACCAGGGTCTCGGTCGTGAGGAGCAGGGAGGCGATAGAGGCGGCGTTCTCCAGGGCGGAGCGGGTGACCTTGACCGGGTCGATGACGCCGGCCTTGACCAGGTCGCCGTACTCGCCGGTGGCGGCGTTGAAGCCGTGGCCCTTCTCGAGCTCGGCGACCTTGGAGGTGATGACGTAACCCTCGAGGCCGGCGTTCTCGGCGATCCAGCGCAGCGGCTCGACAACGGCGCGGCGGACGACGGCCACACCGGTCGCCTCGTCACCCGTCTTGCCGAGGCCGTCCTCCAGCACCTTCGCGGCGTGGACGAGCGCGGAGCCACCACCGGAGACGATGCCCTCCTCGACCGCGGCGCGGGTCGCGGAGATGGCGTCCTCCAGACGGTGCTTCTTCTCCTTCAGCTCCACCTCGGTGGCGGCGCCGACCTTGATCACGCAGACGCCGCCGGCCAGCTTCGCGAGACGCTCCTGGAGCTTCTCACGGTCCCAGTCGGAGTCGGTGTTCTCGATCTCGGCCTTGATCTGGGCCACGCGGCCCTGGACGGCGGCGGAGTCGCCGGCGCCGTCGACGACCGTGGTGTCGTCCTTGGTGACGGTGACGCGGCGGGCGGAGCCGAGCACGTCCAGGCCGACCTGGTCGAGCTTGAGGCCGACCTCCTCGGAGATGACCGTGGCGCCGGTGAGGATCGCCAGGTCCTGCAGCATCGCCTTGCGGCGGTCACCGAAGCCGGGGGCCTTGACCGCGACCGCGTTGAAGGTGCCGCGGATCTTGTTCACCACGAGGGTGGACAGGGCCTCGCCGTCGACGTCCTCGGCGATGATCAGCAGCGGCTTCGAGGCGTTGGCCTGGATGACCTTCTCAAGCAGCGGCAGCAGGTCCGCGATGGAGGAGATCTTGCCCTGGTTGATGAGGATGTAGGGGTCCTCCAGGACCGCCTCCATGCGCTCCTGGTCCGTCACGAAGTACGGCGACAGGTAGCCCTTGTCGAAGGCCATGCCCTCGGTGAAGTCCAGCTCCAGACCGAAGGTGTTGGACTCCTCGACGGTGATGACACCGTCCTTGCCGACCTTGTCCATCGCCTCGGCGATGAGCTCGCCGACCTGCTGGTCCTGGGCGGACAGCGCGGCGACGGCGGCGATGTCGGACTTCTCGTCGATCGGGCGGGCCGACGCGAGCAGGTCCTCGGAGACGGCGGCGACGGCGGCGTCGATGCCCTTCTTCAGGGCGGCCGGGGAGGCACCGGCGGCGACGTTCTTCAGGCCCTCGCGGACCAGCGCCTGGGCCAGCACGGTGGCGGTGGTCGTACCGTCACCCGCGATGTCGTTGGTCTTGGTCGCCACCTCCTTCACCAGCTGCGCGCCGAGGTTCTCGTACGGGTCGTCGATCTCGACCTCGCGGGCGATCGTGACACCGTCGTTGGTGATGGTGGGGGCGCCGAACTTCTTGTCGATGACGACGTTGCGGCCCTTGGGGCCGATCGTCACCTTCACCGTGTCGGCAAGCTTGTTGACGCCGCGCTCAAGGGCGCGACGGGCGTCCTCGTCGAACTTCAGGATCTTCGCCATGGCAGCGGGAGCCCTCTCGGAATTCTCGGGTGAACAAGACTGCGCCCCGGGCGCCCGGCTTCTTAAAGGATCGCGGGAACCAGGGGCGCAGCTTCAAACGGATTCAAGCGGAGTGCTTGAGGTGGTAAGTCGCAGGCTTACTTCTCGATGATCGCGAGCACGTCGCGAGCCGAGAGGACGAGGTACTCGTCGCCGTTGTACTTCACCTCGGTGCCGCCGTACTTGCTGTAGAGCACGACGTCGCCGACCTTGACGTCGAGCGGCAGGCGCTCGCCGTTCTCGAACCGGCCCGGGCCCACGGCGAGGACGGCGCCCTCCTGGGGCTTCTCCTTCGCGGTGTCCGGGATGACCAGGCCGGAGGCCGTGGTCTGCTCGGCGTCGAGCGGCTGGACCACGATGCGGTCCTCAAGCGGCTTGATGGCAACCTTGGAGCTGGCGGTCGTCACGATCCGACCTCCCCCTTCGGAGATCTCACGGGGTTAACTGTCTGAGGTGGCGACCAGGTGGATCCGTCGTCGCGGGTGCCGGACCTGCCCGTCGCGTTGTTGGCACTCTCATCTGCCGAGTGCCAGAGCCGAGACTATGACCGCGATTAGCACTCGGTCAAGCGGAGTGCCAATTACGTCCGGCGCGGCGTCGAAAATTCGACGTCTCGCACCCTTCAGAGGTAGTCCTCCAGCCGCCCCACGGTCAGGCCGCTCGCCTGGACCCGGCGCAGCAGCCGGGCCGTGCGCTCCCTCAGGGTCGGCCCCATGGCCTCGTCCGGGCCCACCAGGACGATGTCGCCGGGACGCAGCTGCTTGTCCTTGCTCCGGTAGGTGATGCCGTCCGGGGTCATCGCCGCCCGCCACAGCACCACCGCCGTCACCCCGCAGTCGGCCGCCGCGCGCAGGGTGGTGCGGTCGTAGGTGCCGTAGGGCGGGCGGAAGAGGCGGGGGCGGATGCCGAAGCGGGACTTCAGCTTCTCCTGCTGGCCGCAGATCTCGGCGCGCTGGCCGGCGTAGGGCAGGCCGGGCATGGCGGGGTGGTCGAGGGTGTGGTTCTGGACGCTGGCGCCGACGGACTGGAGGCGGGCGAAGTGGCCGTAGCCGGGGCCGACCACGCTGTCCGTGAGGAACAGGCTGACCGGGAGGCGCAGTTCGCGGACCATGTCCACGAAACGGGGGTCCTTCTCGGCGCCGTCGTCGTAGGTGAGGAAGACGACCCGGTCGGCGGTGGCGACGTGGTCGACGACCGGGGGCAGGGCCGCCCGGAAGGAGAGCGGGTGGGACGGGGGGCGCGGGGCCGGGGAGAGCGGTGCGCTCAGGCCCCAGCGGCGGTACGGCTGGGCGCCGGCCGGGCCGTGCGGCCGTACCCGGTCGGCCGCTTTCATGCCCAGCCGTTCGATGGGGTCGACGGACGGCGCACAGGCCGCCAGGAGGAGGGCGGCGGTCAGCAACGCGGCCGTCGCCCCCGGTCGGCTCACAGGTAGTCCTCCAGGCGCGCCACCGCGTAGCCGTCACGGGTGACCTTGTTCAGAAAGCGGCGCATGTCGTCGACCATCGTGCCGTCCCAGTCGTCCCGGCCCCGGAAGTGGGTCAGCACGATGTCGCCGGGGTGCAGGCTGCGGTCCCACTCGCGGTACTCCCAGTGGTCGACGAACACCTCCTCGTCCCAGATCGGCGCGTACTTGATGCCGCAGGCCTTGGCGGCGCGCAGGGTGTCGCCGTTGTAGTTGCCGTAGGGCGGGCGGAAGACCGTCGGCGCCCTGCCGAACTGCTTCTTCATGATCGTCTGCATGCCGCAGATCTCGTGCTTCTGCTCGTCGTAGGACAGGCCGGGCAGGTAGGGGTGGGTCAGGGTGTGGTTGTTGAGGGTGTGCCCCTCGGCCTGCATGGTGCGGAAGAACCCGTAGTCGTCCTTGACCAGGTAGTTGCTGAGGAACGCCGAGTACGGGATCTTCAGCTCGCTCATCATCCGCAGGAAGTCCGGGTCCTTGTTCGCGCCGTCGTCGATGGTGAGGAAGACGACCTTCTGCCGGGTCGGGATCGTGGTGAAGACCGGCGGCAGGTCGTCCTCCACCTGGCCGTCCACCTCGAATCCGTCGCGAGCGGTGATCCTCGGCTTGCGCGTCGGCGGGGCCGGGGGCCGCAGCGGGACCGCGTCAAGGCCCCAGCGCCGGGCGGCGGCGACCAGGGCTGCGTGGGAGTCGGGGGCGGGGGCGGGGGCCGCCCGGTGGCCCTGCCGCCCGGCGGCGGGGCGGACGTCGGGGCTCTCCCCGGTCCCGGCGCAGCCGCACACGACGGCACCGGCGCAGAGGGCGAGTACGGAGAGCAGCACCGCGCTCCTCCGCCCCCCACCCCTCTTCGACCTATTTTTGTCATTTTGTACGACTGCTCGCATGGCGTCGGATCCTTCCAGGCCCCCGCCCGGAACCGGGGCAGACACCGCCGTCGGAGGCGAACCATCCACCGACTGGCCGACAATGACCCGGTGAACGACCTCCTCTCCCCCCTCCTCACCCCCGAGGGCCGCGCCCTCCTCGACGAGGTCCGCGGCACCGCGCCCGCCGACGAACTCGCGGTGGCCACCCGGTTGCGCCGCGGGCACCCGGCCGAGCTGGTGTCGGCGGCGCTCGCGCAGGCCCGGCTGCGGCAGCGGGCGGCGGCCAAGTTCGGGGAGGCGGACGCGGAGCGCATGTTCTTCACCCCGAACGGGGTCGAGCAGTCGACGCGGGCGAGTGTCGCGTCGTACCGGGCGGAGTGTTTCCGCGCCTCGGGCATCCGTTCCGTCGCCGACCTGTGCTGCGGGATCGGGGGCGACGCGATCGCCCTGGCGCGCGCCGGGATCCGGGTGCTCGCCGTGGACCGGGACCCGGTGACGGCGGCCACCGCCCGCGCCAACGCCGAGGCGCTCGGGCTCGCGGACCTGATCGAGGTGCGGGAGGCCGACGTCACGGAGGTGGACACGGCCGGCCACGACGCCGTCTTCGTCGACCCGGGCCGCCGCGGCGGCCGCGGCCGCGTCTTCGACCCGGAGGCCTACTCACCGCCGCTGTCCTGGGCGGTCGAGGCGGCCCGCGGGGCACCGCGAGCCGCGCTGAAGATCGCACCCGGCATTCCGCACGAGGCGATCCCCGCGGACGCGGAGGCCGAGTGGGTCTCCGACGGGGGCGACGTCAAGGAGGCCGTGCTGTGGTTCGGCGCGGGCGTGACCCCCGGAGCGCGCAGGGCGACGCTGCTGCCGACGGGAGCGGCCGTCTGGGCCTCCCCCGACACCATGCTGCCCGACCCCGAGGTCCGTCCCGTCGGCCGCTACCTGTACGAGCCCGACGGCGCCGTCATCCGTGCCCACCTGGTCGCCGAGGTCGCCGAGGAGCTGGACGGCGGCCTGGTCGACCCGACGATCGCGTACATCACGGCCGACGGCCTCCACGCCACCGCCTACGCGACGCCGTACGAGATCACCGATGTGCTGCCCTTCAACGTGAAGAAGCTGCGGGCCCTGCTGCGCGAGCGCGAGGTCGGGAACCTGACCGTGAAGAAGCGCGGGTCGGCCGTGGAGCCGGAGGAACTGCGCAGGAAGGTCAAGCCGCAGGGCCCCAACGCCGCGACCGTGTTCCTGACCCGGGTGGCGGGAGCCCCGACCATGCTCGTCGGCGCCCCCGCCCGCCCTGCCGCCGGAGCCGGGCCGTCCTGAGCGACGTCGGGTCAGGGAGCGCACTCCCTGGCCCGGGTCAGCAGCAGCTCGCGTTCGCGTTCGTTGTGGGCGAGGGCCGCCGCGTGCTCGAACTCCGTGCGGGCCTCGCTCGTGCGGCCGAGGCGGGCGAGCAGGTCGCCGCGCACGCTCGGCAGCAGGTGGTAGTCGCGGAGGGCGGGCTCGGCCGTCAGCGCGTCCACGATCGCGAGGGCCTGCTCCGGTCCCTGCGCCATCGACACGGCCACCGCCCGGTTCAGTTCGACGACCGGGGACGGGGACCGGGCGGCGAGCAGCCGGTACAGGGTGGCGATGGCCGGCCAGTCGGTCTCCTCGTAGCGGTACGCGTGCGCGTGGCAGGCCGCGACGGCCGCCTGCAGGGCGTACGGTCCGGGGGCGCCCGTCGCCGTGGCGTCCGCGCGGGCCAGGGCCCGGATGCCGCGCGCGATGAGCATGCGGTTCCAGCGGCGGCGGTTCTGGTCCCTGAGCAGGACCGGCGCGCCGTCGGGTCCGGTGCGCGCGGCGGCCCGGGAGGACTGGAACTCCAGGAGCGCGGTCAGGGCGTGCACCTCCGGCTCCTTCGGCATCAGGCCGGACAGCACGCGGGCCAGCCGCAGCGCGTCCTCGCACAGCGACGGGCGCAGCCAGTCGTCGCCCGCCGTGGCCGCGTACCCCTCGTTGTAGATCAGGTAGATGACGTCCAGGACCGAGCCGAGCCGGGCCTCGCGGTCGGGTCCGTACGGCACCTCGAAGGCGATGTTCCTCGTCGCCAGGGTGCGCTTGGCGCGGACGACGCGCTGGGCGACCGTCGGCTCGGGGACGAGGAAGGCGCGGGCGATCTCGGCCGTGCTCAGGCCGCCCAGCAGGCGCAGGGTGAGGGCGGTGCGGGCCTCGGGCGACAGCACCGGGTGGCAGGCGGTGAAGACCAGGCGGAGCAGGTCGTCGTCGATGTCGTCCGGGTCGGCGGGCTCCTCGGGCGGGACGGCCGTCTCCGTCCCGCGGCCGATCTCCGCGAGCTTGCGGGCGTAGTTCTCGCGGCGCCGGACCAGGTCGACGGCACGGTGGCGGGCGGTGGCCATGAGCCAGGCGCCCGGGTTGTCGGGCACGCCGTCCCGGGGCCACTGCTCCAGCGCGGCGACGAGCGCGTCCTGGGCCAGCTCCTCCGCGATGCCGACGTCCCGGACGATCCGGGCCACGCCCGCGATCACGCGGGGCGACTCCAGCCGGAAGACGGTCTCGATGGCGTGGCGGGCGTCGGCCTCGGCGGGGGGCTGTGTGCTCACAGCCCCCCATGCAACACCCTCCGCCGGACGGACGCCAGGACGGTCAGCCCTCGGCGATCTCCCGCACCTCGCAGGTCACCGTCCAGAACTCCTCGTGGACCTTCAGGAACCGCTTGGTCCACTCCAGGGCCTCGGCCTTGTCCTTGCACTGCATGATCGCGTAGCCGCCGACGACCTCCTTGGACTCGGTGAACGGCCCATCGGTGACGGAGATCTTCCCGCCCTCCCAGCGGACGCGGGTGCCGTCGGCGGTGGGCGTCAGCCCGGCGGTGTCCAGCATCACGCCGGCCTTGGTGATCTCCTCGATCAGCTCGCCCATCCGCTGCATCAGCTCCTGGCTGGGGCCCTCGGCGGGGGCGGAGTTCTCGTCGATCCGCACGAGCGACAGGTAACGGGGCATGGTGACTCCTCGGGGTCGGGCGACAGGGCGTTTCCCTGCCTCTCACCCTTGCGTCGAACGGCCGGCGCCCGGATCGACACGCCCACGGAAATTTCCCCGTGGATTTTTTTTCCGGCCCTGCCGGCCCCGCCGGCCCCGCCCGCCACGCCCGCCACGCCCGCCACGCCCGGGCCTTACCGCAACGACTCCCACAGCTCGCTCGCCGCGGGCTCCTTCGCGATCACCCGGTTGGGGTCGGAGGGCGCGGTCACCACGGGCATCATCACGGTCCTGACGTGCGCGGAGGTCAGCCCCTTCAGGCTCTGCCCGAGGCGCATCAGCTCGGTCAGCGAGTCCAGGCCGGTGTCGGTGGTGAGGGACGCGGTGACGGCGTCGGCGACCTCGTAGAGCCTGGCCGGGTCGCCGAGGAGGCTGATGGAGGCCATCTGGTCGAGGAGGGCCTTGACCAGTTTCTGCTGGAGGCCTATCCGGCCGAGGTCGCTGCCGTCGCCTATGCCGTGCCGGGTGCGGGCGAGCGCCAGGGCCGTCGTGCCGTCGAGGTGGTGGGTGCCCTTCTTCAGGTGCAGGTGACTGTCGTCGTCGTCGATGTCCTGGTCGGTGGTGACGGTGACCCCGCCGATCGCGTCCACCAGCTTCGCGAAGCCCGAGAAGTCGATCTCCAGGTAGTGGTCCATCCGGACACCGGTGATCGACTCGACCGTCTTGACCGCGCACACCGCCCCGCCCACCGAGTAGGCGCTGTTGAACATCGAGTCGTGGGCGACGGCCGTCGAGCCGCCGGAGGACAGCGGGCAGGAGGGACGGGTGACCAGGGTGTCGCGCGGGATGCTGACGACGGTGGCCGAGGTCCGGCCGGCGTCGATGTGCACCACCATCGCGGTGTCGGAGCGGGCGCCCGAGCTGCTGCCCCCGCCGAGCTTCTCGTTCTCCTTGCCGCTGCGCGAGTCCGAGCCCAGCACCAGGATGTTCACCGATCCGGTGGGCAGCGGTGACGCGGCGCCGGACGCGGCGGCCGTCGGTGTGGTGACCGCCTTCGCCGGCCGGTCGTCCCCCAGCGCGCTGTTGATGTCGACGCTCTTGATGTTGTCGTTGAGGTGCACGTAGACCCACCCCGCGGCCGCGATGCCGAGCGTCATGACGCCCGCCAGGGTAAGACCGACGATCTTCAGTGTTCTCGACCGCCGGTCCACCCGTCTGACCGCGTCGCCCTGCTCCTCGTGTCCCGTCACAAGGCAGGAACGTAGGTCCGAATTATTAGGGGAGTGTTAGTGGAAGCGCGGTGAAGAGGTTTTCTTCGCAAAATCTCACGCTTCTCAGTCCCTGCTCACCCAAGGGTCACCGTGGGCACGGGATTGCTGCCGCTCCAGGACGCGTTGAACCCGAAGGTCACCGAACTCCCGTCCGCGACGGTCCCGTTGTAGGGGGCGTTCGCACAGGACACGGCCGCCCCCGACTGGGTGCAGGTGGCGTTCCAGGCCTGCGTGATCTGCTGTCCGGCGCCGAAGGTCCAGTTCACCTTCCAGGACGACAGCGAGGCACCCGAGCAGGAGACGGTCACCTGGCCCGTAAACCCGTTGTTCCACTGGCTGCCGACGCTGTAGGCGGCGGTGCAGGCACCCGTCGGCGGCGGTGTGGTCGTGGTCCCGCCGAGCGCCTCCGCGATGCCGTAGTACGCAGGTTTCGGCGCATAGTTGGCGTCGTACGGAGTCGCCGCCCCGTACCCGGGGAAGGTGCTGTCCACCCAGGAGTCGGAGTCGGCGAAGCCCCACACGGTGACGTTGACGCAGCGGCTCACGGCCACGCACGCGGCCACCACCGACGTGAAGTCGGCCTTCTGCTGGGCGAGTTTTGTGCTGTCCGCGGGCAGTGTCATCCGGACGTCGAGTTCGGTGATCGCCACGTCGACGCCCAGGTCGGCGAAGCGCTGGATGTTCTGCTGGAGCGTGGCCGGCACCTGGCCGAGGATCAGGTGCGCCTGCAGGCCCACCCCGTCGATCGGGACGCCCGCCGCCTTCAGTGACCTGACCAGGTTGTACAGGGCGGTGCTCTTCGCGTTGACGCCCTCGACGTTGTAGTCGTTGATGTACAGCTTGGCGGCCGGGTCGGCCGCGTGCGCCCAGGTCAGGGCGTTGGCGATGTAGCCGGAGCCGAGGCCGTTGTACCAGATCGAGGACCGGTAGCTGCCGTCCTCGTTGAAGGGCTCGTTGACGACGTCCCAGGCGGCGATCTTCCCCTTGTAGCGGCCGACCTCGGTGCTGATGTGGTTCTGCAGCAGGCTGCCGAGCTGGGCGGAGGTCCAGGTGCCGTTCGTCAGCCAGCCGGGGTTCTGGCTGTGCCAGACCAGGGTGTGGCCGCGCACCTGCTGGTGGTGGGCCTGGGCGAAGGCGACGATCTGGTCCGCCTCGGTCCAGTTGAAGGTGCCCTGGGCGGGCTCGACCGTCTCCCACTTCATGGCGTTGCCCGGGGTCAGCGAGCTGAACTGGCTGCCGGCGAGGTCCCCGTAGGTACCGGTGAGCTTGGAGCCGGTGACCGCGGTGCCGATCAGCCTGCCCTTGGCGGCCGCGAGGTCGCGCAGCGGGGTGTCGGCGGCGTGCGCCGCGGGCGCCGTGAACAGCAGGGCGGCGCCGGTGACGAGTGCCGCCAGGGAGAAGCCTGTTCTCAGAGATCTCATCCAGAAGCCTCCGAAAGTTTCGGTCGTGCAACCGATTGGCTTCGGAGGAGTGTGGGGGCGCTCGCACCACCCGTCAATACGTCACCTTCCGGCCAGGGGCGCCTCAGCCGGACGCCGGCGGCGCCGTACTGGACCGCACCACCAGGCTGGTCGCCAGCTCCACCCGGGTCGCGGTCGTGGCGTCCTGCGCGCGTCCCATCTCCAGCACCAGCCGCGCCGCCGCCTCGGCCATCTCGGTCAGCGGCTGCCGTACGGTCGTCAGCGGCGGCCCCACCCAGCGGGCCACCGGCAGATCGTCGAACCCGACGATGCTCACGTCCTCCGGGATGCGCAGCCCCAGCTCGCGCGCGGCCTCGTACAGCCCGAGCGCCTGGAGGTCGTTGCCGGTGAAGACCGCGGTGGGCCGGTCGGGCATCCGCAGCAGCTCCAGGCCGAGCCGGTAACCGGCGTCGTGGTGGAAGTCGCCGGCCTTGACCAGCCCCTGGTCCACGGGGAGCCCGGCGGTCTCCAGCGCGGCCCGGTACCCGTCCACCCGGGCAATGCTGCACATCATCCGGGACGGTCCGCTGATCGCGCCGATGCGCCGGTGCCCCAGCTCGACGAGGTGCCGGGTGGCGGCCAGGCCGCCCTGCCAGTTGGTGGCCCCGATGGACGGCACGTCCGGCCCGGGGTCCCCGGCCGGGTCCATCACCACGAACGGGATGGACCGGCTCAGCAGCAGCGCCCGCTGCGACTCGTCCAGCCCCGACAGCACCAGCACCACCCCGTGCGGCCGGCGCGCCGCCACCTGGTCCGCCCAGGTCCGCCCGGGGGTGAGCCGGCCGGCGGACTCGGACAGGACGACGCTCAGGCCCGCGTCCCGGGCCACGTTCTCCACCCCGCGGATGACCTCCATCGCCCAGGCGCTCTCCAGCTCGTGGAAGACCAGGTCGATCAGCGGGGAACGGGAGGCCTCGGCGCGGCGCCGCCGGTAGCCGTAGGCGCGCAGCAGTTCCTCGACCCGGGTACGGGTCGCCGGGGCGACGTCGGCGCGCCCGTTGAGGACCTTCGAAACAGTCGGAGCGGACACGCCGGCCTCGCGGGCGATTTCGGCGAGCGTCGCCGTCTGCGTTTCTGCGGGCTTCGAAGGCGTCATGCCCGCGATCGTATCCCCACGCTCCCCCTTGACGAAGACCTGAGCACGCCATAGGTTCCCGGAACATTCGGTGTGTGGTACGAAACATTCGCAGCAGCGTTCCAGCAGGAGCCCGCAGAAAGCGAAGACGGGAGTTTCATGACCACCGCTCCATGGCGAGACCCCGAACTGCCCGCCGCCACCCGCGTCGACGACCTGCTCTCCCGGATGACCCTGGAGGAGAAGACCGCCCAGCTCTACGGCGTGTGGGTGGGCGCCGCCACGGACGGCGACGGAGTCGCCCCGCTGCAACGCGAGATGACCGCCGACTACGACTGGGAGGAGCTGATCACGCTCGGCCTCGGCCAGCTGACCCGTTCCTTCGGCACCGCCCCGGTGGCCCCGGCGCTGGGCGCGCGAGCACTGGCCCGCGCCCAGCGCCGGATCACCGCGGCCGGCCGGTTCGGCATTCCGGCGATCGCCCACGAGGAGTGCCTGGCGGGGTTCACGGCCTGGCAGGCGACGGCGTACCCGGTCCCGCTCGCCTGGGGCGCCTCCTTCGACCCGGCGCTCACCGAGGAACTGGGCCGGCACATCGGCCACGACCTCCGCTCGGTCGGGGTCCACCAGGGTCTGGCCCCCGTCCTGGACGTGGTGCGTGATCCGCGCTGGGGCCGGGTCGAGGAGACGATCGGCGAGGACCCCTACCTGGTGGGCACGATCGGCGCGGCCTACGTGCGGGGCCTGGAGTCGGCCGGGATCGTCGCCACCCTCAAGCACTTCGCCGGTTACGCCTCCTCCGCGGGCGCCCGCAACCTGGCGCCGGTCCGCGCCGGGGTCCGGGAGTTCGCGGACATCACCCTCCCTCCGTTCGAGATGGCGCTGCGCGAGGGCGGGGCCCGCTCGGTGATGGCCGCGTACAACGACACGGACGGTGTCCCGGCCTCCGCGGACCCCCGTCTGCTGACCGACGTCCTGCGCACCGAATGGGGTTTCGAGGGCACGGTGGTCGCCGACTACTTCGGCATCGGCTTCCTGCAGACGCTGCACCGGGTGGCGGGCTCCGAGGCGGAGGCGGCGCACCTGGCGCTCGCGGCGGGCATCGACGTCGAACTGCCGACGCTGAAGTGCTACGGCCGCCCTCTGGTGGCCGCGGTTCGGGAAGGCACCGTCCCGGAGTCCCTGGTCGACCGGGCGGCCCGTCGGGTGCTGCTCCAGAAGTGCGAGCTGGGCCTGCTGGACGAGGGCTGGGAGCCCGCGCAGGAGGGTCCGGTCGACCTCGACTCGACGGCCAACCGCGCCCTGGCCCGCCGGCTCGCCGAGGAGTCGGTGGTCCTGCTGGACAACCCCGACGGGGCGCTCCCCCTCGCCCCCGGCACCCGCGTCGCGGTGGTGGGCCCGCGGGCCGCGGACGCGCTCGCCATGCTCGGCTGCTACTCCTTCCCGTCCCACGTCCTCACCCACCGTCCCGAGGTGGATTCGGGCCTCTCCATCCCCACGGTCCTCGACTCCCTGCGCACCGAACTCCCGGACGCGAAGGTGACGTTCGCCGAGGGCTGCGACGTCTCGGACCCGGACACCTCGGGTTTCGAGGAGGCGGTGGCCCGCGCCTCGGAGGCGGACGTGTGCGTGGCGGTCCTGGGCGACCGGGCGGGCCTGTTCGGACGGGGCACCTCCGGCGAGGGCTGCGACGTCACGGACCTCGCGCTGCCGGGCGTCCAGGGCGGTCTGCTGGACGCGCTGGTCGCCACCGGGGTGCCGGTGGTCCTGGTCCTGCTCACCGGGCGCCCGTACGCGCTGGGCCGCTGGCACGGCCGGCTGGGCGCGACGGTGCAGGCGTTCTTCCCCGGGGAGGAGGGCGGCCCGGCGGTGGCGGGCGTGCTGTCGGGCCGCGTCAACCCCTCGGGGAGGCTGCCGGTGAGCGTTCCGAGGGTGCCCGGCGGTCAGCCCTGGACCTATCTCCAGCCGCCGCTGGGCCTGGCGGGCGAGGTCAGCAACCTGGACCCGACCCCGCTGTACCCCTTCGGACACGGCCGCTCGTACACGGCGTTCGCCTGGGACCTCATCTCGCCGGACACGGCCGAGATCACCACGGACGGCACCCACGACGTCATCCTGACGGTCCGCAACACGGGCGAGCGGGCGGGCACGGAGGTCGTCCAGCTGTACCTGCACGACCCGGTGGCCTCGGTGACCCGCCCGGACGTGCGGCTGATCGGCTACCAGCGGGTCGAGCTGGCCCCCGGGGCGTCCCGGCGGGTCACCTTCCGGTTCCACGCGGACCTGTCGGCGTTCACCGCCCGGGAGGGGGCGCGGGTGGTGGAGCCGGGGGAGCTGGAGCTGCGGGTGGCGGCGTCGAGCGCGGAGGTGCGGGCCGCGGTGCGGCTCCGGCTGACCGGCCCGGTGCGGCGGCCGGGGCCGGACCGGATGCTGCGCTGCGCGACGGAGGTGGTGTGACCGCGGGGCCGCCGGTCAACGGCCGCCGTCGTCGACCGACTCGAAACGCCAGCGGTGGACCGGGCGGGCGACCAGGTCGCCGGGCGGGTCGGGGAGTTCGGGCAGATCGGCGTCGTACTCCCCGTCCCACCAGGTGATGACCAGCACCCGGTCCTGCGGCGCCCGGAACGTCTCGCGGCGCAGGGGGGCCGGGGCGAGCCGCTGTGTCCGCGCCCACGCGAGCAGGTCGTCGCCCCTGCCCTGCGCGGCCCGCGCCTCCCACATCGACGCGACCGTCACGAGTAGAGGTTCTCCTTGCTGACCTCGTGCACGTGGTCGTGGTTGCCGGGCACGTGCGGGTCCGTCACCGGCAGGGAGCTGTCCGCGGAGAGGTCCCAGCTCGACGCCGTCCGGTTGCGAGCGACCATCTCCGCGCCCAGGGCGGCCACCATCGCGCCGTTGTCCGTGCACAGCTTCGGGCGGGGGACGCGCAGCCGGATGCCGGCCGCCTCGCAGCGCTCCTGGGCGAGGGCGCGCAGCCGGGAGTTGGCGGCCACCCCGCCGCCGATCATCAGGTGGTCGACGCCCTCGTCCCGGCAGGCGCGGACGGCCTTGCGGGTCAGGACGTCGACGACGGCCTCCTGGAAGGACGCGGACACGTCACGGACCGGGACCTCCTCGCCCGCCGCCCGCTTCGCCTCGATCCAGCGGGCCACCGCCGTCTTGAGACCGGAGAAGGAGAAGTCGTACGCCGGGTCGCGGGGGCCGGTCAGGCCGCGCGGGAAGGCGATCGCCTCCGGGTCGCCCTCCTTCGCGTAGCGGTCGATGACCGGGCCGCCGGGGAAGCCCAGGTCCAGCACCCGGGCGATCTTGTCGAAGGCCTCGCCGGCCGCGTCGTCGATGGTCGCGCCGAGCGGCCGTACGTCGGAGGTGATGTCCGAGGACAGCAGCAGGGAGGAGTGGCCGCCGGAGACCAGCAGGGCCATCGTGGGCTCGGGCAGCGGGCCGTGTTCGAGCTGGTCGACGCAGATGTGGGAGGCGAGGTGGTTCACCCCGTACAGCGGTTTGCCCAGCGCGTAGGCGTACGCCTTCGCCGCCGAGACGCCGACCAGCAGCGCACCGGCCAGGCCGGGGCCGGCCGTGACCGCGATGCCGTCCAGGTCCCGGGCGCTCACGCCCGCTTCCTTCAGGGCCCGCTGGATCGTCGGGACCATCGCCTCCAGGTGCGCGCGGGAGGCGACCTCGGGGACGACCCCGCCGAAGCGGGCGTGCTCGTCCACGGACGAGGCGACGGCGTCGGCCAGCAGGGTGGTGCCCCGGACGATGCCGACGCCGGTCTCGTCGCAGGAGGTCTCGATCCCCAGGACCAGGGGTTCGTCAGCCATTGATCTCGGTTCCTTGTTCGGAGGTGGATCCGTCGGCGGAGCCACTGTCGGGTTTCGTCGTCAGCCGCATCACCAGGGCGTCCACGTTCCCCGGCTGGTAGTAGCCGCGGCGGAACCCGATGGGCTCGAAGCCGAACCGTTCGTAGAGCTTCTGGGCGCGGAGGTTGTCGATCCGGCACTCGAGCATGACCTCGGCGCACTCGAAGGCGGTCGCGGCCCGCAGCAGCTCGGTGAGCAGCTCCCCGCCGAGGCCGGTGCCCCACTGGTCACGTCGTACGGCGATGGTCTGGATGTCGCCCATGGGGGCGGCGCCGCCCTCGGCCCCGGCGCCCTGCGCGGCCAGCCCCGCGTACCCGACGATCCGGTCGTCCTCCAGGGCGACCACGTACCGCCGGGACGCCTGCGGTCCCCTCGCGTGCGCCAGCTCGGACCAGAACATGCCCCGGGACCAGGCGTCCTCGGGGAACAGGTCCCTCTCCAGCTCCAGGACCGGGTCGATGTCCCACCAGCGCATCTCGCGCAGCTGTGCGGTCACTTGGGTGTGACCACCTTGTAGTTCTTGGGCACCTGGGCGTCCGGCCGGCGCAGGTACAGCGGCCGGGGCGCGGGCAGTTCCTCGCCCGCGGCCAGCCTGGCGGCGGCGAGGCAGGCCAGGGCCGCGGCCGAGACGTGCTCGGGTTCGTGGGCGGCCGGGAAGGTGTCCGGGTAGAGCAGCGCGCCCGCGCCGACCGCCGGCATCCCGGCGACCCGCTCGGCGATGTCGGCGGGCCGGTCGACGGCCGGCTCCGTGAGCCGGGTGCGCGAGTCGGCGTACGTCGCCCAGTAGACCTCCTTGCGGCGGGCATCGGTGGCCACGACGAACGGGCCCTTCTCGATGTCGGCCGCGTAGGCGAGGGCGTCGAGCGTGCACAGGCCGTGCACGGGCACCCCGAGGGCGAGCCCGAAGGTGTCGGCGGTCATCAGACCGACCCGCAGGCCGGTGTAGGGGCCGGGTCCGACGCCTACGGCGATCCCGGTCACGGCGTCCAGCGTGACCCCGGCCTCGGCGAGGACGCGGTCGACGGCCGGCAGCAGCAGCTCGCCGTGCCGGCGCGCGTCCACCTGGCTCGACGAGGCGATGACGGCCGTACCGTCGTGCAGCGCGACGGTGACGGCGGGGGTGGCGGTATCCAGAGCGAGCAAGAGCACGCGAACAGCCTACGGCTCCGGCGGCGCGAGCACGGCCGTCCGGAGCGGACCGTCACTGACTGCTACGGTTCGTACGAAGTACGACATATACGGCCAGTCGTACACGAGTCGTCCACGCGTCGTGCGCCAGCCGCACGACAAGGCATCCGGCTAGACAGAGGTGGCGCACGTGTCAGGGACCAGCTCGGGAATCGTGGCGGGCCTCACCGCGGCGGCCGTCGGTGCGGTCGGCCTCCTCGCCTACCAGGCCTCCGCCACCGTTCCGCCCGGCCTCGGCGGCCGGGCGGCGGCGAGCGCCGCGCCCGGGGCGACGGCGTCCAGGGCGCCCCGGGACCGGCGCCATCCGGAGGCCCTTCCGAACAACTCCGGCACGGGTGAACGGGTGGTGTACTCGGTGGACGACGACCGGGTCTGGCTCGTCGACGAGCAGGGCCGCCTGGAGCGCACCTTCAAGGTGAACCCGGGGACGATCGACCCCGTCCCCGGTGTCTACTGGGTGACGTCCCGCTCGAAGGCCGTCACGGGCACGGACGGGCTGCCCATCGAACACGTGGTCCGCTTCGCGACGACGAAGGACGGCTCGGCGATCGGCTTCAGCGCCGCCACCGGCGGCGGCTCCACGGAGACCCCCGACCCGACGGTGAAGACGGGCGGCATCCGCGAGACCCGCGCGGACGGCGAGGCGATGTGGCGGTTCGCGACGATCGGCGTGAAGGTGATGGTGATCCGCTGACCGCCGGGGCCCTGGGGCGTGCTGCGAAAGTCCCGTCCTCCGCCCGGAGGGCGGGCCGCGCGGCGTCCGGTGCGTGCTCTGGGGGTCCCCCCGGCCGGAGGCTGGGGGAGCGTGCATGGCGTCGCGCGGCAGACGGGACTTTCGCAGCACACCTAGGCCGCCCGGCGCGCCCGCGCGCCCGGCTGCGACGTCGGCCGCGCCGCCGGCTGCGGGACCGGCCCGGGTGCCGGCTCCGGACGTCCGGGCGGCCTGGACACCGCGTCGGCGGCCGCGCAGGACGCCAGCAGCTCGCGCATGCAGACGTCGGCGGCCGTGACCGGTCGCCGCTCCTCGGACTGGGACACGGACACTGGCGCCTCCTGACGTACGGGGGCGGACGTGGTTAGGTAGACCTAACTACGGACTGGATACCATGTGACCACGCCCGATGTGCCCGGCGCAACATTTTCCCGACGCCTTGTCGGAACGTTCACACGGTCCTCAGGCGGACAGCGCACCCAGCTCCACCGCGGCCCACCGCTCCCCGAGACCCGTCAGGGTGACGTGCCGCACCTCGTCCGTGGTGTCACCGACGGCCCGGTGGATGCCCACGACGAGCCGGTCCTCGGTCAGCTCCTCGACCTTGCCCTCGCCCCACTCCACGACGATCACGGACTCGGGCAGCGAGACGTCGAGGTCGAGGTCCTCCATCTCGTCGAGCCCGCCGCCGAGGCGGTACGCGTCGACGTGGACGAGCGGCGGCCCGTCCCCGAGGGAGGGGTGGACGCGGGCGATGACGAACGTCGGCGAGGTGACGGCCCCGCGCACCCCGAGCCCCTCGCCCAGGCCGCGCGTCAGCGTCGTCTTGCCGGCGCCGAGCTCCCCGCTGAGCATCACGAGGTCACCGGCGCGCAGCAGCTTGGCCAGTCGGCGGCCCAGCTCCCGCATCTGCTCGGGGGAGGTGATGATCAGCTCGGTCTCAGCCAGGTCGTGCCGTGCTGCTGGTGCTTCCATAGCCACTTACCGTAGCCCCTGCCGGCACGGCGCCCGCGCGCGTGAGGAGGTCGGCGAGCCGGTCGGTGACCACTTCCGGGTGTTCCAGCATGACCAGGTGACCGGCGTCCGGGACGAGCACCAGTTCGGCGTCGGGCAGCAGGTCGGCGATGACCTCGCTGTGCTCGCTGGGCGTGACCAGGTCCTGCACCCCGGCCAGCACCAGCACCGGCAGTTTCTGGAAGTGGGCGAGCGCGGCGGTCTTGTCGTGGTCGGTGAAGGCCGGGTAGAACTCGGCGACCACGTCGATCGGAGTGGACTCGATCATCCGTTCGGCGAACCGCTCGACGGCCGGGTCGATGTCCCGGCCCGCGAACGAGTACCGCTTGATGATCCCGGCGAACAGGTCGGCGGTGATCTGCCGTCCCTTCTCCACCAGCGCGGCCTGGGTGCCCAGCGCCTTCAGCACTCCGGGCAGCACCCGGCGCACCGCGTTGACGCCGGCGACCGGCAGCCCGAAGTTGACCTCGCCGAGCCGCCCGGACGAGGTGCCGACGAAGGCGGTGGCGACGACCCGCTCCCGGATCAGCTCCGGGTACTGCGCGGCCAGCGCCATCACGGTCATGCCGCCCATGGAGTGACCGACCAGCACGATCGGCCCCTCGGGGACGGCCGCGTCGAGGACGGCCTTGAGGTCCCGGCCCAGCTGGTCGATGGTGACCGCCGCGCCGTCCTCGTGCTGGGCGACACCCCGGCCGGAGCGGCCGTGGCTGCGCTGGTCCCAGTGCACGGTGCGGACGACGCCGCGCAGGGCCGCGCGCTGGAAGTGCCAGGAGTCCTGGTTGAGGCAGTAGCCGTGGCTGAAGACGACGGTGACGGGTGCGGGCGCCTTGCGGCCGAAGAGCCGGCGGCGGCGCGGGGAGACGGCGGTGCCGGTGTCGGGTTCGGTCTCGTCGACCTCGTAGTACAGCTCGGTGCCGTCGTCGGCGGAGGCCTTGCCCGGTGTGCCGCGCAGGGTGCCGTAGGGTCCTGCGGAGTCCAGGGCCAGCCGGGCCTTGCGGCGCATCGCGCGGCCCACCGTCATCCGTTCCAGGGCGACCCCGGCCGCCGCCCCGGCGGCGAGTACGCCTATGGCGGCCCCGGCGATACCGGTCACCTTGCGCCAGCTGGCGTCCACCCCCGTGGCGGAGACGACGGCCGCCGCGGCGTCCGCTACGGCCTCCGCACTGCTCTCGCTCACGTACCGCTCCTCTTCGCCGTACTGCAGTTCGCCGGTTCGGCGGTTCGGGTGATTCCGACGACATGACTCATGCTGCTACAGGTGTAACCGGGTTGCGGCGCCGCCGAACCATGGAGAAGGTCAGTCGCCGTCCCTTGGTTCCTGCCCATTCGGTTCCTCGTTCACGTAGACGCGAGGAACCCGGGTTCCGATGCGGGTGACGATCTCGTAGGCGATGGTGCCGGCGGCCTGGGCCCAGTCCTCGGCGGTGGGCTCGCCGCGGTCGCCCGGCCCGAACAGCACGGCCTCGGAACCGGTTTCGGGCTCGTCGCCGCCGAGGTCGACGACGAACTGGTCCATGGCGACGCGTCCGGCGACCGTCCGCCACTTGCCGCCGATCAGCACGGGTCCGCTGCCGGAGGCGTGCCGCGGGACGCCGTCCGCGTACCCGACGGGGACCAGCCCGAGGGTGGTCTCGCCGGGCGTGACGTAATGGTGTCCGTAGCTGACGCCGTGTCCGCCCGGGACGTGCTTCACCAGGGCGAGGGAGGCGGCCAGGGTCATCACCGGGCGCAGGCCGAAGTCGGCCGCGCTGCCCAGCTCGGGGCTGGGCGACAGGCCGTAGAGCGCGATGCCGGTGCGGACGAGGTCGAAGTGGGACTCGGGGAGGGTGAGGGTGGCCGGCGAGTTGGCGATGTGCCGCACCTCGGGGCGCACGCCCTGCTCCTCGGCGTACGCGAGCAGTTCACGGAAGAGGGTGAGCTGGGCGGCGATGGAGGGATGGCCGGGCTCGTCGGCGCAGGCGAAGTGCGACCACAGTCCCGTGATCCGGACCCGGCCCGCCGCCTCGGCCCGCAGCGCCTCGCCGACCAGCTCGGGCCAGTCGGCGGGCTGGCAGCCGTTGCGCCCGAGCCCGGTGTCCGCCTTGAGCTGCACGCGCGCGGGGCGGCCGGCCAGCCGCGCCGCCTCGACGACCTCGCGCAGCGCCCACAGGCCGCTCACCGACACGTCCAGGTCCGCCTCGACGGCCTCGCGCCAGGGCCCGCCCGGGGTCCACAGCCAGCACATGATCCGCACGTCCGCCGGCAGATCCGCGTCGGCGCGCAGTGCCAGGGCCTCCTCCGGAGTGGCCGTACCCAGCCAGGCCGCGCCCGCCTCGACGGCGGCGCGGGCACACTGGACGGCGCCGTGGCCGTACGCGTCGGACTTCACCACGGCCATCAGGGCGGCGCCCGGCGCGAGGGCGCGCAGGGTCCGCACGTTGGCCCGCAGGGCGGCCAGGTCGATCTGGGCGCGGGCGCGCAGGGGCGCGGTCGGCGCAGTCGGTGCAGTCGGTGTGTCACTCATCGCGCCCCCAGTGTCTCAGAGGCCCCGGCCGGCCCCCCGGCGCAGGCCCTGGTACGAGGTCCGGACAGCTCAGGTACCCGTCCGGTGCCCCCACACGTACACCTTGTCCCCCTTTTTCAGCACGCCCCACAGCTTCTTGGCGTCGCCGAGCTTCAGGTTCACGCACCCCCAGGAGCCGACGGTGGTGTAGATGGAGCCGTACACGGCATGGAAGGCCTGCCCGCCGTCGAAGAACTGGGCATACGGCATGGGCGAGTTGTACAGCGTCGACCAGTGGTTCTTGTGCCGCCAGTACACGGTGTGCCACCCGGCCCTGGTCGCGTAGCCCTTGCGTCCGCTGCGCATCTGCACCGGCCCGTAGATCACCTTGCCGCCCTTCTGCACCCAGGTGACCTGCCGGTTGAGATCGACGCAGGCGACCCGGTACGACCGCACGGGGCAGTTCTTCGCGGCGTTCGGGTTCTTCCTCGCCGACAGCAGCATCATCTGGTACCAGGTCACCGGTCCCGCGAACCCGATCGCCGGCTTGATCCCGTACCGCTTCTGGAACGTCCGGATGGCCTTGCAGTCGGCCGCGGACTGCCTGCCGTCCGCCTTGAGCCCCAGCCACTGCTCGATCTGCCTCTGGTACGGGCCGGTGAGCTTGGAGCAGCTCACCTTGGCGACGGCGTCGCTGAGCGGCACGTACTCGACGAGGTCGTACGTCCCCGGCGCCGCCGCCTTCGGCTCGACGGCGTCCTCCTGGGCACCGGGCGTGTACACCTTCGGCGGCAGCACCTGGTCGGGGGTGTCGACTGTCCAGGGCCGGCCGGGGCCGGGCGCGACCCCCGGCACCAGGTCCGACTCGGGAACGACGGCCGGCGGCTTGGGGGCACCGGTGCCGGCGGCGGCGCTCCCGGCCCCGAGACAGAGCACGGCCAGGGCGACGACGAGGACTCCGGCACTCCCCCGCCGTTTACGCATGATTCGTCCACTAATCATGCGATCAGACAACCCCGCCCCCCTGGCGATTCCGGGAAGCCGCGCGGCGAGGTCACCCGGGGGATGCAGACGCGGCCGGGAAGGGCGCGCGATCGGGTCGCCCCGAACCGTCCGCCCCCCTCACCCCCTCGGGAAAACACCCCGCCACGCCGACGGCAGCTCCGCGGCGACCTCGTGCGCGACCACCGGCGCCCCCCGCGCGGCGAACCTCCCCGCGAGCCCGTGCAGATACGCCGCCACACTCCCCGCGTCCCGCCCGTCCAACCCCGCCGCGAGCAACGACCCCCCGAGCCCCGACAGCACATCCCCGCTCCCGGCGGTGGCCAGCCACGGCGTCCCCGTCGCGTTGACCCGGACCGCTCCTCCCCCGGCCGCCGCGACCAACGTCGTCGACCCCTTCAGCAGCACCGTCGCCCGGTACGCCGCCGCCAGCTCCCGCACCGCCGCGAGCCGGCCGGCCTCGACCTCCTCCCGCCGTACCCCCAGCAGAGCGGCCGCCTCCCCGGCGTGCGGCGTCATCAGCGTGGGTGCCGTACGACCGCGCACCGTGTCGCGGTCGGCGAGCCGCAGCCCGTCCGCGTCGAGCAGCACCGGCACCTCCTCCTCCAGCACCTCGGCGACCATCCGGGCGTCGTCACCGGCGCCCGGCCCGACCACCCACGCCTGCACCCGCCCGGCCTTGCGCGGCCCCCCGTCCGACACCAGCGTCTCGGGAAAGCGCGCCAGCACCTCGTCCTTGGCTGGCCCGGCGTACCGTACGGCCCCGGCGCCGCCCCGCAGCGCACCCGCGACGGCGAGCACGGCCGCGCCCGGATAGCGCGCCGACCCGGCGGCGATGCCGACCACTCCCCGCCGGTACTTGTCGCTCTCCGCCGACGGCGCCGGCAGCAGCCGCGCCACGTCGACGTCCTGCAACGCCTCCAGCTCGGCCTCCTCGGGCAGTTCGAGCCCGATGTCGACCAGTCGTACCGAACCGGCGTACGCCCGCGCGGGATCGACCAGCAGCCCCGGCTTGTGCGTCCCGAAGGTGACCGTGAGGTCGGCCCGTACGGCCGCCCCGCGCACCTCACCGCTGTCCGCCTCGACCCCGCTCGGCAGGTCCACGGCGACCACGGCGGCCCGCGAGCGCTCCACCACGGCCACCAGCGCGGCCGCGTCCGGGCGCAGCCCGCCCTTCCCGCCGATGCCCACGATCCCGTCGACGACGAGATCGGCCCGCAGGATCGCCGCGTCGGCACTCCCGGGGTCCACCACCCTGCCGCCGGCCCGGCGCAGCGCCGCCAGCCCGTCCGCGTGCGCCCGCTCCGGCGTGAGCGGCACGGCCGTGACGCCCGCGCCCCTGCGGGCCAGCCGCGCCCCCGCGTACAGCGCGTCCCCGCCGTTGTCCCCGCTGCCGACCAGCAGCACCACCCGGCTGCCGTACACCCGTCCGAGCAACTCGGCGCAGGCGGCGGCCAGCCCGGCGGCGGCCCGCTGCATCAGCGCCCCTTCCGGCAGCCGCGCCATCAACTCCCGCTCGGCCGCCCGTACCGTCTCCACGCTGTAAGCAGTCCGCATGCCCCGAGTCTCTCCCGTAACCCGCGGACCACGCATCCGCCGCCGCTGCCGGGGCTCACTGCGGGGGCACCACCCGGGGCACCCCCCAGGGGCCGGGTCACCCCTCGGCGATCACCACCGCCGAGGCCACCCCGGCATCGTGACTGAGCGACACATGCCACGACCGGACGCCGAGTTCCGCCGCGCAGGCGGCCACGCTGCCCCGTACCCG
This sequence comes from Streptomyces sp. NPDC020958, assembly GCF_055562175.1. Taxonomy (NCBI): domain Bacteria; kingdom Bacillati; phylum Actinomycetota; class Actinomycetes; order Kitasatosporales; family Streptomycetaceae; genus Streptomyces; species Streptomyces sp. NPDC020958. The sequence goes on along the minus strand of NZ_JBVHFU010000008.1, from coordinate 201,786 downwards.
CAGCCGTGGCCGCCCGCTGTCCTCGACGACCACCTCCACGTCCGTCCAGAGCAGCCCCGGCGGCGCACCCAGCGCCTTGGCCAGGGCCTCCTTCGCCGCGAACCGCGCCGCGAGCGAGGCGGCGCCGCGCCGCTCCCCGCTCGCCAGATACAACTCCCGCTCCACGAACAACCGCCCGGCCAGCCCGGGAGTACGCTCCAGCGACTCCCGGAACCGGTCGATCTCGGCGACGTCGATCCCGACCCCGATGATGCTCATGTCGGGCAGCCTACGGTCACTCCACGGTCACGGACTTCGCCAGGTTGCGCGGCTGGTCCACCTCGTTGCCGCGGGCGGTGGCCAGCTCGCAGGCGAAGACCTGGAGCGGGACCGTGGCCACCAGCGGCTGGAGGAGGGTCGGGGTGGCCGGGATGCTGACCAGGTGGTCGGCGTACGGCACGACCGCCTCGTCGCCCTCCTCCGCGATCACGATGGTCCGCGCACCGCGCGCCCTGATCTCCTGGATGTTGGACACGATCTTGTCGTGCAGCACCGAACGGCCGCGCGGCGAGGGCACGACCACGACCACCGGCAGATCCTCCTCGATCAGCGCGATCGGCCCGTGCTTCAACTCGCCCGCCGCGAAGCCCTCGGCGTGCATGTACGCCAGTTCCTTGAGCTTCAGGGCGCCTTCCAGGGCGACCGGGTAGCCGACGTGCCGGCCGAGGAACAGCACCGTCTTCTTGTCCGCCAGCGACCGCGCCAGCGCCCGTACCGGCTCCATGGTCTCCAGGACCCGTTCGACCTCGCCGGAGATCTGCGAGAGGTCCCGGATCACGGCGCCGATCTCGTCGCCCCACTTGGTGCCCCGCACCTGGCCGAGGTAGAGGGCGACCAGGTAGCAGGCGACCAACTGGGTGAGGAACGCCTTGGTCGAGGCGACCGCGACCTCCGGGCCGGCGTGGGTGTACAGCACCGCGTCCGACTCACGGGGGATCGTCGAGCCGTTGGTGTTGCAGATGGCGAGCACCTTCGAGCCCTGTTCCCGCGCGTGCCGCAGCGCCATCAGGGTGTCCATGGTCTCGCCGGACTGCGAGATGGCGATGACCAGCGAACGCGAGTCCAGGATCGGGTCCCGGTAGCGGAACTCGCTGGCCAGCTCAACCTCGCACGGGATGCGGGTCCAGTGCTCGATGGCGTACTTGGCGATCAGCCCGGCGTGGAAGGCCGTACCGCAGGCGACGATGACCACCTTGTCGACCTCGCGCAGCTCCGCCGCGCCGATCCGGACCTCGTCGAGGGTCAGCGAGCCGTTCGTGTCGATGCGGCCCAGGAGGGTGTCGGCGACCGCCTTGGGCTGCTCGGCGATCTCCTTGAGCATGAAGTAGTCGTAGCCCCCCTTCTCCGCCGCCGACGCGTCCCAGTCGACGTGGTACGCACGGACGTCCGCCGGGGCGCCGTCGAAGCCCGTCACCGTCACGCCGTCCCGGCGCAGCTCCACCACCTGGTCCTGGCCCAGCTCGATCGCCGACCGCGTGTGGGCGATGAACGCGGCGACGTCCGAGGCGAGGAACGCCTCGCCCTCCCCCACGCCCACCACCAGGGGGGAGTTCCGGCGGGCGCCCACGACCACGTCCGGCTCGTCGGCGTGCACCGCGACCAGGGTGAACGCGCCCTCCAGACGGCGGCACACCAGCCGCATCGCCTCCGCGAGATCGGCGGTGGCGGAGAACTCCTCGGCGAGCAGGTGCGCCACGACCTCGGTGTCCGTCTCGGACGCCAGGTCGTGCCCGCGCTCCGCCAACTCGGCGCGCAGCGCGGCGAAGTTCTCGATGATCCCGTTGTGGACGACGGCGACCCGGCCGGCGTTGTCGAGGTGCGGATGCGCGTTGGCGTCCGTCGGGCCGCCGTGCGTGGCCCAGCGGGTGTGCCCGACGCCGGTGGACCCGGTCGGCAACGGCCGCTCCGTCAGCTCCTTCTCCAGGTTCACCAGCTTCCCGGCCTTCTTCGCCGAGGCCAGCCCGCCGTCCGCCAGCACGGCGACACCGGCCGAGTCGTACCCGCGGTACTCCAGCCGCTTCAGCCCGGCCACCACGACATCGAGCGCCGACTGCGCCCCCACGTATCCCACGATTCCGCACATGAGCGGCAGCCTAAGTGCCGCCCCCGCCCCGAACACGGCTCAGCGTGCCCGAAATCGGAAATGACGTCGCGGGTCGGATCCGGTCATGGCACTCTCGAAGCGATGACGAAGCTCGTGTCCTTGCCCCGCGGCGCGTCGGAGGAGGGTCTCGACTGGTTCGCCACGTCGGCCCTCTTCGAGGACGCGGCCGCCTTCATCCTCCGGCACGTGACGGACGACCAGGCGAAGCGTGTGGTCGTGGCGGGTGTCGCCTCGGGCTACGTGTTCGTCGGGTCGCTTCCCGAGCCCGACCGGACGAACGTCCTCACCGCGTTGCGCGACACGTTCGCCCACCACGTCGATTCCGAGATCTATCCACCGCGGGTCACGGCCAGGATGGACAACCCGGACGTCTTCGTCACGCGCGCCAAGTCCCTCGCACGCCTGGCAGCCGAGAGCCTCGCCTCCCTCGGTCCCGGCCGCAGCCCCACGTGACGGACCCCACCCGCCGTCCCGTTCAGACTCCGTTAACAATGGAATGTGATCTCTCCGGTCTCCCCGATGCCCCGGAGCGCCCACCGGCACAGGCCGGAGGCGACTCCCTACGTCGACCTCACCCGCGCCGAGTGGAGCGCGCTGCGTGACAAGACGCCCTTGCCGCTGACCGCCGACGAGGTCGAGAAGCTGCGCGGACTCGGTGACGTCATCGACCTCGACGAGGTGCGGGACGTCTACCTGCCGCTGTCCCGGCTGCTCAATCTGTACGTCGGCGCCACGGACGGCCTGCGGGGCGCCCTGAACACCTTCCTCGGCGAACAGGGTTCGCAGTCCGGCACCCCCTTCGTGATAGGCGTGGCCGGTTCGGTCGCCGTCGGGAAGTCCACCGTCGCCCGGCTCCTGCAGGCCCTGCTCTCCCGCTGGCCCGAGCACCCGCGCGTCGAGCTGGTGACGACGGACGGCTTCCTGCTCCCGACCAGGGAGCTGGAGGCGCGCGGCCTGATGTCGCGCAAGGGCTTCCCCGAGTCGTACGACCGCCGGGCCCTGACCCGCTTCGTCGCCGACATCAAGGCCGGCAAGGACGAGGTCACCGCCCCCGTCTACTCCCACCTCATCTACGACATCGTCCCGGACCGCAGGCTCACCGTCCGGCGCCCGGACATCCTGATCGTCGAGGGCCTGAACGTCCTGCAGCCCGCGCTGCCCGGCAGCGACGGCCGCACCCGGGTCGGCCTCGCGGACTACTTCGACTTCAGCGTGTACGTCGATGCCGGCGAGGAGGACATCGAGCGCTGGTACCTCAACCGGTTCCAGAAGCTCCGGCAGACCGCCTTCCAGAACCCCGACTCGTACTTCCGCAAGTACACCCAGGTCTCCGAGGAGGAGGCCCTGGACTACGCCCGCGGCCTGTGGCGCACCATCAACAGGCCGAACCTGGTGGAGAACATCGCCCCCACCCGCGGCCGCGCCACCCTGGTCGTGCGCAAGGGCCCGGACCACAAGGTGCAGCGCCTGAGGCTGCGCAAGCTGTGACCTCCGGGCCTGTTAGAAAGGCGCCATGCTGCATCTGCGCCTGATCACCCCGGCCGACCGCACCGACGACGTGGTCCGGCTGATCGAGACCACCGTCGGCACGACCCACCTCGTGGTCCTGCCGGGAGCCGCCCGCAACCCCGCGGGGGACGTCGTGATGTGCGACGTGGCCCGGGAGGCGGGCGACGAACTCATCGGCGCGCTCAGGGCGTCGGGACTGGACGAGACCGGCTCGATCGCCGTGGAGGACATCGATCTGACGCTGTCCCGCCGGGCCGACGAAGCCGAGGCCGAGGCGCCGGGCGAGGGCGCGGACGCGGTGCTGTGGGAAGGGCTGACGGAGGCGACCCACGAGGAGTCGACGCTGTCGGTCACCTACGTCGCGTTCATCACGCTGGCCACGATGATCGCGGCCTGCGGTGTCGTTCTGGACAACGCGATCCTGATCGTGGGGGCGATGGCGGTGGGCCCGGAGTTCGGCCCGCTGGCCGGCATCTGCACGGCGGCCGTGCGACGCCGCCCCCGCCTGGCCCTGCGTTCCGTGATCGCGCTGCTCGTCGGCTTCGCGGTGGCGATGCTGGTGACGGTCGGCTTCACCTACTTCATGGACGGCGCAGGCCTGTTCACCAAGGTGCAGTTGGAGGCCGAACGCCCGAACACCAACTTCATCTACCGTCCGGACGCGTTCTCGTTCGTCGTCGCGGTCCTGGCCGGCATCGCCGGCATACTCTCCCTGACCTCGGCGAAGTCGGGCGCCCTGGTGGGCGTGGCCATCTCGGTGACGACCGTCCCGGCGGCGGCGAACGCGGCGGTGGCCTTCTCGTACAGCGAGTACCGGCAGGCATGGGGTTCGACCGAGCAGCTGCTCCTGAACCTGCTGGGCATCGTCCTCGCGGGCACGGCGACCCTCGTCGCCCAGAAGTACTTCTGGAAACTCCACCGCCAGGAAACCTAGGGGCGCTGGGGGTCCCCCGGCCGAAGGCTGGGGGAGGAACTGCGCGACAAGCCACGACGAACCCGCAGCCCGCAGCCCACGCTCCCCGGCACCCCGACCCCAGAAAGACGAACTACCCCAGCGCCGACTTCACGGCGTCGGCCAGCCGTCCCGCCACCGACCGCGCCTGCTCGATGTCGGCCGCCTCGACCATCACCCGCACCAGCGGCTCGGTCCCGGAGGGGCGGAGCAGCACGCGCCCCGTCTCCCCCAGCTCCCGCTCCGCCTCGGCCACGGCCGCCGCCAGGTCCCCCGAGGTCCCCACGCGCGACCGGTCGACGTCCGGCACGTTGATCAGTACCTGGGGCAGCCGCTCCATCACCCCGGCCAGCTCCCGCAGGGACTTCCCGGTCTCGGCGACCCGCGCCGCCAGCAGCAGCCCGGTCAGCGTGCCGTCACCGGTCGTCGCGTGGTCGAGGATGATGACGTGCCCGGACTGCTCGCCGCCGAGGGCGTACCCGTGCTCCTTCATCTCCTCCAGGACGTACCGGTCGCCGACCGCGGTCTGCACGAGGTGCAGCCCCGCCCGCTCCAGCGCCAGCTTGAACCCGAGGTTGGACATGACGGTGGCGACGACGGTGTCGGCGCGCAGCGCGTCCCGCTCCCGCATCGCGAGCGCGAGCACGGCCATGATCTGGTCGCCGTCGACCTCCTCGCCGGTGTGGTCCACGGCCAGGCACCGGTCCGCGTCGCCGTCGTGGGCGATGCCGAAGTCGGCGCCGTGCTCGACGACCGCGGCCTTCAGCGGTCCGAGGTGGGTCGAGCCGCAGCCGTCGTTGATGTTGAGACCGTCCGGCTCGGCTCCGATGGTGACGACCTCGGCACCGGCCCGGCGGAACGCCTCCGGCGAGACCCCCGCGGCCGCGCCGTGCGCTTCGTCGAGAACGATCTTCAGACCGTCCAACCGGTTGGGGAGGACGGCGAGCAGGTGGCCGACGTACTGCTCGGAACCCGCGTCGTACGACCGCACCCGGCCGACGCCCGCACCGGTCGGCCGCTCCCAGGGCTCGCCGTGCCGGTGGGACTCGTACACCGCCTCGATGCGGTCCTCCAGCTCGTCGTCGAGCTTGTGGCCGCCGCGGGCGAGGAACTTGATGCCGTTGTCCGGCATGGCGTTGTGGCTGGCGGAGAGCATGACACCGAGGTCGGCGCCGAGCGCGCCGGTCAGGAAGGCCACGGCCGGGGTCGGCAGGACGCCCACGCTCAGGACGTCGACGCCGGCGCTCGCGAGGCCGGCGACCACGGCCGCCTCAAGGAACTCCCCGGACGCGCGCGGGTCCCGTCCGACGACCGCCTTCGGCCGGTGGCCCTCGAACGTCCCCGCCTCGGCCAGCACGTGCGCCGCCGCGACCGACAGGCCGAGCGCCATCTCGGCGGTCAGGTCCGCGTTGGCGACACCGCGCACGCCGTCCGTGCCGAAGAGTCGTCCCACTTGTCCTCCTGAGGAAGCGTCCGTGCTGCCAGAAAATGATGACAGGCGCTTAGTCATGCGATCACACCAGCCGTTGAGCGTCTTGTGTCGTTATACGCCCTTGCCTGGGATAAACGAACGCCCCGGCGGCACATGTGGCGTGCCGCCGGGGCGTTCGGAGTACGTGCAGGCAGCTGGTGATTAGCGCTTGCTGTACTGCGGGGCCTTGCGGGCCTTCTTGAGACCGGCCTTCTTGCGCTCGACCGCACGGTCGTCGCGCCTGAGGAAGCCGGCCTTCTTGAGCGGGCCGCGGTTGTTGTCGACGTCCGCCTCGTTCAGCGCGCGGGCGACACCGAGACGGAGCGCACCGGCCTGACCGGAGACACCGCCACCGGCGATGCGGGCGACGACGTCGTAACGGCCTTCGAGCTCCAGCACCTTGAAGGGCTCGTTGACTTCCTGCTGGTGCACCTTGTTCGGGAAGTAGTCCTCGAGGGTGCGACCGTTGATCTTCCACTTGCCGGTGCCCGGGATGATCCGGACGCGGGCGATGGCGTTCTTGCGACGGCCCAGGCCGGCGGCCGGCTGCGGGTCGCCGAAGCGGGACGCGAGGGACTCGGAGGTGTACTCGCCCTCGACGGGGACGTCCGACTCCGTGGTGTAGCTGTCGATGTCAAGCTCTTCGAGCGGCTGCTCGGCAGTGGTCTCGGCCACGATTCTCCTCAGATTCTCTTCAGTCTTAGGGGGTGGCCGGACTTACTGCGCGACCTGGGTGATCTCGAACGGCACCGGCTGCTGCGCAGCGTGCGGGTGCACGTCACCCTTGTAGACCTTCAGCTTCGAGAGCATCTGACGGCCCAGCGTGTTCTTGGGGAGCATGCCCTTGACGGCCTTCTCGATGGCCTTCTCGGGGTTCTTGTCGAGCAGCTCGTCGTAGCGGACGGAGCGCAGACCACCCGGGTAGCCGGAGTGGCGGTACGCCATCTTCTGGGTCCGCTTGTTGCCGGACAGGTGCACCTTGTCGGCGTTGATGATGATGACGAAGTCACCGGTGTCGACGTGGGGCGCGTAGATCGGCTTGTGCTTGCCGCGGAGAAGGGACGCGGCGGTGGTGGCGAGACGGCCCAGGACGACGTCCCGAGCGTCAATGACGTGCCACTGGCGAGTCACATCGCCGGGCTTGGGGCTGTACGTACGCACTTCGCAGCCTTCTTCTTCAGTGGATGGGTGCTGACACATGGCATCACTGAAGCGATCGTGCAGCTGGGGACGACAATGCCGGGGACGCTGCCCGTATGCCGCCCACTGGTAACTGCTCCAGGGAACCTAGGTAGAGGCCGCTCCCGTGAGAATGAGCGAGCCAATACACAACGAGGAGTCAGCCTACCGGGACGCCCCCGGACGGGTCAAAACGAGCCCTCGGCGACACTCCCCGGACATCGGAGGCCCCCGGCGGTACCGGGATGCTCCCCCGTGCCCCAAAGGTCCACTATCACCGTTCGTACTGTCGCACCGGCACCCCGCTTCCCCCGTCTAAGATGCGCCCCATGAGTTATGGGCAGGGGGGACCCCAGTCCCAGTGGGATCCCTGGAAACCGCAGTCTCAGCAACCGTGGAGCAGCGGCAACGACCAGACCCCGGACTGGGCGGCGCTGGCCGAGGCCTCGGAAACGCGGAACAAGCGGCGCAGAGTGCTGTTCATCGGCGGTGGCGTGGTCGCCACGCTGGCGATCGGCACCGCCGTCGCGATGGCCGTGGTGTCCGCGAACGGCGACGACAAGGCCTCCGGCACGCCCACCAACCTGCCCGCGAGCGCCTCGCTGCCCAGCGAGTCCGCGGACTCGGTGCCGTCCTTCGCGCCGACCAGCGCGCCCCCGCCGCTGGACCCGCAGGACTTCATATCCAGCGTGCAGAAGGACACCGCACCGCTCAGCGCCGAGACCCTCTTCCCGGGCACCCAGCTGACCATGGGCGAGACGGTCTACAAGAAGGGCGCGACGGCCGACACCAAGAACTGCGCCTCGGTCGCCAAGGGCACCCTGGTCAACGTTCTCACCAAGAACAACTGCACCCGGCTGCTGCGCGTCACCTACAGCAAGGACGGCGTTGCGGTCACGGTCGGCGTGGCCGTCTTCAACACCGAGGCGCAAGCCGGCAAGGCCAAGAGCGAGGCCGACAAGAAGGGCTTCGTCAGCTCCCTCGCGGGCGCCGGCGTGCCGGCCTTCTGCAACTCCGGGGTCTGCCGTACGACGGTGAACTCCTACGGCCGCTACGCCTACTTCACCACCACCGGCTTCACCAGCGGCAAGGACGTCACCACCAAGGACACCAAGGTCTTCCGGACCGGTGACGACCTGGCGGAGTTCACCTTCCGCCAGATCCGCCGCCGCGGCGAGGCCCAGGCCTCAGCAGCGGCGAACCGGTGACCACGCGCCCCTAGCAGCACCCGGCGGACGGCAGCGAGCGCTTGTTGCGCGCCTCCTTGTTGCGCGCCGCGAGGAGCTCGTCCGCCGGGTAGCCGACCTCCTCGAGGGTCAGGCCGTGCGGGCGTACGACGTGCACGGCCGAGTCCCTGACTCCGGCGGCCAGCACCTTGCCCGGCCACTCCGGGCCCCGGTGCCCGTCCCCCACGAACAGCAGCGCGCCGATCAGGGACCGCACCATGTTGTGGCAGAAGGCGTCCGCCCGCACGGTCGCCGTGACGATCCCGTCGGACCCCCGCTCCAGGCTCAGCTCCTGGAGGGTCCTGATGGTCGTCGCCCCCTCCCGCCGCTTGCAGTACGCCGCGAAGTCGTGCTCCCCCAGCAGCCGCGCGGCCGCCTCGTTCATGGCCGCCACGTCGAGCGGCCAGTCGTGCCACAGCACGTGGTTGCGCAGCAGCGGATCGACACCGCCGGGATTGTCGGTCACCCGGTACGCGTAGCGGCGCCAGACGGCCGAGAAACGGGCGTTGAAGCCCTCCGGGGCCGCCGCGAGCGACCACACCCGGACATCCTTCGGGAGCCGCCCGGCCAGCCGCTTCAGCAGCTTCTCGCCCTGCTCCTCCCACAGCCCGGCCGGCAGGTCGACGTGCGCCACCTGTCCGCGCGCGTGCACCCCGGCATCGGTCCGCCCGGCGACGGTCAGCTCGTACGTCGTCTCGTGCGACCGCGTGACGACGCGCAGCGCCTCCTCGATCTCCCCCTGCACGGTCCGCCGACCACCGGCCTGCTTGGCCCAGCCGTGAAAGCCGGTCCCGTCGTAGGACAGGTCAAGACGGATACGCACGTGGCCGGGCTGAACTTCGTCACTCACGGAAGAATCCTCTCAAGCACAGGAAAGTGGGCCCGCCCCTCGAAAGGAACGGGCCCACTGACGCGCCCCCTCAGGGGGGCGGGGAACTGCGCGACCAGCCACGACGGGCCGGCAGCCAAAGGACGGCCTTACGCCTCCTTCGACTCCTCGCCCTCGGCCGGCGCCGCGTCCTCGGCGACCTCGTCGGCCTTGGTCTCCTCGACCTTGGCCTCCTCGGCCTCCTTGACCGCACGCTTGGTGGCGGCCTCGGCCTCGCCGGTCGCCTGCTGCGCGACCGTCAGCGCCTCGACCAGCTCGATGACAGCCATGGGCGCGTTGTCGCCACGGCGGTTACCGATCTTGGTGATGCGGGTGTAACCACCCGGACGGTTCTCGTAGCGGGGGCCGATCTCGGTGAAGAGCGTGTGCACGATGCTCTTGTCCGTGATGACCTGGAGCACCTGACGGCGGTTGTGAAGGTCGCCCTTCTTCGCCTTGGTGACCAGACGCTCGGCGTACGGGCGCAGGCGGCGGGCCTTCGCCTCGGTGGTGGTGATGCGGCCGTGCTCGAAGAGCGACTTCGCGAGGTTCGCGAGGAGCAGCTTCTCGTGCGCGGCGCTGCCGCCCAGACGGGCACCCTTGGTGGGCTTCGGCATGGTTCTTCTCCTGTGTGTCTGCCCCGGCCGTGTCAGGTACCGGGGTCAGGAACCCGGTGAGCGGATGCCCACCGGCAACGACCGGTCAGGTACTGATCAGTACTGCTCGGTCTCCACGAAACCCGCGTCCGCGTCGTCGTCGGCGCCGAAGGCGTCGGCAGCGGCCGTGGGGTCGAATCCGGGCGGGCTGTCCTTCAGGGCCAGGCCCATGCCGGCCAGCTTCGCCTTGACCTCGTCGATGGACTTCGCACCGAAGTTGCGGATGTCCAGGAGGTCGGCCTCGGAGCGCGCGACGAGCTCACCCACGGAGTGGATGCCCTCACGCTTGAGGCAGTTGTACGAGCGGACCGTGAGCTCCAGCTCCTCGATCGGCAGCGCCAGGTCGGCGGCGAGGGCGGCGTCCGTGGGGGACGGGCCCATGTCGATGCCCTCGGCGTCGATATTAAGCTCGCGCGCCAGACCGAACAGCTCGACCAGGGTCTTGCCGGCGGAGGCCATGGCGTCACGCGGACGCATCGCCTGCTTGGTCTCGACGTCGACGATCAGCTTGTCGAAGTCGGTGCGCTGCTCGACACGGGTCGCCTCGACCTTGTACGTGACCTTCAGCACCGGCGAGTAGATCGAGTCGACCGGGATACGGCCGATCTCCTGGCCCACCTGCTTGTTCTGCACGGCGGAGACGTACCCGCGGCCACGCTCGACCGTCAGCTCCATCTCCAGCTTGCCCTTGCCGTTGAGCGTGGCGAGGACCAGGTCGGGGTTGTGCACCTCGACACCGGCCGGCGGCGCGATGTCGGCGGCGGTGACCAGACCCGGACCCTGCTTGCGCAGGTACATCACGACCGGCTCGTCGTGCTCCGAGGAGACGACCAGCTGCTTGATGTTGAGGATCAGGTCGGTGACGTCCTCCTTGACGCCCGGCACGGTGGTGAACTCGTGCAGGACGCCGTCGATGCGGATGCTGGTGACAGCGGCACCGGGGATCGACGACAGGAGGGTACGGCGCAGGGAGTTGCCGAGGGTGTAGCCGAAGCCCGGCTCCAGCGGCTCGATCACGAACCGGGAGCGGAACTCGTCGACGACCTCTTCGGTCAACGAGGGACGCTGAGCGATCAGCATGTGTGGATCAGATCCTTCTTTCGTGGACGCCCGCTATTTGACGCCCGACGGAACCGCGCCGGTGAAGGACGCGGGTACTGCAAGGGTACGGGCGGCACGACCCTTACGGTGCCGTACCGCCCGAGCAGCCCTGCGAAGCGACGTCAGACGCGGCGGCGCTTCGGCGGACGGCAGCCGTTGTGCGGGGTCGGGGTGACGTCCTGGATGGAGCCGACCTCGAGGCCCGTGGCCTGCAGGGAGCGGATCGCGGTCTCACGACCGGAACCCGGGCCCTTCACGAACACGTCGACCTTGCGCATGCCGTGCTCCTGAGCGCGGCGGGCAGCCGACTCGGCGGCCATCTGCGCGGCGAACGGCGTGGACTTCCGGGAGCCCTTGAAGCCGACGTGGCCGGCGGAGGCCCAGGAGATCACGTTGCCCGACGGGTCCGTGATGGAGACGATCGTGTTGTTGAACGTGCTCTTGATGTGCGCGTGGCCGTGAGCGACGTTCTTCTTTTCCTTGCGGCGCACCTTCTTGGCAGCGCCCTGACGACCCTTGGGGGGCATCTACAAACTCCTACGGGGAGGTGGTCGGTCCTACAGCGAAGACCGCTGATGAAGCGTTGTCCGCTGAGGACTACTTCTTGCCCGGCTTCTTCTTGCCGGCGATGGCGCGACGCGGACCCTTGCGGGTGCGGGCGTTGGTGCTGGTGCGCTGACCGCGGACGGGCAGGCCGCGACGGTGACGCAGACCCTGGTAGCAGCCGATCTCGACCTTGCGGCGGATGTCGGCCTGGATCTCGCGACGGAGGTCACCCTCGGTCTTGATGTTGTTGTCGACGTACTCACGAATCGCGACGAGCTGCTCTTCGGTGAGGTCCCGGACACGGGTGTTCGGGTCGATGCCGGTCTCGGCCAGCGTCTGCTGGGAGAGTGTCCGGCCGATGCCGAACACGTAGGTGAGGGCGACCTCCACGCGCTTTTCGCGCGGGATGTCAACACCGGAAACGCGTGCCATTCAATGGCTCCTGGTGATCTTCGGAGGTCTTCCGCAGAACCGGCTCCCAGCCGCCGTACCAGGTACGAACTGGGTCCCCGGCCTCCGAACCGGGGGTGTCAGGCACCTTCGGCGCCTGGGTCCTGCGTATGAACAAATTCAGCTTGCGTCGCGCGAATCTCTGCGGGTGCAGAGGGATCGGTCGTGCGTCAGCCCTGGCGCTGCTTGTGGCGCGGGTTCTCGCAGATGACCATGACCCGACCGTGACGGCGGATCACCCTGCACTTGTCGCAGATCTTCTTGACGCTCGGCTTGACCTTCATGGTGAGGTTCTCCGGGTCAGTGCCACCACCCCGCAAGGATCCGGGGTGCGGGCAAGATCTACTTGTAGCGGTAGACGATCCGGCCACGCGTCAGGTCGTACGGAGACAGCTCCACCACGACCCGGTCGTCAGGGAGGATGCGGATGTAGTGCATGCGCATCTTGCCGCTGATGTGTGCCAGGACCTGGTGGCCGTTCTGGAGCTCGACCTTGAACATGGCGTTCGGAAGAGACTCGACGACAGTGCCCTCGATCTCGATGGCACCTTGCTTCTTGGCCACGCTTCGCCCTTCGAATCGACTACCTTGATCGACTCCCGCACTGTCCCTTACGGGCGCATGCGGACATGCGGGTGCACGAGAGCCGACGAGTCAGTCTACGTCAGCGCACCCGGAAAGACGAATCGAGAAAGCCTGCCCCACCCGGCAGATCATTAAGCACGCGCAAGTGAAGCGCCCCATAGGGGCGCTGGGGGTCCCCCCGGCCGAAGGCTGGGGGAGGAACTGCGCGACCAGCCCCCACCGGGGCCGCGGCTTCGCACCGTGCTCAGCCCAGCGGATCCGGCGCAGCCGCGATCCCCAGCTCGGCCAGCTTGGCCTTACCGCCGTCGGGAGCCGTCAGCACCAAGGGACCCTCTTCGGTCAGCGCAACACTGTGCTCCCAGTGCGACGACCACGTACCGTCCGTGGTGATCACGGTCCAGTCGTCCGACAGGACCTCCGTCCGCGGCGTCCCCAGCGACACCATCGGCTCGATGGCCAGGCAGAACCCGGGCACCAGCTTCGGCCCCTTGCCCCGCCGCCGGTCCACGTAGTTCAGCAGGTGCGGGTCCATGTGCATCTCGGTGCCGATGCCGTGACCGCCGTAGTCCTCGATGATCCCGTACTTGCCGCCGCCCGGCTTCGGCTGCCGGCGGATGTACGTCTCGATCGCCCGCGACACGTCCACCAGGCGGTTGCCCTGCTTCATCGCCGCGATGCCGGCCCACATCGACTCCTCGGTCACCCGGGAGAGCTCGATCAGCTCCGGAGCGTGCCCGGAGCCCACGAACGCGGTGTACGCGGCGTCGCCGTGCCAGCCGTCGACGATCGCACCGCAGTCGATGGAGATGATGTCGCCGTCCTTGAGGACGACGTCCTCCGAGGGGATGCCGTGGACGACCACGTCGTTGACGGACGTGCAGATGGTGGCGGGGAAGCCGCCGTACCCGAGGAAGTTCGACTTGGCGCCGTGCTCGGCGAGGACCTTGCGGGCCACCTCGTCCAGGTCCCGCGTGCTGGCGCCGGGGAGGGCCGCCTCGCGGGTGGCCGCGTGGATGGCGGCGACGACCAGGCCCGCCGCCCGCATCTTGGCGATCTGCTCGGGGCTCTTGATCTGCACCATGGGTGGCCTGCGCTCTCCGTCACTCACGTCAACGTCAACCGGATATGTACACAACAGTACGGCCGCGGCACCCGAGGGGGCACCGCGGCCGGAACCGCCGGGGAACTACTTCTTCTCGTCGTCCTCGTCACGCTTGAGCGCGTGCAGCGCCCGCGTCGTGACCTCGTCGACCGGGCCCAGCGAGGAGATGGTGCGGACCAGCCCCTGCGCCTTGTAGTAGTCGATGATGGGCTCGGTCTGCGTGTGGTAGACCTCCAGCCGCGTGCGGACGGTGTCCTCGGAGTCGTCGTCGCGCTGGTAGAGCTCGCCGCCGCAGACGTCGCACACGCCCTCGACCTTGGGCGGGGTGTACGTGACGTGGAAGACGTGGGACGAGTCGTTGCGGCAGATGCGGCGGCCCGCGATCCGCTTGACGACCTCGTCCTCCGAGACCTCCAGGTCCAGTACCGCGTCGAGCTTGATGCCCTCGTTCTTCAGGAGCTCGTCGAGCGCCTCGGCCTGCGACACGTTGCGCGGGAAACCGTCCAGCAGGAAGCCCTTCACGGCGTCCGGCTGCTCCATGCGGTCCTTGGCCATCGCGATGGTGACCTCGTCGGGGACGAGGTTGCCGGCGTCCATGTAGGACTTCGCGAGTTTCCCGAGCTCCGTCTGCTGGCTGATGTTGGCGCGGAACAGGTCGCCCGTGGAGATGTGCGGGATGGTCAGCTCCTTGGCAAGGCGAACGGCTTGCGTTCCCTTACCGGCGCCAGGCGGCCCGACGAGGACGATTCGCATCAGCGGAGGAACCCTTCGTAATTGCGCTGCTGGAGCTGGCTCTCGATCTGCTTCACCGTCTCGAGACCCACACCCACGATGATCAGGATGCTGGTGCCACCGAACGGGAAGTTCTGGCTTGCCCCAAAGCCAACCAACGCCATCGTCGGTACGAGAGCGATCAGGCCCAGATACAGCGAACCCGGCCAGGTGATCCGGTTGAGCACGTACGACAGGTACTCAGCGGTCGGTCGGCCAGCCCGGATGCCCGGGATGAAGCCACCATACTTCTTCATGTTGTCGGCTACTTCCTCGGGGTTGAAGGAGATAGCGACGTAGAAGAACGCGAAGAAAACGATGAGCAAGAAGTACAGGGTGATGTAGATCGGGTGGTCACCCTTGGTCAGGTTCGTGGAGATCCACTGCTTCCAGCTCGAGTTCCCGCCGGCGAACTGCGCCACGAGGGCGGGGATGTACAGCAGCGACGAGGCGAAGATCACCGGGATCACACCGGCCTGGTTCACCTTGAGCGGGATGTACGTCGAGGTACCGCCGTAGGAGCGACGGCCGATCATGCGCTTCGCGTACTGGACGGGGATCCGGCGCTGCGCCTGCTCGACGAAGACCACCAGGGCGACCATGACCAGGCCGACCGCGATCACGGTGCCGAACTCGATCCAGCCGCCGGCCAGGGTGCCCTGCTTCTTGATGGCCCACAGCGCGGACGGGAAGGTGGCGGCGATCGAGATGAACATCAGGATCGACATGCCGTTGCCGATGCCGCGGTCGGTGATCAGCTCACCGAGCCACATGACGACGGCCGTACCGGCGGTCATGCAGATGACCATCGTGATGGTGGTGAAGATCGCCTGGTCCGGGACGATGCTGGAGGCGACCGTGCAGCCGTTGAAGAGGGCGCCGCTGCGGGCGGTGGCGACGAGGCCGGTGCCCTGCAGGATGGCGAGGGCCACCGTCAGGTAGCGGGTGTACTGGGTGATCTTCGCCGTACCGGCCTGGCCCTCCTTCTTCAGGGCTTCCAGGCGCGGGATGACCACCGTCAGCAGCTGAAGGATGATGCTGGCCGTGATGTACGGCATGATGCCGAGCGCGAAGATCGTGATCTGGAGCAGCGCGCCGCCGCTGAACATGTTGACGAGACCGAACAGGCCCTGGTTGCCGGAGGCCTCGTTCACACACGTCTGGACGGCTTTGTAGTTGACGCCGGGGATCGGGATGTGGGTGCCGACCCGGTAGACCACGATGATGGCCAGCGTGAAGAGCAGCTTCTTGCGCAGGTCGGGCGTCCTGAACGCCCGGGCGAACGCGGTGAGCACGGTGCCTCCTGCGACCCCCGCGCAACTGCGTCAAGGGTGACGGTCTTGAGGTTCGACGAATGGGAAAAAGAACAGTGCTGGCCACCTTACCGGCCGTACTGCCCCCCTAGGAACGACCAACCGGGGATACCCCATTGTGAGGTATCCCCGGTCGGGAGTTGCTTACGTCATCGAGACGTCCGAAGGACTCAGACGAGCTCGGTGACGGTGCCGCCGGCGGCGGTGATCTTCTCCTTGGCGGAGCCGGAGACGGCGTCGACCGTCACCTGCAGCGCCACGGAGACCTCACCCTGGCCGAGGACCTTGACGAGCGCGTTCTTGCGAACGGCACCCTTGGCCACCAGACCCTCGACGGTGACCTCGCCACCCTCGGGGTAGAGCGTGGCCAGCTTGTCGAGGTTCACGACCTGGTACTCGGTCTTGAACGGGTTCTTGAAGCCCTTCAGCTTCGGGAGACGCATGTGGAGGGGCATCTGGCCACCCTCGAAGCGCTCCGGAACCTGGTAACGGGCCTTCGTACCCTTGGTACCACGACCGGCCGTCTTACCCTTCGACGCCTCACCACGACCCACACGGGTCTTGGCGGTCTTGGCGCCCGGGGCGGGACGGAGGTTGTGGATCTTGAGCGGGTTCTGCTCCGCCATGATCAGTCGACCTCCTCGACCGTCACGAGGTGGCGGACGGTGTGCACCATGCCGCGGAACTCGGGGCGGTCCTCCTTGACGACCTGCGTGTTGATGCCCTTGAGACCAAGGGAACGCAGGGTGTCACGGTGGTTCTGCTTGCTGCCGATGTAGGACTTGACCTGCGTGATCTTGAGCTGTGCCATGATCACACACCCGCCCCGGCACGCGCACGCAGCAGGGCCGCGGGGGCGACGTCCTCGAGGGGCAGACCACGGCGGGCCGCGATCTCCTCGGGACGCTGCAGACCCTTCAGGGCCGCCACGGTCGCGTGCACGATGTTGATCGCGTTGTCGGAGCCGAGCGACTTCGACAGCACGTCGTGGATACCGGCGCACTCGAGCACGGCGCGCACCGGACCACCGGCGATAACACCGGTACCGGGGGACGCGGGCTTGAGCAGGACGACACCGGCAGCCTTCTCGCCCTGGATCGGGTGCGGGATGGTGCCCTGGATACGGGGGACCTTGAAGAAGTGCTTCTTGGCCTCCTCAACGCCCTTGGCGATGGCGGCCGGCACCTCCTTGGCCTTGCCGTAACCGACACCCACGGTGCCGTCACCGTCGCCCACCACGACCAGCGCGGTGAAGCTGAAGCGACGACCACCCTTCACAACCTTGGCGACGCGGTTGATCGCGACGACGCGCTCAACGTACGCGGTCTTCTCGGCGGCAGCAGCGCCGCCGTCACGGCCCTTCCGGTCCCGCCGCTCGCCGCCACCGGCACCGCCACCGCGGCGCTGGGGTCCAGCCATTGGATTACCTCTCTCTTTCCGCTAGCTACAAGCGGCTCAGAACTTGAGCCCGGCCTCGCGGGCGGCGTCCGCCAGGGCGGCGATGCGCCCGGCGTACTGGTTACCACCACGGTCGAACACCACGGCCTCGACACCGGCGGCCTTGGCACGCTCGGCGACCAAGGCGCCGACCTGCTTGGCCTGCGCGGACTTGTCACCCTCGCCACCACGGACCGAGGTGTCCAGCGTGGACGCCGACGCCAGGGTGTGACCCTTGATGTCGTCGATCACCTGGGCCACGATGTGGCGGTTGGAGCGGGTAACGACCAGACGGGGACGCTCCGCCGTACCGGAAATGTTCTTACGGATCCGGATGTGACGGCGCTTGATCGCGGCGCGCTTGTAGGCGTCGCCCTTGAGGATCTTCTGTCCGTATGCCATGGCTTACTTACCCGCCTTTCCGACCTTGCGGCGGATGACTTCGCCCTCGTACTTGACGCCCTTGGCCTTGTACGGGTCGGGCTTGCGCAGCTTGCGGATGTTGGCCGCGACCTCGCCGACCTTCTGCTTGTCGATGCCCTCGACCGAGAAACGGGTCGGAGCCTCGACCTTGAAGGTGATGCCCTCGGGGGCCTCGACCAGGATCGGGTGGCTGTAACCGAGCGCGAACTCGAGGTTCGAGCCCTTGGCGGTCACGCGGTAACCGACACCGCTGATCTCGAGCTTCTTCACGTAACCCTGGGTCACGCCGGTGATCATGTTCGCCACCAGCGTGCGGGACAGGCCGTGCAGGGCCTTGCTCTGACGCTCGTCGTTGGGGCGGGTCACCGCGAGAGTGCCGTCCTCGCCCTTGGCGATGTCGATCGGTGCCACGACGGTGTGGGTCAGCTCGCCCTTGGGGCCCTTGACCTTCACCGTGCGGCCGTCGATGGTGACGTCCACGCCGGCGGGAACCGCGATGGGGAGCTTGCCGATGCGCGACATAGCTGTTTCCTCCGTTCCCTTCTGCTACCAGACGTAGGCGAGGACTTCCCCACCCACGCCCTTCTTGCCGGCCTGCTTGTCGGTGAGGAGCCCGTGCGACGTGGAGATGATCGCCACGCCCAGGCCGCCGAGCACCTTCGGCAGGTTGGTGGACTTCGCGTAAACCCGGAGACCGGGCTTGGAGATGCGCTTGATCCCCGCGATGGAGCGCTCACGGTTGGGACCGAACTTCAGGTCCAGGACGAGGTTCTTGCCGACCTCGGCGTCCTCGACCTTCCAGCCCGTGATGAAGCCCTCCTGCTGGAGGATCTCCGCGATGTGAGACTTGATCTTGGACGCCGGCATCGTCACGGAGTCGTGGTATGCCGAGTTCGCGTTCCGCAGACGCGTAAGCATGTCTGCGATCGGATCAGTCATGGTCATGAATTGGCCTTCGGCCTCTCTCGCCGGGGTTTCCTGGTGCGCCATCCCTCTCCCCGATCCGAGACGGGACGGGTGCGGCGCGGTGGACCTACGGCGTAGTAAGTCGTACGGGCGACCGTCAGGCGCCCAACCCTCCAAGCCTAAGCCATGAAGGGGAGGGCACCTGACACGCCCATTGCTTACCGAGAGCCTCTGAAATCCCTAAAAGGCGGGATTACCAGGAGCTCTTGGTCACGCCCGGCAGCTCGCCACGGTGAGCCATCTCACGAAGGCACACGCGGCAGAGGCCGAACTTGCGGTACACGGAGTGCGGACGGCCGCAGCGCTGGCAGCGCGTGTAGCCACGCACACCGAACTTGGGCTTGCGAGCAGCCTTGGCAATCAGAGCCTTCTTCGCCATCTCGCTCACGCCTCCTTGAACGGGAAGCCGAGGTGACGAAGGAGCGCACGGCCCTCAGCGTCGTTGGTCGCCGTGGTGACCACGGTGATGTCCATGCCCCGGGTACGGTCGATCTTGTCCTGGTCGATCTCATGGAACATGACCTGCTCCGTGAGACCGAAGGTGTAGTTGCCACGGCCGTCGAACTGCTTGGGGGACAGACCACGGAAGTCGCGGATGCGCGGGAGCGCGAGCGACAGGGTGCGGTCCAGGAACTCCCACATGCGGTCGCCACGGAGCGTGACGTGGGCACCGATCGGCTGGCCCTCACGCAGCTTGAACTGCGCGATGGACTTGCGGGCCTTGGTGACCTGCGGCTTCTGACCGGTGATCGTGGTGAGGTCGCGGATGGCGCCCTCGATCAGCTTGGAGTCGCGGGCGGCGTCGCCCACACCCATGTTGACCACGATCTTGACGAGGCCGGGGATCTGCATGACGTTCTCGTACTTGAACTCGTCACGCATCTTGCCCGCGATCTCCTCGCGGTACTTCTGCTTCAGACGCGGAGTGGTGGTGGTAGCCATCAGATGTCCTCACCCGTCCGCTTGGCAACGCGGATCTTGTTGCCTTCGTCGTCGAAGCGGTAACCGACACGCGTGACGACCTTGTTGCCGTCCTTCTCCACGACCAGCTGGACGTTGGAGACGTGGATCGGCGCCTCGGTGGTGACGATGCCGCCGGCCTGGGAACCGCGAGCGGTCGGACCGGCCTTGGTGTGCTTCTTGACCCGGTTGACACCCTCGACCAGGACGCGGTCCTCGCGGGGGAAGGCCGCGATGACCTTGCCCTGCTTGCCCTTGTCCTTACCGGTGATGACCTGGACCAGGTCGCCCTTCTTGATCTTCATGCTTACAGCACCTCCGGCGCGAGCGAGATGATCTTCATGAACTTCTTCTCGCGCAGCTCACGCCCGACCGGGCCGAAGATGCGGGTGCCGCGAGGGTCGCCGTCGTTCTTCAGAATGACGGCGGCGTTCTCGTCGAAGCGGATGTACGAGCCGTCCGGACGGCGGCGCTCCTTGACGGTGCGAACGATGACCGCCTTGATGACGTCACCCTTCTTCACGTTGCCGCCGGGGATCGCGTCCTTGACGGTGGCGACGATGACGTCACCGATGCCCGCGTAGCGGCGACCGGAGCCACCGAGCACACGGATGCAAAGGATCTCCTTCGCACCAGTGTTGTCGGCGACGCGCAGTCGCGACTCCTGCTGGATCACGTCTATCTCCTGTGTGTCTGCCGGTTCCCGGGGCGGGTGGGTGAGTGCTCACCCGCCCCGAGCCTGGCGGAACTGTCCTGCGAGGAATGCCCCGCAGGAGACTTACTTGGCCTTCTCGAGGATCTCGACGACGCGCCAGCGCTTCGTCGCGGACAGCGGCCGGGTCTCCATGAGGAGGACACGGTCGCCGACGCCCGCGGCGTTCTGCTCGTCGTGCGCCTTGAGCTTGTTGGTACGGCGGATGACCTTGCCGTACAGCGCGTGCTTGACGCGGTCCTCGACGGCGACGACGACGGTCTTGTCCATCTTGTCGCTGACGACGAGACCCTCACGGGTCTTGCGGAAGCTGCCGCGCGCCTCGGTGTTCTCGTTCACGTTGCTCTCGCTCATCAGGCGCTCTCCACCGTTTCGATGCCCAGCTCACGCTCGCGCATCAGGGTGTAGATCCGCGCGATGTCCTTGCGGACCGCCTTCAGACGGCCATGGTTCTCAAGCTGTCCGGTCGCCGCCTGGAAGCGGAGGTTGAACAGCTCTTCCTTGGCCTCGCGGAGCTTGCCGAGAAGCTCCTCGTTGCCCAGCTCGCGCAGCTCGGACGCCTTGGTACCGGCCGACATCACGCTTCACCTGCCTCGCGCTTGACGATCCGGCACTTCATCGGCAGCTTGTGGGCTGCACGAGTGAGGGCCTCACGCGCAATCTTCTCGTTGGGGTACGACAGCTCGAACATCACGCGTCCGGGCTTGACGTTGGCGATCCACCACTCCGGGGAACCCTTACCGGAACCCATGCGGGTCTCGGCGGGCTTCTTGGTGAGCGGACGGTCCGGGTAGATGTTGATCCAGACCTTGCCACCACGCTTGATGTGACGCGTCATGGCGATACGAGCGGCCTCGATCTGACGGTTCGTCACGTACGCCGGGGTGAGCGCCTGGATGCCGTACTCGCCGAACGCAACCGTCGTGCCACCCTTGGCAGCGCCGCTGCGTCCGGGGTGGTGCTGCTTGCGGTGCTTGACCCTACGGGGGATCAGCATGTCGGTCAGGCCTCCGTTCCGGTGCTCTCAGCCGGAGCGGCGGCGGGGGCCTCGGCCTTGGGGGCCTCGGCGCCGGCAGCCTGCTGCGGCTTGCGACCGCGCCGCTCGCCACCGCGGCCACCACGGGCCGGGCGGTCGGCAGCGCCGCCACCACGGGCCGGGCGGTTGCCGGCACGGGCTGCGGCGTTCTCGGCGCGGACCTCGGCGATGTTCTTGACGTCGCCCTTGTAGATCCAGACCTTCACACCGATGCGGCCGAAGGTCGTCTTGGCCTCGAAGAAGCCGTAGTCCACGTTCGCGCGGAGCGTGTGCAGGGGCACGCGGCCCTCGCGGTAGAACTCCGAGCGGGACATCTCGGCGCCGCCGAGGCGGCCACCGCACTGGATCTTGATGCCCTTGGCGCCCGCCTTCATCGCCGACTGCATGCTCTTGCGCATGGCACGGCGGAAGGAGACGCGGGAGGAGAGCTGCTCGGCGACGGCCTGGGCCACCAGCTGAGCGTCGGTCTCCGGGTTCTTGACCTCGAGGATGTTCAGCTGGACCTGCTTGCCGGTCAGCTTCTCCAGGTCACCGCGGATGCGGTCGGCCTCGGCGCCGCGGCGGCCGATGACGATGCCCGGACGCGCGGTGTGGATGTCCACACGCACACGGTCACGGGTGCGCTCGATCTCCACCTTCGAGATACCGGCGCGCTCCATGCCGGACGTCATCATCCGACGGATGGCGACGTCTTCCTTGACGTAGTCCTTGTACAGCTTGTCGGCGTACCACCGGGACTTGAAGTCCGTGGTGACACCGAGCCGGAACCCATGCGGGTTAACCTTCTGGCCCATTACCGGGTTCCTTCCTTGCTGCTGACGACCACGGTGATGTGGCTGGTCCGCTTGCGGATCCGGTAGGCACGGCCCTGGGCACGCGGACGGAACCGCTTCAGGGTCGGGCCCTCGTCGACGTACGCCTCGGAGATGAAGAGGCTGTCGGCGTCGGTGTGGTCGTAGTTGTGCGCGGCGTTGGCGATGGCGCTGTCGAGCACCTTGCCGACCGGCACGGAGGCTGCCTGCGGAGCGAATCGCAGAACAGCCTGAGCCTCCGTGGCATCCATGCCACGGATAAGGTCCACCACGCGGCGGGCCTTCATGGGCGTAACGCGGATGTACCGCGCCTGGGCCCTGGCTTCCATGGTTGTCCCTCTCAGTTACTTACGTGTCTGAATGCGATCCGCTACTAGCGGCGCTTCGACTTCCGGTCGTCCTTGACGTGGCCGCGGAAGGTGCGGGTCGGCGAGAACTCGCCGAGCTTGTGGCCGACCATCGACTCGGTGACGAACACCGGGATGTGGGTCTTGCCGTTGTGCACCGCGATCGTGTGGCCGAGCATGGCCGGGACGATCATCGAGCGACGGGACCAGGTCTTGATGACGTTCTTGGTGCCGGCTTCGTTCTGGACATCCACCTTCTTGATCAGGTGGTCGTCGACGAAGGGCCCCTTCTTCAAGCTACGCGGCATCTCAACCCGTCCTTAGCGCTTCTTGTTCGTCTTGCGGCGGCGGACGATGTACTTGTTCGACGCCTTCTTGGGCGAACGAGTACGGCCTTCCTTCTTGCCCCACGGGGACACAGGGTGGCGACCACCGGAGGTCCGGCCCTCACCACCACCGTGCGGGTGGTCGACCGGGTTCATCACGACACCACGGACGGTCGGGCGGACGCCCAGCCACCGCTTGCGGCCGGCCTTGCCCCAGTTGATGTTGGACTGCTCGGCGTTGCCGACCTCACCGACGGTGGCGCGGCAGCGCGCGTCCACCATGCGGATCTCGCCGGACGGCATACGGAGGGTCGCCATGGCGCCCTCACGGGCGAGCAGCTGCACCGAGGCACCCGCGGAACGGGCGAACTTGGCGCCACCACCGGGACGGAGCTCGATCGCGTGGATCGTGGTACCGACCGGGATGTTGCGGAGGGCCAGGTTGTTGCCCGGCTTGATGTCGGCCCCGGGGCCGTTCTCCACGGTGTCGCCCTGCTGCAGGTTGCGCGGGGCGAGGATGTAGCGCTTCTCGCCGTCCGCGTAGTGCAGCAGCGCGATGCGCGCGGTGCGGTTGGGGTCGTACTCGATGTGCGCGACCTTCGCCGGCACGCCGTCCTTGTCGTGACGACGGAAGTCGATCACTCGGTAGGCGCGCTTGTGTCCGCCACCCTGGTGGCGAACGGTCACACGACCGGCGTTGTTACGGCCGCCCTTGCTGTGCAGGGGGCGGACCAGCGACTTCTCCGGCGTGGACCGCGTGACCTCGACGAAGTCGGCGACGCTGGCGCCACGACGGCCCGGCGTAGTCGGCTTGTACTTGCGGATTCCCATTTCTCAGTCCTCGTCCGATATCGGACGATCCGACCCGCTTACGCGGTCGGACCGCCGAAGATGTCGATACGGTCGCCCTCGGCAAGGGTCACGATCGCGCGCTTGCTGCCGGCACGCTGACCGAAACCGGTCTTCGTGCGCTTGCGCTTGCCCTGGCGGTTGAGCGTGTTGACCCCGGTGACCGTGACCGAGAAGACCGCCTGGACGGCCTGCTTGATCTGGGTCTTGTTGGCGTTCGGGGCGACGATGAACGTGTACTTGTTCTCGTCGAGGAGCGCGTAGCTCTTCTCCGAGACGACCGGCTTCAGCAGGACGTCACGGGGGTCCGTGTACGACTTGCTCAGCGGGGTCTCGACGGTGTTCTTGCCCTCGGCCTCGTGGCGGCGGGCCTTCGCGACGCGCGCGGCCTTGGCGGCCTTGGCGGCCTTCGAGGCGATGCTGGGGTGACGGATGGCCATCAGACCTCGGTCCCTTCGGTGTCGTTGGCCTTCGGGCCGGCGACGAAGGACTCGAGAGCGGCCTGGGTGAAGACCACGTCGTCCGAGACGATCACGTCGTACGTGTTCAGCTGGCCCGGCTCCAGGATGTGGACCTGGGGCAGGTTGCGGGCGGAGAGCCAAGCGGCCTCGTCGGCGCGGTCGACGACCAGGAGCAGGTTCTTGCGCTCCGAGATCTTGCCGAACAGCGTGCGAGCGGCCTTGGTGCTGGGGGTCTCGCCCTCGATCACGCCGGTGACGACGTGAATGCGGTTGTGACGCGCCCGGTCGGTGAGGGCGTGACGCAGAGCGGCAGCCTTCATCTTCTTGGGGGTGCGCTGCGAGTAGTCACGCGGCTGCGGGCCGTGGACGACGCCACCACCGGCGAACTGCGGCGCGCGGGTCGAGCCCTGACGGGCGCGGCCGGTGCCCTTCTGGCGGTACGGCTTCTTGCCACCACCACGGACTTCGCCACGGGTCTTGGTCTTGTGCGTGCCCTGACGGGCGGCAGCGTTCTGCGCGACGACGACCTGGTGGATCAGCGGGATGCTGACCTTCTCCACGCCGAAGATCTCCGCGGGGAGCTCGACGCTACCGGTCTTCTCGCCGGCAGGCGAAAGGATGTCAACAGTGCTCATCGGTTACCTCAGGCCCCCTTGGCCGCGGTGCGGACCAGGACGAGGCCGCCGTTCGGACCGGGAACCGCGCCCTTGATGAGCAGCAGACCCTTCTCCGCGTCAACGGCGTGGACGGTCAGGTTCTGGGTGGTGACACGCTCGTTGCCCATGCGACCCGCCATGCGGAGGCCCTTGAACACGCGGCCCGGGGTGGCGCAGCCACCGATGGAACCGGGCGAGCGGTGCTTGCGCTGGGTGCCGTGACCGGCGCCGAGGCCCTTGAAGTTGTGACGCTTCATGACACCGGCGAAGCCCTTGCCCTTGCTCTTGCCGGTGACGTCGACCTTCACGCCGGCCTCGAAGACCTCGGCGGTGACTTCCTGACCGAGCGTGTACTCGGCGGCGTCGGCCGTCCGGATCTCGACGAGGTGACGACGGGGGGTGACGTCGGCCTTCGCGAAGTGGCCCTTGAGGGGCTTGTTCACCTTGCGCGGGTCGATCTCGCCGAAGGCGATCTGGACCGACTCGTAGCCGTCGACGTCGTTCGTACGGACCTGGGTGACGACGTTGGGGCCGGCCTTGACGACGGTGACCGGAACAACACGGTTGTTCTCGTCCCACACCTGCGTCATGCCGAGCTTCTCGCCCAGGATGCCCTTGATCTGCTTAGCCATTCTCAGATCACCAGCCCTCAGAGCTTGATCTCGATGTCGACACCGGCCGGGAGGTCGAGTCGCATCAGAGAGTCAACGGTCTTGGGCGTCGGGTCGAGGATGTCGATCAGGCGCTTGTGCGTGCGCATCTCGAAGTGCTCGCGCGAGTCCTTGTACTTGTGCGGCGACTTGATGACGCAGTACACGTTCTTCTCAGTGGGCAGCGGCACCGGGCCCGCGACCGACGCACCAGTGCGGGTCACCGTCTCGACGATCTTCTTCGCCGAGGAGTCGATGACCTCGTGGTCGTAGGCCTTGAGCCGGATGCGGATCTTCTGTCCCGCCATGGCTACTCAGTAGTCCTGTCTCTGTTAAACGCTCTGGAACCCGGTGGTTCCGTTCTGCCTTCTTCTCCGACCCACGCGGTCGGGCGTGTCGCGCTCCCGCTGACACAGATGCCCCTTGTTCGAACATCCCTGCGGGGAATGCACACGGCCCTTCCGGAACCGCAAGCCGGGGGTGAAGACCCACCGGGTGCCTGGCCGGTGCCGCACCACACTTCCCGAAAGATTCCCGTACGTCCGCCCCAGCGCTGCCGTAGTGGCAGTTAGGACGACGAGTACTGTGGGACTCGCTTCCGGTCCTCCCGGCGGGAGGCGCGCAGCATCAACACTCGACCGAGCAACTCCGACAGTCTGCCATACGGGGTGGGGGGCTGGCCAATCGGGCCGGGGAGCATACCCCCGGAGTGACGAAGGTCAAACCAGGACCCGCCGCAGCAGCGCCCCCGAGCCCCCGGCCGGTCCCGGCCGCGGCGTAATCCGCTCGCCCTGCGCCACCCCGCACTCCTACGCTGAGCAGGCACGACGGCTGTCACGGGGGACGTTCACCATGCGTACGCACTATCCACGGACCCGGCACCTGCCCTGGTCGCCCGGCGCGACCGCCGACGACCTCCGGGTCACCGACCTGTCCGGTCTGCGCGGCCGCGAGGTCGTCGTGACCGAGAAACTCGACGGCGAGAACACCACACTTTACGCGGACGGCCTGCACGCCCGTTCGCTGGACTCGGCCCCTCACCCCTCCCGCACCTGGGTCAAGGCGCTCCAGGCCCGGATCGGCCACGCGATCCCGGACGGGTGGCGGGTGTGCGGGGAGAACATGTTCGCCCGGCACTCGATCGCGTACGACGAACTGGAGAGCTACTTCTACGGCTTCTCGGTGTGGGACGGGCAGGGCCGCTGCCTGGACTGGGACCGGACGGTGGTCTTCCTGCGCGAGCTCGGCGTCCCCGCGCCCCGGGTGCTGTGGCGCGGCGTGTTCGACGAGCGGGCGCTGCGCGCCCTGCGGCTCGACCCCGAGCGGCAGGAGGGGTACGTGGTCCGGGTCGCGGACGGGTTCGGCGCGCCGGAGTTCGGGGAGCGCGTGGCCAAGTGGGTGCGCGCGGGACACGTGCGGACGGACACGCACTGGATGCACGCGGCCGTCGTGGAGAACGGGCTCGGGGCCGGGGCGGCCCTGTGGGCGGTGCGGTCGGGATCGGCCGTCGACGTGCGGGCGCTGGCGGAGGCGGTGGGACTGCCCGGCGAGGGGGAGGCACGGGCCGCGGGCCGCTTCGATCCGGCGGGGCGGTCCGGGGACGGCCTGCTGGCCGGCGTCCTGGCCGCGCTGTTGCACGGCGCGCGGCGGGGGCGGCTGGCGGCGCGGCTCGCCCCGGTGACGGGCCTGCCGCTCGCCCGCCGGGTCGCCGACCTCGTGGGGCTGCACCCGGCGCTGCACCGGCCGTATCCGGACGAGGACCGGCGGGCCGGTCTGGTGCGCCTGTCCCACGCCGCCGACCTGGGCCTGCTGCATGCGGTCGCCCGGGCCACCGCGGCCACGCGGGAGGCGCGCGAACAGGTGGAGTGGTCGGCGCTGCACGCCGAGGACGTGCGGGACCTCGGGCTGCGGGAGGCGTTCGCCGGGCTGCCCGCCGACCCGGCCGCCCGGTGCCGGGCCGAGGCCCGGGAGGCGTACGCGCTGGGGCGGATCGGCAGTGCCGACGAGGCCGTGGCCGCGACCTGGCACTGGCGGTCCGGCGCGTTCCCGAAGCTGATCCAGACGGTCGGCCCGGCCGGCAGCGGCAAGAGCACCTTCGCACGGGGGCTCCCGGGCGTGGACGCGTACGTCTCCCTGGACGACCTGCGCGAGGCGCGCGGCTCACGCGCCGACCAGCGGGCCAACGGCGAGGTCCTCCATGACGGGCTCGCCCGGCTGGACCGGGCCCTGGCCGGCGGCGGGACCGTGGTGTGGGACGCCACGTCCCTCACCAAGCAGCAGCGGTCGCTGGTGCACGGGATCGCCCACCGCCGGGACGCCCTGATCACGCACGCCGTGGTCCTGGTGGACGAGGACGAGCTGGTACGGCGCAACACCCGCCGCGAGCATCCGGTGCCGCCCGACGTGCTCACCGGCCAGCTGCGGCGCTTCGTCCCGCCGTATCCCGGCGACGCCCACCGCACCTGGTACATCGGGGCGGCCGGGACCGTCGAGGAAGAGGTCTGACGCGTGCGTACGAGCGAGGAGATCTACCACCGGGTGCGCTGGGACGCGCGTTTCGACCCGGCCCGCTTCGTCCTCGGCGTCCGCCGGCGCGGCGCCGCGCCGAAGCGTGTCCCGCTGCCCGCGTTCGTGCCGGGGGGCGAGATCCCCTGGCACCGGGTGCTGTTCATCGAGGCCGACGGCGAGGTGGTGTGGGACCGGGCCACCGGGGTGGACCGGATCGACGCGACGGAGGCGGGGCGGATTCGGGAGGCCCGGCTGCTCCCGGCGCCGTTCTTCACGGCCCGCACGCCGTACGCGTGGGACGGCGCCGGCTGGGCGCCCGCGCCCTCCCGGGGCGGGGACCGGTCCGGCGATGCACGGGTGTCGGGGGGGCTGCGCGTACTGACCTGGAACACTCTCTGGGACCGCTACGACGCCGACCGCATCGACACCGACCGGCGCAGGCCTCTGCTGCTGCGAGCGCTGCGCGACGCGGACGTGGACGTGATCGCGTTGCAGGAGGTCGAGACGGAACTCCTCGACCTCCTGCTGGGCGAGGAGTGGGTACGGGCGGGCTGGACCCTGGGCACGGACCCGCGAGGGCGGGACGTCGACGCGTGCGGGCTGCTGCTCCTGAGCCGGCTCCCCGTCACCGAGGCCGCGCACCACGAACTCGGCCCGCACAAGGCGGTGACCGCCCTCGTGGTGGCGGCGGCCGGACGGCCCGTGGTCATCGCGGCGACCCATCTGAGCAGCGACCACTCGGAGAACGGCGCCGACCGGCGCACGGCGGAACTCACCCGCGTCGCCGAGGGCCTGGCGGGCGTGGACGCCGATCTGCTGCTGATGGGCGACTTCAACGACGGCGGCTCCGCACCGCAGCTGACCCTGGGCCTGCGGGACGCGTGGAGCGAGGCGCACGGCGCCGACGACACCACCCCGACCTTCGACCCGGGCGGCAATCCGCTGGCCGCGGTCTCGTCGCTGACGGGCCGGGCCTCGCGGCTGGACCGCGTGCTGCTGCGCGGGGCGGGGCTGCGGGTCCGGCAGGCCGAACTCCGCGGTGACGTGCCCTCGGCAGAGGGGACGTACATCTCCGACCACTACGGTGTCCTGGCCGAGCTGGCGGTGGGTGCTCCGGAGGCGGACGCCGAGGACTCCCTCGCCGAAGGACCGACGCCCCGTACGGCGCTGGCGTGGCTCCCGCCCGAGGAGCTGTGGGCCCCGCTGCAGGAGATCCGCCGGGACCACGACCCGGCGATCCGGCGCTGGCCCCCGCATGTGAACCTGCTCTTCGGATTCGTACCGGAACACGCCTTCGAGCGGGCGGCGGCGGTGCTGGCGACGGCCGCCACCGCTCCCTTCGAGGCCCGGCTGGAGGGGGTGCACTGGTTCGGCCACCGGGACGACGCGACCGTCTGGCTCGACCCCGCGGCCGCGAGCGAGAAGCCCTGGGCCGACCTGCACCGCACACTCGTACGCCACTTCCCCCGCTGCGGCGGCCGCCACCCTGGGTTCACCCCGCACCTCAGCCTGGGCCGCACCACCGACCCGAACACCCTGGCCGACGCCTGCGCGGCCCGGCTCGCCCCGATGCCGGTCAGGGTCGGCGAGCTGGCCCTGCTGTCGCGGCGCGGGGACGAGTCGATGCGGGTACGGGCCACGGTGACGCTGGGGACGGGCGAGGTGCGGTGGGCGCAGGAGACCGCGGGGGTCGGCGTGGAGGAGGAGGACAGGGTGGCGGGGGTGGCGCGGGTGGCCGAGGAGACCACCCACCGCATCGGGGAGGCGTTCCCCGACGGCGTGGTCCATGTCGTCGGCTCCCGGCGGATGGGCTGCGCGCTGCCCGGCGCGGACCTGGACCTGGTCACGGTGCTGCCGGGCACGGTCGAACTCACCGCCGTACAGGCGCGGTTGGCGGCCGCCGTCCCCGAGGCGGCGGACGTGCGGGAGGTGGTCGGGGCCCGCGTCCCCGGTCTGCGGCTGCGGATCGACGGCCTGGACGTGGACCTGGTCGTGGTCACCACAGGTGCGACGGACCCCGCGGAGGCGGTCCCGCGCCGGACCGAGCTGGGCGAGGAGGCCGCGATCGCGCTCAGCGCGGTGAGCGACGCGGAGGCGGTGCTGGCCTCGGTGGGCGGACGCAGGGTCGCCTTCACCCGACTGGCCCGGCAGGTCAAGGCGTGGGCGAAGGCCCGGGGTCTGGACTCGGCACCGTTCGGCGGGCTGCCGGGCCTCGCCTGGTCCGTCCTGGCCGCCCGCACCACGGCCGAGGCCGGCGACCTCGCACCGGGCGCTCTCCTACGGCACTTCTTCGCGACGTGGGCGGCCTGGGACTGGCGGGAGCCGGTGGGCCTGACACCCGATCCGGCCCACCCCCTGCTCCCCCTCACCATCGCAACCCCCTCCGCCCCCGTACGCCCCTGCACCGACCAGGTCACAGCGGGCATGCGGGACCTGGTGACCCAAGAGCTGTTCCGCGCCTGGGAGCTGCTGGACGCGACCACGGATCCCCACCCCCGGGCCGAGCTCGTCGCCCCTCCCCCGCTCCATCGCCGCCACGCGGCCTGGGCGGTCCTGACGGTGGGCCCGGACGCGGACGAGGGCCGGGTGCGCGGCAGGATGCGCGCACTCGTCACCGACCTCTCGACGTCGGCTCCCGACTGCCACGCCTGGCCCCGCCCCTTCACCACGACCCCGCTCCGCTACGCCATCGGCCTGGGCGCCACCCCGCCGAGCGCCGGCCAGCTCACGGCTCTCGCGGAACGCCGACTGCGCGGCCTGCCCGGGGTCACGCTGACGCGGGCGGAAGGAGGCGGGGTGCCGACCCTGCGCTGACGCCCGGCGCCGGACGCAGTCGGGTGGGGCCCGTCACGACCAGTCGTCGTCCTCGTCGTCGGCATCCGGAGTGTCCTCGCGCAGGACAACGACGAGCTGTACGGGCGTCAGCAGGCAGCGCGGTCGGCCGGTCCGCTTCGTCCCCGCTCCGCTGCCACCGCATGAGCCTGCTCCGGTCGGCGCCATCCAGACGCAGCGTCTCGTAGTCGCTCAGGCTCGGCAGGAGCCGGTGGACCGCCGGGCCCCGTCGGGACGTGCCAGACATCGCGTCACCATCCATACAGGCCGGAGGACCGGCCGATCGGGAGCGCCGCGCGTGCCGGGATCACAAGCCCCACGGATCGGGGTGCGGAGCGGCCGAGGGGTCCGGTGACCACAGCAGGCGGGCCTCCAGACCGTCTCCGAGGACCTCGCCCAGCAGATCACGCATCCAGCCGGTCCAGCACACCGCGACGGGAAACTGTGGAACCCGGAACGCCGGCAGGCACCGCCTCTGGACGGAAGACCATCTTCCTCATCTCCCCGGTGGCTTTCTTCGGCCGGTCCGACCTGCGAGTGTCCACGCAGTCCACGAGAGGCTCCACCACGTACAGGGCGTACTCGTCCGGCTCGGGGGCCGGTGTACGGACGGGGACCAGCCGCCCGGCCTGCTCCAGCCGCTCCTGCCCGACCCGGTCGGCAAGGCGTCGGCTCAGGATCGGCGCACCCGGATAGTCGGAGGCGAACTCGGCCTTGGGCGCCTTGGGGTCACCGGTCCACTCGGCCTCGAACACGTCCGGCAGAGCGATCTGCGGTCCCTGGAACTGCCGGCGCTTGAGATCGATCAGCGAATCTCCCAGGCGCAGCGTCCGCAGGTTCCCCGTGCCGGCCAGGAGGCGGTACACCGCGGAGGCGGCCGAGGCGTGCGATACGGAGGTCGGGTCAGAGGTCATGGAGTCATGCCCGGAAGCCCGCCCCGCAGACGCCGTCGGCCTCGGGCGCGTCACGACCAGTCGTCGTCCTCGTCATCCTCGTAGTCCTCGTCGTCGGCATCGGGGGTGTCCTCGCGAAGTACGACGACGAGTTGGACAGGCGCGTCGGTGTCACTGTGCTTGACCCCGGCCAGAACAACCTTGTCCGCGACGAGCCACGCCCGGTGATCGATGAAGTCCTCGCCATCTGTCAGGTCCCGGTCCGACTCCTGGAGCCGCGGCCCGAGGACCCCGGATGTCAGCTGCGAGACGACCGTGGGGAGTTCCGCCACTGCCGCTTCATAGAGCTCTTCTATGTAGGTGTCCGGGTCCGCACGTTCGTCCTCGACGTCGCGGTGCCAGAGAGTGAACTGCACCTCCACAGGTGCGTTCCCCTGCACCCATGCGCTGGCGCCCTCGCGCCGCCATGTGGTGGCCCAGGCCTTCGCGGGGTTCCTGCGCTCCCCCGTCCACCCGGCGGCGGTGAGGACTCCCTCCACGGCCTGGCCGCTGAGTTCGTCGAGCTCGGACAGCTGATCCAATTCAACACTTACGTCAACCATTTACTCATTCCACTCATACCATTGCCCGGCACATGGAAGACCGCGAGTGTACCATTCGCAATTGCCTCCGGGAAATGGTTGCCGAGAACCTCCCGGAAATGAGCCGCACCCGCAGGATTTGATATCGCGTAGCGAACACCCTTGCCGCCGAGGCCGTCATTCAGTTCCAGCAGCTTGGCCGCCTGGCTGGTTATCTTGCCTTCGTCGTAGAATTCGCTTTCAGGGTTGTAGTTGGACTTGGCCCAGGCCGCATCGTTCTTTCCGGTGAACTTCGCCTCCATGATCCAGCCGTTTGCCGGCCCGCCGTCCACGTGGACGGCCCGGCCGTCCGCGAGCTTCCAGATCTGCTCGTAGTCGGTGCCCGAGACCACCCGCTGGTACCGGAAGGAGGGACGCTTGAGGAGCTTGTCCGTGAGCCAGGTGAGCCCCTTGAAGGTCGGGCAGGACTGCAGACCCAGAGGGTCGGACCAGTCGAGCGGGTTGACGACGTAGGCGTAGTGGTCGGTTCCTGCAGCCAGGCCCAGCGGGTCCGGGGACAGATAACGCGCCGACCGCGGGTCGTAATAGCGGAAGTAGTTGTAGTGCAGCCCGCTCTCGGCGTCGAAGTACTGGCCCGGGAATCGCAGCGGACATTCTTCGGTCTGATCAGCGGATTCCTCCTGGCCGCCCCAGAGAAGGGACCGCCGTTTCCAGGTCAGCTCGCCACCGGGCGACACCAGTTCGCTGGGGCTTCCGGCCAGATCGCCGACGATCAGCCGGAAACGACGGTCGACTTCTTCCTGCGGTATTCCAGCGGGCCGCTCCTGCCGGTTCTGGGCGACCGCCCGATGGCTGTCGGGCGAGTATTCCCAGGTAATACTCGTCCGCCGAGCGTCCTCGTCGTCGCGTATTTCCTCCGCCAGACGGCTTCCGTCCCACACGAAGTAGACGGTTTCCGCCACCTTCCCGGTGCCGTCGGCCCGTTTCTTGCTTATCCGGCGCCCGAGCGCGTCGTAGGAGTACCGCCAGGTCGCACCGTCGGGAGTCACCAATTGCGTCAGCCGGTCATCCGCGTCCCAGGTGTAAGCCCAGCTCCTGCGACGGCCGGAGAGTGTGGTCGTGGTCCGTCTGACCACGCGGCCCTGTGCGTCGTACTCGTACCTGGCCCGGCCGACGCCGACCAGCCGGTTCCCTTCGTAGCTGAATCGCTGCGGGGGCTCGTCGACGTGTCGGGATCCCGAACTGTGCGAGGAAAGGAGGCTTCCCGTGGAGTCGTACGCGTAGTTCTCGGTCCAGGTGGCGGCGTGGACCGCCGTCACCCGTCCCGTCGCGTTGAGCGTGTACGTGGTCGCGCCGGCGCCGACTTCGGCCATCTCGGTCAGACCGGTGGGCGAATAGGCATAGGTGCGGTCGATCGTGACCGCCGGCGTGTCTGCCCGCCGCGGACCGTCGTGCGCGACAACCGTCCGCTGCGTGCGGAGGCGGTGCGCGGCGTCCCACGTCTGCTGCAACGAGAATGCCTCGTCGAGCCGGACCTCCGTCTGCCGGCCCACCAGGTCGTGTGAGAAGTGCAGATCGTGGCCGAACGCGTGAAGCCGTTCGGGCCGACCGTCGACATCGTACGAAAACGTGCTTCGCGCTCCCGAGGGCGTGACGCGAGTGAGTCGGCGGCCCAGTAGATCGTAGGTGAAAGTGCTGGTGAGACCGTTGACCGTCTCCGACGTGACGCGTCCGTACGCGTCGTGCTCGAACGCGAGCGTGGCGGAGGCCGACACCGCCTCCTTGAGCAGGCCCGCATCGTCGTACCGGAACGACGTGGTCAAGTCCCCCACCTGCTTGCGCACCACGTTGCCGTTGACGTCCCGTAGATACGAGACTATTTCCCCGGCCCCGTTGATCTGCCGGACGAGGCGCCCCACCTCGTCGTGGTCGTACCTGACCCGTCGGCCGTTGAAATCCTCCTCCGCGACCGGACGTCCGACCTCGTCATAGGTGTAGTGCCAGGTCAGCCCACGCTCATTCGTGACGGAAGTGAGCCGGAGCTCCGTGTCGTGCCCAAACCGAAGGGTGCCACCTCCGGGATGGCTCCTGGCCACGAGAAGATCGAAGTGCGAGTACTGGGAGGTGGTGGTCGCACCGGCCGCATCCGTGTGGGTGAGGAGGTTGCCCTCCGGGTCCCAGCTCCAGGACGCGACTCGCCCGTCAGAAGCCACCCGCTCCCGAGGCTTGCCCTCCACGGTCCATGCGGTGCGAGTTATGCCGCCCAGCGGGTCCACGACGGACTCGACCCGCCCGAACGCGTCCCTGGCGTACTCCACGACCGCACCGGTCGGACCGGTCATCCTCGAGACCAGCCCCGCCGCGTCCGTCGTGAAGGCGACGGTCCCGCCCATGGCATCCGTGATGGCGGTCACAGCCCCGGTCGCGTCGAATCCGAAGCGCGTGACCACTCCCCCGGGTTCGGTCACCGACAGCCGGTTGCCGCGCTCGTCGTAGGTGTAGGTACGTACCGCGCCGTCCGCGCCGATCGTCACCACCGGCAGGTGCAGCGAGTTGTATTCGGCGGACGCACGCCGCCCGTCCGGCCCGATGACGGCCGTGACGTTGCCCGCCTCGTCGTAGGTGTACGACGTGTGACGTCCCGCGGGATCGGTCTGCCGGAGCAGACGGCCGCTCCGGTCCCATTCGAGATGTTCGTCCCGTCCGGCTGCGTCGGTCACCCTGACCAAGTGCAGAAGTTCGTCGTAGTGGTACCGAGTCGAATGGCCCAGGGAGTTCGTGTACGTCGTCGTCCGCTGCATCGGGTCGTAGGAGATGGCGCAGTCCAGGAAGCCGCCAGCGCCCTGCCCGGCGACACAGCGGCTCTCCTCGTCGTACGTGAACCGGTACCAGCTGCCGTTCCGGTCGGTCCAAGAGGTGACCCGAGCCTGATCGTCGTAGGTGAACCGGAAGGGAAGGCCGGAGGAGTTGTAGATCTCCGCGAGGTCGCGGTCCGGCGAGTATGCGTAGCGCAGCAGGGTCTGCTGTGTGCCTTCGCCGGTGCGTAGGTGGAGGCCCGTCACCAGACCGTCCGTCGTCTCGACGGCCAGGTGGTATCCGCCCGTGTGTCGGACGGCGACCGGCATGCCGTCAGGTGTGCGATCGAAATCGACTCGGTTGCCGTTGCGATCGGTGATCGCCGAAAGCACCATCGTGTACGGCAGGTCGGGCATCGGTTGGTCGATCGTGGTGAAATGCCGTGTGATGCCGAGAGCGGGATCGAAAATGCGCAGGGCATCGCTGTTCGGGCCGTCCCATTCAAGAGGCCATCTCGGTCCTGCCTGAGGCAGCGTCGGCTCTCCTTGCCGGGGGGCCGGATAAGGCAGCACCATTCCGTCCTCGGCGGCGAACAGCACGCCCTCTTCGTCCAGTTCCACACGCTCGTCGAGCGTGGACGCCCAGGACCTTCCGAAACACCGGCCCTCCCGGTACGTCGAGATATGGGTGCGCTTCAGGGCCAGGGACAGCACTCCCGGCAGCTCCACATCCGTGTCGTACATGAGCATCTCGCCGCTGACCATGTCGATGGGGTCACCTCCAGGGCAACGCCCGGCCAGCGCCCTGGCACGCTTGGCGATGTTGTCCGCACCGCTTCTGAGCGAGGCCACGCCCGCCTTGCGCAAGCCGCGCAGGGCGACGCTCATGGCCTTCATGCCGCCGCGGAGGTTCTTCATCTCCTTCAGCCCCTTGGCGATTTTGCCGAGGCTGGTGATGCCTTTGCCGCCGGGTATGCAGTCGAGCGCGGCGAAGGCCACATCCCACAGTGACGCTTGGCCTTTGGAGTATTTGTAGAGGGTGTCGGCGAGGACGACGAGGGCCGCAACCAGCACGATCGCGCCGAGGATCGGCCCGCCGATGATCATCGCGATGATGCCGACGACCGCGACGACGACCTTGCAGACGGTGACGATGGTGTCCCAGTTGTCCTCGAACCAGTGCCCGACGTCCTGCCACCAGTGCCGGTTCGGGATCCCGGCGTCGGACGCCTCGTCGATCTTCCGCTTCGCCTCCCCGGCCGCGTCGTCACGCATCTTCCGGGCGTCCTCGGCCATCTTCTTCGCGGCGTCGAGGGCGTTCTGGGCGGCGGTGACGTCCGACTGGGCCTGGGTATGGGCGGACTTGGCGCTCTGCACGTCCCGGGTGGCGGCGCGGACCTTGCCCTCGTCCGGCTTGTCGGCGTCGGACTTGCTGCCGGTGGGGTCGTCCTTGTACTTGTCGGCTTCCTTCGTGGCCCGGGTGATCCAGGAATCGGCGGAGGACAGGCGGGACTTGGCGGAGGAGAGGTCGGACTGGGCCTCCTTGGCCTTGGCGAGGGCCTTGTCCGCCAGGGCCTGGGCGCGTTCCAGCTTCGGCCAGTAGTCCGCGAGCGCGTCGCCGCACAGCTCGTAGGACTTCTTCAGCTTCTTCAGGTTTTTCGGGACGTCCTTGAACTGCTCCTTGAAGACCTCCGCCGACTTGCCCGCCCACTGCAGAAGAGCGTCCTCACCGGCCATGCCCTTGACCAGACGCAACGCGTCGGAGACGTCGTCGGCGAAGGTGTGCAGCTGCGCGGCGAGGGTGCGGACGCGTTGCGGGTCGCCCGGGGTGGGGTCCTTGTCGAGGTCGAGTGGATGCCAGTCCGCCGGTCGGTACCCCGCCATGATCTCGCAACCCCCGTCGCGTACACCCCGTCAGTAAGCCTGTGCACACGCGAACTTACTAGGAACGACCGTTCGAGGTGAAGGCCGACGGTCGAGTCGGCCGTGCCCGACTGGGGCTCA
This sequence comes from Streptomyces sp. NPDC020958, assembly GCF_055562175.1. NCBI lineage: Bacteria > Bacillati > Actinomycetota > Actinomycetes > Kitasatosporales > Streptomycetaceae > Streptomyces > Streptomyces sp. NPDC020958. The sequence continues at coordinate 164,666 of NZ_JBVHFU010000008.1, read as the reverse complement.
GCGTCGGCGTCCGCGCAAGGTCCGCCGGCCGTCCTGGATGGCGTCCACGGAGCGGAGCCGCCAGTGCTCCAGCGTGCCGCGCACCGTCACGTACACCCACCGACGCTTGAACCACGGTGGCAGGTCCCGGAACGGCACAAAGGTGAACGTGTCGCCGATCGCGTCCGCGGCCGGGCCGCCCGGCCCCTCGGCGCGCAGCGCGGCGAACAGCTCGGGGGTGAGCCGGCGGTTGAGGCGGGCCGCGGTGCAGGCGTACCCCCGCTCCCCCGGGTCCGGGAGTTTCATCGCCCGCACGATCCGAGGGGACGCCGCCTCCAACGGGCAGTTGAGGGCCAGCCCGATCGCCGCCGTACCGAGATGATCCTCGCCGCGCTCGAACGCGGCGTCCCACTCGGCAGGGTCGGCGAGACCCAGCAGACCTCCGCCGCTCTCCCAGTCCATGACGACCGGCCCGTTCAGTCCGCGAAGCGGAACGTCGACGTGATCGCGTCGAAGATGTCGAAGAAGGAGTCGGCGAGGTCGAGGACCTGGCTGCTGCCCGCGACCAGGGCGACCTTGCCCTCCTGGCCGGGGACCGGGATGAAGGTCTGCATCAGGACCGCGCGAATCGTGCGGCCCAGGCTGTCCTCGGGGATCGGGATGTCCTCGATGCCGTACGTCCGGGCGGCCGGACCGACTCCGGGGATGTCGACGGTCGTCACCTTGCGCCAGGAGTCGCCCTCCCGGTGGGCCTCCTTGGGGGCGAGCTGGGCGGCGATGGCGGCGGGGTCGTTGGAGAGCGGCGCGCCCTCGCGGGTCCGGCCGCCGACCAGCGACACCGTGACCGACCCGGTGATCGGGGTGTCGCCGCCGAAGCTCTCCGCCATGCAGCCGCAGTACATCGCGCCCGACTTCCACGCGTCGGCCGCGGACTTGCGCAGGAAGCCGACGTACGTGTCCCGGTACTGCGCCAGCTCCGGGTACTGGGCGACGCGTTCGTTCACCATCCGCCGGATCGAGTCGTCCCGCGACTCCGGCCGCACGTCGAACTCCCACCACGACTCCGGCACCTTGATCCGGAAACCGCCGCGCTCGATGGTGAGCGTCTCCATATAGCGCGCCATGGTGTACGCCGCCCCCGTCCGATGATCTGATATACGGTGCGGCCCAGACTACGAGATGCGCGAACGGGGGACGGTCACGTGGGCAACGGCAAGAGCGACCTCGCGATACCGCTGAGCGAGCTGGAGGACTACGGCCGCAAGCTGCGCTCCATCAAGGAGCGTCTCAACCACACCAAGAAGATGTTCGAGTCCTACCAGGACGACGTCGGCAGCAGCACGGTCTACAACGCCCTCGACGACTTCGAGTCCAACTGGCACGACGGCCGCGAGGACATCACCAAGCAGATCGACTCCCTCGCCGACATGTCCGACACCGTGGTCCGCGAGTTCAAGAAGCTGGACGACGACCTCGCGAAGAAGGCAAAGGACGCGGTACGGCCGGAGGGTCAGCAGCAGCAACAGGGCAGCGGCGCGAACAAGGCGGAGTAGACCGCGTCCTCCGCGCACAGGCTCACGCCACCCTGGACACCGCCCCGCTCATCACTGACGTGCAGCGCGCCCTGCTGAAGAGCGCACTCGACCGCGAGGGCCGCCCGGAAGGGTCGGCGACCTCGCGGAACGGCGCAGGCGTACCTCACTCCCCGGCGGCGGCCGCGTGGGAGAGGAAGGCCGTCCAGGTGGCGGGCGGGAAGGTGAGGTGGGGGCCGCGGGACGGGGTCGCGGTGTTCTTCGAGTCGCGGATGTGGACGGTGGCGGGACCGAGGGCGACTTCGACGCAGGAGTCGCCTTCACTGCCGCTGCTGTAGCTGCTCTTGAACCACGTCAGACCGGAGACGTCCTCGGCCGTGGACTTGCGGATCATGTCTCCCCCAGCAGTTGTTCGATGAAGGCCGTCGACTCACGCGGTGTGAGCGCCTGCGCCCGGATGATGCCGTACCGCAGTTCAAGGATACGGAGCTGCTTCGCATCGGACACCGGTCGGCCGCCGGCCACTGCTACCGAACGTCCCACCGCCGAGCCGTCCCCGGACTTCAGCACCTCGATTCCGCCGTCGACCCCCGCGTGCTCCTCACGGTCCATCGGCATCACCTGAAGCTCGACGTTCCGCAACCGCGCAACCTCCAGCAGGTGTTCCAACTGCTGACGGAGAACCGCACGCCCGCCGAGCGGCCGCCGGAGCGTCCACTCCTCCAGGACGAAGCTGAGTTCAGGTGCCGGGTCCCGCTCGAATACGGCCTTACGGGCCACGCGCGCGGCGATGAACCGCTCCACCTCGTCCCCGCTGTACGCCGGGCGACGCATCAGGAGCAGCCGTCGCGCGTACTCGGGTGTCTGCAACAACCCGTGGATGTGGAGCGGGTCGTAGAGCTGGAGCTCCACCGCCCTCGCCTCCAACTGCGCCAGATCACGCACCTTCTTGGGGTACCGGACCCGCCGTACGTCTTCCTTCATCGCCGAGAGCAGCCCCTTCGCCCCCAACACCTCGTCCGCCCTGTCCAGATACTCCGGCCGGGGAATCCGCTTCCCACCTTCGATCTTGTAGACCATGTCCTCGCCGGACCCGACCGCCACCCCGAACTCGGCGGCCCGCATCCCCACTGCCTCCCGCCGCAGTTTCAGCTGCCGCCCGACGGTCGCGATGACCGCGACGCCCCACTCGTCATCGGGATCCACCTCCCAACCCGGCTCGTCCGCCTCGCTCCTGAGCGGCCCCACCGCGCCGTCCACGCTCATCCCTCACCCCTCCGTCGTACGACCGTGCCTCGACGGCGCCCTACCCGTGCGGCCGCGTCCGACAGCCAGGCCGACGCCGGACAAGCAGCGGACAGTGACCGTACGCAACGACTCCGTCACTGCCCACGGTAGGCGCAGGCGGCCACGCTGAGTGACGCGAACAGAAAATCGCCACCCCCTGAACCGACCGTCACGCGGTCCGCCGCGAGGCGGTGACGCCCGCCGCAAAGTAGTTAAAAAACCCAGGGAAATCCCCCTACCCAACCCCACCCGCCTCCCCGCCGCCGCCTGTCACTCTCCGGAGTGAACATGGCCAACTGGGCTGGATTCGGTGCCGGTTGCCCGGCATATGCTCGCCGCGACAACACCGGGTGAGCGTGCGAGCACGCAGCCGGGCACCCCCCGCACATACGACGGCCCCCGGCCGGGAGTAGCGATCCCGATCGAGGGCCTGACCACCTAGGAAGACTGCAACTTCCCGATGGATGCAGAGCACACTAGCGCGCCCTCGCGCGCCCGGTCAGCCGTTCCGGGGTCGAACCCCTCGTGCGGGGTGACCCACGTCAACGTCCGCCTCACCACGCGGTACACGGTGGTCGACAACCGCCTTCTCCAGCACCGCGAACTCTCCCTCACCGCGATCGGCCTCGCCGGGCACATCCAGTCGCTGCCGACCGGCGCCCGTGTGGACATCAAGTCCCTGACCGCGCGTTTCCCGGAGGGCGAGGTGCGGATCGCGGCGGCGCTGCGCGAACTGGAGGCCCACGGCTACCTGTCCCGGACGCGTGAGCGGCTGCCGAACGGCCGGATGGTCTCGCGGACGGTGTCGTACAACCGGCCGACGGGGGCGGAAGAGGTACGAGAGATTACGCCGCCACCGCCACTTACACCAGCACCAGCACCAGCACCAGCACCAGCAGCGCGCCCAGAGCAGGCACACCTCCCTGCAGCACCGTCACCGCGCCCGCCGAAGCCACCTCTGCCGGAACCCATGCGCAGCACCCCCGACCCGCAGCGCACAGCCACCACCCTCCTCGCCGGACTCCACCACGACGACCCCCGTCTCCTCCTCCCCGAACGCGAGGTACGACGCCTCGCCCCGGCGGTCGACGCCTGGCTGGAACGTGGTGCCTCACCCGAAGCCGTACGCCGCGCCCTCACGTCCGGTCTCCCGACCGAGCCGCTCCTCCACCCGGCGGGCTTCCTGGCCCACCGCCTCACGGAGCACCTGCCTCCGCCACCGCCGCCCGCCCCGCCGCGCCCGCTCCCCTTCCAGGACTGCGACGGCTGCGACCGCCCGTTCCGTGCGGCGGAGCCCGGCCACTGCCGTGACTGCCGCCCCCACCAGGCGCTGCAGGAAGCGGCATGACCCCCAGGTCCGCACGACTACGACGAGAGACCCCGACTCCCCTCATGGCACTGGCAGCCGCCCTGAAGGGCCCGCAGGCCGACGACGAAGACACCGCGAGCATCTACATCGAGCTGACCGAACAAGGCCTGGGCAAGACGCCGGCCGCGGACCTCTGGAGGCACCTCATGGCCGTCGACCTCTCCATCTTCCAGTCCCAGACGGCTCAGGCCCTGCGCGCCGAGGGCCTCGCTGAAGGCCTCGCCGAAGCCCTCCTCGTCGTCCTCGGCGGCCGTGGCGTCGACGTCGGCGACGAAGCCCGTGACCGCATCACCTCCTGCGACGACCACGACACCCTCACCACCTGGCTGACCCGCGCCGCCACGGCCACCACCACGGCCGAGCTCTTCGAGCAGCCCGAATGAGAGCCGGCGCTCAGCGCACCAGCTCGGTGGCCAGGAGGTCCATCAGGAGGCCGTCGTGCCAGGTGCCGTCCGGGCCGCGCTCGTACTGCCGCATGATGCCGACGGGCCTGAAGCCGACCTTGGTGTAACAGCGGATCGCCGCGATGTTGTCGGCTGCCGGGTCGATGATCAGACGGTGGTAGCCGTGGACGTCGACGAGATGGCAGGCCAGTGCCCGTACGGCCTCGGTGCCCAGGCCCCTGCGGTGCACCGCGGGATCGAGGAAGAGGTCGATGCCCGCGTGCCGGTAGTCCGGCTCCTCCTCGGCGTACCACTGGATCATCCCGACGATCCGCTGTCGGTGGTCGACGGTCAGGCACCGGGTGCCAGGGTCTTCGAGGTCGGCTGCGACGTCCGCCTCGAGATCGTCCCCGCCCCTCCATCGTGCACGCACTTCAGGTGTGGCCCGAATGGCGGCCAAGGCGGGGATGTCCTCGCGCACGGTGGGGCGGAGGGCGACGGAGGCGCCACGCAGCACGGTCATCCGGAGAATCTACGCGACCGGCCCCGGAGCGGCTCGCTCTGCGACGGACTCGGAGTCCCCCGTCTGCCGGATGGCCGGGAGTCCCGACGTCCGGCAACGTGAGGGCACAAGCGTCAGTCGCGTGTGGGTGGAAGGACGCCATCGTGCGAAACGTCGTCGGGACCGCAGCTCTCCTCCTGGCCCTCGCCCTGGCCACCACGGCGCCGGGAGCGCCCGGAACCGGCACGGGCCTGGACGGCGTGTGGCGCACCGACGGCTACGGGACCCTCGTCACCGTCGGCGCACGGGGCATGCAGGAGTACCAGACGACCGCCGTCAGCTGCCTCAAGGGGGACTTCTCGAAGGCGAGGGCGCAACAGGGGACGTACGACTCCGACGGTGACGTCCTCACCCTGCGGCTCGCCTCCGCCCCCGGGCACGCCCTGCTCGGCTCCGACAGCGCGGTCGGGCACCGGCGGCTCACACGGATCAGCGCGCTGCCGGCCGCCTGCACCCGGCCGCCCTCGACCGACCCCCGCGCCTCCTTCGACGTCTTCTGGCAGTCCTTCGAGGAGAACTACCCCTTCTTCGCGGCCAAGGGCATCGACTGGCACGCGATACGGGACCACTACCGGCCGCTCGTGCACGAGGACACCCCCCGCGCCGAGCTCTTCGGCATCTTCAGCCGCATGATCGAACCCCTCCACGACGCGCACGTCCTCGTCCAGGACGGCGACCGCACCTACGGTGTGGTGCGGCCGGGCACCACCGCGCCGGGCCGGGAACTCGACTCCAGGGTGAAGAAGTTCGTCATCGCCCGCGACCTGAAGGGGGCGACCGGCCGGCAGGACTTCGCGGACGGCCTCATCACCTACGCGGACCTCGACGGCGGCCTGGGCTACCTCCGGATCGCCGACTTCGACGGGTACGACCCGGACGACGACTCGTACGCCGCCGACCTCACCGAACTCGACCGGGCCCTGAACAGCGTCCTCACCCCCGCCCGCACCCGTTCCCTGCGCGGTCTGATCATCGACCTGCGGGTCAACGGCGGCGGCTCCGACGCCCTCGGCATCCACATCGCCGAACGGCTGACGGACACCCCGTACGTCGCCTACTCCAAGCGCGTCCGCGACGACCCCGCCGACCCGTCCCGTCACACCCCGCCCGAGCCGGTGCGCGTCATCCCTGCCCGCGGCCCCCGCTACACCGGCCCGATCGCCCTCCTCACCGGCGGCTCGACGATCAGCGCCGGTGAGACCTTCACCCAGGCCCTGATCGACCGTCCGGGCCGCACGGTCCGCATCGGACAGCCGACCCAGGGCGTCTTCTCGGACATCCTGGTCCGCTACCTCCCCGACGGCATGGCGGCCTGGCTCCCGAACGAGGAGTTCCTGACCCGCACCGGCCGCACCTTCGACGGCGCCGGCATCCCGCCGGACATCACCGAACCGGTGTTCACCAAGGAGGAGTTCGCGAAGAACCGGGACTCGGCGTTCGACCGGGCGGTGGCGGTGTTGCGGCCCGCCCGCTGACCTCCCCGGCGCCCCGGGGCCTCAGAGCCGCCGGCTCTCCAGCGGCCCCAGGTACGTCGGGGTCAGGCCACCCGTGTCGATCAGCAGTCGCTGCACCACCACCGTGGGGTCCACCGACCAGAACTTCAGGCGGTGGATCCCGGCGGTCAGGGTGTGCCGGGTCGCCGTCCGGTTCACGTTGTCGGACGTGTTCCGTGCCCAGACCGTGTTCAGCAGGCCGTCGTCCGCGCCCGCGGTGATGTCGACCGACTGGGGTTCGTCGTCGTCGAAGGACAGCGCGTAGCGCAGACCGGGGGAGCCGAGCGACGGGTTGCGCGGGGACAGGTACGCCCACACCGTCACCTCCCCCGCCGACAGCAGGCTCACCTGGTACTCCAGCCGGGGCCAGGAGGCCGCGGAGCCGCCCCAGCCGCCCGTCACCGGCCACGCCGTCATCCCGGCCCCGGTCCGCCCGATGCCCGGCAGCCGGCGCCACCACCCCACCGCACGGTCGTGGTGCTCCGCGTCGATCGCCACATAGCCGCCCGCCTCGACGAAGCCCCGCAGCCCCCGTGACCCGTGCGATCCCCGCGCCGGTGGCTGCTCCGCCACGCACCGCACCGTCACCGACTCCCCCGCCCCGCTCACCGTCAGCGTCCCGGCGGACCGCCCGTCCGGCGCCCGGGACCAGTCCACCCGTACCTCCACCCGTACCTGCTGCTCCACCCGCCCCCGCGGCCGGTCCACCACCAGCCACGGGACCGAACTCTCCACCCGGTAGTCGAAGGGCGTACGGCCCCGGTTGAACACCTCGACGTACTGCTGCGGCCGGGTCTGGTAGGGGCTGAACGGCGGCAGCTCCCCGGCCCCCGCGTCCTGTGCGCCGTCCACGCAGACGCCCAGTCCGGCGGCCTCCGGTACCTCGATCCGCCGTACCGCGGGGAAGAGCACGTCCGGCAGGGCCACGTTGTCCTTCTCCGGCTGCTGCCAGGGCGCGTTGGGGCCGTACCGGGCCACGTCGCCGTAGTCGATGTGCGGCTGGGTCTGGAATCCCCGCCATTTGCCGCCCGCCACCTCGGAGTTGAAGCGGTCGGCCAGGGCGAAGTCCCGGAGCAGGGCCTGCTCCGCGTCCGCCGCCCGGTCGTTCGTCGCCGCCCGGCCCTGCCGGGCGTAGCGCAGGTTGGTGAACTCGGCCTCCCGCAGCGCGTACAGGTTCGCGGTCGCCGCCACCTCGTACCCGACCAGTTCGAACCACGCGTCCCGGCCGGCCTCCGGCAGTCGGCGGGCGATCCTCGCCGCCCGTCCCTCCAGCTCGCGCCACTCCTCGGTGACCCGCTCCAGCTCGCGGTGGCCGAAGGAGAAGGGCGTCTGCTGGTCGTCGTACACCACCTCGCCGGTGTCGGAGAGGGTGATCCGGCGGTTCAGCAGCTCGGGTTTGCGGCGCGCCTGCAACTGGCCGTACCGGGCAAGGACTTCGGCCGCGTCGTCCGCCACCGCGGCGCCGAAGTTCTGCCGCGCGTACCTCCGCTCCCACTCCCCCAGCCGGTCGACGTCCCAGCGCGACGGATCCCAGGCGTAGGTCAGGAAGAACTCCGTCGGGAGCTCGTTGCCCTTCAGGTCGCCCACGTTGGCCACCCACAGGCCGTGGTTGCCGTAGGCGTGCGCCTGGTGGAGCTGGTCCCAGACGTTGCGGAGGTTCGCCGTGTCCACCCACTTGTAGTTGCGGCCCGCGCCCACGTAGTCGAAGTGGTAGTAGAGGCCGTATCCGCCGCCGCGCGGCTCCTGGGGCGAGGGGTGCTTGCGGATGTTGCCCCAGTTGTCGTCCGTCAGGACGACCGTGACGTCGTCCGGGGCGCGCAGGCCGCGGTCCCAGTAGCGCTGGACCTCCTTGTACAGGGTCCACACCTGGGGGGTCTCGGCGGCCGGCCGGCCCGTCACCTCCTCGATGATCCGGCGCTGCGCGGTGATGATCTCCTGCATCAGCTCGATGCCGTCGCCGTCGGGCAGGCCGGTGTCGCCGTTGCCGCGCATGCCGAGCGTGACGACCCCCTCGAACCCCTCGTCGACCATGCGCTGGATGCCGGCCCGCCAGTAGGCCCGGATCGCCTCGGGGTTGCGGAGGTACGACCACTCGCCCGTGCCCCCGTAGGGGTCGGTGCCGGCCGTCGCGTGCCGGTTCCACTCCTCGATGCCACGCATCATGGGCGCCTCGTGAGACGTGCCCATGACAACGCCGTAGTCGGCGGCCCGCCGGTGGTTCTCCGGGTCGTCCTCGGCGAAGGCCCGCCCCCACACCGCCGGCCAGAGGTAGTTGCCCTTCAGCCGGAGCAGCACCTCGAAGACCCGGGCGTAGAAGTCCGCGGTGAAGCCACCGGGGTAGCCGGGGGCCTTGCCGGGACCGAAGTGGGCGGGCGCCCAGGTGCCGAGGGCCGGGTTCTCGTCGTTGATGAAGAAGCCGCGGTACTTCACGGCGGGGGTGCCCTGGGTGAACCTGCCGGGCAGGACCCACGCCCCGGCCCGCCGTACCGGCGGCACGTCGTCCCACCAGTACCAGGGGGAGACCCCGAGCCCGTACGAGACGTCGTACGCCCCGAAGATCGTGCCGCGCGGGTCGCTGCCCGCGATGACGAAGGCCTGCTCCACCCCGGGCATCGGATGCTCGACCACCGTCTGGAGCGAGGTCTCCCAACGGCCGCCGACCCCCGTCACGTCCAGCTTCCCGGCGGCCACCAGGCCGTCGATCAGCGGGCTGCGGCCGATCGTGCCGACGAGGACGGCACGGCGGGCGATCGTGGCACCCGGCCGGGTCCCCGTCACCCGTTCGAGGTCGGCACGGAGGTCGCCCGCGACCCGTACGACCCCTGGGTGATCGTCCGGGCTCACCACGACCGGGGCGCCCACCAGGGAGAACGCCCCACCGGTGAAGGAGATGTACGCGCCGGGGTCGGTCACCCGCGGCGCACGCTCACCTCCGGCCCACGCGACGCCCGACGACGGCGCGGGCACGGTGGCCAGCCCCGCCCCCAGCCCCGCCCCCAGCCCCGCCCCCAGGACGGTCCTACGACGCACGGACATGCCTCACCCCTCCACCCGAATTTGGTCAGCGGCATGACAAATGGTGGAGGGAGTGGCTCCCGGGAGCCAGGGGTCGTACCCGCCGAATACTTTCGAGCCCGCCACGCTTTCGAGCCGCCGCGCTTTCGAGCCCGCCGTCCCGCCTCGGACACGCCGAATGGCCCGTACGACCGAAGTCGTACGGGCCATTCAGAGACCTACCAGGTCAGCCCTTACGGGCCGAGATCACTTGTTGATCTTGGTGACCTGGCCGGCGCCGACCGTGCGGCCACCCTCACGGATGGCGAACTTCAGGCCCTCTTCCATGGCGATGGGCTGGATGAGCTCGACCTTCATCTCAGTGTTGTCGCCCGGCATGACCATCTCGGTGCCCTCGGGGAGGGTCACGACGCCGGTCACGTCCGTGGTACGGAAGTAGAACTGCGGACGGTAGTTGTTGAAGAACGGCGTGTGGCGGCCACCCTCGTCCTTGGAGAGGATGTAGGCCTGCGCCTCGAACTCGGTGTGCGGGGTGACCGAGCCCGGCTTGATGATGACCTGGCCGCGCTCGACGTCCTCGCGCTTGATGCCGCGGAGCAGCAGACCGACGTTCTCACCGGCCTGGCCCTCGTCGAGCAGCTTGCGGAACATCTCGATACCGGTGACCGTGGTGGTGGTCTTCTCGGTCTTGATGCCGATGATGTCGACGGTCTCGTTGACCTTGAGGATACCGCGCTCGATACGACCGGTGACGACGGTGCCACGACCGGTGATCGTGAAGACGTCCTCGATCGGCATCAGGAACGGCTTGTCGACGTCACGCTCGGGCTCCGGGATGGAGGTGTCGACAGCGTTCATGAGGTCCAGGACGGACTGGGTCCACTGGGCGTCGCCCTCGAGCGCCTTGAGCGCCGAGACCTTGACGACCGGGACGTCGTCGCCCGGGAACTCGTACTCGGAGAGGAGCTCACGGACCTCGAGCTCGACGAGCTCCAGGATCTCCTCGTCGTCCACCATGTCGGCCTTGTTCAGGGCGACGACGATGTACGGCACGCCGACCTGGCGGGCCAGGAGCACGTGCTCCTTGGTCTGCGGCATCGGGCCGTCGGTGGCGGCCACGACCAGGATCGCGCCGTCCATCTGGGCGGCACCGGTGATCATGTTCTTGATGTAGTCCGCGTGACCCGGGCAGTCGACGTGGGCGTAGTGGCGCGCCTCGGTCTGGTACTCGACGTGCGCGATGGAGATGGTGATACCGCGCTGACGCTCCTCGGGCGCCTTGTCGATGTTGTCGAACGGGGTGGCCTCGTTCAGGTCCGGGTACGCGTCGTGCAGCACCTTGGTAATGGCGGCCGTGAGGGTCGTCTTACCGTGGTCGATGTGACCGATGGTGCCGATGTTGACGTGCGGCTTAGTCCGCTCGAACTTCGCCTTCGCCACTGGGGTCCTCCTGTGGAGTGGTTCTGTACGCCTTGGTTCAATCGGCGCCAGGTGATCTTTGCTGTTGGGTCCCGGGCCCCGGGCCGATCCGCCACGAATGCGGAGGAACGACCCGTGAGGCTCCGGGGTCAAGCCTAAAGCGTGGTGCGCACTGCGGTGAACGCGGTGCTTACTCGCCCTTGGCCTTCGCGATGATCTCCTCGGCGACGTTCCGCGGAACCTCGGCGTAGGAGTCGAACTGCATGGAGTAGCTGGCCCGGCCGGACGTCTTGCTGCGCAGGTCGCCGACGTAACCGAACATCTCCGAGAGGGGCACGAGGCCCTTCACGACGCGGGCACCGGCCCGCTCCTCCATGGCCTGGATCTGGCCACGGCGGGAGTTGATGTCGCCGATGACCTCACCCATGTAGTCCTCGGGCGTGGTGACCTCGACGGCCATCATCGGCTCAAGGAGAACGGGCTTGGCCTTGCGCGCGGCCTCCTTGAAGGCCTGCGAACCGGCGATCTTGAAGGCGAGCTCGGAGGAGTCCACCTCGTGGTAGGCACCGTCGTGCAGGATCACGCGGACACCGGTCATCTCGTAACCGGCGAGGATGCCGAACTGCATGGCCTCCTGCGCACCGGCGTCGACCGAAGGGATGTACTCCTTCGGGATACGACCACCGGTCACCTTGTTCACGAACTCGTACGACGTGTCGCCACCCTCGAGCGGCTCGATGCCGATCTGCACCTTCGCGAACTGACCGGTACCACCGGTCTGCTTCTTGTGGGTGTAGTCGACGCGCTCGACGGCCTGACGGATCGTCTCGCGGTACGCGACCTGCGGCTTGCCGACGTTGGCCTCGACCTTGAACTCACGGCGCATACGGTCGACCAGCACCTCGAGGTGCAGCTCGCCCATACCACCGATGATGGTCTGGCCGGTCTCCTCGTCCGAGTGGACCTGGAAGGAGGGGTCCTCCTCCGCGAGACGCTGGATGGCGACACCCAGCTTCTCCTGGTCACCCTTGGACTTGGGCTCGATGGCGACCTGGATGACCGGCGCCGGGAAGTCCATGGACTCCAGGATCACCGGCTGCTTGTCGTCGCACAGCGTCTCACCGGTCGTGGTCTGCTTCAGACCCATGACGGCGATGATGTCGCCGGCGCCCACCGACTCGATCTCCTCACGCTTGTTCGCGTGCATGCGGTAGATCTTGCCGATGCGCTCCTTCTTGCCCTTGACGGAGTTCAGCACGGCGGTGCCGGACTCCAGGCGGCCCGAGTAGACCCGGACGAAGGTGAGCTTGCCGAGGTGCGGGTCGCTCATGATCTTGAACGCCAGCGCGGACAGCGGCTCGTCGTCGGACGGCTTGCGCTTGACCACGACCTCCGGGTCCTTCACGTCGTGGCCCTCGATGGCCTCGACGTCCAGGGGGGAGGGGAGGTAGCGCACGACCGCGTCGAGCAGGGGCTGGACGCCCTTGTTCTTGAACGCGGTACCGCAGAACACCGGGGTGACCGTGGTGTCCTTGGACTTGCCGGACGCGATGGTGATGCGACGGATCGCGGCGTACAGCTGCTCCTCGGTGGGCTCCTCGCCCTCCAGGTACAGCTCCATGATCTCTTCGTCGTTCTCGGCGACCGTCTCGATGAGCTTGCCGCGGTACTCCTCGGCAGCCTCGGTGTGGGTGGCCGGGATGTCGACGACGTCGTACATCTCGCCCTTGGTGGCCTCGGCGGACCACACGAGCGCCTTCATGCGGACGAGGTCCACGACGCCCTGGAAGTCGGCCTCGGCACCGATCGGGAGCTGCATGATGATCGGCTGCGCGCCCAGGCGGTCGCTGATCATGTCGACGCAGCGGTGGAACTCGGCACCGGTCCGGTCGAGCTTGTTGACGAAGCAGATACGCGGGACGCCGTAGCGGTCCGCCTGACGCCACACCGTCTCGGACTGGGGCTCCACGCCGGCGACGCCGTCGAACACCGTCACGGCACCGTCGAGCACGCGCAGCGAACGCTCCACCTCGACGGTGAAGTCGACGTGGCCCGGGGTGTCGATGATGTTGATGGTGTGGTCGACGTCTTCCAGCGGCCAGTGACAGGTGGTGGCAGCAGAGGTGATCGTGATGCCACGCTCCTGCTCCTGCTCCATCCAGTCCATGGTGGCGGCGCCGTCGTGGACCTCACCGATCTTGTACGACACACCGGTGTAGAACAGGATCCGCTCGGTGGTGGTCGTCTTGCCCGCGTCGATGTGGGCCATGATCCCGATGTTGCGGACCTTGGCCAGGTCAAGTGAAGTGGTAGCCATAAGGCTTCGGTCTTCTCTCGGTCTCGATGTGGGTAGCGACTACCAGCGGTAGTGCGCGAAGGCCTTGTTGGACTCGGCCATCTTGTGCGTGTCCTCGCGCTTCTTGACGGCCGCACCGAGGCCGTTCGAGGCGTCGAGAAGCTCGTTGAGCAGGCGCTCGGTCATGGTCTTCTCGCGACGGGCACGGGAGTAGCCGACGAGCCAGCGCAGCGCGAGGGTGTTGGCGCGACCGGGCTTGACCTCGATCGGCACCTGGTACGTCGCACCACCGACACGGCGGGACTTGACCTCGAGGGTCGGCTTGATGTTCTCCAGCGCGCGCTTCAGCGTGATGATCGGGTCGTTGCCCGTCTTCTCACGCAGACCCTCCATGGCGCCGTAGACGATGCGCTCGGCGGTGGAACGCTTGCCGTTCAGCAGCACCTTGTTGATCAGGGAGGTCACCAGAGGGGAGCCGTAAACCGGGTCGATGATGACCGGGCGCTTCGGGGCGGGGCCCTTACGAGGCATTCTTACTTCTCCTTCTTGGCGCCGTAGCGGCTGCGGGCCTGCTTGCGGTTCTTGACACCCTGGGTGTCGAGCGAGCCACGGATGATCTTGTAGCGAACACCCGGCAGGTCCTTCACACGGCCGCCGCGCACGAGCACGATGGAGTGCTCCTGCAGGTTGTGTCCCTCACCCGGAATGTAAGCGGTGACCTCGATCCCGCTGGTCAGACGCACACGCGCGACCTTACGCAGGGCCGAGTTCGGCTTCTTCGGGGTGGTCGTGAACACACGCGTGCAGACGCCCCGGCGCTGAGGGGAACCCTCGAGTGCGGGCGTCTTGTTCTTCTCGACCTTGTCCTGCCGGCCCTTGCGGACCAGCTGCTGGATCGTAGGCACTACTTCTCCGGTTTCTGTGTGCCGAATGGTGAAGCTAACCTGGAACGTCGCCGACCCACGCGGTCGGGTGTGTCGGATTCCGCGAACTCCTGCCGGAAAGCAGAAGGGGGCGCGTATCACGGTGGCCACTTCGTCACTCAGGTGCGGTGTGAAGGCACGCACGAGGATCAGGGCACACCCCAGGCACAAGGTCTGAGCGTACCTAGCGCAATGACTCCGGTCAAAACAAAAGAAGCGGGACCGGTTGCGACGCCCATGAGCTGGGGTTTTACGAAAGCCCTCCGCCATACCACGAAGGCGGCCGACACGCGAACACGGACGACACGGGCCGCCCGAGGGGGGTGCCGCCGCGCGATCGCGTGCCGAGCCGGCCCGCCGGGCCGGCCGCCCCCGCTCAACCGATGGTCCCGTTCCCGGGCCGGTGGCCGCCCGGCCCGTCCGGGACGGGACCGCCATGCGAGCGGATGCCGGGCCAGGCCGGTGGGCTGACCGTGGCAGCCCGACCGGTAGCCCCGTTCCCGGGCGGGCGACCCCTCGGGACGTCCAGGGGGGCACCGCCGCGCGAGCCGGAGCCCGGCCAGGCCACGCCGGCCGACCGTGGCGGTACGACCGGTAGCCCCGCTCCCGGGCGGGCGACCCCTCGGGACGTCCAGGGGGGCACCGCCGCGCGAGCCGGAGCCCGGCCAGGCCACGCCGGCCGACCGTGGCGGTACGACC
>NZ_JBVHFU010000008.1:124179-149610 GCF_055562175.1 Streptomyces sp. NPDC020958 | reverse complement strand
CGATGGCCCCGCTCCCGGGCCGGTGGGCGCCCCTGGGTTCCTGGAGCGCCCCCCCTGCGGGCACTTGCTGGACTGGAGCGGCCGGTGCGGGCCCGGCGCGCGCCTTCGCGCCCGTCGGTCCCTCCCCACCGCCGGCTGCCGCGCTCTGGCCGCCCGCGGCAGCCGGCGGTGCCGCAAGGGCCCGCAGACGGGGACATCCCCCCGCCCGGGCCCCTGCGGGCCGCCGGAGCCCTCGTGCGGCTCTCCGACGCCTACGCGGCCGCCCAGCGCCGGGACCTGGCTTTCTGGCGCCCAGCGGGCGCCACAGCTCGTCGACGGCGGCCTCTCCGCGCCCCTGGGGGCCGCCGTGGCGATCACCCTGCCGTTGGTCCGGGCACGCCGAAGGGCGGCCACCCGTGAGGGTGACCGCCCTTCGGTCCGACCACTACTGGTTGTACGGACCGTAGTCGTAGTCCTCCAGCGGAACGGCCTGGCCGGAGCCTGTGCCGAACGGCGAGTAGTCGATGTCGTCGTAGCCGACGGCCGAGTACATCGCGGCCTTCGCCTCCTCGGTCGGCTCCACCCGGATGTTGCGGTAGCGGGACAGACCCGTACCGGCCGGGATGAGCTTACCGATGATGACGTTCTCCTTGAGGCCGATGAGCGAGTCGGACTTGGCGTTGATCGCCGCGTCGGTGAGGACTCGCGTCGTCTCCTGGAAGGACGCCGCCGACAGCCAGGACTCCGTGGCCAGCGAGGCCTTGGTGATACCCATGAGCTGCGGACGACCGGAGGCCGGGTGACCGCCCTCCTGGACCACACGACGGTTCTCCTGCTCGAACTTCGAGCGCTCGACCAGCTCGCCGGGCAGCAGCTCGGCGTCGCCGGACTCGATGATCGTCACCCGGCGCAGCATCTGCCGGATGATGATCTCGATGTGCTTGTCGTGGATCGACACACCCTGCGAGTTGTAGACCTTCTGGACCTCGCCGACCAGGTGGACCTGGACGGCACGCTGGCCCAGGATGCGCAGCACGTCGTGCGGGTTGGTGGCACCCACGGTGAGCTTCTGGCCCACCTCGACGTGCTCGCCCTCGCTGACCAGGAGTCGGGCACGCTTCGAGATCGGGTACGCCGTCTCGTCGCTGCCGTCGTCCGGCGTGATGACGATCTTCTTGGTCTTCTCGGTCTCCTCGATCCGCACCCGGCCCTGGGCCTCGGAGATCGGGGCGACACCCTTCGGGGTACGGGCCTCGAAGAGCTCGACGACACGCGGCAGACCCTGGGTGATGTCGTCACCGGCCACACCACCGGTGTGGAAGGTACGCATCGTCAGCTGGGTACCGGGCTCACCGATGGACTGGGCGGCGATGATGCCGACCGCCTCACCGATGTCGACCAGCTTGCCGGTGGCCAGCGAGCGGCCGTAGCACATGGCGCAGGTGCCGACGGCGGACTCACAGGTCAGGACCGAGCGGGTCTTGACCTCCGAGACGCCACGGGCGACCAGCTCGTCGATGAGGACGTCACCGAGGTCGGTGTTGGCCGGGGCCAGCACCACGCCGTCGACGACGATGTCCTCGGCCAGCGCACGGGCGTACACGCTGGTCTCGACGTTCTCCGCCTTGCGCAGCACGCCGTCCGCGCCGACCTCCGCGATGTGCAGCTTGAGGCCGCGCTCGGTGCCGCAGTCCTCCTCGCGGATGATGACGTCCTGCGAGACGTCCACCAGACGACGGGTCAGGTAACCCGAGTCGGCGGTACGCAGGGCGGTGTCGGCGAGACCCTTACGGGCACCGTGCGTCGAGATGAAGTACTCGAGCACGGACAGGCCCTCACGGAACGAGGCCTTGATCGGACGCGGGATGGTCTCGTTCTTCGCGTTCGACACCAGACCACGCATACCGGCGATCTGCCGCATCTGCATCATGTTTCCTCGGGCACCCGAGTCAACCATCATGAAGATGGGGTTCGTCTTGGGGAAGTTCTCGTTCATCGCCTCGGCGACCTCGTTGGTCGCCTTGGTCCAGATCGCGATGAGCTCCTGAGTGCGCTCTTCCTTGGTGATCAGACCGCGCTCGTACTGCTTCTGGACCTTCTCGTCCTGCGCCTCGTAGCCGGCGACGATCGCCTTCTTCGCCTCGGGGACGACGACGTCGGAGATGGCCACGGTGACACCGGAGCGGGTGCCCCAGTAGAAGCCGGCCGCCTTCAGGTTGTCGAGCGTCGCCGCCACGATGACCTTGGGGTAGCGCTCGGCCAGGTCGTTGACGATCTCGCCGAGCTGCTTCTTGCCCACCGAGTAGTCGACGAACGGGTAGTCCTCGGGCAGCAGCTCGTTGAAGAGCGCGCGGCCCAGGGTGGTGCGCAGCCGGAAGGAGTCACCGATCTGGTACTCCGGCTCGCCCTCCTCGACGGCCGGCGGGGTCCAGCCGCGCGGCGGGATGGTGCCCACCGGGAAGCGGATGTCGATCGGCGACTGCAGCGCCAGCTCGCCCGCGTCGAACGCCATGGTCGCCTCGGCCGTGGAGCCGAACGCGCGGCCCTCGCCCTTGGTGTCGCGCAGCTCGCCGTCGGTGGTGAGGAAGAACAGACCGAGGACCATGTCCTGGGTCGGCATCGTCACCGGACGGCCGTCGGCGGGCTTGAGGATGTTGTTCGAGGACAGCATCAGGATGCGGGCCTCGGCCTGCGCCTCCGCGGACAGCGGCAGGTGCACGGCCATCTGGTCGCCGTCGAAGTCCGCGTTGAACGCGGTGCAGACGAGCGGGTGGATCTGGATGGCCTTGCCCTCGACCAGCTGCGGCTCGAAGGCCTGGATGCCGAGGCGGTGCAGGGTGGGCGCACGGTTCAGCAGCACCGGGTGTTCGGCGATGACCTCTTCGAGGACGTCGTACACGACGGTGCGGCCGCGCTCCACCATGCGCTTGGCGGACTTGATGTTCTGCGCGTGGTTCAGGTCGACCAGGCGCTTCATCACGAACGGCTTGAAGAGCTCCAGCGCCATGGCCTTGGGCAGACCGCACTGGTGCAGCTTCAGCTGCGGGCCGACGACGATGACGGAACGCGCCGAGTAGTCGACTCGCTTGCCGAGCAGGTTCTGACGGAAACGACCCTGCTTGCCCTTGAGCATGTCGCTCAGGGACTTCAGCGGGCGGTTGCCGGGACCGGTGACCGGGCGACCGCGACGACCGTTGTCGAAGAGGGCGTCGACGGCCTCCTGGAGCATGCGCTTCTCGTTGTTCACGATGATCTCGGGCGCACCGAGGTCGAGAAGGCGCTTCAGGCGGTTGTTGCGGTTGATGACACGGCGGTACAGGTCGTTCAGGTCGGAGGTCGCGAAGCGGCCACCGTCCAGCTGCACCATCGGGCGGAGGTCCGGCGGGATGACCGGCACGCAGTCCAGCACCATGCCCTTGGGGCTGTTGCTGGTCTGCAGGAACGCGGAGACGACCTTCAGGCGCTTGAGCGCACGGGTCTTCTTCTGGCCCTTGCCGGTACGGATGATCTCGCGGAGCTTCTCGGCCTCCTCGTCGAGGTCGAAGGACTCCAGGCGCTTCTGCAGCGCCGCGGCACCCATCGAGCCGTCGAAGTACGTGCCGAAGCGGTCACGCAGCTCGCGGTAGAGGAGCTCGTCGCCCTCCAGGTCCTGGACCTTGAGGTTCTTGAAGCGGGTCCAGACCTCGTCGAGGCGGTCGATCTCGCGCTGCGAACGGTCGCGCAGCTGCTTCATCTCACGCTCGGCACCCTCGCGCACCTTGCGGCGCACGTCGGCCTTGGCGCCCTCGGCCTCCAGCTCGGCCAGGTCGCTTTCCAGCTTCTTGGCGCGGGCCTCCAGGTCGGCGTCCCGGCGGTTCTCGATCTGCTGGCGCTCCACGGAGACGTGCGCCTCCAGGGAGGGCAGGTCGCGGGTGCGGCGCTCCTCGTCGACGTACGTGATCATGTACGCCGCGAAGTAGATGACCTTCTCGAGGTCCTTCGGCGCCAGGTCCAGCAGGTAGCCGAGGCGCGACGGGACACCCTTGAAGTACCAGATGTGCGTGACGGGCGCGGCAAGCTCGATGTGGCCCATCCGCTCACGGCGCACCTTGGCGCGGGTCACCTCGACGCCGCAGCGCTCACAGATGATGCCCTTGAAGCGGACACGCTTGTACTTGCCGCAGTAGCACTCCCAGTCCCGGGTGGGGCCGAAGATCTTCTCGCAGAAGAGCCCGTCCTTTTCCGGCTTGAGGGTGCGGTAGTTGATCGTCTCGGGCTTCTTGACCTCGCCGTGGCTCCACTGACGGATGTCGTCCGCGGTGGCCAGGCCGATCCGGAGCTCGTCGAAGAAGTTGACGTCGAGCACTATGCGTCAATCCCTCTCAGGGTTGTGAGTCTTTGGTCTGAAACGGGGGCCTGGGGGTCGGCGGGCCCTGAGCGATCAGGGCCCGCCGGACTCCCGTCAGACCTCTTCGACGCTGCTCGGCTCGCGCCGGGACAGGTCGATGCCGAGCTCCTCCGCCGCGCGGAAGACGTCCTCGTCGGTGTCACGCATCTCGATGGACATACCGTCGCTGGACAGCACCTCCACGTTCAGGCAGAGCGACTGCATCTCCTTGATGAGGACCTTGAAGGACTCGGGGATGCCGGGCTCGGGGATGTTCTCGCCCTTGACGATGGCCTCGTAGACCTTCACACGGCCGGTGACGTCGTCGGACTTGATGGTCAGCAGCTCCTGGAGGGCGTACGCGGCGCCGTAGGCCTCGAGGGCCCACACCTCCATCTCGCCGAACCGCTGGCCACCGAACTGGGCCTTACCACCCAGCGGCTGCTGGGTGATCATCGAGTACGGGCCGGTCGAACGGGCGTGCAGCTTGTCGTCGACCAGGTGGTGCAGCTTCAGGATGTACATGTAGCCGACCGAGATCGGGTCCGGGAACGGCTCACCGCTGCGGCCGTCGAACAGCCGCGCCTTGCCGGACGGGAGGACCAGTCGGTCGCCGTCGCGGTTCGGGATGGTGTGCTGCAGCAGACCCGCCAGCTCGTCCTCGCGGGCACCGTCGAAGACCGGGGTGGCGACGTTGGTGCGCGGGGCGACCTGGTCGGCGCCGATGGCCTGGAGACGCTGGGCCCACTCGTCGGCGAGACCGGAGACGTCCCAGCCGCGGCTGGCGAGCCAGCCGAGGTGGATCTCCAGGACCTGTCCCGGGTTCATTCGGGACGGGACGCCGAGCGGGTTGAGGATGATGTCGACCGGAGTTCCGTCCTCGAGGAACGGCATGTCCTCGATGGGGAGGATCTTCGAGATGACACCCTTGTTGCCGTGGCGGCCGGCGAGCTTGTCACCGTCGGTGATCTTGCGCTTCTGCGCGACGTAGACGCGGACCAGCTGGTTCACGCCCGGCGGCAGCTCGTCGCCCTCCTCGCGGTCGAAGACGCGCACGCCGATGACCTTGCCGGTCTCGCCGTGCGGCACCTTCAGCGAGGTGTCACGGACCTCACGGGCCTTCTCACCGAAGATCGCGCGCAGCAGGCGCTCCTCGGGGGTCAGCTCGGTCTCGCCCTTCGGGGTGACCTTGCCGACGAGGATGTCACCGGCGATGACCTCGGCGCCGATGCGGATGATGCCGCGCTCGTCGAGGTCGGCGAGGACCTCCTCGGAGACGTTCGGGATGTCCCGGGTGATCTCCTCGGGGCCGAGCTTGGTGTCACGGGCGTCGACCTCGTGCTCCTCGATGTGGATCGAGGAGAGGACGTCGTCCTGCACGAGGCGCTGCGACAGGATGATCGCGTCCTCGTAGTTGTGACCCTCCCACGGCATGAACGCCACGAGCAGGTTCTTGCCGAGGGCCATCTCGCCGTTCTGGGTGGCCGGACCGTCGGCCAGCACCTGGCCGGTGATGATGCGGTCGCCCTCGTTGACGATGACCTTCTGGTTGACCGAGGTGCCCTGGTTGGACCGGGAGAACTTGGCCAGGCGGTACGTGATGTACGTGCCGTCGTCGTTGGCGGTGGTGATGTAGTCCGCGGAGACCTCCTGGACCACACCGTCCTTCTCGGCCTTGACCACGTCACCGGCGTCGACCGCGGAGCGGTACTCCATGCCGGTGCCGACGAGCGGGGCCTCGCTCTTGATCAGCGGCACGGCCTGGCGCATCATGTTCGCGCCCATGAGGGCACGGTTGGCGTCGTCGTGCTCCAGGAAGGGGATCATGGCGGTCGCGACCGACACCATCTGGCGCGGCGAGACGTCCATGTAGTCCACGTCGTCACCGGCGACGTAGTCGACCTCGCCGCCACGGCGGCGGACGAGGACGCGGCCCTCGGCGAAGCGCAGGTCGTCGGTCAGGCCGGCGTTGGCCTGCGCGATGACGAAGCGGTCCTCCTCGTCGGCGGTCAGGTAGTCCACCTCGTCGGTGACCTGGCCGTCGACGACCTTGCGGTACGGGGTCTCGACGAAACCGAACGCGTTGACCCGGCCGTAGGAGGCGAGCGAGCCGATCAGGCCGATGTTCGGGCCTTCGGGGGTCTCGATCGGGCACATGCGGCCGTAGTGCGACGGGTGCACGTCACGGACCTCGAAGCCGGCCCGCTCACGGGAGAGACCACCCGGGCCGAGCGCCGACAGGCGCCGCTTGTGGGTGAGACCCGACAGCGGGTTGTTCTGGTCCATGAACTGGGACAGCTGGCTGGTGCCGAAGAACTCCTTGATGGAGGCGACGACCGGCCGGATGTTGATCAGGGTCTGGGGCGTGATCGCCTCGACGTCCTGGGTGGTCATGCGCTCACGGACGACGCGCTCCATACGGGCCAGACCGGTGCGGACCTGGTTCTGGATGAGCTCGCCGACGCTGCGCAGACGACGGTTGCCGAAGTGGTCGATGTCGTCGGTCTCGACGACGATCGTCTGGCCGTTGTCCGCGGCCGTCTCGGTCTCACCGGCGTGCAGCTTCACCAGGTACTTGATCGTCGAGATGACGTCCTCGACGGTCAGGACGCCCGCGTCGAGCGGAGCCTCCGCACCCAGCTTCTTGTTGACCTTGTAGCGGCCGACCTTGGCGAGGTCGTAGCGCTTGGGGTTGAAGTACAGGTTCTCCAGGAGCGTCTGCGCGGCCTCACGCGTGGGGGGCTCGCCCGGACGCAGCTTGCGGTAGATGTCGAGCAGCGCGTCGTCCTGGCCCTGGGTGTGGTCCTTCTCCAGGGTGGCGCGCATGGACTCGTACTCGCCGAACTCCTCGAGGATCTGCTCGGTGGTCCAGCCGAGAGCCTTGAGCAGCACGGTGACCGACTGCTTGCGCTTGCGGTCGATGCGGACACCGACCATGTCGCGCTTGTCGATCTCCATCTCCAGCCAGGCACCCCGGGACGGGATGATCTTGGCGGAGAAGATGTCCTTGTCGGACGTCTTGTCGATGGAGGAGTCGAAGTAGACACCGGGCGAACGGACCAGCTGCGACACCACGACACGCTCGGTGCCGTTGATGACGAAGGTGCCCTTGTTCGTCATGAGCGGGAAGTCGCCCATGAAGACCGTCTGGGACTTGATCTCACCGGTCTCGTTGTTGGTGAACTCGGCCGTGACGAAGAGCGGGGCGGCGTACGTGAAGTCGCGCTCCTTGCATTCGTCGATGCTGTTCTTCGGCGGCTCGAAGCGGTGGTCGCGGAACGTCAGCGACATCGACCCGGAGAAGTCCTCGATCGGGGAGATCTCCTCGAAGATCTCCTCCAGACCGGACTTGGTGGGGACGTCCTGACCGGACTCCAGAGCCTCCTCGACCCGACTCTGCCAGGCGGTGTTGCCGAGCAGCCAGTCGAAGCTCTCGGTCTGCAGCGCGAGCAGGTTGGGAACCTCGAGAGGCTCCTTGATCTTTGCAAAGGAGATGCGCAGCGGGGCGGTGCTGGCGCCGTTGTTCATATTCGCGTTCGAGGCAGTGCGCGAGGCGGCCAAGAGGGGGTCCTTCCGAGGGCTCGGACTCACTACGCGCTCCCCGGTCCCTTCCTGGACGCAGAGACAGAAACCCCAGTTCAGAGGGGATCGGTCGTCGGCGTTCGGGTGAGGGTAGACCCCTGGTGACGGGCAGGGGACAGCTAACAGGCAGCGCAAAGGGTCAGTGTAGCCACTTGGCACACTGATGTCCAGTCTCCATTTTCTGAGACCCTCTTCATCGTCAACGCCTGCGTCATGCCTGCCCTCAACGCACGTTGATACTGCCCTCTTCGTCGCCGATCCATGCCTCGGATTCGGACCGTTCTGGCGACGCGTCCTGAGAATTGCGCGCTGCGTGCGGTTCGTCAAGGCCCCGCTGCGCAAACCCGGCGCGCCGGAGACACGACGAAGATCACCATACCCCCCGCCGTGGCGGGCGCAAGGCAACCGCGGTCGGCCTCCCGGGAACGCCGAAGAGCGACCACCCAGATGGATGATCGCTCTTCGCGGTCTGTGCGTTACAGCCCCCGAGGGGGTGTTTCAGCACACAGAGGTCCCTACGACCTCGGAGGTGTTACTTGACCTCGACGGAGGCGCCGGCGGCCTTGAGGGACTCGGCGGCCTTGTCCGCGGCCTCCTTGGCGACCTTCTCGAGGACGGGCTTCGGGGCGCCGTCCACCAGGTCCTTGGCCTCCTTCAGGCCGAGCGAGGTCAGCTCACGCACGACCTTGATGACCTGGATCTTCTTGTCGCCGGCGCCGGTGAGGATGACGTCGAACTCGTCCTGCTCCTCGGCGGCCTCGGCCGGGGCGGCCGGACCGGCCGGACCCGCGACGGCAACCGCGGCGGCGGCGGTGACGTCGAACTTCTCCTCGAACGCCTTCACGAACTCGGAGAGCTGGATGAGGGTCATGCCCTCGAACTCGGCGAGCAGTTCGTCCTGGGTGAGAGCCACGATGGCTTTCCTTCCACTAATTCGGCTGGTGCCGGATGTACATGTCTGGCGGGCGTACGTTCGGCCCGCTACGACCGCCGCTTCGGGCGAGCCGCCGTGCGGCGGCCTGCTTCAGGCGGCGGTCATGATGCGAGCCGAGTTACTCGGCACCGCCCTGCTCGTCCTGCTTGGCGCGAAGCGCGTCCACGGTGCGGACGAGCTTCGACGGGAGCGCCTGGAAGACCTGAGCAGCCTGCGTCTGCTTGCCCTTCAGGGCGCCCGCCAGCTTGGCGAGCAGAACCTCGCGGGACTCGAGGTCCGCAAGCTTCTTGATCTCGTCGGCGGACAGCGCCTTGCCGTCAAGGACACCGCCCTTGATGACGAGGTTCGGGTTGTCCTTGGCGAAGTCACGAAGACCCTTAGCCGACTCCACCGGGTCACCGGTGACGAAGGCGACCGCCGTCGGACCGTTGAACAGGTCGTCGAGCGTCGTGATCCCGGCCTCGTTGGCCGCAATCTTGGTCAGCGTGTTCTTCACCACGGCGTACTGGGCGTTCTCACCGAGCGAGCGGCGCAGGTTCTTGAGCTGCGCCACGGTGAGACCCCGGTACTCGGTCAGCACGGCGGCGTTCGAGCTGCGGAACTGCTCCGTCAGCTCGGCTACCGCGGCAGCCTTGTCGGGCCTTGCCATAGAGCGTCGGCCTCCTTCCGGGTGATGAGGACCGCTCAGAAGGGGCTGGGAAAACGAAACGCCCCGGCGCAGGCGCACGGGGCTTAGCTCGACCGGGCACACACACGCGAGCGTGTGTTCCGGGAGCATTTCCACAGTCACCTGCGCGGGTCGTCCGCGGTTCAGCGGATCCTTCGGCCACCGCAAGCTCTGACGAGCACACGGCAACGACCAGCGGTCTTTGGCTTCTGTAGGAGCGTACGGGATCGGTGCAGTGTCAAGCAAATCGCCTTCTACGACCGCGTGAGTGCGCCCGCTGGGTACGAGCGCGTTCAGGAGGTCGGCTCGCCGACCCCCTGCTTCTTCAGGAGGGTCCCGAAGTCCTCGGTGTCGCCGGACGGGGGCTGCTCCGCGCTGACCTTCACTCCGTAGTCGCCGTAGTAGGCGGTCTGGTTCAGCGCGCCGCTCGCCGTGTCGGCCTTTTCGGTCTTCTTGACCAGGAGGCCCTTGGCGTCGATCCAGAGGTCGACGGTCTCGGCGGTGACCCCGGCCCGGGTGAGCTGTCCGCGCAGGCCGCTGCCGGCGACCAGGTCGGAGACGCGCACCGTGCCCGAGTAGTGAGTGGTGGCGGTGCCGGCGACCTTCTCCTCACCGACCCTGTGCGCGTCGGCGGAGGCGAGCAGCAGCCGTACCGGCCGGTTGGGCGTGGTGTTGCGCATGACGTCCGTCAGCATCGCGCCGGAGCCGCCGCCCAGGGTGGCGAGATAGTCGTACGTGTACTTGATCCAGTGTCTGCCGCCGAGCTGCCGGGCGAACCGCTCGCCGACCTTGGCGTAGTAGGCGTCCCTGAGGTAGCGGGTCTCCAGGGAGCCGGAGTCGAGGCCGCGCATCAGATCGGCCGTGCTGCCGCCGGTGTAGGTGATGGTGAGGGTGCCGGTGGTTCCGTCGGTCCAGCCGAGGGCGCCCTCGGCCCTGGTGGACATCAGGGTGCCCAGGGCGGTGGTGGAGCGGACCCGGGCGGAGCCGGCCCGGCGTGTGGCGCGTTCGGCGGCGCGCAGGGCGGCGGTCGGGCGGGCCTGGGGGGCGGCCGTGTTCCTGGCGCCCTTCGCGGGCGTGTCCGACGGGGAGGTGCAGGCGGCCGACCCGGTCAGCACGGTCGCCACCATGATCGCCAGGGCCGCCCGGCGCCCACCCCTGCTGGTCATCCCGCCCCACCCCCGATACGAGTCCCGCACCGCCGACGCTAACCCAGCCCACCGACACCGCGCCGAAAGTCGCCGAAGCACCCCCACAGGGGCGACCCACCGGGGTGACCCACGAAGCGGCCCGCCGAGTCCCCGGGCACCAAGCCGACGGAGGGCGAGGAGCGGGTTCGTGACGCAGCAGGACGGGCCCCGCAACCCTTTCGGATTGCGGGGCCCGTCCTGTTGGCTGCGCGTCCCTGACGCGGCTGCCGGACCGAGCGCGGGGCTCAGACGGCGGCCGGGTCCTCCTCGACGAGGAGGTTGCGGGTGCGGTTCGGGTCGACCGGGATGCCGGGGCCCATGGTGGTGCTGACCGCGGCCTTCTTGATGTAGCGACCCTTGGCGGCGGACGGCTTCAGACGGAGGATCTCCTCCAGC
This sequence comes from Streptomyces sp. NPDC020958, assembly GCF_055562175.1. NCBI lineage: Bacteria > Bacillati > Actinomycetota > Actinomycetes > Kitasatosporales > Streptomycetaceae > Streptomyces > Streptomyces sp. NPDC020958. Next base: position 138,499 of record NZ_JBVHFU010000008.1, on the reverse strand, counting down.
GCGGCGCCGTAGTTCTCCACCAGCTTGTCGTCCTCGAAGGACGTCTTGCCGATGATGAAGTGCAGGTTCGAGTGCTTGTCGACGCGGAACTCGATCTTGCCGCCCTTGATGTCGGTCACCGCCTTGGCGGTGTCCGGGGTGACCGTGCCGGTCTTCGGGTTCGGCATCAGACCACGCGGGCCGAGGACGCGGCCGAGACGGCCGACCTTGCCCATGAGGTCCGGGGTGGCGACGACGGCGTCGAAGTCCAGACGCCCCTTCGCCACCTCGTCGATCAGCTCGTCGGCGCCGACGATGTCGGCGCCCGCGGCACGCGCGGCCTCGGCACGGTCACCGGTCGCGAAGACCAGGACCCGGGCGGTCTTGCCGGTGCCGTGCGGGAGGTTCACGGTGCCACGGACCATCTGGTCGGCCTTGCGCGGGTCGACACCCAGGCGGAAGGCGACCTCGACGGTGCCGTCGAACTTGGTCGTGGAGGTCTCCTTGGCGAGACGGACGGCCTCGAGCGGGGCGTACAGCTTCGCCCGGTCGATCTTCTCGTCCGCAGCGCGAAGGGCCTTGCTGCGCTTGCTCACAACTGCTCCTGTTTGTTCTTGGAAGGAGTCGTGGTGTACGGGCCGAGCAGGCCCTACCACGGTGGTTCTACGAAGGTGGGGATCAGCCCTCGACCGTGATGCCCATGGAGCGGGCGGTGCCGGCGATGATCTTCGACGCGGCGTCCAGGTCGTTGGCGTTCAGGTCGGGAAGCTTGGTCTGCGCGATCTCGCGGACCTGCTCCTGGGTGATCTTGGCGACCTTGGTCTTGTGGGGCTCGCCGGAGCCCTTCTCGACACCAGCGGCCTTGAGGATCATCTTCGCGGCCGGCGGGGTCTTGGTGACGAAGGTGAACGAACGGTCCTCGTAGACCGTGATCTCCACCGGGATGACCCAGCCACGCTGCGACTCGGTCGCGGCGTTGTAGGCCTTGCAGAACTCCATGATGTTGACGCCGTGCTGGCCGAGCGCAGGACCGACCGGCGGGGCCGGGTTCGCCGCACCGGCGTTGATCTGGAGCTTGATGAGCCCCGTGACCTTCTTCTTCTTGGGAGGCATAGCTCTCCGGGTCCTTTCATTTCGGGTCCTGCCCACATCCGGGGACCACCCGGTTGCAGGCATACCGCACAACGATAACGGGTATAGATGCGCGGCCAAAAACCGAGCAGGTCAGGCACGTGCCTGACCTGCTCGGAAGCTTTACGTCCGTGAGGAGCTAGTTCTTCTGGATCTGGTCGAACGACAGCTCCACCGGCGTCTCGCGCCCGAAGATCTCCACCAGGCCCTTGACCTTCTTGGAGTCGGGGTTGATCTCGTTGATGGTGGCCTGGAGGGTGGCGAACGGGCCGTCCGTGACGGTGACCGAGTCGCCCACCTCGAAGTCCAGCACCTGGACCTCGACCTTGCGCTGCGGCGCCGGCTTGCCCTCGGCCTCGGCGGCCTCGCGGGCCGCCTTCTCCTCGGCCTCGGGAGCGAGCATCTTGACGATCTCGTCCAGGGTCAGCGGGTACGGGTCGTAGGCGTTGCCGACGAAGCCGGTGACACCGGGGGTGTTGCGGACGACGCCCCAGGACTCGTTGGTCAGGTCCATGCGGACGAGGACGTAACCGGGCAGCTTGTTCTGCTTGATCGTCTTGCGGTCGCCGTTCTTGATCTGGACGACCTCCTCCTGCGGCACCTCGGCCTGGAAGATGTAGTCCTCGACGTTCAGCGAGACGGCGCGCTGCTCCAGGTTGGTCTTCACGCGGTTCTCGTAGCCGGCGTAGGTGTGGATGACGTACCACTCGCCGGGGAGCGTGCGCAGCTCCTCGCGCAGGGCGGCGACGGGGTCGACCGGCTCGGCAGGCTCTTCCTCGACCTCTTCGAGCTCGTCGGCGGCCTCTTCGGCGTCGCCGTCCGTCTCGTCGGCCTCGTCCGCTTCCTCGTCCTCGACGTGGACCGCGGCCTCCTCGGCCGGCTCCCCCAGTGCGGCCTCGGCAGCCTCGAACTCGTCCTGCTCGTCCGCGCCCTCGACGATGTCCAGCTCGTCGTCGACGGTCTCGGCGGGCTCGACGGCGTCGTTCAGGTTCGGGTCAGACACGATGGCTGCTTCTTCCTGGATACATAGGGGTGGAACATGCGAAAACGGGCGCCGCTACCACGGCGCCCTTCGCTCTGTGCTCAGCCGAAGACGTACTTGGCAGCGTGGTTGAGTCCATAGTCAATCACGGTCACCAGAGCGATCATGATGGCGACGAAGAAGATCACCACGGTGGTGTACGACGTCAACTGGTTGCGAGTCGGCCAGACGACCTTGCGGAGCTCCGCGATGATCTGGCGGTAGAAGGTGGCGAGGCGCTTCAGCGGGCCCTTCTTGGCACGCTTGCCGCCCTTGCGGGCCTTCTTCTTGGACTCGGGCACCTCATCGGCATCAGGAGTGTCGATGGAGCCCACGGCGTCCGTCATTCGTCCTCACCTGATCCCGGGTCGTGGCCGTGCCGCGCCCGGTTCCAGAGCCGCACGGCGGTGCAATGCTTGTACGTACATGCGCACACATCCTGGCGGTGTGTGTAGCAGGGCCGGAGGGACTTGAACCCCCAACCGCCGGTTTTGGAGACCGGTGCTCTACCAATTGAGCTACGACCCTTTGGTGTCCCCCAACGTACCGCATCCGGACGGGTGCTCGGTGTGTGCACCGTCTCGGGCGCGGCTGCTGAAGGCCAACGAGGTGAGAGTGTACGTGCTCCGTGGCGCCGCGTCGAACAGAAAGCGCCAGTCCGGGGCAGTGGTACCGAAGATCGTCCTGGCCGGGGGGCGGATCCGCACGCTTGTTCATGGTTCGGCCCGAAGCTGTTCAGTCTGTGAAACCGGCGTGCCGGGCAGGTTTCCGGTCTGAAACGATGGGTCCATGAGCGCTGCAACCCCTCCCACCGAGCGCCGGGTCTCCGCCCGAGTCGGCGCGATCTCCGAGTCCGCCACCCTCGCCGTGGACGCCAAGGCCAAGGCCCTGAAGGCCGCCGGGCGCCCGGTGATCGGCTTCGGCGCCGGTGAGCCCGACTTCCCGACCCCGGACTACATCGTCGACGCCGCGATCGAGGCCTGCAAGAACCCGAAGTACCACCGGTACACCCCGGCCGGCGGTCTGCCCGAGCTGAAGGCCGCCATCGCCGCGAAGACGCTGCGCGACTCCGGCTACGAGGTCGACGCCTCCCAGGTCCTGGTCACCAACGGCGGCAAGCAGGCCATCTACGAGGCCTTCGCCGCGATCCTCGACCCGGGTGACGAGGTCATCGTGCCCGCCCCGTACTGGACGACGTACCCGGAGTCCATCCGTCTCGCCGGCGGTGTCCCGGTGGAGGTCGTCGCCGACGAGACCACCGGCTACCGGGTCACCGTCGAGCAGCTGGAGGCGGCGCGCACCGAGAAGACGAAGGTCGTGCTGTTCGTCTCCCCGTCGAACCCGACCGGCGCGGTCTACAGCGCGGCCGAGACCGAGGCGATCGGCCGCTGGGCCGTGGAGCACGGCCTGTGGGTCCTCACCGACGAGATCTACGAGCACCTGGTCTACGGCGACGCGAAGTTCACCTCGCTGCCCGCGGTCCTGCCCGAGCTGCGCGACAAGTGCATCGTCGTCAACGGTGTCGCCAAGACGTACGCCATGACCGGCTGGCGGGTCGGCTGGGTCATCGGCCCCAAGGACGTCGTCAAGGCGGCCACGAACCTCCAGTCGCACGCCACCTCGAACGTGTCCAACGTGGCGCAGGTCGCCGCCCTGGCCGCCGTCTCCGGCGACCTGGACGCGGTCGAGAAGATGCGCGAGGCCTTCGACCGGCGCCGCAGGACGATCGTCCGCATGCTCAACGAGATCGACGGCGTCCTGTGCCCGGAGCCCGAGGGCGCCTTCTACGTGTACCCGTCGGTCAAGGCGCTGCTCGGCAAGGAGATCCGCGGCCGGCGTCCGGCCTCCTCGGTGGAGCTGGCCGAGCTGATCCTGGAGGAGGCCGAGGTCGCGGTCGTACCGGGCGAGGCCTTCGGCACGCCCGGCTACCTGCGGCTGTCGTACGCGCTCGGTGACGAGGACCTCGCCGAGGGCGTGAGCCGGATGCAGAAGCTGCTGGCCGAGGCGAGGGACTGACGTCCTTTCGCGCTGCACGCGCGCGTGCGGGCCGTCTCTCACCGGGGAGGCGGCCCGTTCTCGTGTGCGAGCAAGGCCACTAAAGGGCAATCGGCTACCGGTACGGCGGGTGCGTACGGCAGGATCCTGGAATGGAGCACGTACGTGATGTCTCTGAGCTGCCCAAGGCTCACCTGCATCTGCACTTCACCGGTTCGATGCGGCCGGGCACCGTCCTGGAACTGGCCGACAAGTACGGCGTACGCCTCCCAGAGGCGCTCACCGATGCTCTGAACAGCGGCGAACCTCCGCGACTGCGGGCCACCGACGAACGCGGCTGGTTCCGCTTCCAGCGGCTGTACGACGCCGCGCGCTCCTGCCTCAGAGAGCCCGACGACATCCGGCGACTCGTGCGGGAGGCCGCCGAGGAGGACCTGCGGGACGGCTCGGGCTGGCTGGAGATCCAGGTGGACCCGACGTCGTACGCCCCGCGCCTGGGCGGTCTCATCCCGGCCCTGGAGATCATCCTGGACGCGGTGGAGACGACGTCCCGGGAGACCGGTCTCGGCATGCGCGTCCTGGTCGCCGCGAACCGTATGAAGCACCCCTTGGACGCGCGCACGCTCGCCCGCCTCGCGGTGCGGTACGCGGACCGCGGCGTGGTCGGCTTCGGTCTCTCGAACGACGAGCGGCGGGGCATGGCCCGGGACTTCGACCGGGCGTTCCACATCGCACGCGAGGGCGGTCTGCTGGCGGCCCCGCACGGCGGCGAGCTGACGGGCCCCGCGTCGGTCCGGGACTGCCTGGACGACCTGCACGCCTCCCGCATCGGGCACGGGGTGCGGGCGGCGGAGGACTCGCGGCTGCTCAAGCGCCTGGCGGACCGGCAGATCACCTGCGAGGTGTGCCCGGCCTCCAACGTGGCCCTGGGCGTCTACGAGAAACCCGAGGACGTCCCGCTGCGGACCCTCTTCGAGGCAGGGGTCCCGATGGCCCTGGGCGCGGACGACCCGCTGCTGTTCGGCTCCCGGCTGGCGGCCCAGTACGACATCGCGCGCGTGCACCACGGTTTCACGGACGCGGAGCTGGCGGAGCTGGCCCGCCAGTCGGTGCGGGGCTCGGCGGCGCCCGAGGCCACGAAGGCGGAGCTGCTGACGGGCATCGACGCCTGGCTGACCGCCCCGCTGCCCTGATCCCGCAGCATGCTTCAGGCCGCCGCCATTCCGGACCCTCAGGACGCCCTCTGGACGCGGGAACAGGCTTCTAGAGGCTGACGCCGACCGTCACCGGCTCGTTGACGAGGGTCACACCGAAGGCCTGGTGAACGCCCGCGACGACCTCCCGCGCCAGCTCCAGCAGATCCTCGGTCGTCGCACCGCCGCGGTTGGTCAGCGCCAGCGTGTGCTTGGTGGAGATCCGGGCCGCTCCGCGGCCGTATCCCTTGCCGAACCCCGCCTTGTCGATCAGCCAAGCCGCCGAGGTCTTGGTGCGTCCGTCGCCCGCCGGGTAGGCCGGCGGCTCGGCCCCGTCGCCCAGCCGCTCCCGCACGCGCGCGTGGAAGTCGGCGAACTGCGTGTCCGTGAGGATCGGGTTGGTGAAGAAGGACCCGGCGGACCAGGTGTCGTGGTCCTCGGGGTCCAGCACCATGCCCTTCCCCGCCCGCAGCTTCAGCACGGTCTCCTGGGCCTCGGCCAGCGGCACCCGGTCCCCCGGCTCCACGCCGAGCGCCCGCGCGGCCTCGGCGTACCGCACGGGCGCCGAGAGTCCGTCCGCGTCCTCCAGCACGAAACGGACGCGCAGCACCACGTACCGCTCGGGGTCGTCCTTGAACCGGCTGTGCCGGTAGGAGAACGCGCATTCCTCGTTGGTGAGCGTCACGGTCTCACCGGCCAGGCGGTCGTACGCGACGACCTCGGTGATGGTCGAGGACACCTCCTGCCCGTACGCACCCACGTTCTGGATCGGTGTGGCGCCCGCGGAGCCCGGGATCCCGGCGAGGCACTCGACGCCGGCCAGTCGGGCCTCGACGGTGCGGGCGACCGCGTCCGTCCACACCTCGCCGGCCGCCAGCTCCATCGTCGTACCGCGCAGTTCGAAGCCGGTGGTGGCAATGCGCAGGGCCGTGCCGTCGAAGCCCTTGTCGCCGATGACCAGGTTCGATCCGCCGCCGATGACGAGCAGCGGGGTCCCGGTGTCGTCGGCGGCGCGGACGGCGGCGATCACCTCGGCGTCGGTGACCGCGGTGACCAGCCGGGTGGCGGGGCCGCCGAGCCGGAAGGTGGTGAGGGGGGCGAGGGGGGCGTCGTGGAGTTCCTGCACGGGCCCAAGACTACGAGACGCCGCTGACAGCCCCCCTTCCCGATCCGCACGCGCGCGTGGCGGCCCCTGCCCCCGGCCCGCGGCGCCAGCGCGGCCGCCGTCACCGCCCCCGGCCGCGCGGCTCCGCGCCGGCCGGGGATCAGCAGTGCGGCGACCCCGGCGAGGGCGACCGCCGCCGAGCCGGTCACCAGGGCGGGCCGCAGGCCGTCCACGAAGTCCTGCGCGCCGGCGTAGCCGCCCTGTGCGGAGAAGATCGACGACATGACCGCGACACCGAGCGCGCCGCCGACCTCGCGGAGCGCGTTGTTGGCGCCGGAGGCGATGCCCTGTTCCTGCGGACGTACGGCGGACATCACCAGGTTGGCGGCCGGGGCGAAGTACAGGCCCATGCCGATCCCGCTGATGACGAGGCCGGGCAGCTGGCTCCCGTAGGAGGCGTGCGCGGTGACCACGGCGGCCAGGTAGCCGAGGCCTGCGGCCTGGAAGAAGAGCCCGGCGGCGACGACCGGACGGCCTCCGATCCGGTCGGAGAGGATGCCGGCGACGGGCGCGACGATCATCGGCATGCCCGTCCAGGGCAGCATCCTGAGACCGGCCTCGGTGGGCGAGTAGCCGAGCACACCCTGCATGTACTGGCTCAGCAGGAAGATCGATCCGAACATCCCGAGGAACATCAGCAGGCTGGCCGCGTTGATCCCGGAGAAGGCGCGGGACCGGAAGAGCCGCATCGGCAGCATGGGGTTTCCGGCGCGGCTGCCGTAGAGCACGAACCCGGCGAGCAGCGCGGGCCCGGCGAACAGGCCGGTGAGCACGAGGGGGCTGGTCCAGCCGTCGGCGGGGCCGCGTACCAGGCCGTAGACGATCCCGAAGAGACCGCCGCTGGCGAGCAGGGTGCCGGGTATGTCGAGCGGGGCTCCGGTGCCGTACGACTCGGCGAGTCGGAGGCGGGCGAACGGCAGTACCGCGACACCGAGCGGGACGTTCAGCCAGAAGATCCAATGCCAGGACACGTGTTCGGTGAGGCTGCCGCCGATGAGCGGCCCTGAGGCGACCGCGAGCCCGTTGACGGCCCCCCAGATGCCGTACGCCATGCCGCGCCTGGCCTCGGGGACGGCGGCCGTCAGCAGGGTCAGGGTGAGCGGCATCATGATGGCCGCGCCGACACCCTGGACCGCACGGGCGGCGATCAGGGCGTCGATGCCGGGCGCCAGGGCCGCGGCGGCGGAGGCGCCGGTGAAGACGGTGAGGCCGACGAGGAAGAGCCGGCGCCGGCCGAAGCGGTCTCCGAGGGCGGCGCCGAACATGAGCAGGACGGCGAAGGTGAGCGTGTAGGCGCTCACGGTCCATTCGAGGTCGTCCAGGGCTCCGCCGAGGTCCTTGCGGATGGAGGGCAGGGCGGTGGTGACGACGAGGTTGTCGAGGGACGCCATGAATCCGGCGACACCGGTGATGACGAGTGCCCATGCGGCGCCACCGCGAGGCGCGGTCTTTCGTCCGGTCTGCTGAGCGGTCCGCTGTGCTGTCTCTTGTGACATCGCTCCCCCAGGGCTGGCCTGTGACAATGGATTAGTTATTGATCACTAAGTTTTTGGCACAGGAAAAACACCGGAGGGCACGCATGAACCGCCCCTCCGCCGTCACTGCGCCTCTCCGAACGTCCGACCCCCCGGGGCGTCCTGGTACATCCCCTGCCAGACCCGGTGCTCGGGCGGAAATCCCATGGCCGTGTAGGTGTTGATGAGCATCCCCTTGGCGAGGAAGGCGGTGGTGCGCTCGAGGTCGGCTCCGGAGAGCAGGTGCACCGTCTCCCAGAGCCGCGTCCAGCCGGCCCGTACGAGCTCACCGAACTCGTGCTCGCCCTCCGCCTCCGCGGCCGCGAGGGTGATGTACGTCTGCATCTGCATCTGGAGCAGCTCCGGCCGCTCCTGGATCAGCCGCACGTACGCCTCACCCATGGCGTCCAGGGCTTCCTGCCCCTCCAGCCCTTCGGCGGCCTTCTCGAAGAGCTCGCGCATCTCGTCGATGCAGAGCAGTGAGGCGGCACCGAAGATCGCCTTCTTGCCCGGGAAGAGCCGGAAGAGGTACGGCTGCGAGACGCCGACCCGCTTGGCGATCGCCTCGGTGGAGGTGCCGTAGTAGCCCCTCTGCGAGAACTCGGCGATCGCCGCGCGGATGACGCTCACGCGTCGCTCCTCAGCACTCATCCTGACCATGCGATGAAGTTAGTGCTCAATCACTAACTTCGTCAAGGGGAGGCCCAGGGCTGTCGACCGGAACCCGCGGTGACCCTGTCGGCATGCTCACCGACGTCACACTGTGCCGACGTCACACTGTGTAAGGAGCGCCCGCAAGGGAGAGCGCTCCTTACCCGCACCGCGGGCACCGCTGTCGCTTCGGACGGCCGGCTCTCAGCCGAGTCGCACGACCGCCCGCGACATGCCCAGCACCTTCTGCCCGGCGCTCGTCGCCGTCAGGTCGACGCGCACCGTGTTGTCGTCCAGCTTGGCCGCGACCTTGCCGCTGACCTCGATCAGGGCGCCCTGGTCGTCGTTCGGGACGACGACGGGCTTGGTGAAACGGACGCCGTAGTCCACGACCGCGCCGGGGTCACCGGTCCAGTCGGTGACCACGCGGATCGCCTCGGCCATGGTGAACATGCCGTGCGCGATGACGTCCGGCAGCCCGACCTCCTTGGCGAACTTCTCGTTCCAGTGGATGGGGTTGAAGTCCCCGGAGGCGCCCGCGTAGCGCACCAGGGTGGCGCGGGTCACGGGAAAAATCTGCGTCGGCAGTTCGGTGCCGACCTCGACGTCCTCGTACGCGATCTTCGCCGTCATCGGATCCTCACGCCTCGCCTTCTGCCGCGTCCGCCGCGCGGGCCACCAGCTTGGTGAGCGCGCTCACCACGAGCTCGCCCGTCTCGTCGTGGACGTCTCCGCGGATGTCGATGATGTCGTTGCCCGCGAGCGACTTCACGGCCTCGATGGTCGAGGTGACGCTCAGCCGGTCACCGGCGCGCACCGGGCGCCGGTAGGCGAACTTCTGGTCGCCGTGCACGACCCGGCTGTAGTCCAGGCCGAGCTGCGGGTCCTCGACGACCTGTCCGGCCGCCCGGAAAGTGATCGAGAAGACAAAAGTCGGCGGGGCGATCACATCGGAATAGCCGAGCGCCTTGGCGGCTTCCGGGTCCGTGTACACGGGGTTGGTGTCGCCCACCGCCTCGGCGAACTCACGGATCTTCTCCCGGCCCACCTCGTAGGGCTCGGTGGGCGGGTAGGTCCGTCCCACGAAGGACTGGTCGAGCGCCATTGGCCCGGCACCTCCTGATGTCTGCTGTGCTGCCCCACAAACTAGCGGGAAAGCCGGCTGCCGAAACGCCGTGAGGCCGCCCCCGAACCGGGGACGGCCTCACGAACGAGCCTGTAGTTATCGCGTTTCGCGGTGCGCGGTGTGCGCGTTGCAACGCGGGCAGTGCTTCTTCATCTCAAGACGGTCCGGGTTGTTACGCCGGTTCTTCTTGGTGATGTAGTTCCGCTCCTTGCACTCCACGCAGGCCAGCGTGATCTTCGGGCGGACGTCGGTGGCAGCCACGTGAGTGCTCCTAAGACGAACGGATGGACTTGATTCAACGCAAGAAAGAGTAGCCGATCGAAGGACCGACCCCGCAATCGGCTACTGTCAGTAGCGGTGACCGGACTTGAACCGGTGACACAGCGATTATGAGCCGCTTGCTCTACCGACTGAGCTACACCGCTTTGATGAGATCGGCCCCGCCTTGCGGCGGGACCTCTCACACCAGAGCCCCAATACGGAATCGAACCGTAGACCTTCTCCTTACCATGGAGACGCTCTGCCGACTGAGCTATTGGGGCGAGCGATGAAGACATTACACGCTCGGCCGCCGTTCACCCAAATCCGTTTCCCGCCGCCCTTCCCGGCCCGTCGCGCACGGCTCCCCGCCGCCTCCCGGCAGCCCCTCAGGCCCCTTCCGGCGCTCCCCACGCGCGCGTGCCCGGCCCGTTCCTCGCAGGTCCGACGGCTCCGGTACGACTATTGCGCTCCTCCCGGCCCCGCGCCCTCCGTCAGCCTAGGCTCGACTCACTCTGCGTGATCTTGAGTCCCCCGCCTGGACCGACCTCCATGGAGCGCGATGCCCGACAGCCAGCCGCAGCCGCCCTCGTCGTCCAACTCCTCGGGTTCCTCGGGCCACTCCGACCCGGCCGCGCTCCTCCTGTGCGGCGCGCGGCTCACCGACGGCCGGACCGTGGACGTACGGCTGGGCGGCGGGCGCATCGAGGCGGTCGGCACGGCCGGCAGCCTCGCGTCGGGCCTCGCCCGCGCGGGCGGCGCGCGCGTGGATCTCAGCGGCTACCTCCTCCTCCCGGCCCCGGCCGAACCGCACGCCCACGCGGACACCGCGCTCTCCGCCGAGCACGACGGCCCCGTCACGTATGAGCCCGAGGACGTCCAGCGCCGCGCCACAGAAGCGGCTCTGCTGCAGCTCGGGCACGGTGCGACGGCGGTGCGCGCGCACGTACGGGTGGGCGACGTGCAGGGGCTGGGCGCCCTGGCCGCGGTCCTCCAGGCACGCCGCTCGCTGCGCGGGCTCGCCGAGCTCACGGCCGTCGCGATGCCGCGCGTGCTGACCGGGGTCGCGGGCGCCGACGGGCTCGCGATGCTGCGGGACGCCGCGAAGATGGGGGCGTCCGTGATGGGCGGCTGCCCCGACCTCGACCCCGACCCCACGGGCTATGTGGAGGCCGTACTGGAGGTGGCCTCCGAGCACGGCTGTCCGGTCGACCTGCACACCGACGCGACAGATCCGGCCCGGCTGGCCAGGCTCGCGGCGATGGCGGGCGGTATGCGCCCCGGCGTGACCCTAGGCCCGTGCGCCGGGCTCACGCGCCTGCCCGCCGAGGCGGCGGCCCGGGTCGCCGACCAACTCGCCGCGGCGGGCGTCACGGTGGTGTGCCTGCCCCAGGGCGGCTGCGGTTCCGTCGACCGGCGCGGTACCGCTCCGCTACGGCTGCTGCGCGCGGCCGGGGTACGGGTCGCCGCCGGCAGCGGCGCCCTGCGCGACCTCTCGAACCCCGTCGGACGCGGCGATCCCCTCGAAGCGGCCTACCTCCTGGCCTCCCGCCACGGTCTGCGTCCGGAGGACGCCTACGACGCCGTGAGCGCGTCCGCCCGCGCGGCCCTCGGCCTCCCCGAGGTCCGCGTCGAGGCCGGCTTTCCCGCCGAGCTTCTCGCCGTACGCGGCGACCACCTGGCGGGCGCGCTCTCCCTCGCCTACAGCCGGATCGTGGTGCACCGGGGGCGCGTGGTGGCACGCACGAGCGCGGTGCGCGAGTACTGCAACTCGGCGGTGGCCGCGGAGCTGGGACTGCCGCGGCAGGGGCGGGGAGAGTTGTCCTGAGGGGGCGCGTGCTGAGAGGGCGCGAGCTGAAGAAGCCGCGCTGAGGGGCTCGTGCCCGCGCCCCCGCCCACACACCGAGGCCCACGCCTGTTCCGCGTCTTCCTGCCGTCCCGGCCCCGGAATCCCTCCGCGCCACCCGAGCGGCCCGGCCCTCGGAGCGTGCCGCGTGCCCATCTCCCGCGCCCGCGCCGTACGCCACCACCCCACCTCGCACGAAGCGCGCCCGGCGCGTGCGTGGGCGGGAGCGAGGGCAGGAGCCCTCGGCGACTGGGCGACTGAGCGGCTGCGCGGGCGCGCGGCGCCGCGGAGAGGCACGCGCGCAGGAGCGGGTTCGGGCCCCCTGGGAGCTGCCGCGGATGGCGCCTCCGTAAGTCCACGCGTACGAGTGGGGCGCATGAAGTCGTGCGGCGGATGCGGGGCTTCGGGCGTACGGTCGGAAACATGCGCATTGTCATCGCTGGTGGTCATGGTCAGATCGCGTTGCGGCTGGAGCGGCTGCTCTCCGCGCGTGGGGACGAGGTCGCGGGGATCATCCGGAAGGCCGAGCAGGGCGACGAACTGCGGGCGGCCGGCGCCGAACCGGTGCTGCTCGACCTGGAGTCGGCGTCGGTGGAGGAGGTCGCGGCGCATCTGGAAGGGGCGGACGCCGCGGTGTTCGCGGCCGGAGCGGGTCCCGGTAGTGGCACGGCCCGCAAGGAGACGGTGGACAAGGACGCGGCGGTGTTGTTCGCGGACGCGGCCGTGCGCGCGGGCGTACGCCGGTTCGTGATCGTCTCTTCGATGGGCGCGGATCCGCAGCACAAGGGCGACGACGTCTTCGACGTGTACCTGCGGGCCAAGGGTGCGGCCGACGCCCATGTCACCCGGCAGGACGCCCTGGACTGGACCGTCCTGCGCCCCGGTGCCCTGACGGACGAGCCGGGCACGGGCCTGGTGCGTCTGGAGGCGCACACGGGCCGGGGTTCGGTCCCGCGCGACGATGTGGCCGCCGTACTGGCGGAGTTGGTGGACACCTCGGCGACGGCCGGGCTGACCCTGGAGCTGATCGGCGGGTCGGTGCCGGTCGCGGTGGCCGTGAAGTCGGTGGCCGGGAACTGACCTCGCAGCCCGCCCGTTCGTGATGTTGAGGGCTGCCGCTCGGAGTGTTCAGAACAGCGGCAGCTGTCCCGGGAAGTCCGGCACTGTGTAACCGTCCAACGAAGGCTGGACCGCCCCGAGTTGAGCCTGCCGCCGCGAGCCGGTGCAGGAGATCAGGTCGCCGGTTCCGCGCGCCCCGGGCGGGTCGTGCCGTGCGAAGCGACCCGCGACGACGGCGATTTCGCGGTGGCACACCGGACAGGTTCTGCGACGGAAGGACATGTGTTCAGTGTGCCCCGGCGCGCGGCACCCGTATCGGGGCTGCGGGGCTCGCCGGGGTGACGCGCCCTCACCTGCGCCCGTCCGGCACCGGCACGACCGAGCGCAGGTGTGGAAGATGTCACGCCGTTCCTCGACACCACCCACGTCATACGAAAAGACCCCTTCTGATCTGCGTTTCCGCAGTCCAGAAGGGGTCTTCCCCGAAGTGGCGGCGCCAGGATTCGAACCTGGGAAGGCTGAGCCGGCAGATTTACAGTCTGCTCCCTTTGGCCGCTCGGGCACACCGCCGGGGTTTGCCGCCGGGTCGAACCGCTTTTCGGCGGTGCTCCCTGGCAACGACGTAAACAATACCCGATCCCGAGGGGTGCTCCGCCACTCGATTGATCGGCGCCCAGGGGACGCGGGGTGGCTAGGCTGGTGCGGATGCGCCCCGGTCTCCGCGCCGGGCCCTACGGCCGCCGCGACGCGCCGGACCGCATCCCGATACCCCCGATACAAGGAGCCACAGGACATGGCCGACTCCAGTTTCGACATCGTCTCGAAGGTCGAGCGGCAGGAGGTCGACAACGCCCTCAACCAGGCCGCCAAGGAGGTCTCGCAGCGCTACGACTTCAAGGGCGTGGACGCCTCGATCTCCTGGTCCGGCGAGAAGATCCTGATGCAGGCGAACTCCGAGGAGCGGGTCAAGGCGATCCTCGACGTCTTCCAGTCGAAGCTGATCAAGCGTGGCATCTCGCTGAAGGCGCTGGACGCGGGCGAGCCGCAGCTCTCCGGCAAGGAGTACAAGATCTTCGCGTCGATCGAGGAGGGCATCTCCCAGGAGAACGCCAAGAAGGTCGCGAAGATCATCCGTGATGAGGGCCCCAAGGGCGTGAAGGCCCAGGTTCAGGGTGACGAGCTGCGCGTCAGCTCGAAGAGCCGGGACGACCTCCAGGCCGTGATCGCGCTCCTGAAGGGCCAGGACTTCGACTTCGCCCTTCAGTTCGTGAACTACCGGTAGACACGACCGGCCGGGGCGTGGGGGGGGGGGGGGGGGGCCGGGGGGGCCCCCCCCCCCCCCCCCCCCCGGGGGGGCCCGGGGCGGGGGGGGGGGGGGGGCC
>NZ_JBVHFU010000008.1:0-124170 GCF_055562175.1 Streptomyces sp. NPDC020958 | reverse complement strand
TCCCCGGCCCCCGCTGGCGCAGGCACTCCCCCTCCCCCACTCAGTCGTCAACCTCGCGCCCCCCCCCCCCGGCGGGGGGGGGGGGGGGGGGGGGGGCCGGGGGCCCCCCCCCCTCCCCCACGCCGTCGGGGATCACCGCACTCAGTCGCGCGAGTTCCCGAACAGGAGTCGATAGGCGATCAACAGCACCAGCGAGCCGCCGATCGCCGCCAGCCAGGTCGTGCCGTCGTAGAAGTCCTTGGTGAAGGGGTGGTCCAGCCACCGGGCCGAGATCCAGCCGCCCAGGAACGCACCCACGATGCCGATGAGGGTCGTGCCGATGAAGCCGCCGGGATCGCGACCCGGCAGCAGGAACTTGGCGATGGCGCCGGCCAACAGTCCCAGGATGATCCAACTGATGATGCCCATGCCCTGAACCTGCCCTTCCGCACTGTGTTCGCACTGTCCCGACCCTGTGATCTCCGTCCCGGCCGACTGTGCCGGACAGGCTGTGCGAGCCGTCCGCGGGTGTCCGTCGCGCGACTGTTCGTGCTCTGTCGATGACCAGGACGCTTGAGCGATGCCAGGCGGTTGCGGCGATCAGTAGGGTGCGGCGCATGACTTCCTCGCCTGCGGCTTTGCGGCGCACGCTGGGCGTGCGTGACGCGGTGGTCGTCGGACTCGGCTCGATGATCGGGGCCGGTGTGTTCTCGGCGCTGGGTCCGGCGGCCCGCGCGGCCGGGTCCGGGCTGCTGCCGGGGCTGGCCGTGGCTGCTCTGGTCGCCTACTGCAACGCCATGTCCTCGGCCCGCCTCGCCGCCCGCTACCCCCAGTCCGGCGGCACCTACGTCTACGGCAGGGAGCGGCTCGGCGCCTTCTGGGGGTACCTCGCGGGCTGGGCGTTCGTCGTCGGGAAGACGGCGTCCTGCGCGGCGATGGCCCTCACCGTCGGCGGGTACGTCTGGCCCGGCCAGGCGCATGCCGTGGCGGTGGCGGCCGTGGTGGCGCTGACCGCCGTGAACTACGGCGGCATCCAGAAGTCGGCGTGGCTGACACGGGTGATCGTGGCGGTGGTGCTGGCGGTCCTGGCCGCCGTGGTGGTCACCTGTCTCTCGTCCGGCCAGGCGGACGCCGGACACCTGGACCTCGGCCTGTCGTCGGGCCTGGGCGGGGTCCTTCAGGGCGCCGGTCTGCTGTTCTTCGCGTTCGCCGGGTACGCGCGGATCGCGACTCTCGGTGAAGAGGTGCGCGACCCGGCCCGCACCATCCCGCGCGCGATTCCGCTGGCCCTGGGGATCGCCCTGGTCGTGTACGCGTGCGTGGCGGTGGCGACGCTCTCGGTGCTGGGCGCGGAAGGACTCGGACGGGCGGCCGCGCCGCTGGCCGACGCGGTGCGGGCAGCCGGGGCGCCGGCCTTGGTGCCGGTGGTGCGGGTGGGGGCCGCGGTGGCCGCGCTCGGCTCGCTGCTCGCCCTGATCCTGGGGGTGTCGCGTACGACGCTCGCCATGGCCCGCGACGGCCATCTGCCTCCTGCGCTGGCCGTCGTGCATCCGCGCTTCCAGGTCCCGCACCGCGCGGAACTGGCCGTCGGCGCGGTGGTGGCCGTGGTGGCGGCGACAGCGGATGTCCGGGACGCCATCGGTTTCTCCTCCTTCGGTGTGCTGGCGTACTACGCGGTGGCCAACGCCTCGGCATGGACGCTGGACCCGGCCCCGCGCGCCCGTGTGGTCCCGGTGGTGGGTCTGCTGGGCTGCGCGATCCTCGCGTTCGCGCTGCCGCCGGGAGCGGTGGGGGCGGGGGCGGCGGTACTGGCGGTGGGCGCGGTGGCGTACGCCGCACGACGGTGGGCGGCGGGCGGGTAGGCCGGTGGCTCCGGTCGGGGGAACCGGGTCTCCGC
This sequence comes from Streptomyces sp. NPDC020958, assembly GCF_055562175.1. NCBI lineage: Bacteria > Bacillati > Actinomycetota > Actinomycetes > Kitasatosporales > Streptomycetaceae > Streptomyces > Streptomyces sp. NPDC020958. Next base: position 122,294 of record NZ_JBVHFU010000008.1, on the reverse strand, counting down.
TGGTCGCCGGGGCTGTCAGGTGGACTGTTCCGGGGCGGTGCGCCTGCGGAAGTCGGGCCAGGGGGCGAGTTCGGTGCCTGCGTCGGTCTCCTCGTACCAGCCCGTACCGGCCAGCCAGACGTGCAGCCAGTCGGTGAGGGTGGGCGCGTCCACGAACCAGGCGCCGTCCGCGTCGTCGGCGTTCGGTTCGTAGAGCAGGACGGTGGCCTGCGGGGTGCTGCAGTCCACGCACGCGTACATGCCGCAGCCCCAGTGGGATATCGGCAGCACGCCCTCGGGCCAGGGCCACTGCGGGTCCTTGCGGCCGCTTTCACGGTTCGTGAGGTACTGGGCGACGGCGGCCGGTTCACCGGAGGGTGCGGCGTCCAGCAGGGGCAGCAGGCCGTAGGAGGGGCCGAAGCCGCCGTCCCCCACCCGTCGGTAGAGCGCGGCGAGGAGGGGTGGCAGGGGGAAGCCCAGGGCTTCCCGCGCGCGGTCGAGCGTGGCCGCGTCGACGGGCGCGGGCAGTGAAGGCCAGCCCCACGGAGGGGAGTTACGGGCCTTCGCGGTCACCCGTGTCAGCAACTGCTCGATCTCCGTCATGGCTTCATGATGCAGCGCGGCACTGACAAGGGGGCCGGGCTGTGGACGACGTTCCGCCGACGCTCCTCGTCCCGGAACGTTCCCGATCACGCTACAAGGATGCGGCACTTTCGTCCGGACGCCTGACCGGCTGATACTTGTGGCAGCAGGCATGCCGACGGAGTGACCTGGAGAGGGTAACGACCATGAAGGTGTTCAACCTGCTGCTCAACATCCTGTGGCTCGTCTTCTGCGGCTTCTGGATGGCCCTCGGTTACCTGATCGCAGCGCTGATCTGCTTCGTCCTGATCATCACCATCCCGTTCGGCGTCGCGTCCCTGCGTATCGCCGGTTACGTCCTGTGGCCGTTCGGGCGGACGACCGTGGAACGGCCCGACGCCGGCGCCGGGTCCTTCATCGGCAACGTGATCTGGGTGATCTTCGCGGGGTGGTGGCTGGCCCTGGCACACCTGATCACGAGCATCCCGCTGTTCCTGTCGATCATCGGCATCCCGTTCGGGTGGGCCAACCTGAAGCTCATCCCGATCTCGCTCATGCCGCTGGGGCGCGAGGTGGTACCCACGGACCAGGGATTCGCAGGACGCTGATCGTCCGCCACGGGCACCGGGGTGTGAAACAACGTCCCGGCAGCCGGACTTCAGGACGGTCCTTACTGGGGGCGCCCCGCCATCTTCTCCAGGCGGGCGATCCGTTCCGCCATGGGCGGGTGCGTCGAGAACATCTTGGACAGTCCCTCGCCCGGCCGGAAGGGGTTCGCGATCATCATGTGGCTCGCGGTCTCGATGCGGGGCTCCGGGGGCAGCGGAAGCTGCTTGGTACCTGCCTCCAGCTTGCGCAACGCGCCGGCCAGGGCGAGCGGGTCGCCGGTGAGCTGGGCTCCGGAGGCGTCCGCCTCGTACTCCCGGGAGCGGCTGATGGCGAGCTGGATGAGGGAGGCGGCGAGCGGACCCAGGATCATGATCAGCAGCAGGCCGAGGAAACCCGGGCCGTCGTCGTCGTCCGAACGGCCGACCGGGATCAGCCAGGCGAAGTTGACCAGGAACATGATCACGGAGGCGAGTGCGCCGGCCACCGACGAGATGAGGATGTCGCGGTTGTAGACGTGGCTGAGCTCATGGCCGATGACCCCGCGCAGTTCGCGCTCGTCGAGGATGCGCATGATGCCCTCCGTGCAGCACACGGCGGCGTTGCGCGGGTTGCGGCCGGTGGCGAAGGCGTTGGGCGCCTCGGTGGGCGAGATGTACAGGCGGGGCATGGGCTGGCGTGCCTGGGTGGAGAGCTCGCGCACCATCCGGTACAGGGCCGGGGCCTCGAACTCGCTCACCGGGCGGGCGCGCATCGCGCGTAGCGCCAGTTTGTCGCTGTTCCAGTACGCGTACGCGTTCGTGCCGAGGGCGACGAGGACCGCGACGATCAGACCCGTCCGGCCGAAGAAACTGCCGATGACGATGATGAGTGCCGACAGTCCCCCGAGGAGAACTGCGGTCCTTAGCCCGTTGTGCCGGCGGTGCACGGTACGCCCTCCAAGTCGTGCGGCAGGGGAACCCTTTGCCTGCGCTGCTGCCTTCCGGTCTGCGATGCCACTGGTGTCGTGGTGTCACGTCCAGTGGACATTCCCGAACTGGTCAACGCCAGGCGGTGGCCACTAGTTCCCTTGTGCCCGCTGTGCACCGTGTGAGCCGTCCGGGTGAGGACGCCCGGAGGCCCGGGGACGCGGACTCACGCGCGCGTGCGGGCACGGTGCCGCCCGCGCGCAGGACGTCAGAACAGACCTGTGGCGGCGAAGCGCAGCACCAGCTGCGGCGCTCCGGACAGTGCGATGCCGAGGGCGCCGGTGAGGGCGAGCGCGGCGGTGAGAGGGCCCGGGAGGGGGTGCCTGGCCGGTTCGCCCTCGGGGGCGCGGAACAGCAGGGCCGCCCACTGGAGGTAGTAGAAGAGGGCGATCACAACGTTGACGGCCATGATGACGGCCAGCCAGCCGAGGCCCGCGTCCACGGCCGTCGAGAAGACGGTGACTTTCGCGAACAGTCCGATGACGCCGGGCGGGAGTCCGGCCAGGCACAGCAGGAAGAACGCCAGGAGCAGCGCGGTGAGCGGGTTCCTGGCGTACAGGCCGCGGTAGTCGGAGAGGCGGTTCAGCTGCCGGGTGCGGCCGACCAGGGCGGCCACCGCGAAGGCGCCGAGGTTCACGGCCGCGTACATGAGGGCGTAGGCGATGGTGGAACCCACGGCCTTCCGTGGGTCGGCGGTGTATCCGGCGGCGGCGATCGGCACCAGCAGGTAGCCCGCCTGGCCCACCGAGGACCAGGCGAGCAGTCGTACCGCGCTGTACGCGCGCGTGGCCTGCTGGCGCAGGGCCGCCGCGTTGCCCGCGGTCATGGTGAGGGCGGCCAGGACGGCGAGCGCGGGTCCCCAGATGTCGGCGTACGACGGGAAGGCGACGACGGTGACCAGGATCAGGCCGGAGAAACCGACGGCCTTGCCGACGACCGACAGGTAGGCGGCGATCGGGAGGGGGGCGCCGACGTAGGTGTCGGGCACCCAGAAGTGGAAGGGGACCGCGGCCGTCTTGAAGGCGAAGCCCACGAGGGTGAGGACGACACCTGCCTGGGCGAGGGTGTGGAGTTGTCCGTCGACGTGCTGGACGCGTTCGGCGACCTGGGTGAGGTAGAGGGTGCCGGTCGTGGCGTACACGAAGCTGATGCCCAGGAGGCTGACGGCGGTGGCGGTCACCGAGGACAGGAAGAACTTGAGGGCCGCCTCGGAGGACCGTCTGTCGCGGTGGCGGATGCCGACGAGGGCGAAGGCGGGCAGGGAGGCGACCTCCAGGGCGACGACGAGGGTGGCGAGGTCGCGTGCGGCGGGCAGCAGGGCGGCACCGGCGGCCGAGGAGAGCAGCAGGAACCAGAACTCGCCCTGGGGGTAGCGGCTCCTGCCGTCCTTCAGGGTGGTGAGGGACAGCAGCGCCGTGAGCAGGGCGCCGCCGAGGACCAGGAACTGCACGACCAGGGTGAACCGGTCGGCGGTGTAGCTGCACGCGTGCGCGGGGCCGGTCACGCAGAAGGTGCTGCGGTCGTGGTCCAGGAGAGGGAGCAGCAGGGCGGCGGCCGCGGCGAGTCCGGCGACCGACACCCATCCGAGGAGCGGTTTCCTGGTCTCGGGCACGAACAGGTCGGCGACCAGGACCGCGAGTCCGACGACCGCGGTGAGGGTCGGCGGGGCGATGGCGAGCCAGTCGACGGACTGGACGAGGTTCGCGGCCAGGGGCTGGGCCAGGGCGCTCATCGGGTGCCTCCTGCGAGGAGCTGCTGGACGGCCGGGTCGGTCAGGCCGAGCAGGGCCCTGGGCCACATTCCGGCGACGACGGTGAGGGCGACGAGCGGGGTCCAGGCAGCGAACTCGTACGTGCGGACGTCGGCGAGTTCCGGCAGGTCCCGTGGTGTGGCGCCCATGCAGACGCGGCGGACCACGGCCAACATGTACGCGGCGGTCAGCAGGGTGCCGAAGGCGGCGATCGCCATGAAGGTGAGGAAGGCCGGGCGGCTCAGGCCGGCGGCGGGTTCGAACGCGCCGAACAGAGCGAGCATCTCGCCCCAGAACCCGGCGAGTCCGGGCAGTCCGAGCGAGGCGACGGCGGCGAACGCCAGCAGCCCCCCGAGGCGCGGCGCCCTGCCGTACAGCGCGGCGCCGGTGTCCGCGGAGAGGGTGTCGAGGTCGGTGGTGCCGGTACGGTCCTTGAGGCCGCCGACCAGGAAGAACAGCAGGCCGGTGATGAGGCCGTGGGCGATGTTGGCGAACAGGGCGCCGTTGACGCCGGTCGGGGTCATGGTGGCGATGCCGAGCAGGACGAAGCCCATGTGGCCGACGGAGGAGTAGGCGATCAGTCGTTTGAGGTCGCCCCGCACGCCCCGTTTGGCCAGGTTCAGGCAGGCCAGGGACCCGTAGATGATCCCGACGACGGCGAAGGCGGCGAGGTAGGGCGCGAAGGTGCGGAAGCCGTCCGGCGCGACCGGCAGCAGGATCCGGACGAACCCGTACGTGCCCATCTTCAGCAGGACGCCGGCCAGCATCACCGAGCCGACGGTCGGCGCGGCGGTGTGAGCGTCCGGCAGCCAGCTGTGCAGGGGCCACATCGGGGTCTTCACCGCGAGTCCGAGCCCGATCGCCAGAACGGCGACGACCTGCACGGACGTGGTCAGTGACCGGCCGTTGTCAGTGGCGAGTGCCACCATGTCGAACGTGCCCGCCTTGATTCCGATCAGGAGCAGGCCGAGCAGCATGACGACGGAGCCGAGCAGGGTGAAGAGGATGAACTTCCAGGCGGCCCGGGTCCGCCCCTCGCCGCCCCAGCGGGCGATGAGGAAGTACATCGGGACGAGCACGGTCTCGAACGCGAGGAAGAACAGCAGCAGGTCGAGGACGGCGAAGGTGGCGAGGGTGCCGGACTCCAGGACGAGCAGCAGCGCGACGAAGGCCTTCGGGGACGGGCCCGCGGGCGGGTTGAAGTACGAGTAGAGCGCGCACAGGAAGGTCAGCAGCGCGGTCAGGACCACGAGGGGGAGGGAGATGCCGTCGATGCCGAGGTGGATGCGCACGTCGAGTGCGGGGATCCAGCTGATGTCGGTCGTGGCCTGCATCCTCGACGGGTGGTCCTGGTCGAAGCCGAGGGCGAGGACGATCGTGGCGATGAGGACGGCACCGGTGACGGTCACGCCGTGCCGGAGCACGGCCTGCTCGGGTGACTTCCCCTTCAGCCCGGGAGGAGCGGGCAGCAGGGCGGCGACGGCGCCCAGGAGCGGGCCGACGACGATCAATGCCAGAAGGATCTGCATCACGGATTCACTGATATCGATCACGCCTGCTCACGCTCCCGTGGCGACGAGGAGGACGGCGACCGCCAGGACGACGGTGCCGGCGAGCAGCGCGCTCACATAGGTCTGGACGTTGCCGGTCTGTGCGCGCCGCACGGCGGCGCCGAGCAGGCGGGGCAGAGCACCCGCCCCACGGACGTAGGTGTCGACGACCTCGCGGTCGAGGAACTGGACGAGGCTCGCGGCGGCCAGGACCGGGCGGACGAACAGGACGCCGTACAGGGCGTCCAGGTGGAAGCCCTCGGCCGCGTGCCGGTGCAGGGGGCCGAGCAGGACCCGGCCGGGGTCGGCCGGGTCGGGTGCGTAGGCCACGTCGCCGAACGCCGGAGCGTGGGCGGCGATGGCCTCGGCCTCGACCTGCCCGGCGTCGCCCTCCGGGTGCGCGGCGACGGCGCCCAGCGGGACCCGGGCCGCCGACGTCCGGGTGCGCTGCCAGGCGCCGTAGGTGACGAGGCCGCCGGCCAGCGCGAGGCCGGTGCCGAGGACCGAGGTGGCGAGGGTCGGGGTGAGGGTACGGCCGTCGAACCAGCCGGGCAGCGAGCGGTAGGCGAACCCGCCGAAGGCCAGGGACGGGACGGCCAGCACCCACAGCACCACCGTCATCGACAGCGGCTGCCTGCCGTGGTCCGGGGCCTCGGTCCCTCGGCCCCGGAAGGCCAGCAGCCACAGCCGGGTGGCGTAGGCGGCGGTCAGCAGCGCGGTGACCAGACCGGCGACGAGGACGATCCAGCCGGCGCTGCCGGGGACGTGCTCGGCGCGACCGGTCGTCGCGTGCTCGGCGGCGCCGAGGACCGACTCCTTGGAGAAGAAGCCGCTGAAGGGCGGGATCGCGGCGAGCGCGAGCAGCGCCACGGTCATCGTCCAGTAGGCGTCCGGGACTCGTTCGCGCAGTCCGGAGGTACGGGACATGACGGCGAGCGAGTTGGTGCCGGCGGCGTGGATGATCACACCGGCCGCGAGGAACAGGAGCGCTTTGAAGGCACCGTGGGACAGCAGGTGGAAGACGGCGGCACCGCGGTCGCCGACGGCGAGGGCGCCCGTCATGTAGCCGAGCTGACCGATCGTCGAGTAGGCGAGGACGCGTTTGATGTCGTCCTGGGCGAGGGCGGCGAGGGCCGAACCGGTCATCGTGACGGCGCTCATCACGGCGAGGACGACCATCACGGCCGCACTGGCCTCGAAGACCGGAAGGAGCCGGGCGACGAAGTAGACACCGGCGGCGACCATGGTCGCGGCGTGGATCAGCGCGGAGACGGGGGTCGGACCGGCCATGGCGTCCGGGAGCCAGGTGTGCAGCGGGAACTGCGCCGACTTGCCCGCCACACCGCACAGGAGGAGCAGGCCGACGAGGGTCGGGTGGTGCAGGCCGCCGTCCGCGACGGTGGTGAGGATCGTGGTGATGCGGAACGACCCGGCATCGGTGGCCAGCGCGAACAGGCCGATCAGGAACGGCACGTCACCGAGCTTGGTGACCAGGAAGGCCTTGAGGGAGGCGGCGCGTGCCTCGGGGGTCTCCCAGTAGTGGCCGACGAGGAAGTAGGAGCAGATGCCCATGACTTCCCAGCCGACCAGCAGCACGATCAGGTCGCCGGAGTAGACGACCAGCAGCATCGCGGCGGTGAAGAGGGAGACGAGGGCGGCGTACGACGGGTAGCGCGGGTCGTCGCGCAGGTAGCCGGTCGAGTAGATCTGCACGCAGGTGGCGACGAAGGCGACCAGGACGGCGACGAGGGCTGCGAAGCCGTCGACGTCCAGGGCGAGTTCGATCGGCACCGAGCCGGTCGGGGTGAGCTGCGTGTGCGCCTCGAGGGCGCGGCCGCCGCCCTGGTCCCAGGCGACCGCGCAGGCGAGGGCGAGCGCGGCGAGCGTCGGCAGCACCGCGAGCGGGCGGACGAACCCGGGGCCCGTGCGCCCGAGGAGCAGACCGGCCACCGCGCCGAGGAACGGCAGGAGGGGGACGAGGACGGCGAGGGTGGTCGTGGTCACGCGGTGGCCTCAGCCTTCTCGTCGGCCGTCCCGTCCGTGGGCGGGCCGGCCGTGCCTTCCTCATGGCCCTCGGCGGTGTCGCGGAGCCGGTCGATGTCGGAGGTGCCGCGGTTGCGGTGGACGGCGAGGACGATCGCCAGGCCGATGCCGATCTCGGCGGCGGCGATGGCGATGGTGAACAGCGTCAGGGCCTGGCCGGAGTGCAGGGTGTCGCGGGCCGCCTTGCTCAGCCAGACGTCGAAGGCGACGAGGTTGAGGTTGACGGCGTTGAGCATCAGCTCGACCGACATCAGGACCAGGATCGCGTTGCGGCGTGCGAGGACGCCGTACAGGCCGGTGCAGAAGAGAAGAGCGGAGAGAACGGCGGGATAGGCGAGGTGCATCAGCGGGCGCCTTCCTGCTCGATCGGGTGAATCCCGGAATCCGTGACCGGAGGGGAACTCTGCGTGACGACCCGTCCGTTCACAGGGGGCGGGGACGGATCCGTCTTCGCCTTGCGGGACAGGACGATCGCCCCGACCAGGGCCGCGAGGAGGAGGACGGAGAGGGCCTCGAAGGGCAGGACCCAGTTCTGGAACAGGCTCGCGCCGGTGACCTTCGTCGAGCCGGCTGCGGCGCCGCCCAGGTCGATCCAGGTGGTGCGGAAGGCGTCCACGACCACCCAGACCAGGGCGGCGGCCGCGGCCACGGCGACGGCCAGCGCGAACCAGCGGTTCCCCGAGTCGGCGTCCGGGGACCGGCCGATGGGGGCCTTGGTGAGCATCAGACCGAACAGAAGGAGGACGACGACGGAACCCACGTAGATGAGGACCTGCACCCAGGCGATGAACTCGGCGGTGAGCAGCAGGTATTCGATGGCGAGACCACCGAGGGCGACCACCAGCCACAGGGCCGCGTGCACCAGCTGGCGGGTGGTGACCGTGACGAGCGCGGCGCCGAAGGTGACCAGGCCGACGAGCAGGAAGGCCACCTCCACGCCGGTCGGGGACAGGAAGCCGTGCGGTGTCTGGGTGAGGGCGGTCATGACTCCCCTTCCCCCGGCTCGGGGTCGCGAGCGGCCTGCGCCTGCGCGGCGGCGAGCTTCTCGGCGGTCTTGCGGGCGGCGGCGATCTCCTTCGGTTCCTCCGCACCGGCGTCGAGGGCGGGCGGGGCGGGGACCGTCCACATCCATGCGCGGAGCTTGTCCCGCTCGTGGGTGAGCTCGTGGATGTCGGTCTCCGCGTACTCGAACTCCGGGGACCAGAACAGGGCGTCGAAAGGACAGACCTCGATGCAGATACCGCAGTACATGCACAGGGAGAAGTCGATGGCGAAGCGGTCCAGGACGTTGCGGCTGCGTTCACGGCCGCCGGGGGCCGCCGGAGGGACGGTCTCCTTGTGGGAGTCGATGTAGATGCACCAGTCGGGGCACTCACGGGCGCAGAGCATGCAGACCGTGCAGTTCTCCTCGAACAGGCCGATGACACCCCGGGTGCGGGGCGGCAGGTCGGGAAGCGCGTCCGGGTACTGCTCGGTGACCGACTTGCGGGTCATCGTGCGCAGGGTGACGGCCAGACCCTTGGCGAGGCCGGAGCCAGGAACGGGGGCCATCAGGAGATCACCACCTTGACGATGCCCGTGAGGGCGATCTGGGCGAGGGAAAGGGGGACGAGGAGGGTCCAGGAGAACTTCTGCAACTGGTCCTCGCGCAGGCGGGGGTAGGTGACACGGAGCCAGATCACGACGAAGGCCAGGAGTGCCGTCTTCAGCAGGGTCCACAGCCAGCCCAGACCGTCGGCGCCCCACGGACCGTGCCAGCCGCCCAGGAAGAGGACGGTGGTCAGACCGCACAGGACGACGATCCCGGCGTACTCGGCGAGCAGGAAGAGGGCGAAGCGCAGGCCGGTGTACTCGGTGTAGGCACCGAAGATGATCTCCGAATCGGCTACGGGCATGTCGAACGGGGGCCGCTGGAGCTCCGCGAGGCCGGCGACGAAGAACACCAGCCCGCCGGTGATCTGCCAGGGCAGCCACCACCAGTGGAAGGCGCCGAGGATGCCCGGCAGGGAGACCGTGCCGGCCGCCATCGCCACGGAGGCGGCGGCGAGCAGCATCGGGAGTTCGTAGGCGAGAAGCTGAGCGGCGGTACGCAGGCCGCCAAGAAGGGAGAACTTGTTGGCGCTGGCCCAGCCGGCCATGAGCGAGCCGAGGACGCCGACGCCCATGACAGCCAGCACGAAGAACACACCGGCGTCCAGGACCTGACCGACGGCGCCCTCGCCGGGCCCGATCGGGATGGCCAGCAGCACGAGCAGGTACGGGAGGAGGGCCACCGCCGGCGCCAGTTGGAAGACACGGCGGTCCGCACCCGCCGGGACCACGTCCTCCTTCTGCGCGAACTTCACACCGTCGGCGATCAGCTGGGCCCAGCCGTGGAAGCCGCCGGCGTACATCGGTCCGAGGCGGCCCTGCATGTGGGCCATCACCTTGTGCTCGGTCTGACCGACGATCAGGGGGAAGGTGAGGAAGACGACGAACACGACGACAAGTCGCAGGGCGACGTCCAGAGCGCCGTTCACTGCGAGCCTCCTGGGCGGTCGTCTCGGGGCGGTTGTTCGGGACCGGCGTGGTCGGGGGCGGCCTGGTCGCGACCGGCGGGGTCCTGACCGGCGGGGTCAGGGGCGGCCTTCTCGGGGGCGGGTTTCTCGGGGGCGGGTTTCTCGGGGGCGGCCTTCTCGGGGGTGGGAGCTTCAGGGGCCGGAGGGGAGCCGGCTGCGGGGACGTCCGAGGCCGGGGCTGCGGTGCCCGACTCCTCAGGTGCCGCGCCCTCGGAGAGGGGACCCTCCTCGGCGCCGGGTCGACCCACCTGCGGCCCCGACGGCCCCGACGGCTCGGTCGGCGTCGCGCGCCGCCCGGCGGGTTCCGGTTCGTCGAAGGCCGGACGGGCGTGATGCCATGGCGCGTCCGCGCTGCGCGCGGGGCAGGGCGGGGCGGCCGGTTCCGTCGACGGGGCCGACTCCTGCGCGCGCTGCGAAGCGGAACCGCCCGAGGCGGTACGCGCTCGGCGCGGTCCCCGGGGAGCCGCCGACCGCTCGGGCGCCGGAGCGGTCTCCTCCACGGAGGACTGCTCCGGGGACGCCTGCACCCCGGAGGTCTCCTCCGCAGAGGTCTGCTCCACAGCCGTCTCCGCCTCCCCCGCGGCCCGCTGGGAAGCGGACCCGGCGCTCGCCGTGCGCGAGCGGCGTGGAGTGGTCGCCGGCCGGGGTTCGGACGGCGTCGGCCCTGCCGCCGTGGCCTGCCTGGCCACGCCCGTCCCCGTCGCCTGCCCGGCCGCGCCCGTCCCCGTGGGTGGCTCGGTCGGCAGGCTCGCCGAGCCCCCGGCCGCCGTGCGTGCGCGTCGTACCGGGCGGTCGCCGGCCGCGGCGGGCGGGCGGGTGCCGGCGGTTCGGGCCGGGCGCGCGGGGGCGGGTGGGAGCTGGCCCTTCAGAGGGCCCCACTCGTTGGGGTCGGGGACGCCCGGGGGGAGCATCTGGCGGCGCTTGGGGCCGCCGTGGTCGGACTCGCCCGGTTCCTTGGCACCGGGCCAGGCCTTGGCGACCCGGGCGGCCAGGACGAAGTCCTTGCGGAGGGGGTGGCCTTCGAAGGTTTCCGGGAGGAGGAGGTGGTCGAGGCCGGGGTGGCCGGTGAAGCGGACGCCGAACATCTCGTGGGTCTCGCGTTCGTGCCAGCGGGCGCCCGCGTAGACGCCGACGGCGGACGGGAGTTCCGGGTCGGCGTGCGGCACGGTCGTGCGCAGCAGGAGACGGCGCGCCGGGGCGAGGGCGACGACATGGGCACAGACGCGGAATCCGGTGCCGGGTTCGTCGACCGCGCTCAGCCAGTCGAAGTAGGTGCAGGAGAGGGTCGTACGGGCGACTTCCAGGGCGGCCGGCCAGGAGGACGGCGGAACGTCGACCGTGAGGACCCCGTAGGACTCCTCGGCCGTCGCGTCCGGGCCGAAGAGTTCCTCGACGGGTACCGGCAGCCAGCCGGTCGTGGGGGTCATCGGGTGTCCCCCTCCCCCATCCTCGTCTCCGTCTCCGTCTCCGTCTCCGTCCCCGGGGCGGGCGGGTGCACCAGGCCGCTCTGGAGGGCCGCGGCGGAGGGGCGCTGGGTGCCGTAACGGTCGCGGAGGGACTCGGCCGCGATCTTCTCCTGGAGTTTCAGGATGCCCTGGAGGAGGGCCTCGGGGCGGGGCGGGCAGCCCGGGACGTAGACGTCGACCGGGATGATCTGGTCGACGCCCTTGGTGACGGAGTAGGAGTCCCAGTAGGGGCCGCCGCAGTTCGAGCAGGCGCCGAAGGAGATGACGTACTTCGGCTCGGGCATCTGCTCGTACAGGCGCTTGACCGCCGGGGCCATCTTGTCCGTGACCGTACCCGAGACCACCATCAGGTCGGCCTGGCGGGGGCCCGGCGCGAAGGGGATCACGCCGAGGCGGATGAAGTCGTGGCGGGCCATCGACGCGGCGATGAACTCGATCGCGCAGCAGGCGAGGCCGAAGTTGAAGACCCAGAGCGAATAGCGGCGGCCCCAGTTGAGGACGACCTTCATGGGCTCGGGGGCGAGGCGGGCGAGCGCGCCCAGTTTCCCTCTGCCTTCCGCGGGGGGAACAGCGGGTTCCGGCAGCAGGACGGGCTCCGGAGTCACGTCCATGTCAGGACGCCCTTCTTGTATGCGTACAGCAGGCCGACGGTGAGGAAGCCGAGGAAGATGAACATCTCCACGAGCGTGGCCACGCCGTAGCCGGGGGCGGCGAAGACCGTCGCCCAGGGGAACAGGAAGATCGAGTCGACGGCGAAGATGACGTAGAGGAAGGCGTAGACGTAGTAGCGGATCTGGGTGTGGGCCCAGCCCTCGCCGACGGGGTCGACGCCGCACTCGTAGGTGAGGAGTTTCTCGGGGGTGGGGACCACCGGGCGCAGCAGCCGGCCGGCCCCGAAGGCGACCGCGACGAAGAGCACGCCGACGACTGTCAGCAACCCCACGACCGAGTAGGACGCGAAGTAGCCCGCCGCGACGGCCACGGTCGGCTCACCACCCACCGTCTCCCGCATCGTCCGCCCCTCACTCCCTCGACAGACAGCGGACCCGGTCCGGCCCGTTGTCCCGACCTCGGTGCGTGACCTCGGTCAACTCCTGATTCGACGATCTGTACGCACGGGAGTCTAGGCCCTGATAAAGGGACGGTAAGCAGCCCCGTCGCACCGTGGGACCCGTTGCGTGGGGCCACTGGTGGGGTTTTCCCCAGGGTGACCGGGGCGGCGAACTCCATGGCGCGGGGTGACGGCACACGGCACGCTGGCGCGTATGACCGCACCCGTGCCCCGATCCCTCAGCTCCGTCGACGGCGGAGAGGCCCCTGAGCGGCTGCCGCCCGTGCGCTTCGCCTTCGACGGTCACACCTGGAAGGAGATCGCGCACCTTCTGCTGAACCTGCCGATGTCGCTGTTCGGCTTCGTCTACGTGATGACGACGCTGTGGGCGAGCGGCATCCTGACGATCACGGTGATCGGCATCCCACTGCTCGCCGCCACCCTGCTGGGCGCCCGGCAGCTGGGGAAGCTGGAGCGCGCACGCGCGCGTGCGCTGCTGGGGGTGCGGGTCGAGGAGCCGACGCCGTTGCCGTGGGGGAAACGCGGCGCGGGCTCGCAGCGGCTCTGGATGACGCTCAAGGACCCGGTGGGCTGGCGGACGCTGTTGTACGACTTCATCCGGCTGCCCTGGGGCGTGCTCACCTTCGCTGTGACGCTGACCTCGCTGTTCGTGCTGTGGCCGGTGCTGCCTTTCATCGCGCGCGGGTTGGCGAACGTGGACCGGGCGATGGTCCGCGGCCTGCTGTCGCCGTCCGACGAACTGGAACGCCGGATCGCCGAACTGGAGTCCGACCGGGGGGTGGTCGTGGACGCGGCGGCCGCCGATCTGCGGCGGATCGAGCGGGATCTGCACGACGGCGCGCAGGCCCGGCTGGTCAACCTGGCGATGGGGCTCGGCCTGGCGAAGGAGAAGCTGCTGGAGGATCCGGACGCGGCCGCCGCGATGGTCGAGGAGGCGCACGGCGAGGTGAAGCTGGCTCTCCAGGAGCTCCGGGACCTGGCCCGGGGCATCCACCCGGCGGTGCTGACCGACCGGGGGCTGGACGCGGCGCTGTCCTCGGTCGCCTCGCGGTGCACGGTGCCGGTGCAGGTGACCGCCGATCTGCCGGCCAGACCGGCGCCCGCGATCGAGGGCATCGCCTACTTCACCGTCTCCGAGCTGCTGCAGAACATCAGCAAGCACAGTGGGGCGCGCAGCGCCTCGGTCGACGTGTGGCGCACCGACGACCGGTTGCTGATCCAGGTACGGGACGACGGGCGGGGCGGGGCGAGCCTGGACCGTGGCTCCGGGATGCGGGGGCTCGCGGACCGGCTGGGCGCGGTCGACGGCCTGTTCGTCGTCGTGTCGCCGGACGGCGGCCCCACGACGGTCACCGCCGAGCTGCCCTGGCGCGACCGGTCGTAGTGCGGACGGGCCGGTCACGGAGCGGACCGGGGGTGGGGAAAACCCCCGGTCCAAGACGCCGACGGACTCCATGGTCCGTGCGCCCGCGGCGCAGCAGGGTGGAGGTACGGCGGGACAGGGCCGAGGCGACTGGGACAGGACGGGACGGCGGCGATGGCCACGGAGTACGGACAGGGACACGGGTACGGGCAGGAGCGCGAGTACGGCCACGGCCACGGGCCGTACGAGCCCTACGAGCCCTACGAGCCCTACGAGCCCTACGAGCCCTACGAGGAGCGTCGGCGCCGGGTGCCCGCCGTGCTGCGGGCGCCGTTCGAGGCGCGCAGCCTGCGTGAGTTCGGCTACGTGCTGTCGGGCCTTCCGGTCGGTGTCGCGCTGTTCGTGTGGACCGTGACGATGCTGTCCCTCGGTGTCGGGCTGCTGGTGACCTTCATCGGCATCCCGCTGCTGGCGGTGGCCCTCGCCGGGTGCCGGGGTCTCGGGGCGCTGGAGCGGGCACGCGCGCGTGGGCTGCTGAGACTGGAGGTGGCGGACCCGGAGCCGTTGCGGATGCGCAAGCCGGGGTTCTTCGCCTGGACGGGCGCGGTGCTGAAGAGCGGCACGTCCTGGCGTCATCTGCTGTACGCGGTGCTGCAGTTCCCCTGGTCGATGTTCTCGTTCGTCGTCGCGCTCAACCTCTGGGTGTACGGCTGGGCCCTGTTGACGTATCCGCTGTGGTTCTGGGTGTTCCCGGTGTACGCCGGGCAGGGCGGGATCCAGCTGTACGGCGACGCGCATCACAGCGTCTACGTGGACAACCCGTTCGAGATCACCGTGACGGTGCTGGTGGGGCTGCTGTTCACGCTGGCCACTCCGTGGATCGTACGGGCGCTGACGATGGTGGACCGGGTGATGGTGCACGGGCTGCTGGGGCCGTCGAAGCTGGCTTCGCGGGTGGTGGAGCTGGAGTCGGACCGGGGGGTGGTCGTCGACACGGCCGCCGCCGACCTGCGGCGGATCGAGCGGGATCTGCACGACGGGGCGCAGGCGCGGCTGGTGGCGCTGGCCATGGATCTGGGGCTGGCGAAGGAGAAGGTGCGGGAGGATCCGCAGGCCGCGGCGCGGATGGTGGACGAGGCGCACGGTGAGGTGAAGACCGCGTTGCAGGAGCTGCGGGATCTGGCCCGTGGGATTCATCCGGCGGTGCTGACCGACCGGGGGCTGGACGCGGCGCTGTCCGCGGTCGCCTCGCGCTGCACGGTGCCGGTGCGGGTGGAGGTCGACCTGGTGGAGCGGCCTGCGGCGGCCATCGAGGGGATCGCCTACTTCACGGTGTCCGAGCTGCTGCAGAACGTCAGCAAGCACGCGCGCGCGAGTGGGGCGACCGTGGATGTGTGGCGCAGCGAGGACCGGTTGATGCTGCAGGTCGTGGACGACGGGGTGGGGGGTGCGGACCCGACCGGGGGATCGGGGCTGGCCGGGCTGGCCGAGCGGCTGGACGCCGTCGACGGGATCCTGGTGGTGGACTCTCCGGCGGGCGGGCCCACCCGGGTGACGGCCGAGCTGCCCTGGCGGCGCTGAGGGCGCGGCTCCGCCCCGCCGCCCCTCCCCTCGGCGTCCCCGTGCTCCTGGGGATCGGCCCCCTCAGGCCTGCGTCGCCGACACTCGATTTTGGCTCGCGTCCGCCCCTACCCGCAGGCACGGCGATCCGAATGCTGGAATGCTGGACTTTCGGACAGGGCAGGCATGTACGCCGGACGGGGTGTGGGGGGCCGCGAGATCGTGGAGGACAGGGTGCGGGTGGTCATCGCCGAGGATTCCGTGCTGCTCAGGGAGGGGCTGACCCGGCTGTTGACCGACCGGGGGCATGACGTCGTCGCCGGCGTCGGAGACGCGGAGGCACTGGTCAAGACCATCGCCGAGCTGGACGCGCAGGGCGCGCTGCCGGACGTCGTCGTGGCGGACGTCCGGATGCCGCCGACGCACACCGACGAGGGGGTGCGGGCCGCCGTACAGCTGCGCAAGGCTCATCCCGGGCTCGGGGTGCTGGTGCTGTCGCAGTACGTCGAGGAGCGCTACGCCACCGAACTGCTGGCCGGGTCCAGCCGGGGCGTGGGATACCTCCTGAAGGACCGGGTGGCGGAGGTGCGGGAGTTCGTCGACGCGGTGGTGCGGGTCGCCGACGGGGGTACGGCGCTCGACCCGGAGGTGGTGGCGCAGTTGCTCGGGCGCAGCCGGAAGCAGGACGTGCTGACCGGGCTGACCCCGCGGGAGCGGGAGGTGCTGGGGCTGATGGCCGAGGGACGGACGAACTCGGCGATCGCGCGGCAGCTGGTCGTCAGCGACGGAGCCGTCGAGAAGCATGTCAGCAACATCTTCCTCAAGCTCGGCCTCTCCCAGAGCGACGGTGACCACCGGCGTGTTCTGGCCGTTCTGACCTATCTGAACTCCTGACGGGCGGACACCGTGTCGGCGCCGGAAGGCAGCCAGGGGGAGGGAAAATCGTGACAAGTCAGGGCGAAAGGTCGTCTCGAAGTGCCGTCCAGCATGCGATCAGGCACGGGAAGGCGACCCTAACCGACGTAGGGTTGAAGGTGGGATGGTCCGTGGGACGGCCAGGCCCCGGCAGCCGCCTCGAAGGAGGTCCAGTTCAGTGACCAGCCAGGTCAGCAGGACAATGGAACAGGCCGATGGAACCGCCGACGGGACCGTCGTCGGAGAGCAGCGCAGGCCGGGCGGCGTGAAGTCCGTCCGGCGCCTGGACCGGGTGATCATCCGGTTCGCGGGGGACTCGGGCGACGGTATGCAGCTCACCGGCGACCGGTTCACGTCGGAGACGGCGTCCTTCGGCAACGACCTTTCGACCCTCCCCAACTTCCCGGCCGAGATCCGGGCCCCGGCAGGCACGCTGCCCGGGGTGTCGTCCTTCCAGTTGCACTTCGCCGACCACGACATCCTCACCCCGGGTGACGCGCCGAACGTGCTGGTCGCGATGAACCCGGCCGCGCTGAAGGCCAACATCGGCGATCTGCCGCGGGGCGCGGAGATCATCGTCAACACGGACGAGTTCACCAAACGGGCGATGCAGAAGGTCGGCTACGACACCTCGCCCCTGGATGACGGCTCACTGGACGGTTACAGCCTCCATCCGGTGCCGCTGACCACGCTGACAGTGGAGGCACTGAAGGAATTCGACCTCACCCGCAAAGAGGCCGAGCGCAGCAAGAACATGTTCGCGCTCGGCCTCTTGTCATGGATGTACCACCGGCCGACCGAGGGCACGGAGAAGTTCCTCAAGCAGAAGTTCGCCCGCAAGCCCGAGGTGATGAACGCCAACCTGGCGGCCTTCCGCGCGGGCTGGAACTTCGGCGAGACGACGGAGGACTTCGCGGTCTCCTACGAGATCGCGCCGGCGACGACCGCGTTCCCGGTCGGCACCTACCGGAACATCTCCGGGAACCTGGCCCTGGCCTACGGCCTGGTCACGGCGAGCAGGCAGGCGGAGCTGCCGCTGTTCCTCGGGTCGTACCCGATCACCCCGGCCTCCGACATCCTGCACGAGCTGTCCAAGCACAAGAACTTCGGCGTGCGGACCTTCCAGGCCGAGGACGAGATCGCCGGTATCGGCGCGGCGCTGGGGGCGGCCTTCGGCGGTTCGCTCGCGGTGACGACGACGTCCGGTCCCGGGGTGGCGCTGAAGGCGGAGACGGTCGGGCTCGCGGTCTCCCTGGAGCTGCCGCTGCTGGTCGTCGACATCCAGCGCGGCGGGCCGTCCACCGGGCTGCCGACCAAGACCGAGCAGGCGGACCTGCTCCAGGCGATGTACGGCCGCAACGGCGAGGCGCCGGTCCCGGTGATCGCCCCGCGCACCCCCGCCGACTGCTTCGACGCGGCGCTGGAGGCGGCCCGGATCGCGCTGACGTACCGCACGCCCGTGATGCTCCTGTCGGACGGCTACCTGGCCAACGGCAGCGAGCCCTGGCGGATCCCGGAACTGACCGAGCTGCCCGATCTGCGGGTGCGGTTCGCGAGCGGACCCAACCACACCCTGGACGACGGCACCGAGGTCTTCTGGCCGTACAAGCGCGACCCCCAGACCCTCGCCCGCCCCTGGGCCGTCCCCGGCACGCCCGGTCTCGAACACCGTATCGGCGGCATCGAGAAGCAGGACGGCACCGGCAACATCTCCTACGACCCGGCCAACCACGACTTCATGGTCCGCACCCGGCAGGCCAAGATCGACGGCATCACGGTCCCCGACATCGAGGTCGACGACCCGGACGGCGCGCGCACGCTGGTGCTGGGCTGGGGTTCGACGTACGGACCGATCACGGCCGCGGTACGACGGCTGCGGACGGCCGGTGAGCCGATCGCGCAGGCGCACCTGCGGCACCTGAACCCGTTCCCGAAGAATCTCGCCACCGTGCTGGAGGCCTACGACAAGGTGGTGATCCCCGAGATGAACCTCGGCCAGCTCGCCACCCTCATCCGGGCGAGATACCTGGTGGACGCGCACTCGTACAACCAGGTCAACGGCATGCCGTTCAAGGCCGAGCAGCTCGCCGCGGCGCTCAAGGAGGCCATCCATGACTGACGTCACCGACGGACTGCTCCAGCTCGTGCCCAAGGCCGAGGCCAGACAGTCCATGAAGGACTTCAAGTCCGACCAGGAGGTGCGCTGGTGCCCGGGCTGCGGTGACTACGCGATCCTGGCGGCCGTGCAGGGCTTCATGCCGGAGCTGGGGCTGGCGCGGGAGAACATCGTCTTCGTCTCCGGGATCGGCTGCTCCTCCCGGTTCCCGTACTACATGAACACCTACGGGATGCACTCCATCCACGGCCGGGCCCCGGCGATCGCCACCGGACTCGCCACCAGCCGGCGGGACCTGTCGGTGTGGGTGGTCACCGGTGACGGTGATGCCCTGTCCATCGGCGGCAACCACCTCATCCACGCGCTGCGCCGCAACGTCAACCTGAAGATCCTCCTCTTCAACAACCGCATCTACGGGTTGACGAAGGGCCAGTACTCCCCCACCTCCGAGGTCGGCAAGGTCACCAAGTCGACACCGATGGGTTCGCTGGACGCCCCGTTCAACCCGGTGTCGCTGGCGATCGGCGCCGAGGCGTCCTTCGTCGCCCGCACCATCGACTCCGACCGCAAGCACCTGACCGAGGTGCTGCGGGCGGCCGCCGCCCACCCGGGCACGGCCCTGATCGAGATCTACCAGAACTGCAACATCTTCAACGACGGCGCCTTCGACGCCCTCAAGGACAAGCAGTCGGCCGAGGAGGCGGTGATCCGGCTGGAGCACGGCCGTCCCGTCCGCTTCGGCGCGGACGGCGGGCGCGGGGTCGTACGGGACCGGATCACCGGCGACCTGAAGGTGGTCGACGTGACCGCGGACAACGAGTCAGAGATCCTCGTCCACGACGCCCACTCCCCGTCCCCCACCACGGCCTTCGCGCTGTCCCGGCTGGCCGACCCCGACACCCTGCACAACACGCCCGTCGGCGTCTTCCGCTCGGTGACGCGGCCGGTCTACGACGTTCAGATGTCCGAGCAGTTGGACACCGCGGTCGAGCAGCACGGCAAGGGCGACCTCGCGGCGCTGCTGGCCGGCGGCGACACCTGGACGGTCGTCGGCTGATCCCGACCGGCTGCGAGCGGGGTCCGGACGGCGCGTCCGGACCCCGCGGCGCGTTGCAGGCTCAGGCCTTCTTCGCCTCGTCGTAGGCCTCGCGCGCGCGTTCCACGTCAGCCATCCGGCGCTCGGTCCACAGGGCCAGGTCCCGTACCTGCCGGGCCGCCTCGCGGCCGAGGTCGGTGAGGGAGTAGTCGACGCGGGGCGGGATCACGGGGTGCGCGTCCCGGTGGACGAGGCCGTCGCGTTCCAGCGTCTGGAGGGTCTGGGTGAGCATCTTCTCGCTGACCTGGCCGATCGCACGGCGCAGCTCGCTGAAGCGGTGCGGGCGGTCGAGGAGTTCGATGAGGACCAGGACGCCCCAGCGGCTGGTGACATGCTCCAGGACCAGCCGGTGAGGGCACATCGCCTCGCGGACACGGGGACTTACGGTCATGCAAGTACCTTACTTCAAAGTGGGTACTTTCTTTTGGTTAGCGCACGCCCTAGGGTTAGTGACAACGGAACCCCACAAGGAGATGGCACACCATGAGCATCGTTGTCACCGGAGCCACCGGACAGCTCGGCCGCCACGTCGTGAACCAGCTGCTGGAGAAGGTCCCGGCCGAGCAGATCACCGCCGTCGTGCGCGACGAGGCCAAGGCCGCCGACTTCGCCGCCAAGGGCGTGAAGATCGCTGTCGCGGACTACAACGCCCCGGAGACCTTCGACGGCCTGTTCGCCGCCGGCGACAAGGTGCTGCTGATCTCCGGCAACGAGTTCGACAAGGGCCGCCCGGCCCAGCACCAGGTCGTCATCGACGCCGCCAAGGCGGCCGGCGTGGCCCTGCTCGCGTACACCAGCGCCCCGGGCAGCCTGAAGGCCCGCCTGGTGGACGACCACCGGGCCACCGAGAAGGCGCTGCTCGCCTCCGGCCTGCCGTACACCCTGCTGCGCAACGGCTGGTACCACGAGAACTACACCGAGAACCTCGCCCCGGTCCTGGAGCACAACGCCGTCGTCGCGGCCGCCGGTGAGGGCCGGGTCTCCTCGGCCTCCCGCGCGGACTACGCGGCGGCCGCGGCCGCCGTGCTGACCGGCGAGGGCCACGAGAACCAGACGTACGAGCTGGGCGGCGACGCCGCCTGGAGCTTCGCCGAGTACGCGGCCCTGATCGCCGAGCAGACCGGCAAGGAGATCGTCTACAACTCCGTGCCCGGCGAGGTGCTCCAGTCCATCCTCACCGGCGCCGGCGTGCCCGAGTTCTTCGCGGGGATCCTGGTCGACGTCGACGAGTCGATCGCCAAGGGCGAGCTGGTCGTCGACTCCGGCGACCTCTCCCGGCTGGCCGGCCGCCCGACCACCCCGCTCGCGGAGACCCTCGCCGCCGCGCTCAAGGGTTGATCCGCCCCGCGACGCCACCCCGGTCTGTCATGACCGTATGCCGATACGGCCATGACAGACCGGGGTGCCCGGCGTTACCTTCGTCCAGGTGTGCTGAACCAGGGGACGAGGAGGACCGGTGGCCGGGATATCGGAGGGCGTCGAGACATCCAGGGGTGAATCGAAGGGCGAACAGCGGGCGGGACTGCTGAACGGCATCGCGGCCTACGGGATGTGGGGCCTGGTCCCCCTGTTCTGGCCGCTGCTGAAGCCCGCCGGATCGGTGGAGATCCTCGCCCACCGGATGGTGTGGTCCCTGGCCTTCGTCGCCGCCGCCCTGGCGTTCGTACGGCGCTGGGCCTGGGCCGGCCAACTGCTGCGGCAGCCGCGTCGGCTGGCCCTGGTGGCGGTGGCCGCTGCCGTGATCACCGTCAACTGGGGCGTCTACATCTGGGCCGTGAACGCCGGCCACGTCGTCGAGGCCTCCCTGGGCTACTTCATCAACCCCCTGGTCACCATCGCCATGGGCGTGCTGCTGCTGAAGGAACGGCTGCGGCCCGCGCAGTGGGCGGCCGTGGGCGTCGGCTTCGCCGCGGTCGCCGTCCTGACCGTCGGCTACGGACAACCGCCGTGGATCTCCCTCGTCCTCGCCTTCTCCTTCGCGACCTACGGTCTGGTCAAGAAGAAGGTCAACCTCGGCGGCGTCGAGTCACTCGCGGCGGAGACCGCCATCCAGTTCCTGCCCGCGCTCGGCTATCTGCTGTGGCTGGCCGGCCACGGCGAGTCCAGCTTCCTGAACGACGGCACCGGGCACGCGGCCCTGCTCGCCTCCACCGGCATCGTCACCGCCGTCCCGCTGGTCTGCTTCGGCGCCGCCGCGATCCGCGTCCCGCTCTCCACGCTGGGCCTGCTCCAGTACCTGGCGCCGGTCTTCCAGTTCCTCTGCGGCATCCTCTACTTCCACGAGGCCATGCCCGCGGCGCGCTGGGCCGGCTTCGCCCTGGTCTGGCTCGCCCTCTCCCTGCTCACCTGGGACGCGCTGCGCACCGCCCGCCAGGCCGCCCGCGCTCTCGCCGCGGCCTCCGTACCACGACCCACCGCACCGCCGGCGGAGACTCCCGCGACTCCGGTGTGAGCCCCACGGCTGTCGGCTATAAGTGAGCGGCATGACGCAGACGCCCACACCCCTGCACTGGAAGCTCGTCGTCGACGCCCGCGACCCGCACGCGCAGGCCGACTTCTGGGCCGCCGCGCTGCACTACGTGACCGAGGACAACAGCGCGCTCGTCGCACACCTCCTCGAGCTGGGCGCGCTGCCCGGCGCGGCCGCCGTGGAGCACCACGGGCGCCCGGCCTTCCGCGACCTCATCGCCGTACGGCACCCGGACGACCCGTACGACGAGCAGCGCGGGACCGGCCTGGGGCGGCGCCTGCTCTTCCAGCGGGTGCCGGAGACGAAGTCCGGCAAGAACCGGCTCCACATCGATCTGCACGCCGCGCAGGGGAGGCGGTCGCAGGAGGTGGCACGGCTGGAGGCGCTGGGCGCGACCGTACTGCGGCACGTCTCCGAGCCGGCCGGCGCGTGGACCGTGATGGCCGACCCGGAGGGCAACGAGTTCTGCGTCCACTGACCCGAGCGCCCCGGGCCTGACGCGGCTCAGGCGTTCTCCGCCGCGCGGCGGGCGCGTTCCGTCAGGCGGCCCATCCGGGTGCGGGCCGAGTCCAGTTCCTCGATGTCACCGGCCGCCGGGCCCTCCTCGGTGGTGAGCTGCGCCCACAGGTCGATCAGGTCACGGCCGAGGCGCAGCCCCTGCTCGGGGTCGCGCACCGCGCGCCAGGCGGTCGCCGCGCTGCGCACGTTGCCGTACGCCCCCTCGGCGTCACCCGCGCGCCGGTGCTGCCGGGCCACGTCGAGGGAGAGGTGGAAGGCGCGCTCCGGGTCGCCCGCCAGGTAGGCGATGTACGCGGTCAGGCCGCGCAGGTGCAGCACCTCGGTGTGGCCGTCGCCGAACGCCGCCCGGGCCTCGGCGACGGTGTGCTCGGCGAGTTCGGCGGCCCTCTCGATACGGCCCGTCCTGACGGCCTCGTTGATCCGCGCCACCGATGCGGTGAGCAGCGCGGCCCCCTCCACCGTCACGGTCACGGGTTCGTCCCCGAGCACCTCCTCGGCGACCGCGTCGAACCCGCGGGCGGGGGTGTGGCCGGGGTCGGGGTCGAGGGCACGGACGACGTCGGGAGCCAGGAGGGGTTCGGGGCGAGGTGCCGGCAGGAGTTCGGTGACGGCGGCCTGCGTCGGTGCGACTGCCGGGGCGGGCGTCACTTCCCCGGCGCTCGGCGTCCCGTCCATGGCGGGCGGCGGGCCGAAGACCCCGGTCGGCGGCCGGACCGTGCCGAGGGCCACCGGGTCCGCGGGCGTGGTGACCGCGGGAGCGTCGACGGCCCGCGGAAACGGGGTCCCCCGGTCCGCGCGGGGCTGCCGGTCCGCCGACTCGGGCTGCACGGACGCGGCCGTGTGCGCCTCCGCGGGCGCGGCCATCCGTACCGGGTCGCCGGTGAAGCTGCTGGAGCCGTCCAGGTTCACCCGGAGGCGGACGACGAACCCGATCCGGGCGTCGTGGACGGTGGCGAGGACGGGACGGCCGGTGGCGCGGGCGAGCCGCTGCAGGTGGTTCAGGACCGTCTGCTGCGGTTCCTCGCCGGGCGCCGGGAACAGCGGTACGCCGTCCACGGTCGCGGCGGCGCCCGTCACACGGACCTCGACCGGTTCCCCCGGCTCGGCGTCCTGCTGAGCTTCCCGCTTCGTCTCGCGGCTGAGTCGGGACATCGGCCCTCATTCCCCCGGCGTCACCGTCCGGTCGTACCCGTGCGTACCGTCCAGTCTGGCCGCTCGCCTCGGCTCACGCGTCACCACGACGTCACAGCCTCGCATCAGGAAGGGCGCCGCACGGGCTGCGCCGTACGGGCTGGCGGAATTTCATGCATGCACATAAGATGCACACGCCTCTATTTCCCGTGCGCCGTTCATTTGGGGGATCTCATGACACGCCGATTCCTGTTCGTGCTGGGCAGCGCCCGTGCGGACGGCAACACCGAGCTCCTGGCACGCCGTGCCGCCGACCAGCTGCCCGCCGACGTCGAGCAGCAGTGGATCAGCCTGGCCGAGCACCCACTGCCGGACTTCGTGGACCTGCGACGCGACAGCGACCACGCGCGCCCGCCTTCGGACACCGCCGCCGGTCTGTTGCTCGACGCCACGCTCGCGGCGACGGACATCGTGATCGCCTCACCGGTGTACTGGTACTCGGTGTCCGGCCTCACCAAGCGCTACCTGGACCACTGGGCGGGCTGGCTGCGCACGCCCGGCATCGATTTCCGGGGCACCCTGGCGGGGCGCACCCTGTGGGGGGTCGCCGTGCTGGCGGGCCAGGAGCCGTCGGTCGCCGACCCCTACGTCGGCATGCTCAACAACTCGGCCGCCTACATGGGCATGCGCTTCGGCGGGGTACTGCTCGGCAACGGCAGCGCGCGCGGTGACGTGCTCGGGGACGCCGGGGCGCTGGCCCGGGCCAAGGAGTTCTTCGCCACTCAGGCGCCGCCGGCCAGGTTCCCCCACACGCCGGCCTGAGCGCCGGGCGCTGCCCGGCGGTCTACGCGGTGATGTCCCTCGTCGTGAAGCGCGCCCAGGCCGCCGAACCGAACACCGCCACGTACAGGGCCTGCAGTTCGAGGTTTCTGATCAGGTCGTGCCAGTAGACGGGATCACGCACCAGGTCCGCGAAGGACAGCCAGTAGTGCGAGAAGAAGTACGGCTGGAGCGCGTGCAGCTGGGGTATCTGGTCGAGGATCTGGACGGTGATGAGCAGGCCGACCGTCGTCGCCATCGCCGCGATGCCGCTGTTGGTGAGGGTGGACACGAACAACCCGAGGGCGGCGACACCGGTCAGGGAGGCCGCGACCACGAGGGCGATCAGCAGGGCGCGGCCGAGGCCATCGGCGAAGGAGATCCGGGTGCCCGAGATGGTCGTCAGGTCGCCGAGCGGGAAGAGGAGCGCGCCGACGGCGAGGGCGGAGGCCGCCACCACCAGGGTGGCCAGCAGGCAGAACGCCATCGTCGTCGTGTACTTGGCGAGCAGCAGACGGGTACGGCCGGCGGGGGCGACCAGCAGGTAGCGCAGGGTGCCCGCGTTGGCCTCGCCCGCGATCGCGTCGCCGGCCACCACCCCGACGGCCATCGGCAGGAAGAACGGGAGGGTCGCGGCCAGCGCCGTGAACACCAGGAACAGGCCGTTGTTGGTGACCTGCGAGATGAACGCGGGGCCTTCGCCGCCGCCCCGGCCGACCTGGCCGTCACCACTCGTCTCGATCTTCACGGAGATGCCGACCAGGATCGGCACCGCCGCCAGTACCCCCAGCAGCGCGAGAGTGCGCCAGCGCCGCAGCGTGGTGACCAGCTCGCTGCGCAGCAACCCGAGGGTCCACAGCGGGTTCGGCCGTACGGCCGGACCCGAGGGGGCTGCTCCCGAGGCGGCCGGTCCCGGCCCGACCGGTCCCGGTACGGTCGTCATGTCAGCCCGCGACATCGAAGCCCTCCCCGGTCAGCGCCACGAACGCATCCTCCAGCGAGGCCCGTTCGACCAGGAAGCCCCGGACCCTGACGCCCGCCGAGACGAGCGCCGCGTTCACCTCGGCCAGGTCGCGCTCGGGTGGTTCGCCGGTCACCCGGTCCTCGGTCACGACCACGTCGGCGACGCCCAGTTCCTTGAGCACGCGGGCCGCTTCCCCGGGGTCCGGGGTGGTCACCACGAGCCGGCTGCGGGCCCCGGCCGCCAGATCGGCGACCGCGCCCTGGGTGATCAGCCGGCCCTGTGCCATCACGGCCGCGTGGGTGCAGACCTGCTCGATCTCGTCGAGGAGGTGGGAGGAGAGGAAGACGGTCGTGCCGTCCCCGGCCAGCTCCCGTACCAGCGAGCGGATCTCGCGCATGCCCTGCGGGTCGAGACCGTTGGTCGGCTCGTCCAGGACCAGCAGCTTGCGGGGCTGGAGCAGCGCGGCGGCGAGCCCGAGGCGCTGTTTCATGCCCAGGGAGTAGGCCCTTGCCTTCTTCGCCGCCGCGGCCGTCAGGCCCACCCGGTCCAGCGCGGCCCCGACGCGGGCACGCCGGGTGCGCGGATCGGCGGTCGGGTCGGCGGCGTCGTAACGGAGCAGGTTGTCACGGCCCGACAGGAAGCCGTACAGCGCCGGGCCCTCGATGAGGGCCCCGACCTGGGGCAGTACGACGCGGGAGGCGCCCGGCATCGGGCGGCCCAGGACGCGGGCCGTGCCCGAGGTGGGTGTGATCAGGCCCATCAGCATGCGGATGGTGGTGGTCTTGCCGGAGCCGTTCGGACCGAGGAAGCCGAAGACGCTGCCCGCCGGGACGGTCAGGTCGAGACCGTCCACGGCGAGCTGTCCGCCGCGGTAGCGCTTCGTGAGGCCGCGGGTGTCGATGACGCTCCCGCCCGCCGGGGCGTCGGCCTCGGCGGTGCCGCCCTCCGCGCCCGGGTTCTCCGGCTCCCGCTCCCTGGCGGACGGTCGGTCCATCGGCTCCCTCGTTTCGTCCTGCCTCGCGGCACGGGGTACGTACACTTCCCGCGCCGCCCCCGGCTAACCCGCGTTCGCCGCCTTCACCAGGGCCGCCTTGTCCACCGCACCGACGTACACCTTGCCGTTGTCCGTGATCAGGGCGTTGATCAGCCGGGTGGAGAAGACGGTGCCCTTGCCGAACTTTCCGGAGACCGGGTCTCCGAGCGAGCCGAGGAAGCCGCTCAGGTCGCCCGCCTTGCCGGAGGCGGAGCCGGAGCCCGTGGGCAGGCCGCCCTTGCTGCCGGAGTCCAGGACGGCTATGGAGTTCCAGCCCTTGCCGAGGACGTCGAAGCCGCCCTTCTCCAGGTGCTTGGGCGCGCCCTTGCCGGGCGTCCCGGTGGCCTTGCCGCTCTCGCCGCCGTCGCCGTGCCGGTCTGATCCGGCCGCCCTGTCGGCCTTGTCGCCCTCGGTGACCTTGGCGCCCTTGGGCGGGGTGAAGTCGAAGGTCGAGGCCGCCGGCTTCGCGAAGCTGACCTGTGTGTAGCCGGCGTCCACGACGGCCGCGCCGCCGCTCGACGGGGTGAGCGTGAACTTCAGCGGCGTGCCGGTCTTGGCGTCCACGGCGATGCTGATCGCGCCGACCGTCGTACCGGACTGCTTGGGCTTGATGACCAGGCGGTAGGCGTCCCGGCCGGCCACCTGGGCGGTGCCGTCGACCTTCACCGACGTGGTGTCGTCGACCGACTTGAGCACCTCGTCGGCGAAGTCCTTGGGCGTGGCCGGGGCTGCGTGGCGCTCCTTGCCGGAGTCCGCGACGGTGGAGTGGTAGACCTCGTCGGACTTGCTGTCGTAGCCCCAGACGTCCGTGCCGTTGTGGATGAGGCTGTACTCGGCGCCGCTCTCCAGCAGCGACACCTTCTGCTTCTCGGGTCCGTCGGCGGCCACGCGCAGGGTGTGCGTGCCGGTGGCCAGTTCGGTGAGCTTGGCGGTGGGGTCGGCGGAGGAGCCGGCGCCGCCGCGCTGGGTGGCGCCGGACATCAGGCTGCTCTCCAGGCCGCCGAGGTCGGGCAGGCCGAGGTCGGTGCTGATCTTCACGGTGCCGGACAGCTGCTGCACGTCCGACTTTGCGATCTTGTTGATGAGTTCCTGCGCGCTGATCTTCGGCAGGTTGGGGTCACCGGAGTCGGCGAGCGCCGGGACCAGGCCGATCGTGGCCGCGGCCACCCCCACCACCGTGACCGGCACGACGTACCGCGTGGCCTTGCGCCGCCGTTCGGCGCGCCGCTCGTCGTCGGCCTGCGCGATCCCCGCGCTGTCGTCGGATTCGTACGGTGCCATGTGTGCCTTACCTCCGTCGTCGGCGGCGGCCGTCTCGCACGTGTCCCACCCTGAGCCGCCATTCTCACCCGAATCGGTGAGCGGTGGTGATTTCCGTGGTTTCCATCTCACCAAATCGGAGGCGTTCAAGCGTCAGACCGGGGAGCCAACTCCGCGTACGCCTCCGGTATGACATGAGGGGGCCGACGCCTCCACCGACCCGTAGGGGTCGAACGGTGCGGACGCCTCCTGCGGGATGCCGGAGTCCGGTGCGTCACAGGGGGTGACAGGCGGCGGCAGGCGCCGTCGCGTCGCAGGCCGGCCCGGCCCTCGGGCAGAACCGAAGGGTCCGCACGGTCGGCAGGGTGCCGGGCCTAGCCGGCCCGGTGCACCACCGCGTTGCACAGCTCCACCAGCGTCGCCTTCGGGTCGCACTCGGGCAGCGGTGCGAGCGCGGCCCGCGCCTCCTCCGCGTACCGGACGGCGTCCCGGCGCGCCTCTTCCAGCGCCGGGTTCACCCGCAGCGCGGCGAGCGCCTGCGCGTGCCGGGCGTCGTCGGTGAGGTCGGAGTCCAGCAGCTCGCACAGCGCGATGTCCTCGGCCAGCCCCAGCCGGGCCGCCCGCTCCCGCAGCCGCAGCACGGGAAGGGTGGGAACGCCCTCGCGGAGGTCCGTGCCCGGGGTCTTGCCGGACTCGTGCGAGTCGGAGGCGATGTCGAGGACGTCGTCGGCGAGCTGGAAGGCGACCCCGAGGCGTTCGCCGTACTGGGTGAGGACGTCCACGACCGTCTCGTCGGCGCCGGACATCATCGCGCCGAAACGGCAGGAGACCGCCACCAGCGAGCCCGTCTTGCCGCCGAGGACGTCGAGGTAGTGGTCGACCGGGTCGCGCCCGTCCGAAGGCCCCGCCGTCTCCAGGATCTGGCCGGTCACCAGCCGCTCGAACGCGAGGGCCTGGACGCGGACCGCCTCGGGCCCGAGGTCGGCGAGGATCTGCGAGGCGCGCGCGAACAGGAAGTCGCCGGTGAGAACGGCGACGGAGTTGCCCCAGCGGGTGTTGGCGCTGTCCACACCGCGCCGCACGGAGGCCTCGTCCATGACGTCGTCGTGGTACAGGGTGGCGAGGTGGGTCAGCTCGACGACGACGGCCGACGGCACGACACCCGGTGCGTAGGGGTCGCCGAACTGCGCGGCGAGCATCACCAGCAGCGGCCGGAACCGCTTGCCGCCGGCCCGTACGAGGTGCTGCGCGGCCTCCGTGATGAAGGGGACCTCGCTCTTGGTGGCCTCTAGCAGGCCTTCCTCGACAGCCGCCAATCCAGCCTGGACATCGGCTTCCAGAGCCTGGTCCCGCACGCTCAGCCCGAACGGCCCGACGACGGTCACGAGGGTCTCCTGTCTGCTGGTGTCCACTGGCGATTACACGGTTTGTCGATAGGTCGCTGCCATCACTCAAGTCAGCGTATCCGGTCAGGTTTCGATCACCGAGGGCGCCCACGGTTACACCCCGGGCACCATCGGATCACGACCGGTATGTTTTTGATCAGATGATAAGACATGACATCCACCGACTTGGCCGATGTCACCCACCTGGACGCACTCTCCCCGGGTGACCAGGATCACGCACGCCACCCCTCGGGAATTCCCGGCACTCCGCGCGGCCTTGACGCAATCGGCCGTCAACACGTCGACCACGCTCGACGAATGACGCCCGAATGACTCATTCACCCCCTAGAGCCGCAATTCCATTCAATAAGACAATTAGGACAATCACCGAATCCCTGGGCGACGCGGGCGGATTCAACTAATCCCTCATGCCCTTTTTGCCGTGATTGCGGTTTCGTGAAGTAGGTCACTCGGACCCCCGTGTCCCGCACGCCGCACGACGCCCTCCCTCGCCTTTCCCTGTGCGCCAGTTGAGGCTTGGCGACCGCAAAGGATCAAGTACCTCATACGCCTCAGATCAAGGTCAATCGGCGCGTTATGTGAATCCACCACTTGTTCCGGACATGTGCTCTCGCATACGTTCCCGCTCGCCGGGCGGACGCCGAATCCTGCCGCCGCCCGTCCTAACCCATCGACGAGTTCATTCGCACGGCAGGAGCGGGGGAACCAGGTAAGTCGCCGGACCGGGCGGCCGCCGTCATCGACGGACGCCGTCCCGGACCGGCTAGGGGTGAAGTCGCATCGCCTTCGGGTGACGCGACCGGGCACTCCCCGAGCCCGAACCCGACAGCTCACCTCGCAGGCGACGGAGAGGAACTTCGCCATGCCTGCTGCCGCCCAGCCCCGCCGCACCCGCATCGCCCGCACGCTCGCCGCCGTCGGTACCGGCGCCGCCGTACTCGCCCTTCCGCTCATCGGCGCGGCCGACGCCTCCGCCGCCACCCCCGCAACCTCCGTCACGGCCTCGACGACGCCCGCCGGGTACCCGAACAACCTCGACGGCTGGATCCGCGAGTCGCTCGCGATCATGGCCCAGAAGGGCATCCCGGGCTCCTACAACGGCATCTACCGCAACGTGATCCGCGAGTCGTCCGGCAACCCGCGGGCCATCAACCTCTGGGACTCCAACGCGGCCGCCGGCATCCCGTCCAAGGGCCTGCTCCAGGTGATCGACCCGACGTTCAACGCCTACCACGTGGCGGGCACGTCCTTCGACATCTACGACCCGGTCGCGAACATCACCGCCGCCTGCAACTACGCCGCCGCGCGGTACGGCTCGATCGACAACGTCCACGGCGCGTACTGACCGGCGCACCCCGCATCAGACGAAGAGTCTTTCGAGGACGACGGCGATGCCGTCGTCCTCGTTCGACGTGGTGATCTCATCGGCCCTCGCCCGGAGCTCGGGGTGCGCGTTGGCCATGGCCACTCCGTGGGCCGCCCAGTCGAACATCGGGATGTCGTTGGGCATGTCACCGAAGGCGATGGCCCGTTCGGGGCACAGCCCCAGGTGGTCGGCGGCCAGCGCCAGCCCGGTCGCCTTGGTCACCCCGCACGGCTGGAGCTCCACCGTCCCCGGTCCCGACATGGTGACCGTCGCCAGCGACCCCACCACCGCGCGGGCGGTCGCCGCCAGTTCGTCGTCGGACAAGGTGTGGTGGCGCAGCAGCACCTTGCTGATGGGCGCGCACCACAGGTCGTCACGCCGGTCCACGCGCAGGGCGGGCAGCGTGGGGTGGGGCATCAGGTAGCCCGGTTCGATGAGCGTGAGCCCGTCCACGCCGTCCTGGTCGACCGCCGCGTACACCTGGCCGACCTCGGCCTCGACCTTGCCGAGCGCGGTCTCCGCCAGTTCCCGGTCCAGCGTGACCGACCACAGCAGACGGTGCGTGCCGGCGTCGTACACCTGTGCGCCCTGGCCGCAGACCGCGAGCCCGGTGCAGCCGAGATCGTCGAGGAGCGGGCGCACTCTCGGCGCGGGGCGGCCGGTCACCACGAGGTGCGTGGCGCCGGCCCGGCCGGCCCGCGCCAGGGCGGCGAGCGACCGGTCCGACAGGGTGTCGTCGGCACGCAGCAGCGTGCCGTCCAGGTCGGTGGCGATCAGCGAGTACGGGGAAGGTGCGACCATGATCAGAGAATACGGACGGCACGCCCATGGGACTCACGGTGCGTTTCGGCCTCAAGTGGCTTCCGCCGCCTCGGTGATGAGGTGCCGTCAGTGGGGCCGGTGACGTCGGCGTGGGCGCGGCTGCGGGAAGCGCCGGCCGGGGGCCGGAGAGGTTTCCGGCGGCCGACGCCGACGATCACCGCCTTGACGTGGCGACCTGTCACAACGCCGAGCGGCAGGACCGGGCCGAAAGGCGCCTGGCGGATCGGGGCAGGGCGTGCTCGCGGATAGGACTCTGGTTCGACGGGGACGGTGACGCCGCCGTACTGGACGTCGGCGCGGCGAGCGTCACGGACGGGCGTCCGGCCCGGCGCCGAAACGTGGCGCCTACCTCCGGGAGGTGCCGGAGCCGCGCCGGTTGGTCCGCCACATCTGGTAGAGGTGCTTCGCCCCAGGACGCACGAACCGCGCGAGCATCGTGACGAACGGCAGCGGGTCGTCACCCGCCAGCCAGGCCAGCTCGGTGCCGCTGGGCCGTCCGGGTGCGTGCGGCGTCGTATAGCCGCTGCGGCGGTAGGCCAGGAGGGCGGGCAGGTCGATGTTCTCCACGACGTACCGGTGGCCGGCGCGCTGTTCCCCCTCCGGGACGCGGCGACCGGTCAGATCCAGGTGCATGGCGCGGACCACGTCCACACCCGTGTCGCTCTCGAAGAGCCGGAACTGGGCGCCCATGCGCGGGTTGAAGTCGAGCAGCTTGTACTGCCCGTCGCGACGGTCGAAGCGCAGGTCGAGGTCGATGACGCCGGTGAAGCCGATCTGTTTGATGAAACGCGCGGCGAGGTCGGCGAGTTCCGGGTTGTCCACGACGTACGCGTTCGCGGTCATGCCCGCGTGCGGTGGCCAGGAACGCACCTTCACCCCGGTGAACAGCGCGCGCGGGGTGGAGTCGGCGTCGAAGTAGGCGTGCACGATCCAGTCCTCGGCCTCCTCCCGCGGCAGGTACTCCTGGAGGATGACACCCGGACGGGGGCCCCAGTCACGGGCGAGGGCGAGCAGTCCCTCACGAGTGGTGATCCGTGTCGTGCCGTTGACGGCGGGTCGTTTGCGCCGGACGAACGCCTCGCGGTTCTTGGCCACGATCGGGAACCGCGCCTTCTCCGCGAAGTCGACGATCTCGTCGTACGACTGCGGGAAGGCGGCCTCCGGACTGGGAACGCCGTGTTCCACGCACAGGTCGTGCAGGCCCTGCTTGCTGGCCAGCCGACGCGGCAGTCCGGGCTCCACGCGCGGGAAGAGGAACCGGTCGCCGAGCGCGTCCTGGTGCTCGGCGATCAGGACGGCGGCCTCCTCGTCGGTGGGGATCAGCACGGTCGGACGGCCGATACGGCGGCCGATGCGCAGCAGTCCCTCGACGAGGTGATCCGGTTCCTCGGCGCCTGTCGTCGGCCACACGAACGCCCGTTTGAGATACCGGGAGGAGGCCGCGGGTGTGTACGGATCCTCGGTGATCGCGTACATGGGCACGCCGAGGCGGCCCAGACTGCGTATCGCGCCGACCCCGCCGTGGTGCAGCGGATAGTCGCCGAACTTGACGATCAGGCCCGGCACGTCGCGGGCCGCCTCGAACGGCACGCCGACGGCATTCCTGGCCACGGGTCCCCCCACGTGTCCCCCCTACGGACCGGACCCACCCCGTCCGTGTCCCCAAAGGACGCTAAGCCGGAATTGCCCCCTCCGACAAGGCCTATTCGGACATTGCGAACTCTTTAGACACTGCCACGACAGCCAACTCACCCGTAACGTGTGGCGCGACCACATGGCACGCCGTGCGCCGTCCCGACGATGTCCCCCCAGGGCCGGGCCACGCACGACACGGATGAGAGCGAGGCAGCCACCCCATGCCCCCCTTGCCCCCCTTCGAGGTCCCCGAGGGCGACCCCTTCGGCCCGCACAACCTTCCGTATGGCGTGTTCTCGACCTCCGGGAGTACGGAGCGGAGGGTCGGCGTCCGCCTCGGTGACCACGTCCTCGACGCCGGCGCCGCGGCCCTCGCCCTCGGCTCCCCCTACGCCTCCCTGCTCGCCCGCCCGACCCTGAACCCGCTGCTGGCGGCCGGTCGGACCACCTGGTCGGACGTACGACGCGCACTGACCGCGTGGGTGAGCGTCCCCGCGCACCGCGCGACGCTGGAACCGCTCTTCCACCCGCTGTCCGCGGTGACCCTGCACCTGCCCTTCGAGGTCGCCGACTACGTCGACTTCTACGCCTCCGAGAACCACGCCCGCAACGCCGGCCGCATCTTCCGCCCCGACGCCGCCGAACCGCTCACCCCTAACTGGAAACACCTGCCGATCGGTTACCACGGCCGGGCGGGCACGGTCGTGGTGTCGGGCACGGACGTCGTACGGCCGTCGGGCCAGCGCAAGGCGCCGTCGGACCCCGAACCGGTGTTCGGCCCGTCCGTGCGGCTGGACATCGAGGCCGAGGTCGGCTTCGTCGTCGGCGCGCCGTCGCGGCAGGGAGAGCCGGTCGCGCTGGGTGACTTCCGGGACCACGTGTTCGGGCTCACGCTCCTCAACGACTGGTCGGCACGCGACATCCAGGCGTGGGAGTACGTCCCGCTCGGCCCGTTCCTCGGCAAGTCGTTCGCCACCTCGATCTCGGCGTGGATCACTCCCCTGGAAGCGCTGGAGGAGGCGCGGGTCCCACCGCCCCGGCGGACGCATCCGCTGCTTCCGTACCTCGACGACGCGACGGAGGAGCCCGCCGGCTACGACCTGCGGATCTCGATCGCGATCAACGGGCAGACGGTGTCCGAGCCGCCGTTCTCCACCATGTACTGGACCGCCGCCCAGCAACTCGCCCACCTGACCGTCAACGGCGCCTCGCTGCGCACCGGGGACCTGTACGGCTCCGGCACGGTGAGCGGCGCGGAGCCCGGGGAACGCGGCTCGCTGCTGGAGCTGACCTGGAACGGACAGGAGCCGCTCGAACTCCGCGACGGAAAGCGGACCTACCTGGAGGACGGTGACGTGGTGACGTTGTCGGCATGGGCTCCGGGGCCGGGCGGGAGCCGGGTCGGGCTCGGGGACGTCAGCGGGCGGATCGTGGCGGGGTGAGGGGTGGACGGCGCCCCTGGACCGGGAGCGGCGAGCGGGAGCTTCGGGGCCCAGCGGAAGGCGGGCGGAATCGTCGTGGACACCTGACGCGACCGGCGCGCACCGTCATACTGGCGTAACACGCACCATGCGATGCGCCGCCACCGCGCACCATGCGATGCGCCGCCAGCGTGCACCACGCGTGACGGCGGCGCCCGCACGGCGCGATGCCCCGGCGTACGCGCCCCACAGCACAACCCGCAGCACCACGGCGCAGCTTCCGCACCACCGCCCCGCCACCCGCACACCTCTCCGATCAGGAAACGGAGCCGCGGCATGACCGTCTGCCTGCTCCTGCTGACCGCCGTGGCCCTGACGGCCGCGGTTCCGGCGCCGCGCGCACTGGTGCAGGCGCTGTGGCCGGAGCGCGAACCGGTGGTCGCCCTGTGGGTGTGGCAGTGCCTGGTCGCCACGGTCCTGATGTGCTGCCTGGCCGCGCTGGTCCTGGGCGCCGCAGCCGTCTTCCACACCGTGCGCGACCGGGTGTTCGCTCCGGCGCCACCGGCGGTCACCGCGGCGTACGACCTCTCCGTCGCGCCCCTGTGGGCGGTCGCCCTCACGGTGTTGCTGGCGTGCGGGGCAGCGTGGACGACGGCGATGCTCGTCCGTGAACTGGTCGAGGCCCGGCGGGGCCGCGACCGCACCCGCGCACACCTGCGGGAGCGCGCGCCGGAACTGCCGGCCGGGCTGCCGGCGGCACGTGGGCCGATGCTGGTGCTGGAGGACGAGTACCCGGACGCCTGGTGGATGCCCGGGCACCCGCCGCAGCTCGTGGTGACGACAGGGGCGCTGCACCGCCTCACCGACCACCAGCTCGACGCGGTCCTCACCCACGAACGGGGACACGCCCGCGCCCACCACGACTGGCTCCTCCACCTGTCCAGCGCCCTCGCCACGGGATTCCCCCGGGTGCCGCTGTTCGCCCACTTCTGCGACCAGACCCACCGGCTCGTCGAACTCGCCGCCGACGACATCGCATCCCGCCGCTGCGGCCACCTCACGACCGCGCTGGCCCTGATCGAACTGAACCAGCACCGCGGAGTGCTCTCCTGCGCGTCGAGCCGCCGCCTGCTGGGCGAGCGCGTCGACCGGCTCCTGGAACCGCCCCCACGGCTGCTGAGGCGCCAGCGGGCCCTGACGACCACCGTGGCCGCCCTGATCCCGCTGGTGCCCCTGCTGATCACGTTCGCACCCGGCCTCACGGCACTCGGCTAGGTGTGCTGTCCGGGGCGGGGGTGGATGTCGGCCCCCGCCGACGCCCGTGGGTCTATGCCCAGTCCTCCTCCGGCTCGGGCTCCATGTCCGGCTCGGGCCAGTGGTCCTCGTCCCCGGCTTCCGCCGTCGCGGGAACCGGGGGCGCCGCCGACGGCTCCGGCGCGTTCAGGGAGGCCAGTACGCCGAGTACGCCTTCGCCGTACGTCATCAGTTTCTTCTCGCCGACACCGCCGACGGTGGCGAGTTCGGCGATCGATTCGGGCCGACGGCTGACGATCTCCCGCAGGGTGGCGTCGTGGAAGATCACATAGGCCGGTACGCCCTGTTCACGGGCCTGTTCGGCACGCCAGGTGCGCAGCGCCTCGAAGGCGGGGAGCAGGTTCTCGGGCAGCTCCGCCACCGCCGCCTTCGCCTTGCTCCTGCCCGCGGACCCGGATGCGCCGGCGGACGCGGAGCGCGGGACCACCGGCTTCTTGGGCTCCTTGCGCAGCGGGACGTCGCGTTCCCGTCGCAGTACCGCTCCGCTGGCCTCGGTGAGCACGAGGGTGCCGTACTCGCCCTCGACCGCGAGGAGCCCCTGGGCGAGCAGCTGCCTCACGACGCCCCGCCATTCGCCTTCTTCGAGGTCGGTGCCGATACCGAAGACGGACAGCTGGTCGTGGTCGAACTGGATGACCTTGGCGGTGCGCTTGCCGAGCAGGATGTCGACGATCTGGACGGCGCCGAACTTCTGGCCGCGCTCCCGCTGCAGGCGCACCACTGTGGAGAGGACCTTCTGGGCGGCGACGGTGCCGTCCCAGGTCTCGGGCGGGGTGAGGCAGGTGTCGCAGTTGCCGCAGCCGGCGGGGTCCGGTTCCTGGCCGAAGTAGTTCAGGAGCTGCCCGCGTCGGCACTGGGCGGTCTCGCACAGGGCGAGCATCGAGTCGAGGTGGGCCTGGGCGCGGCGGCGGAAGGCCTCGTCGCCCTCACCGGACTGGATGAGCTTGCGCTGCTGTATGACGTCGTTGAGGCCGTAGGCCATCCATGCGGTGGAGGGCAGTCCGTCACGGCCCGCGCGTCCGGTCTCCTGGTAGTAGCCCTCGACGGACTTGGGCAGGTCCAGGTGGGCGACGAAGCGGACGTCGGGTTTGTCGATGCCCATGCCGAAGGCGATGGTGGCGACCACGACCAGGCCTTCTTCGCGCAGGAAGCGGGACTGGTGGGCGGCGCGGGTGCCGGCGTCGAGGCCCGCGTGGTAGGGCACGGCCTCGATGCCGTTGCGGCTGAGGAATTCCGCGGTGGCTTCGACCGACTTGCGGGAGAGGCAGTAGACGATGCCCGCGTCGCCCTCGTGCTCCTGGCGCAGGAAGGCGAGGAGCTGCTTCTTCGGGTCGGCCTTGGGGACGATCCGGTACTGGATGTTGGGCCGGTCGAAACTGGCTTCGAAGTGCCGGGCGGCCGGCATGCGGAGCCGCTGGGTGATCTCCTGGTGGGTGGCGCGGGTGGCGGTCGCCGTGAGCGCGATGCGCGGGACGTCCGGCCAGCGCTCGCCGAGGAGGGAGAGGGCGAGGTAGTCGGGGCGGAAGTCGTGGCCCCACTGGGAGACGCAGTGCGCCTCGTCGATCGCGAAGACGGCGATCTTGCCGCGGCCGAGCAGGTCGAGCGTGGCGTCCAGGCGGAGCCGTTCGGGGGCCAGGTAGAGCAGGTCGAGTTCACCGGCGAGGAACTGGGCCTCGACCACGCGTCGCTCGTCGAAGTCCTGGGTGGAGTTGATGAAGCCGGCGTTCACGCCGAGGGCGCGCAGGGCGTCCACCTGGTCCTGCATGAGGGCGATGAGCGGCGAGACCACGACGCCCGTACCTGGTCTGACCAGGGCGGGGATCTGGTAACACAGTGACTTTCCGCCGCCGGTCGGCATGAGGACGACGGCGTCGCCGCCCGCCACCACATGCTCGATGATCGCTTCCTGCTCGCCGCGGAAGGCGTCGTACCCGAAGACCCGGTGCAGCGTGGCCAGTGCCTCGCTGTCCGCCGGTCCGGGCCTGTGCGGCGCCTGCGGCGTCTCGGTCGTCCCTGGCATCTCGTCGGTCCCGCCCGTCCCACCCATCGTCGTGTCCCCCGTACGTCGTCCCTCGACCACTGCCTCCACGATAGGGGTCCGGACCGACAGCGCCGGAGTTGTCCACAGGCCGGCCGCCCGGGAGGGGCGGCGGTGACCGGGGTCACCCGTCCGGCGGTGCCCTCAGTCCTTTGGCGGACTCCGCATGGCGGCCCGGGCACGGCGCGGGCCATGCTGCACGGGCGGGACCGGGGAGGCCCGCGTCGTAACGGAGGCGCCGCGTCCGCGGGCCTCTTCCGCCCCGAGGAGCTTCAGGATGTCTCTCAGGTCCCGCACGGCCGGCGTCGCGATGGCGCTGGCCGTGCCGTTCGCTCTGGCCGCGGTCCCCGCCGACGCGGCTCCCGTCCCCACCGCCGATCCGTTCGTGTGGACGGATCTGACCCCGGCCTACACGGCGACGGCGGACTACGAGTACGAGCCGTTCGCCGTCACGGACGGGTTCGCCCCGGCCGCCGCGTGCGACGCACGGACCGGCCAGGGAGGGGCGGGTTACCACTACGTCAGGTCCGCCGGTGTCGGCAGTCTCGACCCGTCCGAGCCGGCGGCTCTGCTGTACGAGAGAGACGGCGACGGCGGACGGGCGCTGGTCGGGGTGGAGTGGATCGTGCGGGCCGGCAGCGGTACGACCCCGCCGACGCTGTTCGGTCAGACGTTCCGGGGGCCGACGACGGTGCCGGGGGTCAAGGGGCCGGTGTACACGCTGCGGGCGTGGATCTGGAAGGACAATCCGAGCGGTCTGTTCGCGCCGTGGAACCCGGCGGTGGCGTGCGGCTAGCCGGTCGACGGCCGGTGGCCGCCGGCCTGGGACGCGCCCGGGCCCCGGTTCCCGCGCGAGGAACCGGGGCCCGGGACCGTTGCGGAGGGGTCAGCGCACGAAGACTCCCGCCTGACTGGCCAGGTCGAGGAAGTACTGGGGTGCCACGCCGAGCACGAGGGTGACCGCGACGCCCACGCCGATGGCCGCCATGGTGAGCGGCGACGGTACGGCGACGGTGGGGCCCTCGGGCCTCGGTTCGCTGAAGAACATCAGGACGATCACGCGGATGTAGAAGAACGCGGCGATCGCCGACGAGATCACACCGATGACGACCAGGGGGACCGCTCCGCCTTCGGCCGCCGCCTTGAACACGGCGAACTTCCCGGCGAAGCCCGAGGTCAGCGGGATGCCGGCGAAGGCCAGCAGGAAGACCGCGAAGACGGCGGCCACCAGGGGGGACCGTCGGCCGAGCCCCGCCCACTTGGACAGGTGGGTCGCCTCGCCGCCCGCGTCGCGCACCAGCGTGACCACGGCGAAGGCGCCGATGGTGACGAAGGAGTACGCGGCGAGGTAGAAGAGGACGGACGACACGCCGTCCTTCGAGGTCGCGATGACACCGGCGAGGATGAATCCGGCGTGGGCGATCGACGAGTAGGCGAGCAGTCGTTTGATGTCGGTCTGGGTGATCGCGACGATCGCGCCGCCCAGCATGGTGACGATCGCGACGCCCCACATGACCGGCCGCCAGTCCCAGCGCATGCCGGGGAGCACGACGTACAGCAGGCGCAGCAGCGCGCCGAACGCGGCGACCTTGGTGGCGGCGGCCATGAAGCCGGTCACCGGGGTGGGTGCGCCCTGGTAGACGTCGGGCGTCCACATGTGGAAGGGGACGGCGCCGACCTTGAAGAGCAGCCCCATGACGATCATGGCGGAGCCGATGAGGAGCAGCGCGTCGTTGCCCATGGTGCCGGCGAGGGCGGGGTCGACGTTGGTGACGGTGCCGTCGACGACCTGGGCGATGGTGGCGTACGACACCGAGCCGGCGTAGCCGTACAGCATGGCGATGCCGAACAGGGTGAACGCGGAGGCGAAGGCGCCGAGCAGGAAGTACTTGACGGCGGCTTCCTGCGACATGAGGCGCTTGCGGCGGGCCAGGGCGCACATCAGGTAGAGCGGCAGGGAGAAGACCTCCAGGGCCACGAAGAGCGTCAGCAGGTCGTTGGCCGAGGGGAACACCAGCATGCCGGCGACCGCGAAGAGGAGCAGCGGGAAGACCTCGGTGGTGGTGAACCCGGCCTTGACGGCGGCCTGTTCGCTGTCGCTGCCGGGGACCGAAGCGGCCTGGGCGGCGAAGGAGTCGACGCGGTTGCCGTGGGCGGCGGGGTCGAGCCGGCGTTCGGCGAAGGTGAACAGGCCGACCAGTCCGGCCAGCAGGATGGTGCCCTGGAGGAACAGGGACGGTCCGTCGACGGCGATCGCGCCCATGGCGGCGATGTGTGCCTTCGTGGTGCCGTAGCCGTCCGCGGCGAGGGCGACGACCGCCGCGAAGGCCGCGCACAGGGCGACGGCGGAGACGAAGACCTGCGCGTAGTAGCGGGATTTACGAGGGACGAACGCCTCGACGAGCACCCCGACGACCGCCGCGCCGACGACGATCAGGGTGGGTGACAGTTGTCCGTATTCGATCTTCGGCGCGCCGATCTTCGAGATCGGTTCGGCCGCGGTTGTCCACAGGCTGTGGACGGCTGCTGCGCTCACTTCGCCGCCTCCGCCTCGGGCTTGGGGTCGGTCTTGTGTACGTCCGACATGGTCTGTCTGACCGCCGGATTGACGATGTCCGTGACGGGTTTCGGGTAGACGCCCAGGAAGATCAGCAGAACGATCAGCGGGGCGACGACCACGAGCTCACGCGCGCGTAGGTCGGGCATGGCGGAGACCTCCGGTTTCACCGGGCCCGTCATCGTCCGCTGGTAGAGGACGAGGGTGTAGAGCGCGGCGAGGACGATGCCGAAGGTGGCGACGATCCCGATGGCCGGGTAGCGCGTGAACGTGCCGACCAGGACGAGGAATTCACTCACGAAGGGGGCGAGACCCGGCAGGGACAGGGTCGCCAGGCCGCCGATCAGGAACGTGCCGGCGAGCACCGGGGCGACCTTCTGCACGCCGCCGTAGTCCGCGATGAGGCGCGAGCCGCGGCGGGAGATCAGGAAGCCGGCGACCAGCATCAGCGCGGCCGTGGAGATGCCGTGGTTGACCATGTACAGGGTGGCGCCGGACTGGCCCTGGCTGGTCATCGCGAAGATGCCCAGGATGATGAAGCCGAAGTGCGAGATCGACGCGTAGGCGACCAGTCGTTTGATGTCGCGCTGGCCGACCGCGAGCAGTGCGCCGTAGATGATGCCGATCACGGCGAGGACGAGGATGACGGGTGTCGCCCACTTCGACGCCTCGGGGAACAGCTGGAGGCAGTAGCGGAGCATCGCGAACGTGCCGACCTTGTCGACGACCGCGGTGATGAGGACGGCGACGGGGGCGGTGGACTCCTGCATGGCGTTGGGCAGCCAGGTGTGCAATGGCCACAGCGGCGCCTTCACGGCGAAGGCGAAGAAGAAGCCGAGGAACAGCCAGCGTTCGGTGCTGGTCGCCATGTGCAGCGAGCCGTTCGCCCGGGCCTGGGCGATCTCCGTCAGGGAGAAGTTCCCGGCGACCACGTAGAGGCCGATGACCGCGGCCAGCATGATCAGACCGCCGACCAGGTTGTACAGCAGGAACTTCACGGCGGCGTACGACCGTTGCGTGGACGCCGCTTCCTCGCCGTGCTCGTGGGCGCGGTCGCCGAAGCCGCCGATGAGGAAGTACATCGGGATCAGCATGGCTTCGAAGAAGATGTAGAACAAAAAGACGTCGGTGGACTCGAAGGAGATGACGACCATCGCCTCGACGGCCAGGATCAGGGCGAAGAAGCCCTGCGTCGGGCGCCACCGCTTGCTGCCGGTCTCCAGCGGGTCGGCATCGTGCCAGCCGGCCAGCACGATGAACGGGATCAGCAGGGCGGTCAGGGCGATGAGGACGGCGGCGATGCCGTCCACGCCCAGGTCGTACCTGACTCCGAAGTCCGCGATCCAGGCGTGGGACTCGGTGAGCTGGTAGCGGGCGCCGCCCGGGTCGAAGCGGACCAGGATGACGACCGCGAGGACCAGGGTGGCGAGCGAGACCAGCAGCGCGAGCCATTTGGCGGCGGTGCGCCGGGCGGCCGGTACGGCGGCCGTGGCGATCGCGCCGACGGCCGGGAGGGCCGCTGTCGCTGTCAGCAGAGGAAAGGACATCGGTATCAGACCGCCCTCATCAGCAGGGTCGCGGCGACCAGGAGGGCCGCGCCGCCGAACATCGAGACCGCGTACGAGCGCGCGTAGCCGTTCTGGAGCCTGCGCAGCCGGCCGGAGAGGCCGCCGAAGCCCGCCGCCGTACCGTTGACGACCCCGTCGACCAGGGTGTGGTCGACGTACACCAGGGAGCGCGTGAGGTGTTCGCCGCCGCGGACCAGGACGACGTGGTTGAAGTCGTCCTGGAGGAGGTCGCGGCGGGCCGCGCGGGTGAGCAGCGAGCCGCGCGGGGCGACGGCGGGGACGGGCCGGCGGCCGTACTGCAGGTAGGCGATGCCGACGCCGATGACCAGGCAGACCATGGTGGCGCCGGTGACGGTGGCCGCGCTGAGCGGGGAGTCGCCCTCGCTGTGGCCGGTGACCGGTTCCAGCCAGTGCAGGAAGCGGTCGCCGATGCTGAAGAAGGCGCCGCCGAACACCGATCCGACGGCCAGCACGACCATGGGGATGGTCATGACCTTCGGGGACTCGTGCGGGTGCGGTTCCGCGTGCTCGCCGTGGTGTTCGGCGGCCGGTTCGGCGCTGGGCGCCTGCGGGGAGCGGGTGGGCTGGTTGCGCCAGCGTTCCTCGCCGAAGAACGTCATCAGCATCACACGCGTCATGTAGAAGGCGGTGATCGCGGCGCCCAGCAGGGCGCAGGCGCCGAGGATCC
The DNA here is from genome assembly GCF_055562175.1 of Streptomyces sp. NPDC020958. Taxonomy (NCBI): domain Bacteria; kingdom Bacillati; phylum Actinomycetota; class Actinomycetes; order Kitasatosporales; family Streptomycetaceae; genus Streptomyces; species Streptomyces sp. NPDC020958. The sequence continues at coordinate 79,659 of NZ_JBVHFU010000008.1, read as the reverse complement.
AGCCCTCGGTGCCGCCCTTGGCGAACGCCGCCTCGATGATCTTGTCCTTGGAGAAGAAGCCGGACAGGCCCGGGAAACCGATGATGGCGAGGTAGCCGAGGCCGAAGGTGATGAAGGTGACCGGCATGTACTTGCGCAGGCCGCCGTACTTGCGCATGTCGACCTCGTCGTTCATGCCGTGCATGACGGAACCGGCGCCGAGGAAGAGACCGGCCTTGAAGAAGCCGTGCGTCACCAGGTGCATGATCGCGAAGACGTAGCCGATGGGGCCGAGGCCGGCGGCGAGGACCATGTAGCCGATCTGCGACATGGTCGAGCCGGCGAGCGCCTTCTTGATGTCGTCCTTGGCGCAACCGACGATCGCACCGAACAGGAGCGTGACGGCGCCGACGACGGTGACGGCCAGCTGGGCGTCCGGGGCGGCGTTGAAGATCGCTCCCGAGCGGACGACGAGGTAGACGCCCGCGGTCACCATGGTCGCCGCGTGGATGAGGGCGGAGACCGGGGTGGGGCCCTCCATGGCGTCCCCGAGCCAGGACTGCAGCGGTACCTGTGCGGACTTGCCGCAGGCGGCGAGCAGCAGCATCAGGCCGATCGCGGTGAGCCTGCCCTGGGAGGCGTCGCCGACGTGGCTGAACACCGGTCCGAAGGCGAAGGTGCCGAACGTCGTGAACATCAGCATGATCGCGATCGACAGGCCCATGTCGCCGACGCGGTTGACCAGGAAGGCCTTCTTCGCCGCGGTCGCCGCGCTGGGCTTGTGCTGCCAGAAACCGATCAGCAGGTAGGAGGCGAGACCGACACCCTCCCAGCCGACGTACAGCAGCAGGTAGTTGTCGGCGAGGACGAGCAGCAGCATCGCCGCGAGGAACAGGTTGAGGTAGCCGAAGAAGCGGCGGCGGCGCTCGTCGTGCTCCATGTACCCGATCGAGTACACGTGGATGAGCGAGCCGACGCCGGTGATCAGCAGGACGAAGGTCATCGACAGCTGGTCGAGGCGGAAGGTGACGTCCGCCTGGAAGCTGCCGACGGAGATCCACGTCCACAGGTGCTGGGTGAGCGTGCGGTGTTCGGCGTTCTTGCCCAGCAGGTCGGCGAAGAGGAGCACGCCGAACACGAAGGAGGCCGTCGACAGGAGGGTGCCGATCCAGTGCCCCACGCCGTCCAGGCGGCGGCCGCCGACCAGGAGGACGACCGCTCCGAGCAGAGGCGCCGCGATCAGCAGCGCGATGAGGTTCTCCACGATTCAGCGACCCCTTACAGCTTCATCAGGCTGGCGTCGTCGACCGAGGCCGAGTGGCGGGTACGGAACAGCGACACGATGATCGCGAGCCCGACCACGACCTCCGCGGCGGCGACGACCATCGTGAAGAAGGCGATGATCTGGCCGTCGAGATTGCCGTGCATGCGGGAGAAGACGACGAACGCGAGGTTGCAGGCGTTGAGCATCAGCTCGATGCACATGAAGACGACGATCGCGTTTCGTCTGATCAGCACACCGGTGGCGCCGATCGTGAACAACAGGGCGGCGAGGTAGAGGTAGTAGACGGGGTTCACTTCGACGCCTCCTCGCTCCGCTTGGGGTGGGCGGGTTCGACCGGGGTGCGCTCCAGCCGTTCCTCGGCGCGCTGTTCCAGGGCCCGCAGGTCGTTGAGTGCCTGCGTCGACACGTCGCGGATCTGGCCGCGGTCGCGCAGTGTCTTGCTGACCGTGAGCTCCGAGGGGGTGCCGTCGGGCAGCAGGCCGGCGATGTCCACGGCGTTGTGCCGGGCGTAGACGCCGGGGGCGGGCAGCGGCGGCACGTGCTTGCCCTCGCGGACCCGCTGCTCCGCCAGCTCGCGCTGGGTCCTGGGACGTTCGGTGCGCTCGCGGTGGGTGAGCACCATGGCGCCGACGGCCGCGGTGATGAGCAGGGCGCCGGTGATCTCGAAGGCGAACACGTACTTGGTGAAGATGAGGGCGGCCAGGCCCTGCACATTGCCGTTGGCGTTGGCCTGGCCGGTGCCGTTGAACTGCTTCAGGGAGGCGTTGGCGATGCCCGCGAAGAGCAGGACACCGAAGCCGACCCCGCACAGCAGGGCCAGCCAGCGCTGGCCCTTGATGGTCTCCTTCAGGGAGTCGGCGGCGGTCACGCCGACCAGCATCACCACGAAGAGGAACAGCATCATGATCGCGCCGGTGTAGACGACGATCTGCACGATCCCGAGGAAGTAGGCGCCGTTGGCGAGGTAGAACACCGCCAGGACGATCATGGTGCCGGCGAGGCACAGCGCGCTGTGCACGGCCTTCCTCATGAAGACGGTGCACAGAGCGCCGATCACGGCGACGGTGCCGAGGACCCAGAACTGGAAGGCCTCACCGGTGGAGGTGGCGTACGCGGCGAGCTGCTGCGGGTTCATCGGCCGATCACCTCCTGCGAGGCGGGTTCGTCCGGGCCGAAGGTGGACTCGGCCTCCTGGGGGACCTCGCCCTTGGAGACGGCGACCTGGCGTACGGTCCCGGGCGCGGCCTCGGTGACCAGGCCCCGGTAGTAGTCCTGTTCGTCGGTCCCCGGGAAGATCGCGTGCGGGGTGTCGACCATGCCCTCTTCGAGGCCGGCGAGCAGCTGTTCCTTGGTGTAGATCAGGTTGGCGCGGCTGCTGTCGGCCAGTTCGAACTCGTTGGTCATCGTCAGCGCGCGCGTGGGGCACGCCTCGATGCACAGCCCGCACAGGATGCAGCGGGCGTAGTTGATCTGGTAGACGCGGCCGTACCGCTCGCCCGGCGAGTAGCGCTCCTCGTCGGTGTTGTCGGCGCCCTCCACGTAGATGGCGTCGGCGGGGCAGGCCCAGGCGCACAGTTCGCAGCCGACGCACTTCTCCAGGCCGTCCGGATGGCGGTTGAGCTGGTGCCGTCCGTGGAACCGCGGGGCCGTGGTCTTCTTCTGCTCCGGGTACTGCTCGGTCAGCCGCTTCTTGAACATGGCCTTGAAGGTCACGCCGAAGCCGGCCGCGGGGTTCAGGAAACCGGGCTTGCTCTCCTTGGGCTCCTCAGCCATCGGACGCCTCCTTTCCATCCGAAGATCCGTCACTGACAGTGTCCGTGCCGCCACTGACAATCAGCTCCCGCTCCCGGCGGGGACGGCGCCGGGGCACCGGCGGCAGCTCCTGTCCGGGCAGCGGCGGTACCGGGAACCCACCCGCCATCGGGTCGAAGCCGGCCGGCTCCGCGGCGGGCTGCCCGGCCTCCTTGCCCTTGTCGCGGAAGAGGTCGACGACGAAGGACAGGACCAGCAGGGTGAGGAGTCCACCGCCGACGTAGAGGGCGATGTCGGCGAAGCCGTAGTTCTCGTTGCGCAGGGTCCGTACGGTCGCGACGAGCATCAGCCAGACGACCGAGACCGGGATGAGGACCTTCCAGCCGAGCTTCATCAGCTGGTCGTAGCGCACGCGCGGGAGGGTGCCGCGTACCCAGACGAAGACGAACAGCAGCACGACGACCTTGGCGACGAACCAGAGCATCGGCCACCAGCCGTGGTTGGCGCCCGCCCAGACGGTGCTGATCGGCCAGGGGGCCCGCCAGCCGCCGAGGAACAGCGTCGTCGACACGGCGGAGACCGTCACCATGTTGACGTACTCGGCGAGCATGAACATCGCGAACTTGATCGACGAGTACTCGGTGTTGAAGCCGCCGACCAGGTCGCCCTCGGACTCCGGCATGTCGAAGGGGGCGCGGTTGGTCTCGCCGATCATGGTCACGACGTAGAGCAGGAACGAGACCGGCAGCAGCAGGATGTACCAGCGGCCCTGCTGCTGGTCGACGATCGTGGACGTCGACATCGACCCGGAGTACAGGAACACGGAGGCGAACGCGGCGCCCATGGCGATCTCGTAGGAGATCATCTGCGCGCAGGAGCGCAGGCCGCCGAGGAGCGGGTAGGTCGATCCGGAGCTCCAGCCGGCGAGGACGATGCCGTAGATGCCGACGGAGGCGACCGCGAGGATGTAGAGCATCGCGATCGGCAGGTCGGTGAGCTGCATCGTGGTGCGGTGGCCGAAGATCGACACCTCGTTGTCGGCGGGGCCGAACGGGATGACCGCGATGGCCATGAACGCCGGGATGGCCGCGACGATCGGCGCCAGGACGTACACGGCCTTGTCGGCGCGTTTGACGACGACGTCTTCCTTGAGCATCAGCTTGATGCCGTCGGCGAGCGACTGGAGCATGCCCCAGGGACCGTGCCGGTTGGGGCCGACGCGCAGCTGCATCCAGGCGACGACCTTGCGCTCCATGACGATGGAGATCAGTACGGTCACCATCAGGAAGGCGAAGCAGAAGACGGCCTTGATGACGACCAGCCACCACGGGTCGCGGCCGAACATGGAGAGGTCTTCAGCGGCGAGGAACGGGCTCATGCCTCCACCTCCTTGGGTGCCTCACCGGCGGTGGCCGCCGGGCCGATACGGACGAGGGAGCCGGGCCGCGTGCCGGTGTCGGAGGCGACACCGCCGCCCACCGAGTTCAGCGGGAGCCAGACCACACGGTCGGGCATCTCCGTGATCCGGAGGGGGAGTTCGACGGTGCCGGAGGGCCCGGTGACGGCGAGGAGAGCGCCGTCCGCCACGCCCGCCTCGGCGGCCGTCGCGGCGGACAGACGCGCGTGGGCCGCGTGCCGGGTGCCGGCCAGCGCCTCGTCGCCGTCCTGGAGGACGCCCTGGTCGAGGAGGAGCCGGTGTCCGGCGAGCACGGCCTCCCCGGCGGCCGGCCGCGGCAGCGGGGCGCCGCTCTCCAGCGGTGCGGAGGCCTTCGGCCCGTCCCAGCCGCCGAGCCGGTCCAGCTCCGCGCGCGTGGTGCGCAGGTCGGGCAGACCGAGGTGGACGTCCATGGCGTCGGCGAGCATCTGCAGCACGCGCGCGTCGGTGGGTGCGAGCCGCCGGGTCATCTGGTCGGGCTTGACGGCGGCCTCGAAGAGGCGGGCCCGTCCCTCCCAGTTGAGGAAGGTACCGGCCTTCTCGGCGACCGCGGCGACCGGCAGGACGACGTCGGCGTGTTCGGTGACCTCGCTGGGCCGCAGCTCCAGGGAGACCAGGAAGCCGACGGCTTCGAGCGCCTCACGCGCGCGTGCCGGGTCGGGCAGGTCGGCGACCTCGACACCGGCCACCAGCAGGGCCGAGAGTTCGCCGCGGGCGGCGGACTCGATGATCTGGCCGGTGTCCCGGCCGTGGCCGGGCGGGAGTTCCGGCATGCTCCAGGCGGCGGCGACCTCCTCACGCGCGCGCGGGTCGGTGGCCGGGCGGCCGCCCGGCAGCAGCGACGGCAGCGCGCCCGCCTCGATCGCGCCGCGCTCCCCGGCCCGGCGCGGGATCCACACCAGCTGGGCGCCGGTGGCCGCGGCGGCCCGTACGGCGGCGGTGAGTCCGCCGGCGACCGACGCCAGCCGCTCTCCCACGACGATGACCGCGCCGTCGGTGCGCAGCGCCTCCGCGGCCAGGATGCCGGCCTCCTGCAGGCCGACGCCGCCGGCGAGGGCGTCCAGCCACTCGGTCTCGGTGCCGGGTGCGGACGGCAGCAGGGTGCCGCCGGCCTTCTGCAGGCCGCGCGTGGCGTGCGTGGCGAGCGCGTACACCTTCTGCTTGTGCTTGCGCCAGGCCTTGCGCAGCCGCAGGAAGACGCCGGGCGCCTCCTCCTCCGACTCGAAGCCGACCAGCAGGACGGCGGGCGCCTTCTCCAGAGTGGTGTAGGTGACGCCGGTGCCGTCGAGGTCCCGGCCGCGGCCCGCGACGTGCGCGGCCAGGAAGTCGGCCTCCTCGCCGCTGTGCACGCGCGCGCGGAAGTCGATGTCGTTGGTACCGAGCGCCACGCGCGCGAACTTGCTGTACGCGTACGCGTCCTCGACGGTCAGCCGGCCGCCGATGAGGACGCCGGCCCGGGAGCGGGCGGCGGCCAGGCCCCGCGCGGCGGCTTCGAGGGCCTCCGGCCAGGAAGCGGGTTCGAGGACGCCCTCGGCACCTCGGACCAGCGGGGTCTCCAGGCGGTCCTTCTGCTGCGCGTACCGGAACGCGAAGCGTCCCTTGTCGCAGATCCACTCCTCGTTGACCTCGGGGTCGTTGGCGGCGAGCCGCCGCATGACCTTGCCGCGCCGGTGGTCGGTGCGGGTGGCGCAGCCACCCGCACAGTGCTCGCACACGGACGGCGAGGAGATCAGGTCGAAGGGGCGGGAGCGGAAGCGGTACGCCGCCGAGGTCAGCGCGCCGACCGGGCAGATCTGGATGGTGTTCCCGGAGAAGTACGACTCGAACGGGTCCCCCTCGCCGGTGCCGACCTGCTGGAGCGCACCGCGTTCCAGGAGCTCGATCATGGGGTCGCCGGCGACCTGGTTGGAGAACCGGGTGCAGCGCGCGCACAGCACGCAGCGTTCGCGGTCGAGCAGCACCTGGGTGGAGATCGGGACGGGCTTCTCGTAGGTGCGCTTCCTGCCGTCGAAGCGGGACTCGGCGTTGCCGTGCGACATCGCCTGGTTCTGCAGCGGGCACTCGCCGCCCTTGTCGCAGACCGGGCAGTCCAGCGGGTGGTTGATGAGCAGCAGCTCCATCACCCCGTGCTGGGCCTTCTCGGCCACGGGCGAGGTGAGGTGGGTCTTCACGACCATGCCGTCCGTGCAGGTGATCGTGCAGGACGCCATGGGCTTGCGCTGGCCCTCGACCTCGACGATGCACTGTCGGCAGGCGCCGGCCGGGTCCAGCAGGGGGTGGTCGCAGAAGCGGGGGATCTCGATGCCGAGCTGTTCGGCGGCGCGGATGACGAGGGTGCCCTTGGGCACGCTGATCTCCACGCCGTCGATCGTCAGCGTGACGAGGTCCTCCGGCGGGACCGCCGCCGTTCCCCCCGAGGAGGGGGAACTCGTGGTCACGGTCATGCGTTCACCTCCGGGCGGTCCGCCCAGGCCGTCGACTTGGCCGGGTCGAAGGGGCAGCCCCGGCCCGTGATGTGCTGTTCGTACTCCTCGCGGAAGTACTTCAGCGAGGAGAAGATCGGGGACGCTGCGCCGTCGCCGAGGGCGCAGAAGGACTTGCCGTTGATGTTGTCGGCGATGTCGTTCAGCTTGTCGAGGTCGGACATGACGCCCTTGCCGGCCTCGATGTCACGCAGCAGCTGCACGAGCCAGTAGGTGCCTTCACGGCAGGGGGTGCACTTGCCGCAGGACTCGTGGGCGTAGAACTCGGTCCAGCGGGTGACGGCGCGCACCACGCAGGTGGTCTCGTCGAAGCACTGCAGGGCCTTGGTGCCCAGCATGGAACCCGCGGCGCCGACGCCTTCGTAGTCGAGGGGGACGTCGAGGTGCTCGTCTGTGAACATGGGCGTCGAGGAGCCGCCGGGCGTCCAGAACTTGAGGCGGTGGCCGGTGCGCATGCCGCCGCTCATGTCGAGGAGCTGACGCAGGGTGATGCCGAGCGGTGCCTCGTACTGGCCGGGGCTCGCGACATGACCGCTGAGGGAGTAGAGCGTGAAGCCGGGTGACTTCTCGCTCCCCATCGACCTGAACCATTCCTTGCCCTTGTGCAGGATGGCGGGAACCGAGGCGATGGACTCGACGTTGTTCACCACAGTCGGGCAGGCATAGAGCCCTTCGACGGCGGGGAAGGGGGGACGCAGCCGCGGTTGGCCGCGGCGGCCTTCGAGCGAGTCGAGCAGTGCGGTCTCCTCACCGCAGATGTACGCGCCGGCGCCGGCGTGCACGGTGAGGGTGAGGTCGAGGCCGCTGCCGAGGATGTTCTCGCCGAGATAGCCGGCCGCGTAGGCCTCGCGCACGGCCTCGTGCAACCGCCGCAGGACGGGGACGACCTCACCCCGCAGATAGATGAAGGCATGCGACGACCGGATGGCGTAGCACGCGATCACGATGCCCTCGATGAGGCTGTGCGGGTTCGCGAAGAGGAGCGGGATGTCCTTGCAGGTCCCGGGCTCCGATTCGTCGGCGTTGACAACGAGATAGTGCGGTTTGCCGTCTCCCTGCGGGATGAACTGCCACTTCATCCCGGTGGGGAAGCCCGCGCCGCCGCGGCCGCGCAGTCCGGACTCCTTGACGTAGGCGATCAGGTCGTCCGGTGACATGGCGAGCGCCTTGCGGAGGCCCTCGTAGCCTTCGTGCCTGCGGTAGACGTCGAGCGTCCACGACCGGTCCTCGTCCCAGAAGGCCGACAGCACGGGTGCGAGCAGCTTCTCGGGGCTGGTGTCCTTGAGGTCGGGTACCACCGTCATCACTCCCCCTCCTCGGCGGCAGGCCCTGCCGGGTGCGACGGGTCGGAGGCCGAGGTCTCCTGCGGTGCGTCGTGGGAGCTGAGGTGCTCGGTCGGGGACGGCTCGTGCACCGTCCGGTCCTGCACCTCCTTGGAACCTCCGCGCGGGTGGACCACGCGCGCGGGCGCGGTCTCTCCCCTTGCCAGACGGAGGCCCACCAGCGACGCGGGCCCCGCGCTGCCGCTCTCCTCGACGGCACCGGGCCGCTCGTCGGGGAAGCCGGCCAGGATCCGGGCGGTCTCCTTGAAGGTGCAGAGCCGGGCACCGCGCGTGGGTTCGACGTCCCGTCCCGCGCGCAGGTCGTCGACGAGGCGCTTGGCGCTGGCGGGGGTCTGGTTGTCGAAGAACTCCCAGTTGACCATGACGACCGGCGCGAAGTCGCAGGCCGCGTTGCACTCGATGTGCTCCAGGGTGACCTTGCCGTCGTCGGTGGTCTCGCCGTTGCCGACGCCCAGGTGCTCCTGGAGGGTCTCGAAGATCGCGTCGCCGCCCATGACCGCGCACAGTGTGTTGGTGCAGACGCCGACCTGGTAGTCGCCGGAGGGCCGGCGCCGGTACATGGTGTAGAAGGTGGCGACGGCGGTGACCTCGGCGGTGGTGAGGTTCAGCAGGTCCGCGCAGAACTGCATCCCGGTGCGGGTGACGTGTCCCTCCTGCGACTGCACGAGGTGCAGCAGCGGCAGCAGGGCGGACCGGGAGTCGGGGTAGCGGGCGATGACGTCGCGCGCGTCGGCCTCCAGCCGGGTCCGGACGTCGTCCGGGTACGCGGGGGCGGGCAGCTCGGGCATGCCGAGGCTGATGCCGCGCTCCGAGGAAGAGGTGGTCACCGGTCGACGCCTCCCATCACGGGGTCGATGGACGCGACGGCGACGATGACGTCGGCGACCTGGCCGCCCTCGCACATCGCCGCCATGGCCTGCAGGTTGGTGAAGGACGGGTCGCGGAAGTGGACCCGGAAGGGGCGGGTGCCGCCGTCGGAGACGGCGTGCACGCCGAGTTCGCCCTTGGGGGACTCGACGGCCGCGTAGGCCTGCCCGGGCGGCACCCGGAAGCCCTCGGTGACCAGTTTGAAGTGGTGGATCAGGGCCTCCATGGAGGTGCCCATGATCTTCTTGATGTGGTCGAGGGAGTTGCCGAGCCCGTCGGGGCCGAGGGCGAGCTGGGCGGGCCAGGCGATCTTCTTGTCGGCGACCATGACCGGTCCGGGCTGCAGCCGGTCCAGGCACTGTTCGATGATCCTGAGCGACTGGCGCATCTCCTCCAGGCGGACCAGGAAGCGGCCGTAGGAGTCGCAGGTGTCGGCGACGGCGACCTCGAAGTCGTAGGTCTCGTAGCCGCAGTAGGGCTGGGCCTTGCGCAGGTCGTGCGGGAGGCCGGTGGAGCGCAGGATCGGGCCGGTGGCGCCGAGGGCCATGCAGCCGGACAGGTCCAGGTAGCCGACGTCCTGCATACGGGCCTTGAAGATGGGGTTCCCGGTGGCGAGCTTGTCGTACTCCGGGAGGTTCTTCCTCATCTTCTTCACGAACTCGCGGATCTGGTCCACGGCGCCGGGCGGCAGGTCCTGGGCGAGTCCGCCGGGGCGGATGTACGCGTGGTTCATGCGCAGGCCGGTGATGAGTTCGTAGAGGTCGAGAATCATTTCACGATCACGGAATCCGTAGATCATGATCGTGGTGGCGCCGAGTTCCATGCCTCCGGTGGCGATGCACACCAGGTGGGAGGAGAGCCGGTTCAGCTCCATGAGGAGCACCCGGATGACCTTGGCGCGCTCGGTGATCTCGTCCTCGATGCCGAGGAGCTTCTCGACGGCGAGACAGTAGGCGGTCTCGTTGAAGAAGGACGTCAGGTAGTCCATGCGGGTCACGAACGTGGTGCCCTGCGTCCAGGTGCGGAATTCGAGGTTCTTCTCGATTCCGGTGTGGAGGTAGCCGATGCCGCAGCGGGCTTCGGTGACCGTCTCGCCGTCGATCTCCAGGATGAGCCGGAGCACTCCATGGGTGGACGGGTGCTGGGGACCCATGTTGACGACGATGCGTTCGTCGTCCGCGCGGGCCGCGGACTGGACGACCTCGTCCCAGTCGCCGCCGGTGACCGTGTATACGGTGCCCTCGGTGGTCTCGCGAGGGGAAGCGTGTGACGTGCTCACGAGTACGACCTCCGCTGGTCCGGAGCCGGGATCTGGGCGCCCTTGTACTCGACGGGGATGCCGCCGAGGGGGTAGTCCTTGCGCTGCGGATGGCCCTGCCAGTCGTCCGGCATCATGATCCGCGTCAGGGCCGGGTGACCGTCGAAGACGATCCCGAAGAAGTCGTAGGTCTCGCGCTCGTGCCAGTCGTTGGTCGGGTACACGGAGACCAGGGACGGGACGTGCGGGTCGGCGTCGGGGGCGCTGACCTCGAGCCGGATCAGCCGGTTGTGGGTGATCGACCGCAGGTGGTAGACGGCGTGCAGCTCGCGGCCCTTGTCGTGGGGGTAGTGGACGCCGCTGACACCGGTGCACAGCTCGAAGCGGAGCGCCGGGTCGTCGCGCAGGGTGCGGGCGACACGGACCAGGTGCTCGCGTTCGATGTGGAAGGTGATCTCACCGCGGTCGACGACGGTCTTCTCGACGGCGTTGTCGGGGAGCAGGCCCTGCTCCTCCAGGGCGCCCTCCAGCTCGTCGGCGACCTCGTCGAACCAGCCGCCGTAGGGACGGCTCGCCGGTCCGGGAAGGCGGATCGAGCGGACCAGTCCGCCGTAGCCGGAGGTGTCGCCGCCGTTGTTGGCGCCGAACATGCCGCGCTGGACGCGGATCTCCTCACCGCCCTGCCCCCGCCGGCCGGGGAGGTTGTCGGCGGCCAGGTCCCTCTCGGGGTTGACCCCGTTGTGGCCGTTGGCGTCGCTCACCGCAGCAGCCCCTTCATCTCGATCGTGGGCAGGGCCTTGAGCGCCGCCTCCTCCGCCTCGCGGGCCGCTTCCTCGGCGTTGACGCCGAGCTTGGAGTTCTGGATCTTGTGATGGAGCTTGAGGATGGCGTCCATCAGCATCTCGGGGCGCGGCGGGCAGCCGGGGAGGTAGATGTCCACGGGGACGATGTGGTCGACGCCCTGGACGATCGCGTAGTTGTTGAACATGCCGCCCGAGGAGGCGCAGACGCCCATGGAGATCACCCACTTGGGGTTGGGCATCTGGTCGTAGACCTGCCTCAGTACCGGTGCCATCTTCTGGCTGACCCGGCCGGCGACGATCATGAGGTCGGCCTGGCGGGGTGATCCGCGGAAGACCTCCATGCCGAAGCGGGCCAGGTCGTAGCGGCCGGCGCCGGTGGTCATCATCTCGATGGCGCAGCAGGCGAGGCCGAAGGTGGCGGGGAAGACGGAAGCCTTGCGCACCCAGCCCGCGGCCTGCTCGACGGTGGTCAGCAGGAATCCGCTCGGCAGCTTTTCTTCGAGTCCCATGTCTAAAGGCCCCTCAGTCCCATTCCAGGCCGCCGCGCCGCCATACGTACGCGTACGCGACGAAGACGGTGAGCACGAAGAGCAGCATCTCCACGAGCCCGAAAACACCCAGGGCGTCGAAGGTGACGGCCCACGGGTAGAGGAAGACGATCTCGATGTCGAAGACGATGAAGAGCATCGCCGTCAGGTAGTACTTGATCGGGAAACGCCCGCCGCCGGCCGGCGTGGGGGTCGGTTCGATACCGCACTCGTAGGCTTCGAGCTTGGCGCGGTTGTACCGCTTCGGACCGATCAGCGTGGCCATGACCACGGAGAAGATCGCAAAGCCTGCCCCGAGGGCTCCCAGTACGAGGATGGGCGCATAGGCGTTCACCGCTCCTCGCTCCTCTCAGTCGGCACTGACTGGTGGCGGTTCGGCTGGGCTCACCTGCCCCGTCCGTCACACGAACCCCGCACGTCCCGGGCGAAGATCGCGAACATGTGAAGCAGGTCACAAGCCCAACTGCCTCGCATCTTATGCCCGACGCTCTGTGATCTGCGACACGGGGTATTGCACAAGCTTTGTGATCTCCACCACCTGACGATCGATCATGAAGTCGGATGAGTAGTGATCTTCACACCCGAAGCGTTCACCTGATCACCAGAAGTGACATTTTCGCCCGTCGGTGCAGGCGGGAGGGGGTCCGAAGCGGGCGTCTCTATATCAAGAGAGTTCCCCTGCATGCAAATTGGCGATGGGCGGAGCGTCCTGATAGAGGGCCGCATTCACACATCGGAGGGAGGGAGGGGGCCCGGTGTGGACGCGTGCGCGCGTTCACGAACTCGGGCGGGCATCACTCCTGCCCCGTTCCCCGCGCGAGACGCGCCCCTCCCGGTGACCGTTCCGTGACCTCCGCCACATCGATGAGAGGCGGCTGAGAACGGGGGTTGGCCAACGACCCCAACCGATGGTAGGTCGCGGGCAATTCGGGCGTAATGACGAAAGAACGTGATCACAGGCCTGATCATGGACGTCCGCAATGTCCGTTACGGCGTCAATAAGGAAGGACACGCAGGGGATTTAGGGCCCTGATTGAACAACTGTGGCGCACCACACGTTTCTTGTAGATATGAAGGAGCCCCTGATACCGGTTGTTCCCATGTCCCACACCGCTCACATACGCAGCCACCGGAAGCCCCGCCGCAGCGCGACGACGAACATCGCCGTGCGCGCCGGAGTTGCCAGTGGCGTCCTGGGCATGGCAGCGGCGGGCGCGGCTTCGGCGAGTGCCGCCGAGCCCGTGACGCAGACGCTCGAACTGCCCATCCTGACGGCCGACGTGGCCACCCAGGTGGCCCAGTCCGCCGACGCCACGCAGCAGGCAGCCGCGAACTACTCCCTCCAGGCCGAGCGTGACGCGGCCGCCGCGAAGGCCGCGAAGCAGGCCAAGGCGGACCTCGCCGACGCGAAGAAGAAGGCCGAGGCCAAGAAGAAGGCCGAGGAGGCCCGCAAGGCCGCCGCCGAGCAGGCCGTTTCGCGCAGTGCCGAGCGGACCACCCTCAGCGCCACCTCCGTGAGCTCCAGCAGCTCCACGAGCACGTCCACGGCGACCGGTTCGGCCGCCGCCGTGGTCGCCTTCGTGAAGGCGCAGATCGGCGACGCCTACGTCTCCGGCGGCACGGGCCCCAACTCGTGGGACTGCTCGGGTCTCGTGCAGGCCGCCTTCAAGTCGGTCGGCGTCAGCCTGCCGCGCGTCTCCCAGGACCAGTCGACGCAGGGCACCCAGGTCTCGCTGAGCAACCTGCAGCCCGGCGACATCCTCTACTGGGGCAGCGCCGGCAGCGCGTACCACGTGGCGGTGTACGTCGGCGACGGCATGTTCGTCGGCGCGCAGAACCCCTCCAGCGGCGTCGGCGAGCACCCGCTGTCGTACGACCCGCCGACCGGTGCGGTGCGGGTGCTCTGACAACCCGGGCAACCAGGACAACTCAGGCATCACACAAGCACGGTAGGGCCGCAGCCGATCGGGGGCAGCGGCCCTTCCGGCGTGCCCGCCCTTCTCCCGGTTTTCCACAGGCCACAGGTCGCCGCGAGGGTTTTCCACAGGCGGGCCCGTGATCCGGTGCCTCCTGGGATGCTCGGTGCAGGCCGCCCGCACGGAGCGGCGGCCCCGAGATCCGAGAAGGAGACACCGCGATGCCACGCGTCTTCGTCCAGGGCAACCCCGTGGACCACTACCCCCGGCACGCACCCGAGGCCCGGCGCGGTTCGGTGCGCCGGATCACCGAGACCGGTGAGGACGTCCTGCACAAGCCGTGCCGGGACGTCACCGAGTTCGGTCCCGACCTCGCCGCGCTCGTCGACGACATGTTCCTCACGATGTACGTCGCCGACGGAGCAGGGCTCGCCGCCAACCAGGTCGGAGTCGACCTGCGGCTGTTCGTGTACGACTGCCCCGACGACGATGGTGTCCGGCATGTCGGACACATCGTCAATCCCGTCCTGGAGGCCCAGGACCCGGCCGAACGGCGACTGCTGGACGACAGCGAGGGGTGCCTGTCGGTGCCGGGCGCCGTCATGGAGGTGCCCCGGCCGGACCGGGCGGTCGTGCACGGGCAGGACAAGGACGGCAATCCGCTCACCATTGCGGGAACGGGGTATTTCGCCCGTTGTCTCGCGCACGAGACCGACCATGTGAACGGACGCGTGTACCTCGACCGGCTCTCCAAGCGGGAGCGGAAGGAAGCACTGCGGCAGGTGGCGGACCGGCGGGAGGACGTCTACGCCCGCCGGGCCGCCAACATCGAGGCGATCGGCTCCTAGGAGCGGTCAGGCCTTCGGGGCCACCTTGCTCAGGCCGTTGATGATGCGGTCCATCGCATCGCCGCCGGTCGGGTCGGTGAGGTTCGCCAGGAGCTTCAGGGTGAACTTCATCAGCAGCGGGTGGGTCAGGCCGCGCTGGGCCGCGATCTGCATGACCTTCGGGTTGCCGATGAGCTTCACGAAGGCGCGGCCGAGCGTGTAGTAGCCGCCGTAGGTGTCCTTGAGGACGCGCGGGTAGCGCTGGAGGGCGAGTTCGCGCCCGCCGGGCGTGGCCCGCGCGTGGGCCTGGACGATGACGTCGGCGGCGATCTGGCCGGACTCCATGGCGTAGGCGATGCCCTCGCCGTTGAAGGGGTTCACCAGGCCGCCGGCGTCGCCGACGAGCAGCAGGCCGCGCGTGTAGTGGGGCTGGCGGTTGAAGGCCATGGGGAGCGCGGCGCCGCGGATGGGGCCGGTCATGTTCTCCGGGGTGTAGCCCCAGTCCTCGGGCATGGAGGCGCACCAGGCCTTGAGGACCTCGCGCCAGTCCAGTTCCTTGAAGGAGTCGGAGGTGTTCAGGACACCGAGGCCGACGTTGGAGGTGCCGTCGCCCATACCGAAGATCCAGCCGTAGCCGGGAAGGAGGCGGTCCTGGGGGCCGCGGCGGTCCCAGAGCTCCAGCCAGGACTCCAGGTAGTCGTCGTCGTGACGGGGGGAGGTGAAGTAGGTCCGGACGGCCACGCCCATCGGGCGGTCCTCGCGGCGGTGCAGGCCCATCGCCAGGGAGAGCCGGGTGGAGTTGCCGTCGGCGGCCACCACGAGGGGGGCGTGGAAGGTGACTTCGCGCTTCTCCTCGCCGAGCTTGGCGTGCACCCCGGTGATCCGGCCGGTGCGGTCGTCGACGATCGGGGCGCC
Source organism: Streptomyces sp. NPDC020958 (assembly GCF_055562175.1). NCBI lineage: Bacteria > Bacillati > Actinomycetota > Actinomycetes > Kitasatosporales > Streptomycetaceae > Streptomyces > Streptomyces sp. NPDC020958. Next base: position 64,248 of record NZ_JBVHFU010000008.1, on the reverse strand, counting down.
GACGTTGCAGCGCTCGAAGAGCCGGGCACCGGCCTTCTGGGCCTGGCGGGCGAGCTGTTCGTCGAAGTCGTCGCGCTTGCGCACCAGGCCGTAGTCGGGGAAGGAGGCGAGATCCGGCCAGTCCAGCTGGAGGCGGGTGCCGCCGCCGATGATGCGCAGGCCCTTGTTGCGCAGCCAGCCGGCCTCCTCGGAGATGTCGATGCCCATGGCGACGAGTTGCTTCACCGCGCGCGGGGTGAGTCCGTCGCCGCACACCTTCTCGCGCGGGAACTCGGTCTTCTCCAGCAGGAGGACGTCGAGGCCGGACTTGGCGAGGTGGTAGGCCGTCGTGGAGCCGGCTGGCCCCGCGCCGACGACGATGACATCGGCGGTGTTTTCGGAGAGGGGCTCGGTCACGACGGGGTCTCCCCAAGGCTCGAAATCTGCGTGCCGACGGGCACTGGACATGGGCAGTCTATTCAGCGGAACTGATCACCCGGCTGAAGGGCTGCCCCTGTGAACCGAGCTCTCCCCGCGGTACGGCTGCGTGTACCCACGCACGAGGACGCGTTCGCCTGGCACCGGGCCTTCGACGACCCGGAGGTCATGGAGTTCCACGGCGGCAGGTCCGCGGAGCTGTCCGTCTACGAGGAGCTCACCGCGCGCCAGCGCCGGCACGACGCGGAACTGGGTTTCTGCCTGTGGACGCTGACCGGCGAGGCGGGAGAGGTCATCGGCTTCACCGGTGCGCAGCCGTGGGCGCCCGGCTGGGGACCGAGGGGCGAGATCGAGATCGGCTGGCGGCTCGGGCGGGCCCACTGGGGGAAGGGGTACGCGACGGCGGCGGCGCTGCTGACCCTGGAGCGGCTGCGGGCGGCCGGTGTGCCGAGGGTGGTGGCGATGGTGCGGCCGGGCAACGAGCGGTCGGTCGCGGTCACCCGGCGCCTCGGGATGGAGCCTGCCGGGTCGTACCCGCATCCCCGGCTGCCGGAGGACGCGCTCTGCTTCCGGCTCGACCTGCGGACGACACCACAAAAGCCGTAACACAGAGTAACGATCTGTCACAGAAAGACACTTACCGCTTCCGGCGGTCGCGAGAAGGGAGTTACCCTTCCAGTACCGCTGGGGGTGACATCTGTGCACATAACGCGCAAAACACCCGAAGTGCGTGTGCCACGGCTGGTCGGCCTGATGGCCGTGGACGCGCGCGAGACCGCCCAGGCGCGGGGGCTGTCCCTCCACGCGCCGGACCGGCCGGACTTCCATCTCACGGTCGTCGACTACGTCGTGCGCCAGTTCCCGCAGCCCGGTGCCGAGGTGCCGCGGGACTCGATGGTGTACGTGTGGTTCGACTTCGGTGAGGGCGAGGGCGGCGGGGGCGTGCGCGAGCCACGCGTGCCACGGCCGCCGAGCGGCGGGCTGCAACGGGAGCTGGACCGGCCGGGGGACGCCTTCGAGGTGAGCAGCCCCTGAGTCACCGGCCGCGGCTCAGGCCTCCTTGAAGCCCCGGTGCAGGGCGACGATCCCGCCGGTGAGGTTGCGCCAGGCCACCTTCGACCAGCCCGCCCCCCGCAGCCGGGCGGCCAGCGCGGGCTGGTCGGGCCAGGCACGGATGGATTCGGCGAGGTAGACGTAGGCCTCGGGGTTGGAGGAGACCGCGCGGGCCACCGGCGGCAGCGCGCGCATCAGGTACTCGGTGTAGACGGTCCGGAAGGGCGCCCAGGTCGGGTGCGAGAACTCGCAGATCACCACCCGTCCGCCGGGCCGGGTCACCCGGTACATCTCGCGCAGGGCCGCGTCGGTGTCCTGGACGTTGCGCAGCCCGAAGGAGATCGTCACGGCGTCGAAGCTGCCGTCCTTGAACGGCAGCCGGGTCGCGTCCCCGGCGGTGAAGGGCATCCAGCCGGTGCGCTTCTTGCCGACCTGGAGCATCCCCAGTGAGAAGTCGCAGGGCACGACGTAGGCACCGGCCCGGGCGAACGGCTGGGAGGAGGTGCCCGTGCCGGCCGCCAGGTCCAGGACCTTCTGCGCGGGCCGTGCGTCGACGGCCCTGGCGACCTCCTTCCGCCAGTGCCGGTCCTGGCCGAGCGACAGGACGTCGTTGGTCAGGTCGTACCGTTCCGCCACGTCGTCGAACATCGAGGCGACTTCGTGCGGCTGCTTGTTCAGGGAGGCGCGGGTCACGCCCGCCATTCTTGCAGCACACCCCTACGGGAGGAGCTTCGGCTTCTTCTTCGCGGCCACGTCCTCCACCCAGCCGCACAGCAGGACGAAGACAGCGATCAGGATCCAGCCGACGCCGAACATGAACCACTGGCTGTCCAACGGGAGCCACTTCTCGAACGCGGGCACGTTCCACATCTGGTCGATCAGCGGGACCGCGAGGATCAGGGCGATCTCGTGCCAGAGGTAGATCGTCACCGCGCGCGCGTTGAAGACGCTGACGGTGCGGTCGAGCCGCCTGAAACGGGTCAGCCAGGCGAAGTCGATGCGGAAGTACGCCTTCGCCCACATCAGCAGCAGCACGAAACCGGCCGACCAGAAGGCCTGCGCGAGGGGGTTCTCGTCCAGGTCGTAGGTGCCGAAGTCGGCCTGGTGCGAGAAGGCGTACCAGCCGCCGTAGCCGAGCGCGGCGAGCGCGCCGACGACCACCGGGGCCGGCTTCATCCGCTGGAGCACGCCGTCGCGGTGCGCGAAGCCGAGGATCCAGCAGAAGAGGTACGTCGACAGGTCCCACAGGGCGCTGCCGAAGCGGTTGTCGGGGCCGGCCCACATGAAGTTCAGGACCAGGATCGGGGCCGACGAGGCCAGCAGCACCGGGACCGGGGCCTTGCGGAAGATCCACAGCAGGGCCGGGGAGAGGAGGACGAACCAGAGGTACGTCCTCAGGTACCAGAGGATCTCCCAGGCCTGCTCGCCCCACGCGTTGCCCGGCGGGTCGCCGAGCGGCACGATCCAGTAGACGATCTCCCAGCCGGGCATCCAGTCGTGAATCAGCATCGCCAGGACGACGAAGAGACCCCAGAACCAGAACGGGGGCAGCAGGCGGCGCAGGCGGCTCTTCACCACCCTGGGCGCCGGGCGTTCCAGGGACTTCGCCATCAGGGTGCCGGCGAGGCCGAACATGACGCCCATGGAGGGGAACACCATGCCGCACCAGGCCCAGCCGAAGGTGTGGTAGGTGACCACGCGGACGAGGGCGACGGCGCGGAGGGTGTCGAAGTAGCGGTCCCTTGCGGGGGGCTCGGGCCGAGGGGCGGTGTCCCTGGCGTCTGTCGCTTCGGTGCCCGGCGCGGTGGGCACAGCGGTGGCGACCGGTTCCGGTTCCACGAGGGGGGTGTAGCCGTAGCCCTGCTGGTACGGGTTCTGCTGGTACGGGTTCCGCTGGTCCCAGGTCATCAGCCGCTCGCCCCCGCCGGGGTGCCGACCTCGCCCGTGCGCTTGAGTTTCTGCCAGCGCAGGCGGCCGCCGGTGAGGGCCGTGACGCAGGAGTGGATAAGGACCAGGTACATCATCTGACGGTAGGCAATCTGCTGGAGCGGCATCATCAGGAGGTAGCGGTACCGCTCCTTGTCCAGGCGGAACGCGTAGGCGGCGCAGGCCAGTTGGATGCCGAGGACGGCGAGCCAGGCCAGCAGGGCCGCCTGGAAGTCGACGAAGATCATGGAGTAGACCGTGAACACGTCGATGAGGGGGGCGAAGACCGGGGTGACGATCTGGAAGAGCACCACCAGGGGCATGCCGACCCGGCCGAAGCGACCCGACGGCCCCTTGTCCGTCAGGGACTTGCGGTGCTTCCACAGGGCCTGCATGGTGCCGTACGACCAGCGGTAGCGCTGGGACCACAGCTGCTTCAGCGAACCCGGCGCCTCCGTCCAGGCCTTGGCGTGCTCCTGGTAGACGACCCGCCAGCCCGCGCGGTGCATGGCGATGGTGATGTCGGTGTCCTCGGCGAGGGTGTCCTCGCTCATGCCGCCGACCTGGAGGACCGCGTCCCGGCGGAACGCCCCGATCGCGCCGGGGATCGTCGGCATGCAGCGCAGCAGGTCGTACATCCGGCGGTCCAGGTTGAATCCCATCACGTACTCGATGTGCTGCCAGGCGCCGATGATCGTGCCGCGGTTGCCGACCTTGGCGTTGCCCGCGACCGCGCCGACCTCGGGGTCGGCGAAGGGCTGCACCAACTGGTGCACCGCGTCCGGCTCGAAGACGGTGTCCCCGTCCATCATGATGACGATGTCGTACGTCGCGTTGCGGACGCCGTTGTTGAGGGCGGCGGGCTTGCCCGCGTTCTCCTGGCGGAGGACCCGGACGTTGGTCATGCCCAGTTTGTCGGCGGCGGCACGGGCGATCTCGGAGGTGCCGTCCGTGGAACCGTCGTCGACGACGAGGATCTCGATCGGGTGGGTGCTCTGCGCCAGCGACTCCAGGGTGTTGGCGATGCACTCCTTCTCGTTGTACGCCGGGACGATCACGCTCACCGGCGCGTTGACCGCCGCACCCCAGCTGAAGCGGCGTTTGTTGCGCTGTCTGTGGTGGCGCCGGGCGATGAGCAGCATCATCCCGAAGCGGCCCAGCACCGCCATGCCGACGACGAGGAGCAGGTAGGAGAGGACGGGCAGGGCCCATTCGGCGATCGCGACGGCCACGATGAGCGCCTCGCCCTCGTAGAGGGTCATGCCGGTGGCCGTGCGATGGGCAGCCTGGAGGGGCCGGACGGCGGTGTTCGAGGCACTCTCGTCGGCAGCCGCACGGTTCGCGGCGTTCTGCTTCTCGATCACACCGCTGATGGTGGTGAAGGTGTAGCCCTTCGCCTTCATCTTCTCGATGTACGCCGGCAGCGCCTTGATCGTCTGCGAGCGCTCGCCACCCGCGTCGTGGAACAGGACCGACGCGCCCTTGTCCTTCCTCGGCGTGGCCCACTTGATGATCTTCGAGACGCCCGGCTTCTTCCAGTCGTCGCTGTCGGTGTCGACGAAGACGCTGGTGTAGCCCTCCTTGCCGAGCCTCTGGTAGACCGGCCAGCTGTAGTTGTCGATGGCGTCCGTCTCCGAGGAGTACGGCGCGCGGAAGAGCGTCGTCGTGATGCCGGCCGCGCCCGCCAGGGCGAGCTGGGTCTGCCGCATCTCCCGGTCGACCCGGGAGTCACCCTGGTACGACAGGTCGACGTGCGTGAAGGTGTGGATGCCGACCTCGTCGCCCTGCTCCACCATCGACTTCACGATGCCCGGATAGCGCGACACCATCGAGCCGACCAGGAAGAACGTGCCCGGTACGTCGTACTGGTCGAGGATCTTGAGGACCTGCGGGGTCCAGGTGGGGTTCGGGCCGTCGTCGAAGGTGAGCGCGATCGTCCTGGAGGGGACCGAGACGGTGGTCGCCCGGCCGCCCCGGAAGGTGAGGATCGGCCCACCGTCGAGGATCCTGTCGGGCACCTTGCTCGCGTCGGCGTCGGTGCGGACCCGCTGGTCGCCGCCGACCTCTGCGCGCAGATAGCCGTCGAGCAGCATCACGCAGGTCAGCGCCAGCAGGAGCAGCAGGGCGAGGATGACACGTGGTTTCTGCAGCGCCGCTGCCCTGCCCGCCGCCCGGTCGATACGGGAGGGGGCGCGCCTGCGGCCGCGTACGGGCGTCGGTGTGGTCATGGGGAGAGGCCTGTGTTCCGGTCAGTCGGCGGTGGCGGAGGCAGAGGCAGAGGCGGAGGCGGAGGGCAGCGCCGAGGGGCGTCCGGTGGGTGGTGCGCCGACCTGACGGCCGACGCCACCCTGCGGGCGTTCGCCGCCGGGGGCGTCGGCGCCGCGTGCGAAGTCGGGGATCAGCGAGGGGGTGAGCGAGGTCCCCCAGCCCATGAAGGCGGCACCGAGCACTCCCGCGTAGGCGAGGCACACGGCACCGAGGAGAAGGCCGACACGGCGCAGCACCCTGGACCGGCGTCCGGAGAAATCGACGAACACGGGCCCCTCGGGGGACCCGTTGCCCTGTTTGCGGCGGCGACCGCGCCCGGCGGTGCGGCTTTCGATGACAGGCTCGGATTGCATTCCCCGGATATTAGGGAGGCTTTATGTGATCGCCTTCAGGGTTCTTGTGAAACGCCCATGAGAAACGCCTTCGACTGTCATTTCACTGAGAGATTCCATGAAAACCCGCGGAGGGCGATGGGGAGCGCAAAGTCCCTCAAAACCCCTTTTGTGGAGTCCCATTCGCACGGTTCGCGTGTTTCCTTCCATGAGTTTTCCATGTATAGGCCGATTCGTTGAACACCACGTGCGCGTGAGACGTTGCCCTTTCGAATCAGGCTTTGTTTCGAGCCTGAGACACACATCACGAAAGCGGGTGCGTCTTCATGCGGGGTTTCCTGAGGCCGACGATCTGGTTCACTCTCCTGTTTGCCATGGCAGTCACAGGATGCTCCACGAGCGCGTCCGGCACGTCCTACGCGCCCTACGTCAGCGCGACGGAGGCCGCCGCCACCGACGGCTCGGGGTCACCGTCGACGTACAACCTGGCCTTCGTGATCGCCGGTGGCGGTTCCTGTACGCCGAAGTGGAACGGGACCGCAGCGGTGGGGAGTTCGGCCGTCGCGTCACGGATCTCGAAGCTGACGGAGGGCGGCGCGACGGTCCGGGTGTCCTTCGGCGGGGCCTCCGGGAAGGAACTGGCGACGACCTGCTCCAGCGTGACCGAGCTGGCCGCGGCGTACGGCGCCGCCCTGGACGCCGCGGGGTCCAGCCAGGCCGACTTCGACATCGAGGGCACCACGCTGACCGACTCGGGCTCGGTCGCCCTGCGCTCCGCGGCGATCGCGTTGCTCCAGAAGCGACGGCCGGACCTGGAGGTCACCTTCACGCTGCCCGTGATGCCGTCGGGGCTCGACTCCGCCGGCCTCGCGCTGCTGGAGTCCGCGAACAAGTACGACGTGCAGGTCTCGACGGTCAACATCATGACCATGAACTACAGCGAGTCCTACGACGGGGACATGGGCGACTACGCGGTCACCTCGGCGAAGGCCACGCACAAGCAGCTGAAGCAGGTGTTCGGGCTGTCGGACGCGGGCGCGTGGGGCGGGTTGGCGCTGACTTCGATGATCGGGGTGAACGACGTGGACGGGGAGACGCTGACGCTCGCCGACGCCGAGGAGGTGCGGGCGTTCGCGGAGGAGAAGGGGGTGGCGTGGGTGTCGATGTGGTCGACGTTTCGGGACGTGCCGTGTGCGCGTGGTTCGGCTGCGCAGGACGCCGCGACGAACTGCAGTGGGGTTGCGCAGAGTTCGGGGGCGTTCGGGAAGGCGTTCGCCGGCTGAGTGTCGTCTGCGGGCCGGTGGGGGTCTGCCGAGCCCCTGACGGCGCTTCACCTGCGCGCTTCACCTGCGTCTGTGGACGAGGCGGCCCGCGCACACCGTCGCGATGCACGCGCCCGTCTCGTCGAACACCGCCAGGTCGGCCCGGCCCGCCGCCACGAGCGCCGGTGTCCCGGCCGTCCCCCGCAGCACCGCCACGTCGTTGCGTTCCGCCGCCGTTCGCAGGTCGGGCGAGTCGGCGTACCGTTCCAGGACCGCCGTGGCTCCCAGCTTCAGTACCTCGTGCACGCGTTCGCGCGGGCTGGGGGCGGCCGGGAGGGGGCCGTCGTGGACGCGGGCCGGGCCGAGTACGCCGGGCCAGTTCCGCACCCGGGCGGTCGGGAAGCGGTCCCGCAGGTCCGCCAGGGTCCCCACCGCGGCGATCCGGCCGCCCTCGACGACGACGGCGCCGTCCTCCAGGGCGGCACCGTCCCAGTCGTGCCGGACCTCGTCCGCCGCGTGGATCGTCAGCACGGCCGCGTCAGTTGGCGCTGAGCAGCTTCAGCTCGGGGTGGGCCGTGCCGCCCGCGATCGCCGTCGAGGAGATGTGCGACATCACGCGCTCGTCGACCGGGTCGTTCGCCGGGTCGTCGTGGACGACGAGGTGCTCGTACGTCGTGGCACGCTGCGCCGGGACCCGGCCCGCCTTGCGGATCAGGTCGATGATCTCCAGGCGGTTGGAGCGGTGCTTGGCACCCGCCGACGAGACGACGTTCTCCTCCAGCATGATCGAGCCGAGGTCGTCCGCGCCGTAGTGCAGGGAGAGCTGGCCGACCTCCTTGCCGGTGGTCAGCCAGGAGCCCTGGATGTGCTGGACGTTGTCGAGGAAGAGGCGGGCGATCGCGATCATCCGCAGGTACTCGAACAGGGTGGCCTGGGTGCGGCCCTTCAGGTGGTTGTTCTCGGGCTGGTAGGTGTACGGGATGAAGGCCCGGAAGCCGCCGGTGCGGTCCTGGACGTCCCGGATCATGCGCAGGTGCTCGATGCGCTCGGCGTTGGTCTCCCCGGTGCCCATCAGCATGGTCGAGGTCGACTCCACGCCCAGCCCGTGCGCCGTCTCCATGATCTCCAGCCAGCGCTCGCCGGACTCCTTGAGGGGCGCGATGGCCTTGCGGGGGCGGGCGGGGAGGAGTTCCGCGCCGGCGCCCGCGAAGGAGTCCAGGCCCGCCTCGTGGATCCGGGTGATGGCCTCCTCGACGGAGACGCCGGAGATCCGGGCCATGTGCTCGACCTCGGACGCGCCGAGGGAGTGGATGACCAGCTGCGGGAACGCGTCCTTGATCGCCCTGAAGTGCTTCTCGTAGTACTCGACGCCGTAGTCCGGGTGGTGGCCGCCCTGGAACATGATCTGGGTGCCGCCCAGCTCGACCGTCTCCGCGCAGCGGCGCAGGATGTCGTCGAGGTCGCGGGTCCAGCCCTTGTCCTTGTCCTTGGGGGCCGCGTAGAAGGCGCAGAACTTGCACGCCGTGACGCACACGTTCGTGTAGTTGATGTTCCGCTCGATGATGTACGTCGCGATGTGCTCGATACCCGCGTACTTGCGGCGGCGTACGGCGTCGGCGGCGGCGCCCAGCGCGTGCAGCGGGGCGTCGCGGTAGAGGACGAGCGCCTCCTGCGGGGTGATCCGCCCACCGGCTGCGGCCCGGTCGAGGACCGCTGTGACATCAGAAGAGGTGAGGTCGGCCTTCTCGGTCACCGGGGCGTCCCTTTCGTCAAGGGTTGTGGACGGACCGAACCAGCCTACGCCAGCCTCCTGCGCCGCCCGACCTCAGGCCGTGCAGGCGCCGATCAGCAGCCCCGCGAACGCACCCGCGACGAGGAACGGCCCGAACGCGATCGCCGTCTTGCGCCCGGCCCGCCGTACGACGACGAGCGCACCGCCGTACAGCGCGCCGAGCAGGAAACCGGCGAAGGTGCCGAGCAGCACGGTGGACCAGCCGTACCAGCCGAGGACGGCGCCCGCGCCGAGCGCCAGCTTGACGTCGCCGAAGCCCATGCCGCCGGGGTTGACGAGGAAGAGGACCAGGTACCCGGCGCCGAGCACGAGCGCCGCGTACAGGGAGGTGAGCCAGTCACCGGCGTGTTCGGGGAGCAGGGCGGCCACCCCGAGGAGGGCGAGCGCGGCGGCCGCCAGGGGGAGGGTGAGGGGGTCGGGGAGGCGCTGGACGCGGAAGTCGACGACCGCGAGGAGGACGCCGACGGGCGCCAGCAGCAGCCAGACCGCCAGTTCGGGGCGGGTGCCGGTGGCGAGGGCCAGGGCACCGCAGACCACGGCGGTGGCCAGGGACAGGGGGGCGGTGCGGGGGCCGTGCGCCGCCTCGTCCGGCGCGCACCGTCCGCACCGGCCGCGCCCCACCCACCCCTTGACCGGATGGCCCGCCGGGCACTGCGTGCGCCACTCCTCCCCCGCCGGTGCCGAGAAGCGGTACGCGGCGCGCGGGAGCAGGGCGCCGGCCGCCGCGCCCCAGAGGGCGGCGACGGCCGGCAGGGCGACGTCCGAGGTGGTGGTCATCCGGTCGCGGCGGCGCCCTCGCGCCAGGAGGGGAGGAGTTCGTCGAGGAGGGCCTCGGTGCGCGGGGGCAGGCCGCGCGCACCGCTGCGGGCGACGAGATCGGCGGCGAGGGCGCGGACGCGGTCGGGGTCGCCGGTGGCGTGCGTGGCGCGCAGCAGCTCGTTCCACAGGCGCTCGTCCGCCGGGGCGGTCCTCAGGGCCGCGCCGAGCGCCTCGATGGCCTTCTCCGCCCGGTCCTTCTCCAGGTGGAACGCGGACAGGGCGAGGCCGATGTCGGCGACCAGCAGCGGCAGCTGGGCGTCGATGATCTCGTGGGTGAGCCAGCCGTACCGGCCCTCCGCGCGGTCGGCGAGCAGCGGACCGCGCACCAGGACGAGCGCGTCGGTGAGGAGGCGGCCGCGGACCGCGCGGCTGTCGACGCCCTTGCCCTGGGTGGCCTCGTGGTAGAGGGAGCGCAGCACGTCGAGGTCGGACACGACCGACTTGGCGAGCACCAGCCGCCCGGTCGCGTCGGTCACCAGGCGCGGGCTGCCGTCCGGGTCGGTGCCGAGCCAGCCGCGCAGCCGCTCCAGCAGGGCGTCGCGGACGTCCTCTGTCACCCCGCGCGGCCACAGCGCGGACGACAGCACGCGCGGGTGGACGCCTTCGCGGTGCAGGAGGAGCAGCGCGAGCGCCTCGTGGAGCAGGGCGCTGCGGTCCCCGTCCGGGGTGTCGAGGCCGATGATCTCGTAAGGCCCGACGAGCCGCGCGTACACCGCGGGACGGCCCTGTTCGCTGATGTCGACCAGGAACGGCGGGGTGGTGGTGGGCCCGTCCGGGTCGTGCTCGAGGTCGGCCTCCACGAACAGCTCGACGACCGCGCGCTGCTGCACGGCGGGCAGCAGCTGGGCCTGGAGTTCGAGGCCGAGCAGCGGGGCGAGCAGCCGGCCGTCCGGGGTGATCTCCATGGCCCAGGCGGCGCCGGGCAGGTCGCCGCTCTCGGTGCCGACGAGGTAGCCGATGCCCAGCCGGGCGGCGTCGGCGGCGAGTTCGGCGAGGCGCACCGCGTCCTCGGCGGACGGCTCGGTGGCGAGCAGCACCAGGTTCGGCGCCCAGCGGGTGTGCTGGGCGGGCCCGGTGCGGCCGGTGAGCACCGACTGGTGGTCGGCGGCGCCGAGCGCGCCGCGACGCTGCCGGGTCTCGGCCTCCATCGTCTCGAACAGGGCCTCCACGTCGTCGAGGTGGCGCAGTCGGCTGGGGGCGAGCGGGGTGAGGTCCGCGCCGAAACCGACCAGGGTGATGGTCATACGGTCGGACCAGCCGTTGGTGGCGAGTTCGGCGGCGACGGAGGCGAACAGGGCGGCCCGGTCGGCCTCCCGGCCGCTCAGCGAGACGATGCCGGGCACGGCCTCCAGGTTGAGCAGCAGCCGCGAGTCGTCCATGGTGCCGAGGCTGACCAGACCCGGGTACGGCGCGGCCGCGTCGGTGTCCTCGTAGCGCTCGGCGTCCGCGAGAGACAGCGTCCAGAACGTCTGGTCCTGGCCCAACTGCCAGGGCGCGGGGGGTTTGCCGGCCGGCTGGGCCAGTTGCAGGTGCAGGTCGCCGTGGCTGAGCCAGGCCGCGTAGACGACCGGCAGCGAGCGGGATTCTGCGGTGAGGGCGGCGGACAGTCCGCGCAGCGACAGGTCGAGCAGCCGTACGCCCTCCGGGTCCGCGCCGACCAGCAGGGCGTCCTGCACGTCCTGGGCGTCGCCGGTCGGGGTGGGCGGCTCCATGCCGCGCCGGCCGCCGACTGCGCCGAGCGCCGACTGCCACAGGGCCTGCCGGCGCCGGCGGCCGAGGGCGGCGAGCAGGCCGGCGGCGAGGAGGGGGGCGCCGAGGAGGGCCTCGGGGAGGCCGAAGGAGTGGCCGGAGAAGTGGCCGGAGGAGTCGCTGCCGGACCCCTGCGCGTGTGCCCCGGGGGTGGCGGCGTCACCGGCGGAGCGCTGGGCGGGCACGGTGATCCGGGCGGTGGCGCCGTCCTGGTCCGCGTGCTGCCCGCCGCCCTGCTCCTGGTGCTGCTGCTGATGCTGTTGCTGGTGCGCGGCGTGGTCGCCGGTCCTGGCGTAGTCGCCGATCTGCTGCCGGACCTCGGGCGAGACGTGCGCGTCGGGGTTCTCGACGAGTTCGCCGCCGTGCGCGTCGCCGGGCATCTCCATGATCCAGCCGGGGCGGATCAGGCTGGCCTCGGAGAGCCGGGAGCCGTCGGGCTGGACGCGGTCCTTGTTGAGTTCGTAGATCTCCTTGTACCGGCGGCCGTCGCCGAGGTGGCGCTGCGCTATCTCCCACAGCGAGTCGTGGTGGCGGCCCTCGGGCGGCTGGATCCGGTAGTACTTCGTGGTGCCGTGCGCACCCGTGCCGCCGTGCTCCGCCTGGGCCGCGACGTGGCCGGCCTGCTCGGCGAGCGCGGCGGCGGTGCTCTTGGCCTGCTCCTGCTGCTGGGCGAGGATGCCGGGGGTCGCCTGGGCGGCGGCGACCGTGCCCTTCTGGTTGCCCTCCAGGCTGTGGCCGAGCTGCGACAGACCCGGGGTGAAACTGGCGGCGGTGGCGCCCACCAGCAGCAGCGCGGCGACGAGTTGCCGGGCGAGCAGCTGGCTGGGACCGGCGCCGGGGACCCGGCCGGGCAGGCCGACGCCGGAGACGGCGGCCTTGATCTCCACCAGCACGCAGGCCGTGAACTGGGCCCAGGCCAGCCACACGATGACGGTCAGGGCGTTCTGGAAGGTCTCGACGCCGATCGGCTGCGACAGCCAGTCCATGCTGGGGGCGCTGGTCGGCAGGGGCCAGCCGACGAACACCGCGAGGGCGCCGGGGACGCCGACGACGAGCACGAGCAGCACGACGAAGGCGAGCAGCGCCTTGACGAGGTCCCCGGCCGTACGCCTGCGCACCCGCACCGGCTGCGGGGTCCGGTTCCGCGGACCCGACGGGTTCCCGGTCGGTCTTCCCGTCGAGCCTGATGTGCTGCGTCGCGCCATGGCGGGTGTCCTGGGGTCGTGTGCGGACAGAGTGGGCGGGGGCGCATCGAGCCTGTCGAGATCCCCTTGACGATCCTATTGACTGGCACCGACGGCGTCGAAGGGGGAGAGCGCGGAACCACCGCTTCCTCCGCACGTCCCGCACAACTCCGGTCAGCCGTCGACCCGCAGGGCGGACAGCAGGAAGCGGGTGAGGGCGGAGGTGGGGAAGGTGATCGCCGCCACGCCCTCCTCCGCCCGCAACTCCACCACCGTGCGCGCGGTTCCGTAGGGCCGCACCTGGACGTTTCCCAGCGCGGCCGGGGCCGCCAGGCCCTCCTGGAGCAGGGCGCGGGCGAAGGTCCAGGTGACCTCCTCGCCGTCCAGGGAGATCCACGGCGGGAAGACGAAGTGCACCGCCTGCGGGTCGGCCGAGGTGTAGCGGAGCGTCGCGGGGACCGCCACCTCCTGCTCGTCGGCGGTCAGCAGGCGGGCGCCGGTGGGCTGTTCGACGGTGATGGACACAGGTGCTCTCCCGGGGTGCGGTGCGGTGGTGGGCCGTCCTACTCCTCTGAGCGCCTTTGGCTCGTCTCATTACGCCGAAATCAAAGGGAAGTTGAGTGACGTGCGTCACCAATCGAGGCGCTTGAAACTTTGATTGAAAGTTTTGTCATCTACTCTGACGAACCCTTCCCCAGCCCCTGGCCGGCAACTGGAGCGTTCCGCCATGTCCGACGGTTCCTCTGCAGTCATCAGCACCACCGATTACGCCCGGATCTACGAGGAACAGCAGCCGCGGCTCGTCGCGTACGCCCGCTCCCTCACCAGGAACGCCTGGGTCGCCGAAGACCTGGTCGCCGAGGCGCACTTCCGGGTCTGGCGGCGGCTGGCCGAGGGCCACGAGATCGACAACGTGTCGGCGTACCTGACGACCACCGTCCGGCACCTCGCCTACGCGGCCGGCAGTGCCGTGCGCGAGACGCCCAGGGACCCCCACGCCGACGAGCAGGTCGAGGCCGGCCGGCACGGCGACGACCCGGCCGAACAGGTCTCCTCCGTAGACCTGCTGGTACGGGTCCTCGCCCAACTCCCCGAGCGCTGGGTCAAGGCCCTCTGGCTCGCCGAGGCCGAGGGGCAGCCGCTCGCGCAGATCGGACCGCAACTGGGCACCAAGGAGGGCGCGACCGCGGTACTGCTGCACCGGGCCCGGGAAGGGATGCGGCAGGCCTTCCTGCGTACCCAGACCGGGGCGCCGGACGACCCCGCCTGCCAGGTGCACTGGAGCCGGATGCCCGCGTACGTGCGCGGGGCCGCCACCGAACGGCAGTCCGACCGGCTGCTCGGGCACGTGGACGACTGCGCGGACTGCCGGACCCGGCTCGCCGCCCTGATGCGCGCCAACGACCGGCTCCCCGCCCTCGTCGGCCCCGGCCTCCTGGTCTTCGCGGTCGGCGGCACGGCCGGCCGGTTCCTGCTCACCCTCACCGCCGCCGGGGCCTCGGCGGGCGGGCACGGCAGCGGGAGCGGGCCGCTGCACGGGGTACGGCAGGCCGCCGGCTCCGTGGGCACCAAGGGACCGCTGGCCGTCGCCGCGGGCGCGGTGGCCGCCGGCGCCACGGCACTCGTGCTGCTCCTCGGCCCAGGCCACGCCTCCCCCGTCCCCGCCCCGCGAACCCCGGTCGCCGACGCACCGCTCGCCCAGGCCCCGGTGACCGGGGCACCGGCGGCATCGGCGGCACCTGGGAGCGGGGACGACGGAGACGGTACGGGCACGGGCGCGGCGGCCGCTGCGGTCCGTACGGCGGTGACCACGGCCGGAAGCGGAGCGGGGACCGGGAACGGGGCCGGGAACGGGGCCGGGAACGGCACCACCACGCCGCCCGAGACGACCGAACCGACGCCCCCTGCAGCGCCCTCGCCGGCCCCGCCCGTGACGACCGAGCCGACCTCGCCCGCCTCCCCCGACCCAGCTCCCACTCCCCCGACGGAGCCCACGGACCCGGCTCCCCCGACGACAGACCCCACGGAACCCGTCGAACCCACCGAACCCGGCGAACCCGGCGAACCGACCGACCCCGTGCCCGTGGAGACCCCGCCGGCCAGTGACCCCTGCCCGCCCCCGTACGGCGACGGCGACGGCGACAACAACGGTGACGGCGACGGCGACCGTGGCAAGGGGCACGGTCACGGGCACGGTCACGGTCACGGTAAGGGTGAGCGGCGCCCCGGGAAGCGGCAACCGCAGGCCTCCGCGTCGTGACCCGCCCGCCGCGGCCGGTCCCGGTCAGCCGACCTCGTTCTCCGCGGTCGCCTGGCCGTGCACCACGATCGCGCCGCCGTAGAACATGCCCGTGAAGACCGGCTCGTACGTCAACTGCACCTCGACCTGCACCTGCTGCGCGTCGGCGGCGGTGCAGTGGGTGCCCGCGACGTCCGCGGCGGACATGTCCATCTCGCGGGCGAAGGTCTTCACCCGGGCGTCGCAGTCCTGGAAGTTGATCGGCGCGGTGCCCTGCCCCTCGTACAGCGCGTTCAGGTCGATGTCCTGGGCCGCGTACCGGGCCGCCTGTTCGGCGATGTCGGCGGCGCGTTCGCGCTTGGAGATGGACAGGCCGCCGTCGATGACGAACGCCGAGAGCGAGAGGAAGACCAGGGCGAAGATGATGACCGCGCCGGCGCCCGAACCCCGGTCGTCCAGGCGGAGCCGCCGTCCGGTCCACCAACTGCGCAGCACGGCGAGGATCATGCCGCCCTCCGGAACGGGTCGAGCGGGGAGGAGAACCGCGCGGTGAGCGTCGTGGGGATGTCCAGGCCCAGCATGGCGAGCCCCCTGACCTGGCAGCTCACCTCGACGGTGAAGATGCTGTCGGGTGCGAACCCCGCACTGGTCTGCACGACGGAGACGGGTCCCGAGCAGACGTCCGACAGGTCCGCGTCGGCGGCCTTCTGCGCCTCCGACATGGCGGTGGCGTGGTCCTTCTGGATGGACCCGGCACGGGCCGCGTCACGGGCGGCGCCGTCGATCGCGCCCCGGCCGTCCACGAGTTGGCCGAAGGCGACCAGCACGAGGATGAAGAGGATCATGACCGGGGCGAGGATGACGACCTCGACGGTCGACAGCCCCCGGTCGTCCGGCGCTCTGTCCGCTCCGCAGGTCGTCCGGTCGTCCACCACTAGTTGTCCTCCACGAACCGCTCGACCGGCCCCGACGACTGCGCGTGCACCGTCAGGTCCAGACCCGGGAACACCGTCGGGATGCGGGCGGAGATCTCGACGCCGACCGTGTGCTGTTCCGGCTGGATCATCGTCACGTTCGGCGACAGCACGAGTTGCGGCCCGAGTTGGCTGATGTAGGAGTCGACCACGGCCTGGGCCTCACCGCGCCAGGCGCCGGGTTCCGCGTCGGCGGTGGCACGGGCCTTGCGGGCGCCCGCCTGGGCCGCGGCCTGGGCCACGTGGTCGGCGAAGAAGTACAACGCGAACTGCACGGTCGCGAAGATCATGAAGAAGAGGACGGGGGTGAGCAGCACGAACTCGATGGCCGTCATGCCCGAGTCACCGCGCGCGGCGGCGGCCCGACGGCGCAGCCAGGCGTTCACGTCCACAAAGACCCCCGTCATCCCCGTTCAGTCCCCGTCGCCGACCCGGTCAGCAGGTCCCGCTCGCGCTGGCACCCTTGATGCAGTTGCCGACCTTGTTGGCGCCGTCGCTCAGCGCGGCGTTGATGATGGCGGCGACGACGCCGACGATCGCGACGACGACCGCGGAGATGATGACCCACTCGACGGCGGAGGCACCGCGGTCGAGTTCGCCGGAGCGGGCCCGCTCCACCCGGGCCTGGAGGAAGGTGACGAGGAAGTCCATCGCCGGAATGCCGGTGCTGAAGCTCCGCCCGGTCAGGTTACGTCCGTTCATGGTGGGTTCTCCCGTTGCGTTGGTCGTGCGATCGAATCAGCAGTTGTCGAAGGTCTCTGGAACAGCTCACACCTGGAACACCCGCATCGCCGCAGGGAAGATCAGGAAAACCAGGAAGCCGGCGCACAGCAGCAGCTGGGCGACGAGCATCGACTGGGACTTCTCGCCCGCGCTGCCCTCGATCTCGGCGAGTTCGCGGTGCCGCATGGTCTCGGCGCGGGAGGCGAGGGACTCCCGCACCTTGGCGCCGTCGTCCGCGACGAGGGCGAGGGAGGCGGAGAGGTCCTTCAACTCCTCCACGCCCAGCTCCTCGCCGAGCGCGCCCAGCGCCTGCCACTGGCTGACGCCGGTGATCCGGGCGTCGGCGAGGGCGTTGCGGATGCGCTGGTTGGCCCAGCCGTCGGAGACCTCGGCGGCGGCCATCAGGGCCTCGGGCAGACCGCGGCCGCCCGCGAGGCTCATCGACACCAGGTCGAGGTAGGCCCCGATGACCCGCCTGAGGTCCCGGCGCTTCTCGGCCGCGTCCCGTCGTACCTCCAGGTCGGGCAGGAAGAAGAACAGGGCCGCGCAGACCAGGGCCATCCAGACCGGGACGACCGGGCTGCGGCCGAAGCCCATGGTGTAGACGACGGCGAACAGGAACGGACCGAAGACCAGACCGGCCGCGGCGAGCAGCACCTTGGTCGCGAGGAACTTCTCCCAGCCGCGGTCCAGGACCGCGAGGTCGGCGCGGAGCGAGCGCTGTTCCCAGCCCTGCTGCCGGTAGAACTCGGCGACCCGGTCCCCGACCTGGGCGCGCAGTGAACCGAATCTGCCGGTCTCCTGGCTCCCCCGGGCCGACTCGTAGGCGGCGCCGCGGGCCCGCATGGCGTCGATCCGGGCGACCTGGGCGACGGCGCTGCGCTTGCTCGGCATGAGGGCGCGGATCAGGGCGTAGACGCCGAGCCCCAGGGTCACGCCGACGACGATCGGCATCGTGAGGTTCACCGGCGCACTCCATCCTCGGTCGGCAGCGTCTGCTGACCGCTCTGGCCGGGCTGGCCGGGCTGGCCGCTCTGGCCGGGGGCGGTGCGGGGCGGTCGTACGAACTGGACGGAGGACTGGTCGCGGACCAGGAACCGTTCCGGGGTCTCGATGGTGGACAGCTTGCGCAGCCACCAGAAGCCGAGCGCGAACAGCCCGCAGACCAGGGCGAGGACCAACTGGCCGACGGCGGTGCCGTACGGCGCGACGAAGTCCCGGTTGAAGACGGCGAGGCCGAGGACGAACGCGACCGACACGGCGACGACGATCTGCACCGAGCGCCGGGTGGAGGCCCGCTGGGCCATCACGCGCTGGCGCATGTCGACCTCCTCACGCGCCGACTTGGCGAGCGCGCCGAGCACCTGGCGCAGACCGGGGCCGCGCAGCCGGGCGTTGAGGATGAGAGCGGCCACGATGATGTCGGCGGACGCGTCGTCGATCTCGTCGGCGAGGTGCTGGAGCGCGTCGGGCAGCGGGGTGCGGGCACGCAGCCGGTCGACGAGGGCGTCGAGGTGCGGCCGCAGCACGGGCGCGGCGGCCCGCGCGGAGGCCGGGATGGCCTGTTCCAGGCCGACCGCGCCGGCGATGGTGTCGCGCAGCGACTCGGTCCAGGAGGCGAGTGCCTCCACCCGCTTCATCGCGGCCCGCTCCTCGGCGGCGCCGCCGAACAGCTTGTCCCAGAAGAAGACGAGGACACCGGCGGCGATGCCGGCCACCGCCCAGCGGGTCAGCAGCAGCACGACGAGCCCGATGATGGCGGCGAGCGAACCGCGCCGGCCGGCGAACCGGATGAGTTCGGCGGCCCGTTCGTTGGCCTTCTGCTTCTCGTGGTCGGGTCTGGCGGGCAGTCCCCGGATCGCCAGGACCAGCAGTGCCAGGCCGCCGCCGACGGCGATTCCGCAGCCGAGGCCGTAGAGGACCGGGGTGGAGAAGAGCCCGCCCATGGAGCCCAAGGAGTCCAGGTTCATGTCACGTCACCCCCAGGCCCCGTGCGGCTGGTAGCCGTGGGCCATCAGGTCCTCCAGGCAGGCTATGGGCGCATGCGGTACGACCCGGCCGTCGTGGGCCTCCGCGAACACCTCGCTGGACAGCACCCGGCCGTCGACGCCGTTGACCTCGCGGACGGAGGTGACCATGCGCTGGAGGCGGCCGCCGGTCTGGTAGTTGTTGCGCCGCTGGATGAAGACGACGAAGTTCACCGCGCCCGCGATCAGCATCTGGCTGGCCTCGATGGGCAGCCGCTCGGAGGCCTGGAGCGCGTAGGTGGAGATACGGTTGAAGACCTCGCTGGAGCTGTTGGCGTGGATCGTGGACAGCGAGCCGTCGTTGCCCTGTGACATCGCGTTCAGCATGGTGACGATCTCGTCGCCGAGGACCTCACCGACGATCACCCGGGAGGGGTTCATGCGCAGGGAGCGCCGGACCAGCTCCGCCATGCTGATGGTGCCCTGCCCCTCGGAGTTGGGCAGCCGCTCCTCGAACGCCACGACGTTCGGGTGCAGGTCCGGGAAGGTGTCCAGCCCGAGTTCCAGGGCGCGTTCGACGGTGATGAGCCGCTCGTGCGGCGGGATCTCGTTGGCGAGGGCGCGCAGGAGCGTCGTCTTTCCGGCGTTCGTCGCCCCCGCGATCATGATGTTCTTGCGGGCGCGGACGGCGCAGGCCATGAAGTGCGCGACCTCGGGCGTCAGGGTGCCGTTGCCGACCAGGTCGGAGATGAAGACCTTGCCCATGCGGGCGCGCCGGATGGACAGCGCGGGCCGCCGGGTGACGTCCATGACGGCCGACAGACGCGACCCGTCGGGGAGCCTGAGGTCGAGCTGCGGGTTGGCCGAGTCGAACGGCCGGGACGACAGACCGGAGTACGCGCCGAGCACCTGGATCAGCTCGATGAGTTCCTCGTCGGTCTCCGCGACGGGATCCCCCTTGACCTCCCGGCCGTCGCTGTACCCCACGAACACCTGGTCGCACCCGTTGATGTCGATGTTCTCGACCTCGGGGTCGTCGAGCAGCGGCTGCAGCCGTCCCACGCCGAACAGCGCGGCGTGCACGGCGGCGGCGTACTGCTCCTCGGTCTCCGCGTCCAGCGGGGTGCGCCCGGCGTTGATCTCGGAGCGGGCGTACTCCTCCAGGATCTGGGCTATGACCGCGCGGGCGTACTGGCGTTCGTCCTCGGTGGACATCGGCGTCACACCGGACGCCTGGTCCTGGCGGCGCTGCTCGGCGATCCGGTCGCCGGCGTCCTGCCGGAACCGCTTGACCAACTGGTGGTCGACAGCGGTCATCGGCCGGCCCCCGCGTGCGGCGGCTGCGCCGGTACGGTCCAGGAGGCGCCGTACTGCTGCTGGAGGTCGGCGGTGACCTTGCGGGCCGAGCGGATGAGCAGCGACTTGTCGAGGCGCCCGCGCTTGCGGCCGGCCAGCTGGTCGGCACCGGCCGGGTCGTCGGCGATGGTGCCGACGACGCGTGCTCCGGTCTGGGCGTGCACGAGCATGTCGTTGACCTGGTTGACCAGCTTGCCGGAGCCGGCCGGGTCGGCGATCAGGACGACGCCGATCAGCGGGGTGGCGAGGGCCGCGGCGCCGCGCGGACCGCCGTGCAGCTTCTGCGCGAGGGCGGCAGCACGGTCCCGGACCCGGGCGAGCGACTCGGGTTCGGTGCGCGAGACGAGCAGGACCAGGGCGGCGTGCGGGAACAGCTCCACGGCCGGGGTGTCGCCGCTGATCCGGCCGCAGTCGGCGATGACGTCGGCGGGGGCGTTCGGGGAGTCGGCGAGGGCGGCGAAGGCGTGCCCGAGGGTGGGCCACAGCCCGGCGAGCCCGGCGGCGTGCTCGGCGATGCCGAGCCCGACCAGCACCTCCAGACCGCCGCTCAGCGGCTGCACGTGATCCCAGAGTTGGTCGGGTACGAGCCCTCGTCGCGCGGTGGCGGCTATGGAGAGCATGCCGGTGTTCGGGTTCAGCGGGCCGCCGTGCGCGGCGGCACTGCGGTAGACGAGGTCGCCGCCGGCCGGGTCGGCCTCGGCGAGCAGGACCCGGCGCGGCCAGACCGCGGCCAGCGCGACGGCCGCGGTGGTGACGCCGGGGGATCCCTTGTCGGCGGCGATTGCGATGAGCGCCATGGGGTGCGGGCCGCCTTCTAGTTGCCGTTGCCGGGGACGCGAACGAGGGCGACCGAGCCGGTGGCGGCGGCCTGGGCCAGCGCGGCGGCGGCGTCGCTGTTCACGGTGACGGTGACGGCGAAGTTGGTGCTGCCGACGAGATCGCCGCTGTTCTTGTCGTCCGGCACGTAGCTGACCGTGGCCCGGCCGACGATCGGGGAGCCGCCGCCCGACGAGGAGGACGAGGAGGACGAGCCGGAGGAGCCGCCGGTCGAGGAGCCGTTGCTGCTGACGCGGTAGGCGGCGACGACGTCCCCCCTCTTGAGTCCGACCGGGTACTGGCCCTCCTTGAGGGAGAGGCCGACGACGGCCTTGCCGGCGGAGAGGCTGCTCCCCTTGTCGAACATCTGCCCCATGACGACCGTGCCCTTGTAGATGGTCGACTTGGCCTGGTACGACTCCAGGGTGCTGAGCTGGGACCACTTGACGTAGTTGAGGCTGTCGTCGGCCGCGACCAGCACGGACGTGACGTTGTCCTTGGTGACGGACTCGCCGGGCTGGATGTCGGCGGTCGTCTTGATGACCTCGATCCGGTTGCCGGCCTGCAGCACGAGTGTCGTCGCGCCCAGCGCGCCGAGCAGGATCAGCAGGACCGCGAGCGCGGCCAGCGCGGGCTTGCGCTCGCGGGGTGCGGTGGGAAGGCGGTCACCGACCGAAGGCTGAGCCGGACCGGCGGAACGACCGGCGCCCGCCCCCGTACGCTCCTGGATCTTCACGCAACCGCTCCCCGTTACACCCAAGACATTGTCTGTCGAGAACTCTGAAACTCTGTCGACGCTTCGAAAACCCTGCCAACGCTTCGAAAGCGGACACTCAACACCAACCACCCCGACTCGGCCGAATACGCGGCCACAGGGCGAGTGTCAAGCGATCGCACCGTATCAGCCGCACATAAGCCCCTCAAGGCGCGTCCGGACTCCTTGACCTCACCGAAATCGTCGTTGCGATCCGCAACGCCGGTGCTATGTGCGACGGTTGGGAGCAGCGGGGCGACAAGGGACGCCGAACTGTGCGCGGGTGAATCCCGAACGTCCCGCCTGCGCCGCGCCGTCGCCCGGCATCCTCACCGGGCACCCACGAGGCCTGCACGAACCGCTCACGTGGGGTTGCCCGAGGCCGGGCGCGGGCCTTAACGACCCGCGATTACACACCTGTTGCCGATGAGGCGCCCCGAGTAGGATCACCCGGCGGGGTGACGCTTCACTGCCGTGAACGACCAGGAGAGGCCAGACCGTGACCGTGCCGCAGCGCCACGCCTGGAAACCCCCGGCGGACGAGGAACTCGTGGCACGCGCGGCGGTGTCCTTCGCGACGGGGGCCGCGGACCGGGTCAAGGGACGGCGCTGGTTCCGCGACCCGGAGCGGCGGGACATACAGGGCGAGTTACCGGGTTGGCCGACAGGCCCGACATATCGGCTGCGATCGAGGTTCGGACCCATCGCCTGGGCAGTACTGACGGCCGCTTTCCTCATCGGGCTCTTCGCACTGGTCGTGGCCTCCGGAAGCAACACTCCGAGCGGCGGCCCCGGCGGCTCGGATTCCCTCGGTGGCAGCGAGGACCCGGAGAACGAGGAACAGGACTTCCCGGTGCTGTGGGCGGCCCCCGGCACGATCGCCCGTACCCTCCCCTGGGAACTCGACCCGGCCCGCCGCCCCGACACCGACGTCACCCACCTGGTGCTGACCGACCGCCGGCTCCTGGTCCTCGGCGGCCTCAAGGATCCCAGGAACCCCTGGGAGGAAGTCCTCTGGGAGACCGACCTGGGCACGGTCGCCACGGTGGAACGCCGCCCGTTCAGCATCGCGGGCCGCGACTTCCGGATCACCTTCACGGACGGCTCCTGGTGCCGCCTGACGTCACTGGAGGGCGAGCCCCTGCTTCGCCATCTGACCGCCGGCTGACCGAGAAAGAGGTACACCGTGGGCGGATCGGCCAAGCCCAGGCGCCCGAGGGCCGCGTCGGCCGCGTCGCGGGTCCCGGGAGCCGGTGCCAAGAAGGCGAAGAAGGACCGGGACGCTCTCTTCGGGTGCCTGATGTTCCTCGGTATCGGGGGCGGGATCGTCCTGATGGCGCTGGGCACCATGCTGTGGGGCGACGACGCCTGGCAGTGGGCGGCACGGAACTGGCCGGGCGGGGCGTACGCCTTCGCGGTGTGTCTCGGCATGGCCGCCCCGCTCCTGGCCGCCCTCTTTCTCCGGGCGCTGGAGGGCGTGGACCGCAAGGCGTGGGGGGCCCATCCGGCCCGTGCCCTGGGCTGGACCGTCCTCGCCGTCCTGGCAGTGGCGTCACTGTCGGCCTTCCTGTCCCTGGCCTTCGACGCGATGGACAGCGGCAAGCGCAAACGCCGTTCGGTTGGGCCGAGCTGGGTGTTCGCCCATTACCCCTGGCTGTGGGCGGTGGGCATCGCCTCGACGCTCGCTTCGGCGGTGCTGCTGGTGTGGCTGCTGGTGGTCCTGAGCCGGCGAGCCGACGCGGCCGAGGCGTGACCGGTACGGTCGCCGTCAGCTCGTCGAGGCGGTGCGCCCACCCGGCCGTATCCGCCGAGCCGGCCGTCTCGCCGTTCATCCCATTGCCCCGCTGGCCCGGTCGTACAGCCTGCGTCGTCCCCTGACGACGACCGTCACCGGTGCCAGTAGGAGCACAACGGCAGCGCCCAGGCAGACGTACGCCCAGAGGAGGCCGCCCATCTCGGGCTTGGTGCCGAGGGAGGGCTTGTAGTGGCCTGCCGGATCGACGACGGCTGTCGTCGTCCGCCCGACCCGCTCACCGCAGTTCTCCTTGTTGTCGACCACCTCGTGCACGGACCCGTCCCGCAGCCGGACCCGGCAGTACGTCTCACGGGTGCCGTGCGTCCACTGATGGGTCGGCGTGGCGATGGTGACCGTCTGCTCCACCCCGCGTAGCTGCAGATACCAGACGTTGGCGAAGTTCGTGCCGACCAGTACCAGTACGAGATAGGCGGCCACGGTGACATACCGGGTGACGGGGGCCCCTCGGGATTCACGGGTCCTGAAGGCCACCCAGAGCACCGGCAGCCCGAGCAGCAGGCCGACGAACGCCGCCGCCTTGCCGATGAACACGCCGGAGAGCAGACAGACGCCGACCTAGGCGGCGGCCACCAGGAGCAACCGGGCCCACGGCCACACCGGCGTTGCGCCGCCGTACACCGTCCGTGTGGGCCGAGAACCGGTGCTGGCCTGCGAGAACTCGGCGAGGATGGCGCGTGCCCGCCGCATGCCGTCCGGGCCGGCCGCGATCCGGCGCAGGTCCGGCAGCCCCATGCCCACCTCTTCCAGCGCCCGCTGCCACTTCTCCGGGAGTTCCGCGAACAGTTCGTCGACAGACCGCTCGTCCTCGTTCGCCACGTGATCCTTGCTCTCCGCTCTGGGGTCCCGGACGGCCGACCGGGTCAGCCACTGATGCTCAAGTGCCATGTGCACAACGGTGCTCTTGGCCTGACCCGGCGGAACGACGCTGCTAGGACGTGACCCGGACGGTCTTGGCCAACTCGTCGGTCAGCTCGCACAGGGGGTCCGTGTGGGCCAGCGCCTGCCAAGAAGTCAGCAGGACCAGCCCCCACGTCTCGTCGGCCCTGATGCCGTACGCGCACGTCTCCAGCACCGTCCCCAGCCCGTCCCGGCCGACGTCCCGGACATACGCGTGCCGGACGCGCACCGCGGGGCCGGCGGGCAGGGTGCGCAGCTCCGCCTCGGGCGGCCGGTAGGAGTCGGCGGTGGGAGCGGCGAGGTAGCTCCGGAGGAGGTCGACGGTCACCTCGGGGTACGTGTCGTCGGCGACCAGCGCCGACAACTCGATCCGGGCGAGCTCACCGAGGCGCGGTTCGGGGACGTACGAAAGCGCCGTGATCGGACCGCGCTCGCGGGAGTCGGCGGCGGCCTCGCGGAGTTCGGCGGCGAGGGCGTCGAGCAGCTTCGGCTCGTCGTCGTCCCGGCCGACGAGCCCCCGGGCCGTCTCCGCAGCCCACGCGCGCAGATCCACGGACGACCGCACGGGCAGCGCGACGGCGTCCTCCGGCGTCCGCAGACGAACGGTGGCGGCGGCGAACTCGGGCATCAGGCCATCCATTGCAGGGTGCGGGCTACGGAGTCGAACAACGTGACCAGGGCCTCCACCAGCGGCTCCAGCGGCGGTGCCGTCGGCGTCGAGAAGGAGAGCAGCAGTCGCTGGCCGCTCTGCGGGACGGTGAGGTAGACGTCCAGGTGGGCGACGGCGAGCTTGTTGCCGTCCGGGTCGTCGGCCGCGGGTCGGCGGAGATAGCGGTGGCGTACGGCGGGGCCGGCGGGGAGGTCGACGAGGGTGACGTCGTCGATGCCGGCGTCCTTCGTGTCGGCGCGGAGGGCGAGGGAGCGGGCGATGTCGCCGAGGTCGCCGGGTTCGGTGCCGGGCGACGGCCGCAGCACCGTCACGACCAGACCGGCGGAGACGGGGACCTGGCCGAGGACCTGGTTGACGACGTACATCTCCACGCCGCCGTTGGCCTGCGCGGCCGCGGCCTGCGCCCGCATCCGCTCCGCCAGCGCGGCCTCCAGCTGCGGGGTGGCCTGCGTCCGCCGCAAACCCCGCTTGACCAGCTTGTCGATGCGGTGGGTCCAGCGCTCCGGGCTGTCCAGCACGATCCGCTCCCAGCCTTCGGGGACGGCCAGGCGGTAGTCGGAGGGGGGTGGGACGGAGGCTGCCGCAGCAGGGGATTCGGTGCGGTCCGTCATACGTCCGTTCCGCCCGCCCAGCGGTCCGGCTCGCCCTGTCGGCCGCGCCGCTCGTTCGACCGGCTCATCACGGCGGCGGCCAGGGGGGCGAGGACGAGGACGGCGGCCGCACCGAGGCAGCCGTACGCGGCCGCGATCCCGCCGACGGCGGACTTGCCTCCGAGGACCGGCCGGTAGTGATCCGACGGGTCGATCACCGCACGTGTTCTGGCGCCGGCCATGGTCTCGTCCGTACACCGCTTGTCGTTCTCGAACACCCGGCGGACCGCTCCGTCCGGGAGAGTGACGCGGCAGTACGTGACACGAACGCCGTGCGAAGCCTGCTCGTGCAGAGGCTTCGCGTAGGCGACCGTGGTCTCCTGCCCCCGCAGGTGCAGGTACCACTCGTCGGCGGCGTACGAGCCCACCCAGATCAGCGCGACATAGGCGACCGCGACGAGGCCGCAGGCCACAAGTCCTCCGAGGGACCTGCGCGTCCTGAACCCCGCCCAGGCCACGGCCACACCGCAGGCCGCACCGACGAGGAGCGCCGAGGAGCTGAGGACGTAGGTGGACAGCAGGCACAGCACCACGCCGATGACGGCGACCAGGAGCAGCCGTATCCACGGCCACACCGCTCTGCCCTCGTCGGTGCCCCGATCGCCGTCGAAATCCCACCGGCTGGAGGGGCGGGAGTGTTCCGCGAGGATGTGCTGCACGGCCGGCTCGCCGCCCTGCTCAAGGGCGATTTCGCGCAGGCGCGGCAGACCGAGCCCTTTCGCTTCGAGTTCGCGCTGTCGGCTTCTCGGGAGCCGGGCGAACTGCTCGTCGACGGTCCGACCGTCTCCAGGTGCCACTTTCCTCGTTCTCTCCTCGCCCTTGCGGGCCTCGCCATGATCCGGCAGCGGTGCCGGCGGACGCGTTCAGCCGCCGGAGACCTTCCAGTTCCAGTTGTAGAAGGGAATGCCGTTCGCCCCGAGGGGGGCGATGTGTTTGATGCCGTCGAACTGGTTGCGCTCGATGGAGGTCGGTTCCCAGCCGGCCGAGGGCGCCAGGTTCACGATGCCCGCGCCCAGCGGCAGCACCTGGCTCGCGGCGTACAGGCCACCGGCCGACCACGCCTTTCCCTTGAACACCGAGTCGGAGAGACCGCGCCACTTGGGCAGTTCCTTGGTGAGGATCGGGTCCTCCGCTCCTCGCTCGGCGACGGCCGTGCGGATGTCGCCGAAGTACGCCTTGAAGTTGACGGACTCCTTGACGATCGACTTCATCCTGGGCAGGACGCTGTCCGGTCCCTTCGCCAGGGCTTCGGCGATCTTGCCCGCCTTGACCCCGGAGTTCGCCTGGGCGATCTCTCCGGCCAGCTTCTCGCCCACGCCCAGCCCGCGCAGGTTCAGGAACTCCCTGAGCGCCGACGACCCCCGGGCGGCCGTGGCCGCCTCTTTGAAGGTCGTGCCGAGGACCCGGCCGGCGCCGAAGGACAGCACGCCGACCACGTCGATGGCGACGTCCAGCCAGGTGCCCTTGCCGTCCAGCGCGGAGACGGTGTCGCAGACGAGAGCGACCACGGAGGCGATCAGAGCCAAGGCTCCCAGCACCTCACCGAGGATGGGGACCCAGCTCAGGCACAGGGCCAGCAGGCAGAGCACTCCGGCGATCGCCCCCGCCCAGTGGCCGATGGTGGCGACCCAGTCCTTCCAGTTGTCCCACCAGTGATGCTTGGGATCCTTCAGCCCGTCGTGGTCGATGGCGTCCCGGATCGCCTTGGCGGCATACCCGGCCTGCGTGTCCCGGTACTCGAGCGCGGCCCGAAGCTCCCGCTTCGCGGCGTCGAGATCCCCGTCCGAGGCCTCCTTCTGCCGCTTCAGCTTCTGCTTGTCCGGGTGGTTGTCGTCAGGGGACGGATGCTGATCGATCTGCTTCTGGTAGTTGCTGCTGTCGGCATCGGCCGCCGCAGCCTTCTTCAGCGCGGCACGCACCCTGTTCTGGGCGTGGTTGAGAGCGGTGGCCCAGCTCTCCCGCACGGTGTCGGCGATGGGCTCGTACGGCACGGATGAACCGAGCGCCGCCCCTGCCGCCGCATACCGCTGGTGCGACTGGCTCAGCAGCTTGACGGTGTCCCCCGTCTTCGCGGTGAACGCCTTCCCGGCGTCCGAGTCCCACCCGTTCCCGTCGACGAGGTTGTTCAGCTTGCCGGCCTGTTCCTCGATCAGCCTGGCGGTGTCGGATATCCGCTTCCCGAGCCGGGCCACCTCGTACGGATCCCCCGGCGTGAACTCCTTGTCGTCGTACCGGGCCGTCTGCCAGTCGACACCGGCGAAGTCGTGATCGCTCACTTGTCCCCCGGCTGAGCCTTGACCAGCGCGTCGGCAAGATGCTGATCGATCCCGTCGTAGGCCTTCGCCGCCTCGCCCGCGGTCTTCCCGAGGAACTCCAGCCCGTCGCAGAGCTGCTTGCGCTTCTTCTTCCAGTCGTCGGCGAAGTCACCGAGGGCATCGGCCACCTCGCCGGACCCGATCTCGGAGCCGTACGAGTCGACGAGATCCTTCGCATGTTCAAAGTTGGACTTCAACTTCGCGACAGATCTACTGATCTCCCGCAACTCACTCGTGGACACCTTGACGTGATCCGCCACAACTACCCCCGTGAACACCTGCCTACCGGCCGCCCCACGAGACGCGGAGAGCCAGGGTCACTCTCTGTCGAGGGTTTTCGGGGCTACAACCAATGGACCGCAAAGGGAGCCCCAAGGAGAGGGACAGGGCCCAGCGCAATCCGCACCCGCTCACGCCATGCCCGCGCAACCTTCACCAAGTTCCCGCGAACGGCCCGGGAGAGGGAAGCTCCACGCCACCACGCCGGGGCCGCCCCCGCCAGAGCTCCTAGAATGCGTCTCGATCACCACACTCACAGCGACGTTCGCGGTGGCGAAATCGGAGACCTCACGGATACCGTCTTCGCTCCTGCCGAACTTCATTCTCACGGGGGAGTCCACAGTGACGCGCCGCACCTTGCCCGTCGCCGCCGCGCTCGCCGCGACCGCAGCCCTGCTGCTGACGGCATGCGGAGGCGGGGACGACAGCTCCAAGGACAACGACAAGATCACGGGGGCGGGCGCGGGAGGGTCGAACTCTCCGTCGCCGTCGGCGTCAGCCTCCGCCTCGGCGGACAAGAACGCACCTACCTTCGCGTTTCCGTCGGACATCAAGGTGACCGTTGACCGACAGTCGACCGGTGACGCCACGAAGGACGCGATCCTCCGGGACGTGGCGTACTCGACCCAGGCCAATATCGAGGCCTTCGCCAAGGGCGTCGGGCAGACCACCAATATGAACCGCTACTTCGCGGCAGCCGCCCTCACGTATTGGGCCAACCGCGTCGAGACTGTCAAAAAGGACGGACTCACCGTTACCGGCGACTACCGGTACTACAACTTCGAGGTCACGGACGTCGCGAACGGCAAGTCCGCAGCGGCTCGCTACTGCGAGGACCAGAGCAAGGCGTACGGCAAGGAGATCAGGTCAGGGAAGGTGCTGCGCACCAAGACCAGCAGCAAGAGCTTCGTCCTCTACACCCTCCAGGCCCAGAAGGACGCAGCCGGGGACTGGCAGGTAACACAGCAGAACTGGAAGAAGGGGGACGCTTCGTGCGTACGGGGCTAGGGCCGAGGGCTGCTCGGCCCGCTGTGTGGGCGACCGCCGTCACCAGTCTCGCCCTGGCCTTGTGGACGCCGTTCCCGGCTCACGCTGACGACATCCGGGGCAGTGGTGGCGGCACCGGCACGGAGGCGACCACCCCGCCGGACAGCAGCTCGGGCTCCGGCGGGGATTCCGGCCCCGGCACCATCGGCGCTCACATCCGCATCAGCCGGAGGACGTCTGGAGCATCCGCCTCGACGGCGACCGCCACATCCTCGAACACCAACTGGAAGCCTCCCGTCTGCTGGTACGAGCCGATGTACACGCCGGACGAGTACGAGGAGTTCATCAAGTCCTCGTACAAGGGCGCCCAGGAGCCGGCCGCGAGCTACGCCAAGAAACGCGCCGCCGAGGACTACCACAAGGGCGACAAAGGCCTCTGGTGGCAGGTGCAGTTCCGTAACGACAGCTACACCGACGCCTGTCCCGTGACCCCCGCCAACTGGGAGATCTGGGTCCCGCCCGCCCAGCCGAAGGCAGACCCCAACCAGCTGACGCCGGAGATCCTGTCCGGACTCGCCTACAACTCCACGAAGTTGCCGAAGCCGCCCGTGGTCCTGAGCCCCAGCCCCGACCGGCTCAAGGTGAACCTCGGTACGCGCGTGAAGCTGGACGGCGACTTCGACCGGGTCTGGACGACCGCCAGCATCAACTACAAGGGCGTCCAGATGGCCGCGACGACCGTCGCCACCCCCGTGGCCCTCGAAGTCGATGCGGGCACGGCGGACGCCGATCCGCAGACCTGCACGTACGACCTGGCGAAGGGCGACAAGGGCTACACGGTCGACAGCAAGGACGCGGCCTGCAACATCACCTACCGTCGCTCGTCCGGAACCGGCACCTACCCTTTCAAGGCGTCGATCACCTGGAAGGTGACGTGGACGGACTCGGCCGACCCGGACGGCCCCGCACAACAGCCGGCCCTGCCCGACGGTCTCTCCACGTACGAGCAGAACGTGACCGTGAAGGAAATCCAGGCGGTCAACCGCTGACGAGAGGCGAGCGCCCCCCCTCCGGCCTGGGCCATGTCCTCGCGGTCCCCAAGTCCCAGCAGGTGCCCCACTTCGGACGCATCGACCACCTCTTCTCCCAGGCACCCGACGAAGCGTGGGAGCAACGTTCGTGCGGTGACGGCGCCAAGGGCCCGCGCGTCTACCACTGGGCCGCCCTGCAGATCACCTCCATCGAGGACTTCGACGGCGAGATGCCCACCCACCAGCGGTGGGCGCTGGCCCGCCGCAGCATCAGCAAGCCCGAGGAGATCGCCTACTACCTCTGTTACGCACCGCTCGGCACCACGGTCGAGCGTCTGGTTCGCGTAGCCGGGACGCGCTGGGCCATCGAGGAAGCCTTCCAGGCCGCGAAGAACGAGTGCGGCCTCGACCAGTACGAAGTCCGCCGCTATACCGGCTGGATGCGGCACATCACCCTGGCCATACTGGCGCATGCCTTCCTGGCCTTCCGGGCCGTCATGGCCGCCGACGCCGCGGCAAAAGGGGCGGCAGAAACGGTTCCTGCCTTGCGCCCCTCACCGTGGCAGAAGTTCGGCGGCTCCTGGCAACTGGCCACTCACCCCTCGCCGTTCACCAGCCCCTCATCAGTGCACGCGCACTGAGATGGTCACACTGGCGCAGACGACGCCAAGCCGTCGCTCGCCGCTGTCACTATCAGCGGCGGCTGCACACGATCGAGGGGCGGCCAGGGAAAGAGATCCCAGGCCGGTCATCAGCCCTCTACACTCACCCAGACCGCCCCTGAACAGGGAAAACGTCAAAGTGCTGCTGAAGTACTAGGCGACGGCGAGACTCACCACTCCGCCCTCACCGGTCGCGGCAGGACATCGCCCGGCCACCGAGTCCGGTCCGTGCGGCACGAACTGTGCTGAACCGGAGCGCCGTGTCCATGTGAGCACCTGGAAATTGCACAGCGGTCCGGGGCTGTGGGCTGAGCGCCCGCGATGCAACAACGTGCCCAATACCGTGTGCCCCTCCACGGCGTTACGGAACTCACGAGCTTCCCATCGCCCTTGCCGCAGGTATGGACAGAGCCCGCGCCGATCTCGGAGCCGTTCACCCAGCCAACGGAACGCCCCCTCCTGATACCGTCGGCTCGTAGCGCGTAAAGCTCCGCCGATTCCGTCGGGCCGACTGCGAACGTGAACAATCAGCCAGCTGCCGGGAGGGTTCACCGTATGGGGGACGAAACGCCTCGCACCGCCTTCGAAGATCCGGACACCCTGCGCGCGTGGCAGCGGGCGCGTCGACGGAGCATCACGGCGACGACTTTCTGGGTGCTGTCATTGCCGGGATTCTTCGTACTGGAGACGGTCCTCTGGGAGTCCTTCCTGGGCAGATCGCTCCCCGTCTACGTGATGATCGCCCCCATCATCGTCTCGGTCATCGGAATCGCCGTATCGGATTCCCGCCGGGTGCAGCTGAAGAAGATGCGCGGAGTGCTCGCCACCTACCCCTGGCAGGATCACCCTCCAGTTCAAAGCTCCGCTGGGGCGGACGTCAGCTACTTGAAGCTCCCCAGTCCCGATGACGGTGAAAAGCGCGTCAGCGTCGTCGTCCGACGATACGGACTCACGGGCAAGCGCTGGCACAATGCCGTGAACCACGCCAGAACGAAAGGCTTCAAGTTTGCAGGTGACCCGCGGTTCGCCGGCGTGATCGCGCTTCAGGGGGTGGCTGAACTGGGTGCGGTGCGGCCCGCGCACACGATCAGCCCCAGCAAGGGAGCCCGGCCTGACGGCGTCAGCGAGGCGGCCTGGCAGCGCGCACAAGCAGCCGGTATTTCGGGAGAGTCCCCGTTCACGGCAGAAGAGATGCGACAACTGCAAACAGGGAAAAAGTGAGAGCTCATGCCTGAGTTCATCTACACCCCGCTCGCCGACCAGGAAGACGTCCTAGACGGGCTCTTCCTCGGCCACCTGGACGTCACGGGAAACGCAGGGACGGCCACGACTCGCGTCTCGCGACTGCCCGATGGGGGCATGGGAATCATCCTGTTCCCCGCCCTGGTGGACTTGCTCGACGGCGTGGGACATCTGCTACGACAAGGGCGCGGTAGGTTCACCTGCTCGGGCATCGGACTGCCCCTGACCTTCAAACTCAAAGGTCAGGTGATGTCGATCAAGCGCCGCCTTACGGTGATCGACGAGTCCTCGCCGCAGGCCGTCGCAGATGCGCTGTGGACCGCGACCCGGAAGTTGGCGGACAGTCACCTGCCGTACGTCACCACCTCCACGGAACACACCGACATCATGCAAGACGGCAGCGTCGGGTACATCGATTACCGCGTCCAGTTGCCTGCAGCCATGACGAAGTTCCAGGAAGCACGCCAGTCGCTTACGAACTGAACTGCGCCTTTGCAGGCAAGATGCCCGGCTTGTAAGCACCGCTGCCACCCGCGCCACCCAGGCCGTCCAGAATGACGCCATTCGTGTCGAAGCTCGCGCCGAAGAATGCAGTATTCACGGTGGCGCGGGTTACGCTCTTGACGAAACCTTCGACGCCGCCAGTGATCATCTGACCCCTTGGATTCTTCCCAGCAAGGGTCAGACCGAGATTTCGGTACTGCTTGCGAGTCAGGTTAGTGAAGCTGCTATCGTTGATGATCTTGGGAAGCTTACTGAAACCCTTGCTCACCAACGGCGTCATGCCGGCCCCAATGGCATTTCCGGCGAGATTGCCCAGAGCGTTCTTCTGAACCTCGTTCCAACCGCCATTGAAGGCATCCTTGAGGGTGGTCTTGAGCTCTCCGGTGGCAAACGCGTAACCAACCTTTCGGAACCCCTTGAGATCTTCACCCATTCGCCACATCTTAATGAGGCGGCTGCAAGCGATCTCGGCCTTCCTGACCCTCAGTGCCATCCTGAAGCCACCTACCAATTTACCGGCTTTCGCCACCATGGCCAGCCTGCCGACCACGGGAATGCAATCCAGCACAGCGAAGACCAGGTCTCCCCAGCCCGCCTTTCCCTGCGAAAACTTGGCGATCGTGTCCGCAAGAACGACCAGCGCTGCGGCCACGATGATGATCACCGGCCAAGGAGCGGCAATGAACAGCGCCACGATCCCCGCAACCGCCACAACAATCTTGCAGCCGGTGACAAAAAGGTCCCAGTGGCCTGCCAGCCAGCCCCCCACCTTCTCGTACCACTTCTTGTTGTGGATCCCGGCGTCGGAGGCGCTGTGAATGTCGTGGACGAGTTTCGTGGCGGCCTTGTCCTGGTCCTTGCCCGCGTTTTCCGCCTTGGCCCTGAGCTCTGCCAGTTGGGAGTTCAGGCTGTCGACCTGGCCCTGTGCCGCCTTCTGGTGCTCGTTGGCGTGCTGGGCGTCGCGAGTCGCCTTGCGGACCTTCTCCGGGTCGGGCGCAGGAGCGTTGCCGCTGGGGTTGTTCAGCTTGTCCTGCGCCGACTTGGCGGTGTTCGCCGCGGTGGTGGCGCCGGCCAGCCGGGACTGGGCCTTGGAGAGGTCGCCGCGCAGTATCCGCGCCTTTGCCAGCGCATGGTCCGCCGTGGTCTGGGCGTGCTCCAGTTTTCCGGCGTACGCGAGCAGGGCCCCCGAGACCAATTCGTACGAGTCGTGCAGCTTCTGCAACTGGCCCGGCAGCTTGCCGATCTGGTCCTTGAAGGCGTCCATGGCCTTGCCGGCCGACTCCTTGAGGACGGAGTCCTTCGAGGCGGAGCGGATGCCCCTGAGCACCGTGGCAACGTCTTCGACGAACGTCTTGTACCGCTGGCCCTGGAGTCTGACCTCGTGCGGATTACCGGGCGTCGGGTCGTCATGCAGGTCGAGGTTGTGCCAGTCGGTGGGGCGGGCCATTGAGCTCAGCTCTCCGTGTCGAGGTCGGCGCGGCAGACGAAGCGGAAGGTGCTGGTGATCACGTCGAAGAGTTGCAGCATGGGCTCGACGAGGGCGAGTTGGGGTGTACTGGCGCTGATGACGGCGACCTTCGGGTTGCTGCCCGGGAAGGGGACGAGCGTCTGCATCATCACCACGCGGTAACTGCGTTTGTCGTCGGGGATCTCGATGTCCTCGATGCCTTCGGCGCGTGCCGCCTGGCCGGCGTCCGGTAGTTCCACCAGGCGCACGCGGCGCCACGGATCAGTGGGCCTGCGGCCGGGCTCGACAGGCGCCAAGACGCTCATGAGCGTGTCGAGTCCGGTGGTGGCGGTCTCTCCTGTGGTGTCGTTGACGGCGGCGTCCACACTGACCGTGAGGCTCGCCACCATCGGCTCGCCGTCAACGATCTCGCACATGGAGCCGGAGTAGACGACGTTGCCCTTCCGGGCCTCGCGGGCCACCTTTTTCAAGGTCCTGACCAGGTCGGCCTGATGCTCGGCCAGTTCCGGACGCTGCTTGATCCGCTCCGCCACGACTTCCCGGATCGAGCGGTTCACCGTGGCGGGGTGGACGTCGAACTCGTACCAGGCGCTGGGGACCTGAATGTTGATGCCGACGACGTCCCCGGGTGCCGCTCCCGCGAAGGGGTCCTCAGCCGTGGGCTCATCGGCGAGGGGGGCCTCAGTTTCCACCCTTGCCCTCCTTCTCGTGCTTGCGGACGGCATTCCGAAGATCCGTGTCGAGCTTGGTCATCTTGTCGACGATCTCCTGTGCCATCTTCGCCACGTTCTCAAGGCCGATGTCGATCTCCTTACGGCCGTCCTTCCAGCCGTGCATGAAGTCTTCCATCGCGTCGAAAGCCGCACTTGAGCCCAACTCGCCGTTACCCAGCTTCCGGTCCACCTGACCGGTGTCGTCCATGCGTTGCTTGATCGACCGCAGTTGAGCCGCCAGGTCGTCGAGCCCAGCGAGACTCAGGGCCAGATCGCCCTTGGACATGTCTGGTATCCCCCAATACCCCAGAGTAAGCCGATATCACACACGTCACTTTGCAATGCGGGCTTCGGATCCTACTGTTCATCGCCAGTGCGATCACCACCGGCCGTTTCATGGCAGCTCCAGCTTCACAGGGGCACTGGAAGTCGGTCCTCCCGCCCGTAGGACAATGAACGACACACGGCAAACGACTCGGAAGGCAGGACCGGGTTTGTCCACAAGCACCGACCGCACCGTACGGGACCGGCTCGGCGTCACGCCCGACGCGGCGGCTTGGTGCACGATCGGCAAGATCCCCGAACCGCCCGCCGAAATGCACCGTGCGGCCGGATCGGTGCCCCTGCACCCCGCGTTCATCAGACCGCTCGCCATGCTCGGCCTCACCCTGGCAGCACCCCTGCTGTTCATCGGCAAGTTGCTCAGCCTGCTCGCCGAAGGCGAGGAAGCCCTCAAGCGCGCGCTGTCGACCACCGAGGAACAGGAGCGTCACCGCGCCAAGAAGCTCGAGAAGCAGCGGCGGGACGAGGCCGTCGTCGAACTCGGCCTCGACAAGACCTTCGACGGCGACTGGAACGGGGCTGCCGGCCACCTCCTCTTGCAGTGGTACAGCCATTCCTCCCACCACCAACGCCTGGTCGCACTTGTCGGGAACCGGATCCTGCTAGCTGCTCCGCCCAAGCGTGTGTCCATTCGCCGGAACGCGCTCATGCAGGTCGTCGCCGAGATCCCCACGGGAGAAGCCACGCTCGTCGACCCCCTCCCCTCCTACGAGACCGACAGACTGCTCCTGCGGTTCACGGACGGTTCGTGGATCAAGCTGGAGACCGAGGAGTGGCGCGGCGAGCTCCACAAGTACCTGGCGCGTCAGCAACAACCGGGCGCGGCCCGAGTCACCGAAGCCTGACAGTCGGGTGCGGCGGAGCACTTCGCGCGCTCCGCCGCACCCAACCGTTCACCGGCCTCGGACTTTACTAACCCTTGGCCTGCTTCGCCAGCTGGTCGTCCAGCTGCTCGTACGCTTCCTTCGCCTTCTTCAGGAAGTCCGAGAGGCCGTGCAGGCCCTGGATCGTCTTGGTCGCGCCCTTGGTGAAGTCCTTCATGGAGTCGTCGTACGCTCCCGAGGCCTTCTGGGTGGTGAAGCCGTTCTCCACCAGGGCGCTGACCCGCTTCTCCACGTTCTTGATCTTGTCCTCAAGCTCGTGCATGTCCTTGATCAGGTCGCCCGCGACCTTCTCCATCTCGGCATAAGTGAGATCCGTGTCCTTACCGGCCATGACGGCCCCCTCCCGTTCGTGTGGCCGCAGGGCCTTCCCCCGTGGCACCGATCGCGCGGATCCGTGGCCATGGCTTGGCCGTCCGCACGAGCAAAGATCCTACGGGTGGGAGACGGGTGGCCGCAGGGGCCTTGTGCGAGGGAATCGTGAACCGGCGTACTCCCGTTGCACCCGGGAAAGCCCCTCTTGCCGAGGTCCGGCTAGGGTCCGGCTAAGGTCACTGCGGATGTGCCGGGCCTGCGAGGGGGAGACAACGTGCGCCTGAGTCTGACGGTCGTCGATCCGGTCGGCGGCGCCACCGCCGACGTCGTGCTCGACGCGGATCCCGAGTCGACGGTCGGTGACGTCGCCCGGGAGCTGGCCCGGCAGGTCGGTTCCGGGTTCCCGGCCGCCGACGAGGGCGGCGCCCAGGTCATCCCCATCGGCGCGCACCGCGGACAGGCCGCCCCCTTCCGGGTGTCCGGCCCGCAGGCCTACGTCGACGGGTACGCCCTCGACCCCGCCGCCACCGTCGTCGGCTCGCCGCTGCGCGACGGTGTCGTCGTCTCCCTGCACGATCCGGCCGGCTGCCTGATGGGAGAGCCCACCGGCATCGTGGAGTTCCGGGTCGCGGGCGGACCGGCCGCGGGTGCCGTGCACCGGCTCGGCGTCGGACGGTACGACATCGGCACCGGGGCCGCCTCCCACCTCCGCGTCGAGGACCCCGAACTCGCGGCCCGTGCCGCCACCCTCTCCATCGCCATCGACGGCACCTGCAAACTCCAGGTGCACACCGCGGACGCCCGGCTGGACGGGGAGGAGTTCAAGGGCGACGGCGACTGGCCGCTCGACGCCCAACTCGCGCTCGGCAACAGCCTGTTCGAGATCACCGCGTACGCGCCCCCGAACGCCGCCCTCAAGTGGTCCGACGACGGTGCCGGGCTCGACTACAACCGGCCCCCGCGGCTGCGCCCCGCCGACCGGCAGACGCACTTCGCGCTGCCGAACCCGCCCGGCGACTACGAGGCCCGCCCGCTGCCCTGGCTGATGGCGCTGCTGCCGCTCGTCGGCGCCGTCGTCTCCGTCCTCATGTTCGGGCGCTGGTACTACCTGATCATGGCGCTGATGAGTCCGGTCATGCTCTTCGGCAACTACTTCATGGACAAGAAGCACGGCCGGAAGTCCCACGCCAAGCAGCTCAAGGAGTACAAGGAGCACAAGGCGCGGATCGAGGGGGAGGCGCAGGAGGCCCTCGTCGCCGAGCGGTCGGAGCGGCGCGCCGCGGTGCCGGACCCCGCGGCCGTGCTGACGTACGGCACCGGGCCGCGGACCCGGCTGTGGGAGCGGCGCCGTACCGACGCCGACCACCTGCTGATCCGCTTCGGCACCGGACGCGTCCCCTCCGAGGTCGAGCTCGACGACCCCGAGCAGGACGAGCACAAGCGCAAGGTCCGCTGGTACATCGAGGACGCCCCGGTCGGCCTGTCGCTGCGCGACCTCGGGGTGATCGGCGTCGCCGGACCCGGTGACTCGGCGCACGCGCTGGGGCGTTGGGCCGTCGCCCAGACCGCCGTCCTGCACAGCCCCATGGACGTGCAGTTCTACGTCCTCACCGACCACGACGCCGGCACCCGCTGGGACTGGGTGCGCTGGCTGCCGCACTCCCGTCCCGGCAGCGGCCAGGACGTCAATGTGCTCATCGGCACCGACTCGGAGACCGTCGGCGCCCGCGTCGGCGAGCTCACCCAGCTCCTCGACGGCCGGCAGAAGGCCCTCAAGCAGGGCGGCCGCAACAAGGCGGACGGCCCGGCGTTCTCCGACCCGGACATCGTCGTCGTATGGGACGGGTCCCGGCGGCTGCGGTCCCTGCCCGGTGTCGTACGGCTGTTGCGGGAGGGACCGGGGGTGGCCATCCACTCCGTCTGCCTCGACGAGGAGGAGCGGTTCCTGCCCGGGGAGTGCCAGGGCGTCGTCGTCGCCGAGCCGGTGGCGGGCAAGGACACGGCCGTGGCGGCCGTACCGCAGCAGGCCGTCGGTGGCTTCCCCTCCTTCCAGGCCTGGCATCCCCAGGTCGGCACCGGCGAGGAACAGGCGCCGCAGGACCTGGAGTTGCGGCTGCGCGTCGAGCAGAGCGGGGCGCTGCGCAAGCGGAACGTACGGCCCGACTTCGTCTCCGCCGCCTGGTGCGCCCGGCTCGCCCGCTCCCTCTCCCCGCTGCGGGACATCAGCGGGGAGAGCGAGGACTCGGCGCTGCCCGCCGCCAGCCGGCTGCTCGACGTGCTCCAGCTGGAGCCGCCCACGCGGGACGCGATCGCCGCCCGGTGGCGGATGAGCGGGCAGTCGACCATGGCCGTCATCGGGGAGTCGTACGACGGTCCCTTCGGCATCGACCTGCGGCGCGACGGTCCGCACGGGCTCATCGCGGGTACCACCGGTTCCGGCAAGTCCGAGCTGCTGCAGACCATCGTGGCCGCGCTCGCCGTCGCCAACACCCCCGAGAACATGACCTTCGTCCTCGTCGACTACAAGGGCGGTTCGGCGTTCAAGGACTGTGTGAAGCTGCCGCACACGGTGGGCATGGTCACCGACCTCGACGCCCATCTGGTGGAGCGGGCCCTGGAGTCCCTGGGCGCCGAGCTGAAGCGGCGCGAGCACATCCTCGCCGCCGCCGACGCCAAGGACATCGAGGACTACCAGGACCTGGTCAGGAGGGACCCGTCGCACCCGCCGGTGCCCCGACTGCTCATCGTCATCGACGAGTTCGCGTCCATGGTGCGCGATCTGCCCGACTTCGTCACGGGACTCGTGAACATCGCCCAGCGCGGACGGTCCCTCGGGATCCACCTCCTCCTCG
This sequence comes from Streptomyces sp. NPDC020958, assembly GCF_055562175.1. Lineage (NCBI taxonomy): Bacteria > Bacillati > Actinomycetota > Actinomycetes > Kitasatosporales > Streptomycetaceae > Streptomyces > Streptomyces sp. NPDC020958. The sequence continues at coordinate 24,993 of NZ_JBVHFU010000008.1, read as the reverse complement.
CCACCCAGCGGCCCTCCGGCGTCGTCTCCCCCGAGATCCGCGCCAACACCAACCTCCGCATCGCGCTGCGCGTGACCGACGCCGGTGAGTCGACCGACGTCATCGACGCGCCCGACGCCGGGCACATCGCGAAGAGCACGCCGGGCCGGGCGTACGTCCGGCTGGGGCACGCCTCGCTGGTCCCGTTCCAGTCCGGGCGGGTCGGCGGCCGACGGCCGGGCGCCGCCGATCCGGCCACCCTCGCCCCCTGGGCCGGGGCGCTGACCTGGCAGGACCTCGGGCGGGCGGCGCTGCGCAAGCCCAAGTCGGAGACGAAGGAGGACGACGAGATCACCGACCTGAAGGTGCTCGTCGACGCCGTGCGCGAGGCCAACACCGCGCTCGCCATCCCGGCCCAGCACTCCCCGTGGCTGCCCGCCCTCGACGACACCCTCCTGCTGGACGACGTGCCGGCCGTCCGGGCGCAGGGCGCGCTGCCCGCCGCCCCGTACGGTGTCGAGGACCTGCCCGCCGACCAGGCGCGCCGTGCGGTCGCCGTGGACTTCGCGACCTTCGGGCACCTCATCGTCGCGGGTGCCCCGCGCACCGGGCGTTCGCAGGTGCTGCGGACCATCGCCGGTTCGCTGGCCCGCACCAACTCCTGTGCCGACGTCCACCTCTACGGCATCGACTGCGGCAACGGCGCGCTGAACGCGCTGACCCGGCTGCCGCACTGCGGTGCGGTCGTCGGACGGAACCAGACCGAGCGTGTCCAGCGGCTCATGGCACGTCTGTCAGGAGAGTTGTCGCGGCGTCAGGAGCTGCTGGCCGAGCGTGGGTTCGCGGACGTCGGGGAGCAGCGGGCGGCCGTTGCGGAGGCGGAGCGGCTGCCGCACATCGTGCTGCTGCTCGACCGCTGGGAGGGCTGGCTGCCGACCCTCGGCGAGCTGAACCACGGCGACCTCACCGACCAGATCATGGTGATGATGCGGGAGGGCGCGAGCGTCGGCATCCATCTCGTCCTCACCGGTGACCGGCAGATCCTGGCCGGGCGCATCTCCTCCCTCACCGAGGACAAGTACGGGCTGCGGCTCGCCGACCGCGCCGACTTCTCCATGCTGGACATCAACTCGCGCAAGGTGCCCGAGGAGATCCCGCCGGGCCGCGCGTTCCGCAGCGAGACCGCCGCGGAGACGCAGTTCGCGCTGCTCTCCGCGGACACCACCGGGCAGGGGCAGGCCGCCGCGATCGTCGCGATCGCCGAGGCGGCGGAGGCCAGGGACGCGCAGGTGCCGCGCACGCGGCGGCCGTTCCGGGTGGACGTGCTGCCCGGCCGGATCTCCTTCGAGGAGGCCTGGGCGATGCGGGACCCCGCTGCGGCGGCCTCCAAGCTGTGGGCGCTGGCCGGTGTCGGCGGTGACGAACTGACCGCCTTCGGACCGGATCTCGCCCAGGGCGTGCCGGCGTTCGTGATCGGCGGCCCGGCCAAGTCGGGCCGCTCCACGAGCCTGCTGGGCTTCGCCCGGTCCTATCTCGCCAACGGCGTACGGATCGTGATCGCCGCGCCCCGGCAGTCACCGTTGCGTGAACTCGAGGGCCGGGAAGGGGTGCTGAAGGTCTTCACCGGACGGGACGTCGACGAGGACGAGCTGGAGGAGCTCGTGAACACCGCCACCCCGGCCGATCCGGTCGTGGTCCTCGTGGACGACGCCGAGGTGCTGGACGACTGCGACGCCGAGGACGTCTTCAAGCGGATCGTGGAGCGGGGGGCCGAGGAGGGCCTGGCGGTCGTCATCGCGGGTGACGAGGACGAGATCTGCGACGGCTTCTCCGGCTGGCAGGTCGACGCCAAGAAGGCCCGCCGGGGCCTCCTGCTCTCCCCGCAGGAGTCCGGCTCCGGCGAGCTGATCGGCATCCGCACGACCCGCGCCATGGTCGGCGGCCCCGTCCAGCCCGGCAAGGGCATGCTGCACCTGGGCACCGGCGAGCACGTCACGGTCACGACACCGCAGTAGGAACCCAGTAGGAACCGCAGCAGGACGGGAGCGGGGGTCAGCCTGACGTCTTCGTCATCACGGCCACCGGGTTGCCCTCCGCCGAGCTGTCCGAGGTGTAGACCAGGGTGTCGTGGTCCGGGGTCAGGTAGACGGTGTTCGTGGCGGGGTCGCAGCCGTCGTGGTTGCCCTTGGCGCCCGTGGAGGAGGCGACGAGCCTCGTCCTCGTCACGGACTTCAGGGTGAGGACGTCCGTGCAGACCCCGCCCAGCTGGTCGGTCTGGCGCAGCCGGCCCAGCTCCGCGCCGACGGCCGCCTGGACGACGGTGACCCGGAAGGTGCCGACCGGGAGGTTGCCCTGCAGGGCGGTGGCCGTGCCCTCCCAGGTGCCGAGGTAGGACGCCGGGACCGCGCCCCCGGACGCCGTGGCGCCCCCCGAGGAGGCGGGAGGGGAGCCCGCCTGGTTCGACCCCGCGCTGCTGCCGTCGTCGCCGTGGAGCCACGGTCGTGCCAGGAAGCCCAGTCCGACCGTCGCCACGGCCAGCGCCCCGGCCACGGCCAGCGCCACCGTGCAGCTGACCCGGCGGCCGCGCCCACCCTCCCCGGGTACGGCGGTCGCCGCGACGCTCACCGACACCTTTCGGGACGACGGGTCCGCGGCGGCCACCGGGGTCACGGAAGCCCCGGCCTCGTGGGGCGGTTTCGGCGGCAGTGGGCCGAACTCCCCCAGCGAGGGACTGCTGAACCCCACCGGCCCCGACCCGGGCACCGCCGCGGCGTCCCGCGCCGCGTCCCCGGCCACGCCCGCCGCCGTGTCCGCACCCGCGTCGAGGTTCAGCACCTGTACGGCGCTGCGGCTCACCCGCTCCACCAGCGCCCCCGGCAGCCACCCGCCGGTCACCAGGCGCGCGGCCCCCTGCGGAGCCAGCCGCCGGGCCAACTCCGCAGGCCCCGGCCGCTCCCCTGCTTCCTTGGCCAGACACGCCTCCACCACCGCCCGCAACTCACCGCTCAGGGGGCCGAGTTCCGGTTCCTCGTGGACGACCTTGTAGAGCAGCGCGGCCGACGAGTCGCCCCGGAAGGGCGGCTCCCCGTTCGCCGCGTACGCCAGCACCGCGCCCAGCGAGAAGACGTCCGCGGCGCCCGTGACGCCCTTGCCGAGGATCTGTTCGGGAGACATGTATCCCGGAGAGCCGATCGAGACCCCCGTGGACGTCAGCGACGCGGTGCCGTCGGTCGCCCGGGCGATGCCGAAGTCGATGAGCAGCGGCCCGTCCAGGGTGAGCAGCACGTTGGACGGCTTCACGTCCCGGTGCACCAGGCCCAGTTCGTGGACGGCGGCGAGCGCCTCCGCGAGCCCCGCGCCGAGCGCCCGTACCGTGTGCGCGGGCAGCGGACCGCCGTCGGTGACGGCGGCCGTCAGGGAGGGTCCGGCCGCGTAGGCGGTGGCGACCCAGGGCACCGGCGCGTCCGGGTCGGCGTCCAGTACGGGGGCGGTCCAGGCCCCGCCGACCCGCCGGGCGGCGGCCACCTCCCGGCGGAACCGGGCCCGGAACTCCTCGTCCGGCGCGAAGTGCGGGTGCACGATCTTCACCGCGACCGTACGGCCGCCCGCCGACCGGCCGAGGTAGACCCGGCCCATGCCGCCGGAGCCGAGCCGGCCGAGCAGCCGGTACGGGCCGACGGCCGTGGGTTCGTCACCCGCGAGCGGCTGCATGTGCCCCCACCCCCTGAGAGAGTCCGGACCCCCCGGAGTCCACGCAGCAGCCTATTGCCTGTCAGGGTTCCAGCAGAGCGACCTTCACGTCCGCAGGGAACCCGGTCGTCGGGCCCACCCGGCGGGCGAACTCGGTGACCGCCGCGAGCTGCGGCGCCCCGAAGCTGAAGTCGAGGGTGGTGAAGTACTGGGCGAGGGTCGCCTCGTCGAAGGCCTCCCAGCGGGCGGCCTGTTCGGCGACCTTGGCGACCTCCTCCAGGGAGAGGTTGCGGGAGTCGAGGAAGGCGGCGTGCACGTCACGGGTGATGCCCGGCTCGCGCTCCAGGTAGTCGCGGCGCGCCGCCCAGACCGCGAAGACGAAGGGCAGCCCCGTCCACTCCTTCCACAGCGCGCCGAGGTCGTGGACCTCCAGGCCGTAGCGCGGGCCGTCCAGCAGGTTGGCACGCAGGGCCGCGTCGCCGATCAGTACCGCGGCCTCGGCCTCCTGCATCATCAGGCTGAGGTCGGGCGGGCAGGTGTAGTAGTCGGGCTGGACGCCGTAGCGCTCGGCGAGCAGCAGCTGGGCCAGGCGGACCGAGGTGCGTGAGGTGGAGCCGAGGGCGACCCGGCGGCCGTCCAGCTGGTCCAGCGGGACCTGCGAGACGATCACGCAGGACATCACGGGGCCGTCGCAGCCGACGGCGATGTCCGGGAAGGCGACCAGGTCGTCGGCGTTGCGCAGGAACTCGACCAGCGTGATGGGGCCGATGTCCAGGTCCCCGCGCACCAGCCGCTCGCTGAGCTTCTCCGGGGTGTCCTTCGTGAGCTCGAAGTCGAGGAGGGTGCCGGTTCTCGCGAGCCCCCAGTACAGGGGCAGGCAGTTCAGGAACTGGATGTGTCCGACGCGCGGCCGGGTGCGAGAATTGTCCACATCGCGAGACTAGACCCCATGGGGTACCGTGCTGAGACCGGCCCCGCCGTCAAGGCCCCCCGGGATCATTCAAACGTCCGGGTGACGTGATCTTGGCCTCTGTTGCATTCGGCTGCCCACATGCTAGGCTCGCCGCAAGTTGCAGTTTGGTTTCCCTTGCAGTACAGAGCCTGCGGAGCATGTAACCGCGGGCTCTCGTCGTTTTCAGACATATGCAGTTGTGCGGCACTTAGTTTGTTTTCACACTTGCAGGTTCTGGAGCAGGGCGACCCTTTTGAGCCCAAGGAGGGCTTATGGCTACCGGAACCGTGAAGTGGTTCAACGCCGAAAAGGGCTTTGGCTTCATCGCCCAGGAAGGCGGCGGCCCCGACGTCTTCGTCCACTACTCCGCGATCAACGCCAGCGGGTTCCGCTCCCTCGAGGAGAACCAGCAGGTGAGCTTCGACGTCACGCAGGGCCCGAAGGGTCCGCAGGCGGAGAACGTCACCCCCGTCTGATCCCAGACAAACCAAGTCTGATCGCAGACTGAGTGCAGTACCCAAGGAGCCCCGCGCCATCCGGCGACGGGGCTCCTGCCTTTTCCCAGGAGGAAACGGCGGGGCGGAAGAAGCGGGGAAGCGCGCAAGACCGCCGCGACGCGCGCCCGCGGCCCCTGTATGCAATTCCGCGTTTCCCCTGTGGCTACGTGACGTCCGCCTGGAGTCCTCTCGGCTCCTTCTCGGTACCTTCTCGGCACTTCTCGGCGCTTCTCGACGTTTTCCGCCGGAATGCACCTGGCGGGCGTCCCCTCACCCGGCCAGGCGCTCGCGCAGCAGTGTCCGCATGGAGACGGGTTCGCGGCCGAGCAGGTCCGCCAGGGCGGGGCCGGCGGTCGCGAACTCCTGCTCGCGGGCCGCGGTGAAGATGCCGAGCAGGTGTCCGGCCGTCTCCTCGGGGACCCCGTCGCCGACCAGGTGGCGGACGAACTCGTCGTCGGGGACCGTGGTCCTGGTCGCCCCGGCCAGTTCGGCGAGGTCGGCGAAGGTGAGCGCCTCCGAGCCGGTCAGCGGGGGCGTCGGCCCCTCGAAGCGGCCCTCGTCGGCCAGCACGACGGCGGCCGCCTCCGCCAGGTCGTCGTGGGCCGTCCAGCAGACCGGGCCGTCGGCGGGCAGGGCGACCTGCCCGGACGCGAGGCCCTGGGCCAGGAAGTCGAGCCCGCTGGCGGCGTGGAAGCCGTTGCGCAGGGAGGTCCAGGACAGGCCGGAGCCGGCCAGGTCCCGCTCCGTGGCCGCGTGGTCTCGGCAGGCCTGGAAGCGGGAGGTGGGGCTCGCGCCCATCTGGGCGGTGTAGACGACCCGGCGGGCGCCGGCCGCGGCCGCGGCCTCGATGGCGGTGCGGTGCTGCCGTACGGTCTCCTCACCCATCCGGTCGACGGAGACGAGGAGGATCTGGGACGCGCCCTCGAAGGCGTGCGCGAGTCCCTCCGGCTCGCGGAAGCTGCCCTGGCGCACCCGCACCCCCCGGTCGGCGAGGGCCCGCGCCTTCTTCGGGTCCCGGACGCTGACGCCGACCCGGTCGGCCGGCACCCAGTCCAGCAGTCGCGCCACGATCCGGCTGCCGAGCCGTCCGGTCGCTCCGGTCACGATGATCACAATGGCCTCCGCAGGTTGGTATCAGCGATATCGATGTGAGCGTAACACCGATACTAACGGTGGAAGCAAGAGAGTGATATCGGCGATATCATCGGTGCATGCCCTCGGAACCACGTGACACGGACACCCGCCGACGCGTCGTCGACGCCGCCATCGCCCTGCTGGAGCGCGACGGACGGGACGCCGTCACCACGCGCGCGGTGGCCGTCGCCGCGGGACTCCAGCCCCCGGCCATCTACCGGCTGTTCGGCGACAAGGAGGGGCTGCTGGAGGCGGTGGCCGAGCACGGCTTCGCCACTTTCCTCGCGAGCAAGAAGGTCGACCCCGACCCCGAGGACCCGATCCAGGACCTGCGGGACAGCTGGGACCTGGCGGTCCGGTTCGGCCTGGAGAACCCCGCGCTGTACTCCCTGATGTACGGCGACGTCTCGCGCCGGGACTCGCCCGCCTTCCGGACCGGTCTCGAGATCCTCCGCGGCCGGGTACGGCGGCTGGCCGTCGCCGGGCTGTTGCGCGTCGGCGAGACGCTCGCGGCCGACGTCATCCACGCCACGGCCCGCGGCGCCGTCCTCACCTGGCTGTCCATGCCGGAGTCCGACCGCGACCCGGCGCTGCTCGGCACGCTGAGGGAGGCGATGGTCACGGCGATCACCACGGAGGAGCCTGCGGTGCGCGCCGCGGGGCCGGCCGGGGCGGCGCGGGCGCTACGCGCCGGGCTTCCCGAGCAGACGGTGCTCAGTGGGGCGGAGCGGCAGTTGCTGGGGGAGTGGTTGGATCGGTTGGCCGAGGAGGGGTGACCCCCGGGGGTTCTTCGGGTGCGGCGCCGTAGGGGCTGGTCGCGCAGTTCCTCCCCCAGCCTCCGGCCGGGGGGACCCCCAGCGCACCTAACGGGGGGGCTGGCTGAGCGGTGTTGACTACTTGGCGTACAGGCTTTCTATCTCTGGTGCGAAGTCCTTCATGATCGTGTCGCGGCGGAGCTTCATCGACGGGGTCAGGTGGCCCGCCTCCTCGGTGAAGTCGACGGGGAGCACGGTGAAGCGGCGGATGGACTCGGGGCGGGAGACGAGTTTGTTGGCCTCGTCGACGGCCCGTTGCAGGACGGCGCGCAACTCGGCGTCGTCCAGGAGGAGTTCCGGCGGCACCGGGTGCTTGCCGTTCATCTGCCGCCAGTGGGTGAGGCCGTCCCGGTCCAGGGTGATCAGCGCGCTGACGTAGGGCAGTCCGTCGCCGACCAGCATCACCTGGGAGATCAGGGGGTGCGAGCGCAGCCAGTTCTCCAGTGGTGCGGGGGCCACCGACTTGCCGCCGGCGGTGATGAGCATCTCCTTCTTGCGGCCGGTGATGGTGAGGTAGCCCTCGTCGTCGAGTTCGCCGATGTCGCCGGTGGCCAGCCAGCCGTCCCGGGTGGCGGGGACGACCCCGCCGGCCGCCGGGTCCCAGTAGCCGCGCAGGACGTGGTCACCCGCGATCAGGATCTCCCCGTCGGCGGCTATCCGGACCTTGGTGCCGGGCATCGGCCAGCCGACCGTGCCCAGCCGGGGTTTGAGCGGTGGGGTGCAGGTGGCGGCGGCGGTGGTCTCGGTCAGGCCGTAGCCCTCGTAGATCTCGATGCCCGCGCCGGCGTAGAACGCGGCGAGGCGGCGGCCCAGCGGTGAGCCGCCGCAGATGATGTGGCGGACCCTGCCCCCCATGGCGGCGCGGATACGGCGGTAGACGAGCGGGTCGTAGAAGGCGCGGGCGGTCTTCAGGGCGCGGCCGGGGCCGCTGCCGGTGCCGGTCTGTCTGGCCTCCACTGCCTCGCCGTAGCGCTGGGCGATGCCGGTGGCGCGGTCGAAGACGGCTACCCGGCCGCCCGCCTCCGCCTTCGCCCGGGCGGTGTTGAAGACCTTCTCCAGCATGTACGGGATGGTGAGCAGGCAGGTCGGCCTGAAGGCGGCGAGGTCCGGGAGCAGGTCCTCGGCCTTGAGGCTGGAGGCGTGGCCGAGGCGGACCCGGGCGCGGACGCAGGCGATCGCCACCATCCGGCCGAAGACGTGGGACATGGGAAGGAAGAGGAGGATGGAGACCTCCTCGTCGTTGCGGGCCTTGAAGATCGGGTAGAGGAGTTCGATCGCGTTGTCGACCTCGGCGAAGAAGTTGCCGTGCGACAGGGCGCAGCCCTTGGGGCGACCGGTGGTGCCCGAGGTGTAGATGAGAGTGGCGAGGGTGTCGGGGCCGAGCATGCCCCGCCGGACACCGATCTCGGCGTCGTGGACGTGCCCGCCCGCCTCCGCGAGCCGGTCCACGTGCCCCTTGTCCATCACCCACAGGTGCCGCAGGTCGGGCAGCCGGTCGAGTTCCGGGCCGAGCGCGGCGGCCTGCGCGCTCGTCTCGGTGACCAGGGCGACCGCGCCGGAGTCGTGCAGGATCCAGCGGGTCTGGAAGACGGAGGAGGTCGGGTAGATCGGGACGGTGACCAGGCCGGCCGCCCAGGCGCCGAAGTCGAGCAGGGTCCACTCGTACGTCGTCCGGGCCATGACCGCGATCCGGTCGCCCGGCATCAGGCCCTCCGCGATCAGCCCCTTCGCCACCGCCAGCACCTGTGCGGCGAACTGAGCCGCCGTCACGTTCTCCCAGCGCCCGTCCTCGGGGTCGGTCTTGCGGCTGAGCACCACCGCGTCCGGCTCCCGCTCGGCGTTCTCGAACGGCAGGTCGGCGAGCGAGCCGTGCCGTATCGGCGGTGCGAACGGCGGTACGTACGCCTCCCGCACGGCTCCGTCCAGCCGCTGGACGTGCGGCTCGACCAGGATCGGCTTCCCGTCGTAGTCCGTGGCGTTGACGGTGACGCCGGAGGAGACCGGGGCGGCGTTCTGGAAGGAGGAAGTGGACACGGGGCGGCTCCTCGGGCGTGCAGCGGTGAACTGCTTGCTGCATCACGTACGTGCCTCATGCGGCGAGGCGTTCACCGGGGCCGGACCTCCGAAAGGGGTTACCGGCGGTTGGACGGAGAGCGTACGGCTCCGCTGTGGCGGCGTTGTGAGGTTTCCGGGATGGTACGGGGCCAAGCCTGTGCAATCCCGGAGGTTACGTGAGGGTCTCTCACATCAGCCCCTCACCGACCGGGTCACGGTCGTTCCAGGACGGCCGTCACCCCCTGACCGCCCGCCGCGCAGACGGAGATCAGCCCCCGTCCCGGACTCTCCCGCTCGGCGAGCGCCTTGGCAAGGGTCGCGACGATCCGGGCCCCGGTGGCGGCGAACGGGTGCCCGGTGGCCAGCGACGAGCCGTTGACGTTCAGCCGGTCCCGGTCGACGGCCGGCAGTCCCCGTTTCTCCCAGGCGGCGAGGGTGGCCAGCACCTGAGAGGCGAACGCCTCGTGGATCTCGATCAGGTCGAAGTCGGCCGCGAGGTCGAGGCCCGCCTGCTCCAGCATGCGCGGCACCGCGTACGCGGGCGCCATCAGCAGCCCGTCCTCGCCGCCCGCGACGTCGCCGTGCACGAAGTCGACCGCGGCGGTCTCGTAGGCCGTCAGGTACGCGAGCGGCCGCAGGCCGCGCTCGGCCGCCCAGTCGTCGGAGGCCAGCAGCACGAGCGCGGCGCCGTCGGTGAGCGGGGTCGAGTTGCCGGCCGTCATCGTCGGGTCGGGGTCCGCGGTGCCGAACACCGGCTTGAGGCGCGCGAGTTGCTCCACGGTGGAGTCCGGGCGCAGGTTCTGGTCCCGCGTCAGGCCGCGGAACGGGACCACCAGGTCGTCGAAGAAGCCGCGTTCGTACGCGGCCGCCAGCCGCTGGTGACTGGCGGCCGCCAGTTCGTCCTGCGCCCGCCGCTCGATCCCCCAGGCCCGTGCGGTCACCGCCGCGTGCTCGCCCATCGAAAGACCGGTGCGCGGCTCGGCGTTGCGCGGGATGTCGGGGACGAGGTGACCGGGCCGGATCCTGGCGAGGGCCGCGAGCCGGCCGCCGAGGGACTTCGCCCGGCGGGCTTCGAGCAGGATCCGGCGCAGCGCGTCGTTGACGCCGAGGGGCACGTCGCTCGCCGTGTCCGCGCCGCCCGCCACGGCCGACTCCGTCTGCCCGAGGGCGATCTTGTTGGCGGCGGCGACGATCGCCTGCAGCCCGGTGCCGCAGGCCTGCTGGATGTCGTAGGCCGGGGTGCGCGGGTCCAGCTTCGAGCCGAGGACGGTCTCGCGGGCGAGGTTGAAGTCCCGGCTGTGCTTGAGCACCGCTCCGGCGACGAACTCCCCCACCGCGCGCGGCTGTTCCAGCCGGAAGCGGTCGGCGAGTCCGTCCAGGGCCGCGGTCAGCATCTGCTGGTCGGAGGCGGTGGCGTACGGGCCGTCGGAGCGGGCGAAGGGGATCCGGCTGCCGCCGATCACCGCGACCCGGCGAGGGAACCTCACAGCACTCATCTCGACCTCTTCATCCCCGGTGACATAGGATTACCTCCGGTAACCTTACTCCAGAGTAAGCACATGGGGGCTGGGCATGGCAGACCGTTATCTGAGCTTCGCCGGATCCGCGCCCGGCCGCTTCCTCACCCGGCGGCTCGGGCTGCCGCAACCGGCCGAGCTGATCCGCTGGTCCCCCGAACACCCCGGCTTCACCGGAGAGTTGCTGCAACTGACCGCGGGCAAGCCGGATCTGGACGCGGAACTGGCCCCGGTGCTGGCCCGCACCGGCCTGCGGCCCGGCGCCGACTCCCCCGTCGCCGTCGTCCTCGACGCCACCGGTGTACGGGACGTCGAAGCGCTCGGCGAGGTGCACGCGGCCCTGCACCCCGTCGTGCGGTCGGTCGCCGCGAGCGGCCGCATCGTCGTGCTCGGCGCCCCGCTCGACCCCACGGACCACCACCAGTACGCGGCGCAGCAGGCGCTGGAGGGGTTCGTCCGGTCCCTGGCCAAGGAGGCGGGGCGGGGCAGGACCGTCAACCTCGTCCGGCTCGCCGGGGACGCCCGGTCCGCCGAGTCCACCCTGCGGTTCCTGCTCTCCCCGCGGTCGGCGTACGTCAGCGGACAGGTGATCGAGGTCGGCGCGGGCCCCTTCGCCGTACCGGACGACTGGGAACGGCCGCTCGCCGGGCGGACCGCGCTGGTCACCGGGGCCGCCCGCGGGATCGGCGCGGCCGTCGCCGAGACGCTGGCACGGGACGGGGCGCGGGTGGTCGTCCTCGACGTACCGGCGGCCGGGGCGCAGGCCCACGCGGTCGCCGAGCGGCTCGGCGGCCAGGCGCTCACCCTCGACGTCACCGAGGCGGACGCGGGGGCGCGGATCGCCGACGCGCTGCCGGCGGGGCTCGACGTCCTCGTCCACAACGCGGGGATCACCCGGGACCGGCGGCTGGTCAACATGCCGGCCGAGCGGTGGGGTCCGGTGCTCGACGTGAACCTGGGGAGCGTGCTGCGCGCGACGGACGCACTGCTGGAGCGGGGGGCGGTCAACGCCGGCGGGCGGATCGTGGGCACCGCGTCCATCGCCGGGATCGCCGGCAACGCGGGGCAGACGAACTACGGCGCGAGCAAGGCGGGGATCGTCGGGCTGGTGCGGGGGCTCGCGCCGCGGGCGCTCGCCGAGTACGGGGTGACGGTGAACGCCGTCGCGCCCGGGTTCATCGAGACCAGGATGACCGCTTCGATCCCGCTGTTCATCCGGGAGGCGGGGCGGCGGATGAACTCGCTGGGCCAGGGCGGGACGCCGGGGGACGTGGCGGAGACGGTGGGGTGGCTGGCGCAGCCGGGATCGGGCGCGGTCAACGGGCAGATCGTGCGGGTCTGCGGGCAGAGCCTGCTGGGCGCGTAGCGGAAAGGCGAACCCCGTGACAGTCCTGACCGACCCGCCCGCCCTCGGGCCCCTGTTCGTGCGAGGGGCGTTGCTGTCGCCCTTCAAGAGGCCCGCTTCCGACGCGGCGTTCCCCCACACCCCGCTCGTGCTCCCCGGGCTGCGCCCCGACCTGTCGAGGCTCGCCGCCTACGAGCGCGTCTGCGGGTTCGCCACCGGGGCCGAGGGGCTGCCCGTCACCTACCCCCATGTCCTCGGGTTCCCGCTGGCCATGAAGCTGATGAGCGCCCGGGACTTCCCGCTCCCGCTGCTCGGGCTCGTGCACACGTCCATCGAGATCTCCCGGCACGCGGAGCTGCCCGCGGACGCGGTCTACGAGGTCGCCGTCCGCGTCGAGGGGCTGGGCCCGCACCGGCGTGGAACCGAGGCCGCCGTCGTGACCGAGATGCGGACCGGCCGGGCCGTCGTGTGGGAGTCGCGGAGCACCTACCTCGCGCGGCACCGGACGTCGTACGACGGTGCGGAACCGCGCGCGGCGCACGAGCCGCTGCCCGTCGTCGACGAGTGGCGGATCGCCGGCGACGTCGGGCGGCGGTACGGGGCCGCCTCCGGGGACCGCAACCCCATCCACCTCTCCGCGCCCACCGCCCGGCTCTTCGGCTTCCCCCGCGCCATCGCGCACGGCATGTGGACGGTCGCCCGCTGCCTCGCCGCCCACGGGGTGCCCGAACGAGCCCGGGTGACGGCGGAGTTCCGGGCACCGGTACCGCTCCCGGCGACGGTGCTGTACACGGCGGACGGCACCGGCCGCTTCGAACTGCGCGGCCCGGACCGGGACCGGGTGCACGTCCGGGGCCGGGTCTCCTCGTGGGACGCCTGAGCGGGAGGGCTGTGCGGGGTCCCGGGCCGGTGACCGGAAGGGATCGCGGCGGTGCGGATGTCGGCCCCGCGCAGGAGCAGGGACAGGCGCCCCGGTAGCCGGCGTGGGCGGTCAGCGGAGCGTTTCCGGGCGGTGGCCGGCCGGGGCGGACGCCGTCGGGTGGGGCGGGGACCAGGGGCGCCCCTCCATCAGGTCGCCCAGGCCCGCCCAGGCGAAGTTCATCAGGGTCGTGGCGGCCTGCTTGGCGGTCACCCCCGGCGTGGCGTTGGCCCAGGCGGCGAGGGACTCGGCAGCGCCGACCAGGGCTTCGGCGAGGCCCGCCACCTCCCCCTCCGCGAGGTCGGGGTCGATGGGGGTCCCCCCGCACGAGCATGTTCGAGAGTGGGGGAGCGCCTGCCGGGCGGCGACGGCGATGAGCTGGGTCACGAACGCGACGAGTTCCTCGCGCATCGCCGCCACCACGGAGGCGAACCGCTCGCCGTGCGTACGGGCCTGGATGTGCAGCACCGACCAGCCGTCGGGGTGGGCGGCGGTGTGCGCGAAGAACGCCTGGAGCCCGTCCCAGAGCTGGCGGTCGGCGGGCAGCTCCCGGCGGACGCCGGTGCGGACCGCCTCGGTCAGCGCGTCGGCCTCACGGCGGATGCACGCCGTGAACAGGTCTTCCTTGGAGTTGAGGTAGAGGTAGACCAACGGCTTGGAGACCCCGGCGAGTTCGGCGATCTCGTCCATGGACGCGGCCATGTAGCCGCGCTGTCCGAAGGTCCGCACGGCGGCGTCGAGCATCTGCTGCTCACGCACCGCCCGCGGCATCCGCTTGGTCTTCACGGCACCCATGGGCCAAAGCCTAGTTGCGACCCGGGGGTTGGGAGCCGCCCGTGCGGTTCAGGAGGTCTGGCTCCGGGCCGGGGCGGCGGCCTCGTCGGCCACGTCGTCCTCCTGGCTGCGGTTGGCCTCGATGTTGGCCTTCATCCGGTCGACCCGCTGCGAGACCTGCACCGACGCACGGTCCCGCTCCTTGCGCAGCACGACGAAACTGATCGGCGCCGACAGGACGAGGGACAGCAGCAGGATCCACAGCGGGTTGGAGTCGCCGAATCCACGGGGGAACGCACCGGCGTAGACGAGGCCCCAGACGACGAGGAGGCAGCCCGCGAAGATACCGAGGCGCATCAGCGTGTAGCGGAGCATCTCAATCCAGTCTTCCGACGACGAAAAGGGGCACCGTCCAGTGAAGCACGGCGCGGGGCCGATCTTGCAGTGGGGTCTTGCAGTGGGGTGGGTCAGGCCAGGGGGAGCAGCATGGTGATGTCGTCACGGTCGTCGCCGGGGGCGACCCGGATCGCGCCGGGGACCCGGCCGACCTCCTGGTATCCGCAGGAGCCGTAGAAGCCTTCCAGGCCGTGGCCGCCGCGGCAGGTGAGCCGTATCGCGGTCGTGCCGTCGAATCCCCGGGCCGCGTCGGCGGCCGCGGCGAGCAGGTCCCGGCCGTGGCCCTGGCCCTGGTGCTTGGGGTGCACCATCACCGTGTACAGCCACACCCAGTGCTTCATCAGACGGTGGGTGTTGAAGGCGAAGAAGGCGGTGGCGGCGACGGTGCCGGACTCGTCGTGGCCGACGAGGAGCCGGTGGCGGCCCTCGGCCATGGCGACGAAGTGCCGGACCAGTTCCGGACGGATGTCCTCCGGGGGCACCGGGGCGACGAAGCCGACGGCTCCGCCCGCGTTGGACACCTCCGTCCACAGGTCGAGGATGCCGTCCCGCAGGGCGGGGGTGATGTCGGGGTCGAGAGTGAAGGTAAGAGGCACTCCGGCAGTGTAGCCATTACCGGGCGCTAGGACGACAGGGTTCGCGCGGCGACTTCGAGATCGGCGACGAGGCCCCGGTGGGCCCCCGCGCGATCGTCCGACCGCAGGACGGAGGACGGGTGGACGGTGGGGAGGATGCGCTCGGGGCGGCCGTGTATCTCCCTTTCCAGCACGGTCCCGCGCACCTCGCCGACCCGGAACGACGACCCCAGCAGGACCTTTCCGGCGGTGGCGCCGAGCACGACGAGCAGCTCCGGGGCGACGACGGCCAGCTCCGCGGCGAGCCAGGGGACGCAGGCCGACATCTCGCGGAGGGTGGGGGCCCGGTGGATGCGGCGCTTACGGGTCCGGACCGGGTGAACTTGAAGTGCTTGACGGCGTTGGTCACGTAGGTGTCGGCCGGGTCGAGGCCGACGTCCGCGAGAGCCCGGTCGAGGAGTTTCCCGGCCGGGCCGACGAAGGGCTCGCCATGCCGGCCCTCCTGGTCACCGGGTTGCCCGCCGACGAGCATGACCCGGGCGTGCGCCTTGCCCTTCCCGAAGACGGTCTGCGTGGCGTCCCGGTGCAGCGGGCACCCACGACAGCCGGCGGCGGCCCGCCGGAGCGCGGTGAGGCTCGGCGCCCGGCCGTCGGGGAGAAAGGGGGGCGCGGTGTACGCCTCCTCCGGGGCATCGGTGGTGGACATGGGGGCCGGGTACCCGCCGCGGGGGGGGTACGTGATTCGTCTCCGGGTGCGAGTGAGTGGGGGTCGCTCGCGCAGTTCCCCGCGCCCCTTCTTCTAGGGGCGCGGGGAACTGCGCGACAAGCCCCCACGCTCCCGCACCCGAAAGCGCACCGTCGGTCCGCTCAGATCCGCATCGGCTGGGGGGACTCGCGGCGCGCGGGGTCCGGGCCGTCGTACTCGCGGATGATCTCGTAGCGCGTGTTGCGCTCCACCGGGCGGAAGCCCGCGTCGCGGATGAGGTCGAGGAGGTCCTCGCGGGTCAGCTTGTTCGGCGTGCCGTAGTTGTCCGCGTCGTGGGTGATCTTGTACTCGACCACCGAGCCGTCCATGTCGTCGGCCCCGTGCTGGAGCGCCAGCTGCGCCGTCTGCACGCCGTGCATCACCCAGAAGACCTTGACGTGCGGGACGTTGTCGAACAGCAGGCGCGACACCGCGAAGGTCTTCAACGCCTCCGCGCCCGTCGCCATCTGCGTGCGCGCCTGGAGCCGGTTGCGGACCTTGCCGTCCTTCATGTCCACGAAGTCGTGCTGGTAGCGCAGCGGGATGAAGACCTGGAAACCGCCGGTCTCGTCCTGGAGCTCACGCAGGCGCAGCACGTGGTCGACGCGGTGGCGGGGCTCCTCGATGTGCCCGTACAGCATGGTGCACGGGGTCTTCAGGCCCTTCTCGTGCGCCAGGCGGTGGATGCGCGACCAGTCCTCCCAGTGGGTGCGGTGGTCCACGATGTGCTGACGGACCTCCCAGTCGAAGATCTCGGCACCGCCGCCGGTCAGGGACTCCAGACCCGCGTCGATCAGCTCGTCGAGGATCTCGGAGGCGGACAGCCCGGAGATCGTCTCGAAGTGGTGGATCTCCGTGGCCGTGAACGCCTTCAGCGAGACGTTCGGCAGCGCCGCCTTCAGTTCCCTGAGCGAGCGCGGGTAGTAACGCCACGGCAGGTTCGGGTGCAGGCCGTTCACGATGTGGAGCTCGGTGAGGTTCTCGCCCTCCATCGCCTTCGCGAGCTTCACCGCCTCCTCGATGCGCATCGTGTACGCGTCCTTCTCGCCCGGCTTGCGCTGGAACGAGCAGTACGCGCAGGACGCCGTGCACACGTTCGTCATGTTGAGGTGGCGGTTGACGTTGAAGTGGACGACGTCACCGTTCTTGCGGGTGCGCACCTCGTGGGCGAGGCCGCCCAGCCAGGCCAGGTCGTCCGACTCGTACAGCGCGATGCCGTCCTCGCGGGTCAGCCGCTCACCGGCCCTGACCTTCTCCTCCAGCTCACGCTTGAGCCCGACGTCCATTCCCACACCTTTCTCGGAAGACTCCCCGGAAGACTCCCGGAAGACTCTGACAACCGTACGGCTAGACCTCTTCGGGCAGTTCCCCGACCCGGTTCTCCCACTTCGTGGACAGCACGATCGTGGTACGGGTCCGGGACACGCCCTTGGTGCCGGACAACCGCCGGATGGTCTTCTCCAGACCGTCGACGTCCGTCGACCGCACCTTGAGCATGAACGAGTCGTCGCCTGCGATGAACCAGCAGTCCTCGATCTCCGGCAGGTCCCGCAGCCGCTGGGCCACGTCCTCGTGGTCGGCCGCGTCGGAGAGGGAGATGCCGATCAGCGCGATCACGCCGAGCCCGAGCGAGGCCGCGTTCACGGTCGCCCGGTAGCCGGTGATGACCCCGGCCGCCTCCAGCCGGTTGATGCGGTCGGTGACGCTGGGTCCCGACAGTCCGACGAGACGGCCCAGCTCAGCGTACGAGGCCCGGCCGTTCTCCCTCAGGGCCTGGATGAGCTGCCTGTCCACGGCGTCCATGCGATCGAAGCCTTCCGCTGAAAGTTCCGGAGTGGATGAGAGATGGTGTTGAGGTACCGCTACTTGTCCGCGCCGCCGCCGAGGTCGCCCTGCCAGCGGCGGTAGAGCCGGTGTCCGACGCCCGCGGCGTCCAGGACGCGTCCGGCGACGAAGTCGACCAGGTCCTGGATGTGGGTGGCGCCCGCGTAGAAGGCCGGCGAGGCGGGGAGGACGACCGCCCCCAGGTCGTCCAGGGTGACGAGGTGGCGCAGGGTCTGACCGCCCAGGGGTGTCTCGCGGACGGCCACGACGAGCGGGCGGCGCTCCTTGAGGGTGACGGAGGCCGTCCGCTGGAGCAGGTCCTTGGAGAGCCCGAGGGCGACCCCGGCGACGGCGGCGGTGGACGCCGGCACGATCAGCATGCCCTTGGCCGGGTACGACCCCGAGGACGGCCCGGCGGCCAGGTCGCCGGCGCTCCAGTACCGCACCCGCGTCAGGTCCGTCTCGAAGGTGCCCGGCTTGCCGTCGGCGCCCCGCGCCAGCCACTCCCCCAGGTCCTGGCGCCAGTGCGCGTCCCGGAAGGAGATGCCGGTCTCGTCCAGCAGCGTGAGCCGTGAGGCCCGGCTGACCACCAGGTCGACGCTCTCCCCCGCGTCCAGCAGGCCGCGCAGCACGGCGGCGGCATAGGGCGTACCGGACGCCCCGGACACCCCCACGATCCAAGGCACGCGCTGCGTTTCTCCTGCGTTCACACCTTGAGCGTACCGGCGTGCCGACCGAGGCTCAGGCGGGGTGGGGCGCCTTCGGGTCGACGGGGAGGTGCGAGGTGGGCAGGGTGAGCTTGCCGAGCGACGAGACGACGGTCAGCTCGGGGCCGTAGCGGATGGTGTCCCGGCCGAGGTAGCCCTCGGCGGTGGGATTCCACATCGTGACGAGGTGCCCCTTGAGCGGGTCCAGTACCAGGTAGTTCGCGATGCCGCGCGAGGCGTACCAACGAGGCTTCACCTCGTAGTCACGCCGAATGCTCTCCGGGGCGACGACCTCCGCGACGAGCTCGATGAGATCCGGCGTGTAGGAGCTGGAGTTCTCGGCCTCCGCCTCGGCGGGGATGACCGCGATGTCCGGACAGAACTCGTGCGCGTCGTCGAACGGGAACGCCACATCGCTCACCACGACCCACCCCGGCGGCAGCTGCTCCTCGACGATGGACCACAGACGCTGGATCGTCCTTCCGTGGAACGGCCTGACCGGGTTCATCACGATGCTGCCCTCGACAATCTCCACCACATAGCCGGGGAACATGTCCTCCAGCTTGCTGAGCTGCGAGTGCAGGCGGTCGATGCCCGAGACGGTCATGCTGGCCTCCCTGGGGTCCTGCCCTCGATGGTAGGCCGCACCGTATTCAGACGCTGAGACCCCGGACGAGGAGATCCAGCAAGGCGCACACGAACAGGGCAATGCCGATGAAGCCGTTGACGCTGAAGAAGGCGCGGTTGAGGCGGGAGAGGTCGTGCGGGCGGACGATGGAGTGCTCGTAGAGGAAGGCACCGGCCACGATCACCAGGCCCAGCCAGAAGAACGCGCCGGCGCCGGTGACGACCGCGTACCAGACGAACAGGCCGGTGGTCACCGCGTGGCAGACCCGGGCGCCCCGGATGGCCGCCGGGATGCCGAAGCGGGCCGGGACCGACATGACGCCGATCTCGCGGTCGGTCTCGACGTCCTGGCAGGCGTAGATCAGGTCGAAGCCGCCGATCCAGACGCCCACGGCGAGGCCCAGGATCACCGCGTCCCAGGACCACTCGCCGGTCACCGCTAGCCAGCCGCCGATCGGGCCCATGGCCTGGGCGAGGCCGAGGATGGCCTGCGGGAAGTTCGTGAACCGCTTGCCGTAGGGGTAGACGACCATCGGGATCACGGCGACCGGCGCGAGCGCCAGGCACAGGGGGTTGAGCAGGGCCGCCGAGCCGAGGAAGACCGCCACCGCGATCAGCGCGCCGGTCCAGGCGTGCTTCACGCTCATCGCACCGGTGACCAGCTCGCGGTGTGCGGTGCGCGGGTTCCGGGCATCGATCTCGCGGTCGATGATCCGGTTGACCGCCATCGCGAACGTCCGCAGGCCGACCATGCAGATGGTGACCAGGAGCAGCCGGCCCCAGTGGATGTTCCGGTCCAGCTCGAACATCGCGGTCAGCGTGGCGATGTACGCGAAGGGCAGCGCGAAGACCGAGTGCTCGATCATCACCAGGCGGAGGAACGCCTTGGTGCGTCCCGGCTGCGGGAGTGCTGCGGAGGCGGAGCTCACAGGCCGTACTCCTTCCAGCGGCGGTCGACCTTCGCCGCCGTGTCCGGGTCCGAAAGGACCATGTCCGGCCAGCCGCCGTCCCTGGTGTAGCCCTCCTCGGGCCATTTCCTCGTCGCGTCGATACCCGCCTTGCCGCCCCAGAACTGCTGGTAGGAGGCGTGGTCGAGGTGGTCGACCGGGCCTTCGACGACGGTGAGGTCGCGCGCGTAGTCGGTGTTGCCGAGGGCCCGCCAGGCGACCTCGTGCAGGTCGTGGACGTCGCAGTCGGAGTCGACGACCACGATCAGCTTGGTGAGGGACATCATGTGCGCCCCCCAGACCGCGTGCATGACCTTCTGCGCGTGCTTCGGGTACTTCTTGTCGATCGAGACGATCGCGCAGTTGTGGAAGCCGCCGGACTCGGGGAGGTGGTAGTCCACGATGTCCGGGACGATGATCTTCAGGAGGGGGAGGAAGAAGCGCTCCGTGGCGCGGCCGAGCGGGCCGTCCTCCGTCGGGGGGCGGCCGACGACGATCGACTGGAGCAGGGGGCGGCGGCGCATCGTCACGCAGTCGATGGTCAGCGCCGGGAAGGGTTCCTGCGGGGTGTAGAAGCCGGTGTGGTCGCCGAAGGGGCCCTCCGGCAGCATCTCGCCCGGTTCCAGCCAGCCCTCCAGGACGACCTCCGCCTGCGCCGGGACCTGGAGCGGGACGGTCTTGCAGTCGACCATCTCGATCCGCTTGCCCGCGATGAACCCGGCGAACAGGTACTCGTCGATGTCGCCGGGCAGGGGTGCGGTGGAGGCGTAGGTCACGGCGGGCGGGCAGCCGAAGGCGATCGCGACCGGCAGGCGCTCGCCGCGCCGCGCCGCCACCTGGTAGTGGTTGCGGCTGTCCTTGTGGATCTGCCAGTGCATGCCGATGGTGCGCCGGTCGTGGCGCTGGAGGCGGTACAGACCCAGGTTCCGGATCCCGCTCTCCGGGTCCTTGGTGTGGGTGAGCCCGAGGTTGAAGAAGGAGCCGCCGTCCTGCGGCCAGGTGAACAGGGCCGGCAGCTGGTCCAGGTCCACCTCGTCGCCCTTCAGGACGACCTCCTGCACGGGCGCGCTGTCGGACTTCACCTTCTTCGGCGGTACGTGCGCCATCGCGCCGAGCTTTCCGAACGCCTCCCGCACCCCGACGAAGCCGTGCGGGAGTTCGGGGCGCAGCAGCCCGCCGATCTTCTCGGAGATCTCGCCGTACGACTTCAGGCCGAGGGCCTTCAGCAGCCTGCGGTCGGTGCCGAAGACGTTCATCGCCAGCGGCATGGCGGAGCCGCGGACGTTCTCGAAGAGGAGTGCCGGGCCGCCGGCCTTCTGGACCCGGTCGACGATCTCCCCGACCTCCAGGTACGGGTCGACCTCGGCCTTGACACGCTTGAGGTCTCCCTCGCGCTCCAGTGCCCGGAGCAGGGAGCGAAGATCGTCGTAAGCCATGTGTCCCAGTATCGGCCACCCGGGGTGCGGACCCGGTCACCGCCCCCTGCGATACTCGTCGGCTGTGACAGTCCGCCGCTGGTTACCGCTGCTCGCCCTGCTGATCGCCGTCCCGTCGGCCGGGTGCTCGCCCCCGCGGGAGTCCGGCGCCTCGCCCGTCTCCCCGCTGGTCCGGGTGGCGGCCGCCGACCGGCAGACCGCCCCCGACCTCACGGGCGACGACCTGGACGGCCGCCCGGTCCGGCTCGCCGACTACCGGGGCGAGGTCGTCGTGCTGAACGTCTGGGCGTCCTGGTGCGGTCCCTGCCGGGCCGAGGCGCCCGAACTGTCGCAGGCGCAGCGGGAGCTGGCGGCCGAGGGCGTCCAGGTGCTCGGCGTGAACATGGACGCCCGGCGGGAGAAGGGGCGGGCGTTCCAGGAGGAGCACCGGCTGTCCTACCCGAGCCTGCACGACCCCGCGAGCCGTCAGCTGCTCCGCCTGCCGAGGGGGTACAAGGCGCAGGCGCTGCCGTACACCCTCTTCGTGGACCGCGACGGAAAGATCGCCGCGCGGTACCTGAGCCCGCTCACCGCGGCCGACGTCCGGACGGTCATCAGGCCGCTGCTCGCCGGGAGGCACTGAGCCGGGGGGCACCCGCTACCCTGGCCGCCATGCTCAGGTATCTGCCTTTCCTGCTGGTCCTCGCGCTGTGGATCTACGCCTTCGTGGACTGCCTGAACACCCCCGAGGACGAGGTGCGGGTGCTGCCGAAACTGGCCTGGGTGGTGGTCATCCTGGTCTTCGGGGAGGTCCTGGTCGGCCCGGTGGCCTGGCTCGTCGCGGGAAAGACACGGCAGCCCCGCGAGCGGTGGGTCGCGCCGGACGACAACCCGGAGTTCCTGAAGTCCCTGAAGCCGGACGATCCGCACACGGACTGAAAGGGCCGTGCCCTCCCTCTAACAGGGGCTCTCCGGCAGGTGTTCCTTCGCCCACTCGCCGAGTTCCCTGAGGGAGGGTTCGAGGGCCGCGCCGGCAGGGGTCAGGCGGTAGGCGACGCGCAGCGGCGGCCCCTCGTCGACCTCGCGCAGGACGAGCCCCGCGGCGCCGAGTTCGGCCAGGCGGTCGGAGAGCATGCGTTCGCTGATGCCGGGGATGGCGCGGCGCAGGCTGGCGAAGTAGGCCGGCCGGTCCATCAGGACGGACAGGATCGGGCCGTTCCAGCGCTTGCCGAGCACCTGGAAGACGCGCGTGATGCCGACGTCCACACCTTGGCACCGCTCCGGGTCATGGGCCTGCTCCACCGACATGGCATCAGGGTACAGCCCCACCATGGGATTGAGCTGAGAAAAAGTAAGTACCTGTGCTATCTATAGTTCAGTACTAATCCTCAGCCTCCGCGGCCCCGTGTCGGGCTGCTGTCCTGTGTGTCTGGAGTGCCCCATGGCCACCCTTCTCCACATCGACTCCTCTCTCCTCCCCGGCGAGATGTCCGCCTCCCGCGCCGTCACGAAGGCGTTCCGCGCGGCCTGGCAGGAGCAGCACCCCGACGGCACGGTGATCTACCGCGACCTGGCGGCGGACCCGGTGCCGCACATCACCGCGGCCACCCACCTCGCCGGTTTCACCGACCCCGCCACGCACTCCCCCGAGCAGGCCGAGGCCTTCGCGGCCCGCGTGCGGCTGATCGAGGAGCTGGAGCAGGCGGACGCGGTGCTCATCGGCGCCCCGATGTACAACTTCACGATCCCCTCGACGCTCAAGGCATGGCTGGACAACGTGGTGCTGTTCGGCCGCACGGGCGGCGAGAACCCGTCCGCGAAGGGCACCCCGGTCACCGTCGTGGCCAGCCGCGGCGGCTCGTACGCGCCGGGCACCCCGCGCGAGCCGTTCGAGTACGTGCAGAACTACCTGAGCGCGCTCCTCGGCGAAGCGCTCGGCCTGGACGTCGACTTCATCGTGCCCGAGCTGACCATGGCCCCGCAGAACCCGGCGATGGCCGAGCTGGTGCCGCTCTACGAGGCGTCCCGCGACCGCGCCCTCCAGGAGGCGGCCACCAAGGCGAAGAGCCTCGCGGAACGCCTGGCCGCGTAGGCACCGGGCTCCCGGCGCGGGGCCGTTGCACCGATCGGCCCAGCAGCGCATGCGGGTTCGGCGGTGGGCGGTTGTGATGGACGCGTTCCCATCCGACGCCCAGGAGGCAGTCATGCGCATCCGTTCCCTCGCCGTCACCGGCGCCGTCGCCGCGGCCCTCGCCCTCGGCGGTGCCACCGCCGCCTTCGCCGACAACGGCGCCGACGCCAGCGGCACCGCGTCCAGCAGCCCTGGCGTGCTCTCGGGCAACGTCGTCGAGGTCCCGGTCGACATCCCGGTCAACCTGTGCGGCGACAGCGTCGACGTGATCGGCCTGCTCAACCCGGCGGCCGGCAACACCTGCACCAACGGCTGACTCGGCCGCGGGCACCGCCAGAGGACTTCCGGAGGACGACGCGCCCTCCGGAACTTCTCTGTGCGTGCAGGTTGTACGCCGGTGAGCCGTCCGAAACGGACAGTGCGCCCCTGGGCCGCAGCGGGGGCGAACCCGACACTTACCTCGTATGACGACAGCTCCTGCCGGTTCCACCACCAGTATCGCCCCCGCGTACGGCGACCGGGTCATCGCCGTGGAGGCGGCGGGCTCGGAGCCGATCCCCGACGCCGAACGGCACGGCAGTCCCCTCCAGTTGCTGTGGACCTGGGCCTCTCCCAACATCGAGTTCGCGACCGTCTACATCGGCGTGATCGCGGTCCTCTTCTTCGGCCTCGACTTCTGGACGGCGACCGCCGCGATCCTGCTGGGCACCGCGCTCGGCGCCCTCACACAGGGCGTACTGTCGCTGGACGGCCCGCGGTTCGGCGTCCCGCAGATGGTGATCGGCCGCCTCTCCTTCGGCCGCCTCGGCAACATCCTGCCCGCCGCCGCCAACGGCCTGCTCGCGGGCGTCGGTTGGTTCGCGGTGAACAGCGTGAGCGCGGCCTTCGCCCTGAACACCCTGACCGGCCTGCGCCCGCTCCCCTCCCTCCTGCTCGTCGTGGTGGCGGAGATCCTGATCGGCTTCATCGGCCACAACTTCGTGCACACCTTCGAGAAGTACGCGTTCCCCGCGCTCGCGGTCGTCTTCCTGCTCGCCGGGGTGTGGACGTTCAAGGACGCCGACCTCGGCGGGGGCGGCTCCGGCGGCGGCATCGGCGGCTTCCTGCTCGCGTTCAGCGCCGCCTGGGGATACGCGGCCGGCTGGAACCCGTACGCCGCCGACTACGCGCGCTATCTGCCGCGCACGGCGAACAAGGTGCGGACCGTCCTGTGGCCGGCCGTCGGCCTGTTCGTGTCCGTCTCGGTCGTCGCCGTCATCGGCGCTGCCTCGGCCACCCTCGCAGCCCCGAAGGACGCCACCCCGACGGCGGCCTTCACCGGTCACCTGCCCGGCTGGCTGGGCGACCTGGTGCTGATCGCCATCATGCTCGGCGGGATCTCGGCGAACGCGCTCAACGTGTACTCCGGGGCGATCTCCATCGCATCCTTCGGCCTGCGGCTGCCCACCTGGCTCAGCCGCAGCGCGCTGGTCGTGGTGTCGGGCGTCGCCGGTACGGCGGCGGCCTGGGCCTCGCTGGACGACGCGGGCGCGGCGTACGAGGCGTTCCTGCTGGTCATCGCGTACTGGGTGGCGCCCTGGCTGGGCGTGGTGCTGGTGGAGCGGTGGTTCCGGCGCCGTACCGCGACCGACGAGGAGCAGGCCGCCCGGCTGACCGACCGCTCCTTCACCAACCGGCCGGGGCTCGCCTCCCTGCTGGCGGGCGTGGCGGTCTCCGTCCCGCTCTTCTCCAACCAGGAGGACTACGTGGGGTACGTCCCGGAGCACTGGCCGTCCTTCGGCGACATCACCCCCCTGGTCGGCTTCGCGGTGAGCGCCCTCCTGTACACGGCCCTGCACGCACGCACCCGGAACGCCTAGAAGGCCCATGAAGATCTTGGTGAGGGGCTGTCCGGCCGTCAGGCCGGACAGCCCCTGCGGCGGTCATGCACCGGCGGGTGCGAGGTGCCA
>NZ_JBVHFU010000007.1:0-339509 GCF_055562175.1 Streptomyces sp. NPDC020958 | reverse complement strand
TGAAGTTCAGCGGTGTCGAGGACTCCTCGCTCCAGACCAGCTTCGTCGTCGACGACACCGCCGTGACGACCGGCTGACGTACCGCGGTCGGATCAGAACGTGCGCTTCAGCAGGCCGAGCAGCGCCTCCCAGTGCCGCTCGGACGCCTCGGCGGAGTAGGCCGGGGTGTCGGCCTGCGTGTAGCCGTGGTCGGCGCCCCGGTAGATCTCGCAGGTGTTGCGGACCCCGGCGGCGTCGAGCGCCTCCTGGAAGGTGCGGATCTGCTCCTCGGTCATCGAGTGGTCCTGGTCCGCGAAACCGAAGTACAGCTCGGCGGTGACCCGGTCGGCCAGCAGGTGCGGGCTGTCCGCGTCGTCGGTGACCATCCGGCCGCCGTGGAAGCCGCCCGCGGCCGCGACCCGGTCCGGGAACGCGGCGGCGGTCCGCATGGCGAGCCGGGCGCCCATGCAGTAACCCGTGATCGCCACCGGCCCGTCGGCCACCAGCGGGCTCTGCGCCAGCCAGTCCAGGTAGGCGGCCGAGTCCCGGTCGGTGAGCTCCGGCGTCAGCGACATCATGACCGGCATGATCCGCTGCCAGATCGTGGGGTCCGCGGAGGGGTCGATGAACTCGGGCAGGTCGAACACCGGGGTCCGGCCGTGACGGTAGAAGACGTTCGGGACCAGGACGGTGTAGCCCTCGCCGGCGAGCCGGTCCGCCATCGCCTTCAGGTGCGGGCGGATCCCGTAGGCGTCCTGGTAGAAGAGCACACCGGGGTGCGGGAGTCCGTCGGCCGGGTGGGCCAGGTAGGCGTCGGCGACCCCGTCCGCGGTGGTGATGTCCACGTCGGTTCCCTGTACGGCGGTCATGGCGCAAGTGCCTCTCTGTGGAGTCGGCGTCGGGGTGCGGGACACCCGGCGCGGCATGTCCTGATCATCGTGGCACGCGCGGCCGGGCGAACCGGCCCGGGGGAGCCGGAACCGGTCACTCGAAGCGCGAGGTGTCGCCCGCGCCGCGGCGTACGATCTCCGCCTCCCCGCCCGAGAAGTCGATGACCGTGGTCGGCTCGGTGCCGCACTCCCCGGAGTCGACCACCGCGTCCACCGAGTGGTCGAGCCGGTCCTTGATCTCCCAGCCCTGGGTCAGCGGCTCCTCCTCGTCCGGCAGCAGCAGGGTGCTGGACAGCAGCGGCTCGCCCAGCTCCGCCAGCAGGGCCTGGGTGACCACGTGGTCGGGGATGCGGACGCCGACGGTCTTCTTCTTCGGGTGCAGCAGCTTGCGCGGGACCTCACGGGTCGCCGGGAGGATGAAGGTGTAGCTGCCGGGGGTGGACGCCTTCACGGCCCGGAACACGTCGTTGTCCACCCGCACGAACTGGCCGAGCTGGGCGAAGTCGCGGCACATCAGTGTGAAGTGGTGCCGGTCGTCCAGACGCCTGATGGTGCGGATCCGGTCGATGCCGTCCCGGCTGCCGAGCTGGCAGCCCAGTGCGTAGCAGGAGTCGGTCGGGTATGCGATGAGCGAGCCCGACCGCACCGCGTCGGCGATCTGGGAGATGCTCCGCGGTTGCGGGTTGTCGGGGTGCACGTCGAAGTACTTCGCCATCCGCCGAGCTTATGCCGAGCGACGCGAACCGGCCGAATTTCCGGATCGGCGCGCATGGCCGCCGGAATCCGGGGCACCCGACCATTCAGCCGCCCGGGGCCCTCCCCCCCGGTCCCGGGTGAGGCGTCCTTCGCCGGCGGCCCTTTCCCCCGAGGGCCGCCGGCGAAGTCGTGTCCGGCGGCCGGTGGCCGGGACCGGCCCGGATCCATCGGGTAACGTCCAGGGACCGAGGCCGACGCGAGGGACGAGGAGCAGGGCGACATGGCAGGCCGAGCGGACCGGGGCCCCCACGACCCGACACCCGACGGCGACCGCTGGGCCGCGCAACTCCTCGACCACCTGCGCCCCGGCGCCCGGGACCCCCGCCGGGTCGTCACCTGGCTGGCCCACGCCGTCCAGGCGAGTGTCTGCCTCCGGGCCGCCGACGGCACCCTGCTGGCCGGCACCCGGATCCCCCTCGACGCCGGTCTGGTGGCCGACGTGACCACCGGCCGGATCTCGGCCGCCGCCGTCCAGGACGGCGACCGCCACCTGCGCCTGGTCGCCGTCCGCGCCCCGGACCCGCGCCCGGCGGCGGCCGGACTGCTCGCCGTGGCCCGCGCCACCCCCTTCGACCGGCGCGCCGCCGAGACGGTCACCCACACCGCCGGGGTCGTCGAACTGCTGCTGCGCGAACGCGAACTGACCACCGCGGGCCGCAGGCTGCGGCGGGCCGCCGCCGACCTGCGGCTGGCGATCCTGCAACTCCTGATGGTGGAGGACACCGTCTCCGCCCGCCGCGTCGCCGCCGGCCTGTGGCCCGGCCTCCTCGACACCGACAGCGCCCGCGTGTACATCGTAGAAGGGCACCCGGCGGAACGTGACGGCCTCGCCGACGACTGCGTCGACGTGACCCACGGCCAGGCCCTCGTCGTACGCTGCCCCGCCATGGACGGCCACGTCATCGTCCTCAGCCCCTCCCCGGCCACCGGGGAAGCGCTGCGCACGCTCGTCCACGGCCGCCCCGGCACCTTCCTCGGCGGCAGCGTCCGCCAGAGCCTCGCGCAGACGGCCACCGCCTACGGCCAGGCGGTCAGCGCCCTCGCCGTCGCCCACTTCCGCCCCGACCAGGCCGCCGTCTACGCCGAACGCACCCACCCCGCCCGGCTGATGGACCCCACCGCACTGCGCGCCTGGTCCTCCGCCGTGCTCCGGCCCCTCGACGACCTGCCCCACCACACCCGGGCGGAACTGCTCGCCACCACCCGCCTCGGCCTGGAGTTCACCGCCGTCAGCGCCGCCAAGGTCCTCGGCGTCAGCCGCAACACGGTCCGCGCCCGCATGGACCGCGTCGAGACGCTGCTCGGCGCCGACTTCTCCGACCTCACCGTACGGGCCGCCACCCATCTGGCCCTCAACACCGAGGCGGCCCGCACGGAAGAACCCGCCGGGGCGGCACGGCAGTCCGCCCCGGTCCGGCTCGGCGACCTGCTGGCGGGGCCCGCGCTGCGGGCCTGGGCCCAGGACCTGCTGGACCGGCTGGCCCGGGACGGCCGGGACCTGCGCGGCACCTTGCGCGCCTGGATCGCCGCCGGGGGGAACGCCGAACGCGCCGCCCAGGCCCTGGGCGTGCACGCCCAGACGGTCCGCGAACACGTCCGGGGCGCCGAACCCGTCCTGGAACGCCAGCTGCTGGCCTCCGGCACCGACCTCTACGAGGTCGTCCTCGCCCACTTGGCCCTCGGCGAGCTCACAGCACCCGTCCTGCTCCGGGCGAACCAGGGCCAACCGGACTCACCTGTGCACAGGTGAGTCCTCCGTCCGCCCGAACAGGCATCGGCGCGGTACCCAACGGCCGGATCCGCACGTAGGTTCACCTTGCGCGGGGGCCCGACCGGCACGGGGGTCCGGTCGCCGCCCCCGCCACCTGCGGCTTCACACCCCCAGCCGGACCGGGACCTCCTGCCAGCCGAAGGCGATGAACGACGGCACCTGCCGCAGTTCCTGCTCGCCCACCGCCAGCCGCAGCCCGGGAAAACGGTCGAACAGGGCGGGCAGCGCGGCCAGCGCCTCCGCCCTGGCCAGCGGCGCGCCGATGCAGCGGTGCACGCCGATCCCGAAGGACAGATGGTCGTCGGCGCCCCGCGCGGCGTCGAACACAGCGGCGTCCGGCCCGTAGTGCGCCGGGTCGAGACCCGCCGCCGCGTACGTCGTGATGATCGCGTCCCCGGCCTCGATGGTGACGTCGCCGACCTTCAGGTCGCTGACCGCGAACCGCAGCGGCAACGAGGCGATCGAGGGATGCACCCGCAGCGTCTCGTCGATCACCGCGTCCCAGCCGATCGTCCCGGAGCGTACCGCGGCCAGTTGCACGGGCCGTGTCAGCAGCGCCACGACCGCGTTCCCGATCAGGTTGACCGTGGTCTCGAACCCGGCGCCGATCACCAGCAGCAGGGTGTGGAGCAGCTCTTCGTCGCCGAGCCGGTCGCCGTCCTCGTCGCGGACCCGGATCAGCTCCGTGGTCATGTCGTCGCCCGGGTGCTCCACCTTGTACGCGATCAATCCCCCGAGGACCGTACCGATCCTCTCCTGCACGGAGGCGGCGTGCTCCGGGCTCGGGTCGGAGGTGTCCATGATGGCCGCGATCAGCTCGGCGGTGTCGTCCCGCATCTCGTCCGGGACGCCGAAGAGTTCGCAGATCATCCGCATGGGCAGCGGATGGGCCAGAGCGGCGCGCAGGTCCACCACCGAGCCGTCGGCACCGGCCTTTGCCATGGCGTCCAGCAGCTCTTCGGTGATCGCCGTGACCCGTGGCAGCATCGCCTCGGTGCGGCGGTGCGTGAAGCTCGGTGCCACCAGCTTGCGCAGCCGCGTGTGGTCCGGGCCGTAGGCGGACAGCATGTTGATCACACCGACCCAGCCCAGGATCCAGCCCCAGGAGGGGTGTTCGGAGATCTCGGGCCACAGGCGCCAGTGCTTGCGGGGGTCTTTGCTGACCCGAGGGTCGAGGACGAGCTCCTTGAGCACGTCGTAGCCGGTGGGAGCCCAGGCGGGTATGCCGCCGGGCAGTTCGACCGGCACGACGCGGCCGAGGGCACGTAACCGCGCGCTCTCCGCCGGGATGTCGGAGCCGAACGGGTCGAGGGCGATGCGGTCGGTGACGGTCACGGCGTCTCTCCAGGCTGGTCGGGGGAGCGGGGGCTGAACCGGACGGGCAGGGACGTCAGCGAGCGGTGGAACGGGCCGGGCCGCCAGCTGAGCCGTTCGCGGGGCAGGACGGGTTCGAGGTCGGGCAGCCACAGCATCAGCCGCTCGATCGCCTCGGTCGCGATGAGCAGCGCGTGGTGCCGGACCGGGCAGGCGTGTGGGCCCGCGCCCCACGACAGGTGCGAGGCGTCCCCGGCCCGCGGCCCGCCGGTGGTCTCCCGCTCGGCGAACAGCCCCACGGCACCGAAGGAGACCACCACCGGGACCGCCGGCCTGATCCAGGCCCCGTGGAAGGAGACCGCCCGACGGGCGTAGTAGATGCCGTAGTTGGCCAGCGGGGTCTCGTGGTGCAGCACCTCGACCACCGCGTCCATGACCGGGCGGGCGCCGCTGGTCAGCGTGGAGTAGTAGAGCGGGTTGCCGAGGATCCGGGAGAGCGCGTTGGAGACCAGGTTCGTGGTCGGCTCGTACCCGGCGCCCAGGGTCAGGAACACCTGCCAGGAGACCTCCTCCGGGGTCAGTCCGGCGGGATGGTCGAGGAGCATGCTCGGCAGGTCCTCGCCGCGCTCCGCGACCTTGGCGGCGACCAGCCGCAGCACGTACTCGGCGTAGTCCGCCTCGCCCTCGGCCGCCCGCGCACCGCCCTCCATCATCTTCAGGACGCCCTCGTTGAGCCGGTCGCCCTGGCTGTCCGGCAGTCCGAACAGGTTGTTGAACACCAGCGCCATCAGCGGGCGGGTGAAGTCGGCGACGAGGTCCGCCTCGCCGCGGGGCGCGAACCGGTCCACCAGCAGCCGTACCGCGCGGTGCACCAGCGACCGCAGGTCGTGCGGTTCGATCAGGTCGAACACGTCGATGAGGGTGGTCCGGTAGCGGATGTGCGCGTCGGCGTCCGAGAACAGCGCGTTGGGCCGCCAGCGCATCATGCCGAGCAGCGGGGATTCCTCGGGGACGGTCCCCTCCCAGGCCCGCGGGTCGTGCGAGAAGGTCTCGACGTCCCGCAGCACGTCCAGGGCGGCGCGCCGCTCCGTGACGACGTACGCCGGGGTACCCGGCGCGAGTTCCCCCCAGCCGACCGGGCCCTGGGCGCGCAGGGCGGCGTAGTAGCCGTGCGGGTTGCGTGCGAAGCCGTCCTCCCACAGGCACACCGGGGCGGACACGGTGAAGGACTGCTGCGCGGTCATCGGACCTCCGCCGGCCGGTCGTCGATCAGATGCTGTACGAGGGCGAGCAGCGCGTCGACCGAGGAGTGCGCGTCCCGGGCGTCGCAGGTCACCAGCGGGGTGCCGGGCTCCAGGTCCAGCGCGGCGCGCAGTTGCTCGCCCGTGTGGTGGTCCGGGGCGTCGGGGAACGTGTTGAAGGCGACCGCGTAGGGCAGCCCCGCCTCCTCGATCAGGCCCAGCACGCCGAACGAGGCGTCGATCCGGCGGCCGTCCACCAGGACAAGCGCGCCCAGCGCCCCGTAGGAGACGTCCTGCCACAGCGTCCGGAACCGGTCCTGCCCCGGAGTCCCGAACAGGTACAGCACGACCCCGCCGGGCAGGCTGATCCGTCCGAAGTCGATGGCGACGGTGGTGGTCTCCTTCTCCCGCACCCCGTCGAGGTCGTCGACGTACGCCGAGGCCTCGGTGAGGTGCTCCTCGGTGTGCAGCGGGCGGATCTCCGACACCGAGTCGATGAGGGTCGTCTTGCCCACCCCGAACGGCCCGGTGACCAGGATCTTCACCAGATCGCGGGCGGAGTCGGGGAGATGCGGGCCGCCCGTGCGGGGCAGCTCACCGGTGCTTGAGGTCGCGCAGGCCATCGGCCACTCTCTTCAGCAGGTCGGGGTCGAACCGTTCGGCGGGCGGGATCGGCGCGCGGGCCCGCACCAGGTCGCGGTCGACGAGGTCGGCGGCCAGCACCCGGACGGCGGAGAACGGCAGCCGCAGCAGCGCCGCCGCCTCCACCACCGTCAGCGCACCGCCGGACAGCAGTTCCAGCAGCGCCTGTTCGGCGGCGGGCAGCCCCGCGGGCAGGGGCGAACCGTCGCGGGTGAGCACCGTCAGCCGTTCCAGATGCGGACGGCTGGGCCGGGCCACCCCGCCGGTGGACAGATACGCGGGGACCAGGGGGCGGCCGCCGCGACGGCCGGTCATGCCGGCGCGCCGCCGTCGGAGCCTCTGGGCGCGGCCGCCATCGCCTTCTCACCCAGCCGGGCCACCTGCGAGTGCACGCGGTGCGCCAGCAGGTCCAGGCGCACCTCCGGGTCGCCGTAGGCGGCCACACAGGTGCCGTGGTCGGTCGGCACGATCAGCACGTAGCCGTGGTCCGACTCGATGACCACCTGGCGTACCTCGGCCCGGTCCCGGTCCGCGAACGCGGCGGCCGCGGCCCGGCAGGCGCCCTGCACGGTACTGGTGATCGCGGCGACCCGCTCGGCGCTCGCCCGGGACAGACCGTCGGTGTGACCGGTCGCGAGACCGTCCCGGGTGAGCAGGACGGCGGCCAGTACGTGCGGTACCTGCAGGACGGGGTCGAGCACCCATGCCGTGTCGCCCGTGTCGCGGCTGGTCATCTGTCCGCTCCTCCTTCGTCGTCGGTCGGGTGGGAATCGGGCGGGGTGGCCCGCTTGGGTCCGCGTGCCGCCGCGGTGCCGTACTGGAGGGCCGCGAGCGCGGCGGCGGCCTCCTCGGGGCGGTGCGCGGCCGGCTGCGACGCGGGTGCGCCGGGCGCGGCGGCAGGGGTACGACGGCGCCGCCGCGGCAGCCCGCCCAGGTCCCCCGGGTCCTGGTGGCCGGGGGCGGGAGCGGGAGCGGCGGCGCGACCGTGTTCGGGCCCGGCCCCGGGCGCTCCACGCCCAGCCGACTCGCCTACGGCCGTCTCGTGCCCGGCCGTCGTACGGGCGGCCGTCTCGTGCCCGGCCGTCGTACGGGCGGCCGTCTCGTGCCCGGCCGTCGTACGGGCGGCCGTCTCGTGCCCGGACGTCTCGTGACCGGTCGTCTCGTGTGCCGGTGCTTCGTGCCCGGGATTCTCGGGTCCGGGCGCCTCCGGCACGGACTTCCCGGGCACACGTGTTTCGCGTGCGCCGGTTTCGCGGGACGGACGGTCGCGGTGGGGCGGCCGTTCGCGGGTCGAGCGTGGCGCGCTGGCCGCCGGCGGGCGTTCGACGGGGTCGATCCGGCAGAGCAGATGACTGTCCACCCGCAGCACCGCGCGCACCCCGCCGTACGGGGAGGGGGAGGTGAGGTCGACGTGCAGGTCGAACTGGCGCGTGAGCTGGCCCACCGCGGCCAGGCCCATGCGCGGCGGGTCCCCGAGGTCGGTCAGCAGAACCGGGTCGCTGCCCGCCACCAGCCGCTGCACGCGGGCCCGTTCGTCCTGCGTCATGCCGAGGCCCGCGTCGTCGACGGTGACGCACACTCCGTGGTGGACGTGTTCCAGGTTGACCAGGACCTCGGTGTCCGGCGCCGAGTGGCGCAGCGCGTTGTCGAGGAGCTCGGCGACGATGATGGCGACCGGCTCCACCGCGTGCGACACCAGGGCGGTGCCGGGTTCCAGATGGTTGTGCACCCTGACCCGCTGGTACCCCGCGAGCCGGGCCTGGCCGCCGGTCACGGCGTCCACCACGTGGGACTCCTCGCGGGCCAGGCCCACCCAGCCCCCGCACACCACGGCGGCCACCTGTGCCCGCCGCAGCGACTGTTCGTTCTCATGGTCGAGCGCGAACAGCGTCTGCGCCAACTCGGGGTCGTCGTAGCGCTGTTGCAGGCCCCGCAGGGCGTCCTGCAGGCGGTACAGGGCGGCCTGGATCTCCCGGGTCGCACCACGCAGTCCGGCCTGGGCGGCGGCGTCGATCCGGACCCGCTGCGCGGTCAGCTCCTCGCGCAGCGCGGTGAGCACGTACTCCAGCGCGATCCCCGTGGGCGTCCCCGGCGTGTGCTGCCGGGCGGGTCCCGGCACCTTGAGGTGCGGATGGGCCAGCTGGGCCGCGGCGGCGGGCATCCGGCGGGCGGCGAGATGCTCGATCTCGGTGATGAGCGCGCCCTCGGCGCCTGCCAGCCGGGCGTGCGACTCCGCGACCTCGGCCCGCAGCGCGGCGTTCTGGCGGCGGGAGTGCCACAGACCGCCGCCGAGGACGAGCGCGCAAAGCGTTCCGGCGGCGAGACCACCGGCCACCAGTTCCGGTAATTGGATCATGGAGTCGGATTCCAGGGGGTAGGGCAGCAGTGGGGGCAGGGGGGAGCCCTGGGGCCCCTCCCATGGAGCGCTCGCAGCACAGTACACACCGTCATTGACCGGCCTCGCACGGTGAATCGACACATCACTTCGAATCCGGCCGCCGACTGTTCGCTTCTGTGTCAAGTGTCGGAAATGCCGTGCTCGGAGCAGGAGTTGGCCTTCGGAGTGGCTTAAGTCGTCACCGGGTGGCCGAGGCCGGCGCCGGCAGGTCGTAGACGTGGGCCGGGGAGATGACCCGGGTGATCGCCTGGCCGAACAGGGTGCTGGGCTCGATGTCGCCGTGGTAGCCGATGTCGGTGTTCAGCAGTACGGCCACCGTGGTGCGCGCCGACGGCAGGTACACCGTCAGCGCCTCGTAGCCCGGCAGTGAGCCGTTGTGCCCGATCCAGCCCTGTACGTCGAAGATGCCGAGGCCGTACCCGGCGCCCTTGATCCCGGTCGGGGGAGTGGTGAGCCGCTGCTTCTGGGTGGCTGGGCTGAGCATGGTGCTGCCGTCGGGGAAGACCCCGGTGGCCGCCGTACGGGCCCAGAGGTGCAGATCGGCCAGGTCCGAGATCATCGCGCCGGCCGCCCAGCCCCAGGACGGGTTCCAGTCGGCGGTCTCCGCCACCTGCCCGTTCGCTGTCTGGTCGGTGTAGCCCTGCGCGTGCGGGGTGGGGAACGCGTTCCCGGTCGGGAACACCGTCCGGTTCATGCCGGCGGGGGCGAGGACGCGCTGCCCGATGTACGCGCCGAGCCGCTGTCCGCTCTCCTTCTCGACGAGCAGGCCGAGCAGGATCAGGTTGGTGTTCGAGTAGGAGAACTTCGCCCCCGGCTGGAACAGCACCGGATGCCTGAAGGAGTAGGCGAGCAACTGCCGCGGGGTGAAGGCGCGTTGCGGATCCGAGGTGAGCGCCTTGAAGAAGTCGTCGTCCTCGGAGTAGTTGAACAGTCCGCTGCGCATCCCCGCCAGGTCCCGCACGGTGATCCGGTCGCCGTTCGGTACGCCGCCGAGGTACTTTCCGATGGGGTCGTCCAGCCCTACCCTGCCCTGGTCGACCAGTTGCAGCACCGCCGTGACCGTGAACATCTTGGTCTCGCTGCCGATCCTCATGTAGAGGCCGGGCGACATCCGCTGCCCGGTCGCCTTGTTCGCGACCCCGAAGGAGCGAACGTAGTCGGGCTGCCCGGGAGCCCAGACCCCGACGATCACGCCGGGCACGTGCGCCTCGCGCATGACCTGCTGGACGGCGGCGTCGAGCCGGCGGGCCACGGCCGGAGTCATGGCCCGCACGTCAGGGCGCGCGGAGGGTGACGGCGTGGGCGAGGGCGAACGCGCGGCGGACAGGGCAGCCGCGGCGGGGGGCGCGGTGGCGAGCGGCATCGTCAGTGTCCCCAGCACGACGGTGATCGCGGCGCAGGCGCGCAGCCCGGTGGGTGAGCAGGACATGGGCTGACTCCCAGCACATGGGTGACCGTGCGGTGGGATCGGACGTCGGAACCCTGGGTTCACAGGATACGAGCGTCTGCCCGAGGCCGCCCGCCGGCCGGCCCGTTACTCGTGGCTCGCAGGCCGCAGCACCGCGAGCGTGGCGTTGGCCTCGCGCAACGCCAGTTCGAGCGTGCCCGGCGAGTGCAGCGTGCCGGCCCCGTCGGGCGGCACCAGCCACTCCAGGCTGCGTCCGGCCCGGTACGGCGGCGGGGCGGCCACCCACGACCCCTTGGTCGCGTACCGCAGACCGGCGCCGATCCATCCACCGGACGGATCGGGCGGCAGGAAGAAGCCGACCCGGTGCGCCGCGCTGTCCACCAGGGTCGGCCCCGGCACCGGCAGCGACGGTTGCCACAGCAGGTCCAGTGCGAGCAGGCCGAGCTGGTCCGGCACGCTGAGCACGTCCCAGAAGCGGCCCGCCTCCAGCAGCGAGACGCCCTCCCCGTGGTCCCACTCCCACTTGCACGTCCGGGGGTCCGCCGCGGCCGCCGCGAGCCATTCCACGCCCTGCGTCCACATCGTGTTCGTCATCCACTGCTCCGGCACTCGGTACATCGGTCCGCCAACCCGGCATATGCATGCTGGTAGATATTTCTACGTGGCGGAAGGGGTGGCGAACCCTGGCGTTTTGGGGTGTTTGTTCGAACACCGAGCACCCGTGCCATGCCCGCGCGTCGCCGGGGATCCGGCGTCGACGGGCGCGGCGTCCCTCAGCCGATGAAGGGCGTCAGGACGAGCATGGTGGCGTCGTCACGGACCTCGCAGCCCCGGGTCAGATCGGCCCACACCGCCTCGGTGAGCTCGGTGTCCGTGCCGGTGAACCCGGCCAGCCGTGCCGGGAGCGGATAGAACCGCCCTGCCCGGTCGCGGGCCTCCCAGACCCCGTCCGAGGCGATGAACAGCCGGTCGCCGCGGCCCAGCTCGACCGTGATCTCCTTCGGCGGTTCCACCCCCGCCAGGCCCAGCCCCAGCGGAGCCGCCGACGAGACGGTGAGTTCCTGGGCCCGGCCGTCCCGCAGCAGCACCGGCGCCGGGTGACCGCAGGCGACGATCCGAACGGACCGGGGCTCGGCCGAGAACTCCAGCAGCAGGGCGGTGGCGAACAGCTCGGCGTTCGGCACGCCGTCCGAGTCCACCAGCAGCCGGCGGTTCATCCGCGCGGCGACCGCCTGCAGGTCGGGCTGGTCGAGCACCGCCTCCCGGAACGCGCCGAGCAGCCCCACCACGGTGGCGACGGCGGCCAGCCCGTGCCCCCGTACGTCCCCCATCACCGCCCGCACCCCGTACGGCCCGTCGCGCACGTCGAAGAAGTCCCCGCCGACCAGCGTGCCGTGCTGCGCGGCCCGGTACAGCCCCGCGCACCCCACCGCCCCGACCCGCTCCGGCAACGGCGGCAGCACGGCCCGCTGCACCGCCTCCCCCACCGCCCGCTCGGTGAGCAGCTGGGCGTCGCGGTGACTGCGCACATAGGACACGAACACGCTCAGTACCGCCACGAACGTGATCGTGAGCAGGTCGGTGTCGCCGGGCAGGTTGAGGTGGGTGGCGGGCACGTTGAGCAGCAGCACCACCAGGACGCTGAGCACGGCCGTCGCCAGCGGCCCGTAGGAGAGGACGGCCAGCGGCGGGATGGCTCCCAGCAGGAAACCGAAGTCGTGGCCGTCCGGGCTGATCAGCGTCGCCATGGTCACCGTCGCGAGCAGGGCGACGGGCAGCACCCGCACCCAGCGCGGCGGCGGCGCTCCCTGCAGCCAGCCACGACCGTCCCGGTAGCCGCGCGGCGACCAGCCGCGCACCGATGTCACATCCCCAAGTTACGCCCGTGCCCCTGCCCGGTCCCACCGGCGCCTGGCAGCACACGCGGACCGTCAGTCGACGTCCCTGCTCAGCACGGTCTCCGCCTCCGCGAGGATCTCGGTGACCCGCAGGGCGAACACGGCGTCGCACGGGTGCGCGCGTCCGGTGCGGGCGGCGCCGAGCAGGGCGTCCGCGGCCCTGGTCAGGGCGGGCACCGCGCCTTCCGCACTCCTCGGCAGCAGCGTCACCCCCGTCTCGCCCCGCAGCTCCACGTCCGCACCGGCCGCCGCCGGGGGCGCGGTGAGGCTCAGCGTCACCGTGCTGGAGGCCCCGGTGGCGTGGTCGAGGACGAGGTGGACGGTGTCCGCGGGGCCGTGCACGGCGGCCGCCACCCGCCGTACGTCGCCCAGCACCGGCAGCAGCACGGACAGGGCGTGCGGGCCCACGTCCCACAGCGCTCCCTTCTCCTTGCGCCACGGAGAGTCGGCGAACGGGCTCTCGCCGGTGAACAGTGAGCCCAGCCACTGCGCCCGAGCCGTGAACCAGCCGGTCGCGGCGGCCTGTTCGCCGATCCACCGCTCCGGCTCCTGCTGGAACCGGGTGGTGAAGAAGACCACCGAGGCGACCCGGGCCCGCTCGGCCGCCTCCACCACCGCCCGCGCCTCGGCGACCCCGATCGCGAGGGGCTTGTCCAGCAGCAGATGGCGGCCGGCCCGCGCGGCCCGCACCGCCAGCTCCGCCTGCACGGCCGGCGGCAGCGCCACCGCCACCGCGTCGACGTCGGCGAACAGCGCGTCCACGTCGTCGTACGCCCGGACGCCGTACTCCCGCGCCAGCTCCGCCGCGGCCTGCGGGCGGCGGCCCCACACCCCGGCGAAGTCCAGCGAGCCGTGTCCCGCCAGCGCGGGGGCGTAGGCCGCCCGCGCCCAGGGCCCGGTCCCCAGCAGTCCGATGCGCATCTTCCGTTCCTTTCTCCGTGCTCAGCTCCACACCTCGCCCGGCCCGTCAGGGGGCCGTGCTCCGCCCGCCGCCGGCATAGGTCCGGCACCGCCCGGCGCCGTCCGCCAGCCACCCGGCGATGCTCTCGGCGATGGGCTGCCCGGTGTCCATCTCGACGAACCCGAACTGGCCCGACTGGTTGCACTCCAGGAACCACCAGATGCCGTCGGCGTCCTCCGCGAAGTCGAAGGCACCGTAGGCCAGCCCGGCGTCCTTCATATACGTGTGAACGGCCTCGGCGACTCGCAGGGGCACCTCCGCTTCCTGCCAGGGCGAGACGGACGGGGCGAACCGGACGTCCACGTCGTCGGGGTGGGCGTCCGGGTGCACCGGCTTGCGGGCGGCCAGCAGCCGCTCGCCGACCACCGTCAGCCGGATGTCGGCCCGCTTGGCGACCCGCCGTTGGAGCAGCGTCGGCCCGAACGCCACGGCCGCGAAGTCGGTGTCCGGCGCCACCCTGCTGGTCGGCACCGCCCGCGGTGGCTCCTGCGGGTGCGCTCCCGACACCGGCTTCACCACGAGGTCCGGGAACCGCGCCGCGAACTCCCGGGCCGCCTGCGGGAACGTCGTGATCAGCGTGGCGGGCACGGCGAGTCCGCTGCGCTGGGCCAGTCGCAGCTGCCAGGGCTTGTGGCGGGCCTGGCGGGCCGCGTCCGGATGGTTCATCCAGCGCGCCCCGGTTCCGCGCAGCATGCCGTACAGCGCCTGCGCGGACTCCTCGGACAGCCAGGCCGACGGCTGGGCGGCCCGGGAAGCCGCCACCCCCGGCCTGCGCACCCAGATGGAGCGCAGGCCGTCCACACTCACCAGGCGCCCGTTCACGGAGAGGTGTCCGCGGCTGGCGCCCTGCACATACTCGCCCGACAGGGCCACCCCGCTGGTGAGGTCGGCGGGGTCGAGGCGGACGACGGGCACGGATGCCTCGTGCAGCCGGAGGACCACCATGTCCGCCGTCACGTCCTCGTCGCTGGTCAGGATGAGCACGGTCATCGTCGGGTGCCGCGCTCAGTCGTCGAAGTGCGTCTTGGAACCCGCCGTGGACGTCGTGGTCCCCAGGGCTCTGAGCGTTGCGTGATCGGTGGCTGCGATCCGGCCATCGTGGAGAACGTTCAACTGCAGTCCGGAGTCATACGCGTACGGAGTGGTGACGTCCAACTGCACAGCGGGGCGTGCGTAGTTGAGCGCGAACGGTTGCATGGTCTCTCCCTGTTTCGTTCTTCCATGCACTTATACGATTCGAACGCGTGGTTGGTTTCCTTACTCTGCGTAATCTCAGCCCCAATTAAGAGGTTGTTAAGGAAACAGCGCCTGATCGTCGCCACAAGTGGCCGATTTCACATACCGAATGGCCGTCTGGCGGGGTCAAATGCCCGCGATTCTCCGGGATGTCGCGAGAGCCTGTTCGGCGTAGCTCCGCCCGAAGAGGGCGGCATGCACCAACAGCGGGAACAACTGGTGCAGGCCGATGCGCTCCGTCCAGCCGTCGGCCGGCGGCGCGGTCTCCCGGTAGGCGTCCAGGATCCGGTCCAGATGCGGGCAGCCGAAGAGCCGGAGCATCGCCAGATCGGTCTCGCGGTGACCGCCGTGCGCGGCCGGATCGATCACCCGGACCGTGCCGTCGACGCCCCACAGCACGTTGCCGTTCCACAGGTCGCCGTGCAGCCGGGCGGGCGGCTCGGCCGGCCCGGCGAGTTCCGGCAGCCGCTCGCAGACCCGTTCGACCACCGCGGCCTCCCGGGGGCGCAGGGTCCCGCGGTCGACCGCCTCGCGGAGGTAGGGCAGCAGCCGGTGCTCGGCGTACCACTGCGGCCAGTCGGCGCCGGGTTCGTTGCGCATCGGGGCGAGGCCGATCCAGGCCTCGCGCGGGCCGTGCGGCGGCGCCGCCCCGAAGGCCGGGGCTCCGCAGGCGTGCAGGGCGGCCAGCGCGCGGCCGAATCGTGTGGCCGCCTCGGCGCTCGGGGGGCCGGTGCTGACCAGTTCGGTCACCAGCCACCGCTCGTCGTGCCCGAGCACCTCCGGCACCGGGACCGCCCGGGCCGCGGCCAGCCAGCGCAGCCCGGCCGCCTCGGCCCGTACCGCACCGGGTCGTTCGTCGTGTTTGACCATGGCGGCCGGGCCGTCCGCCAGTTCCACCTCTGTCAGGCTGCCGGACCGTGCCCGCCGGGCCGAGACCGCCCGCCCGGTGAGCCGGGCGGCCGCCGCGTCCGGACCTTCGTCGCCGTCGACCACGGCCACCAGGGTACGGGCCGCCCCCGGCCGGGAGGCTGAGGCGCCCCGGTCGGGGCGCTGTGGGTGTCAGGATCCCCAGGTGCCCTGGTCGACGGCGCAGTTCCAACCTGTGCCGTGCAGCGCGAACTTCACCTCGTAG
Organism: Streptomyces sp. NPDC020958; assembly: GCF_055562175.1. Lineage (NCBI taxonomy): Bacteria > Bacillati > Actinomycetota > Actinomycetes > Kitasatosporales > Streptomycetaceae > Streptomyces > Streptomyces sp. NPDC020958. The sequence continues at coordinate 323,883 of NZ_JBVHFU010000007.1, read as the reverse complement.
GCGTGGGTGTCCAGCAGGTGGGACCGCACCCGTACCCCGAGGCTGGTCTTCTTCTTCAGGGTCGCCGTGGACACCGACACCGTCGTCGACGTCCGACGGGTGACCTTGCCGCCCGTGGGTTCGGCGGTGCCGAAGCGGATGTTCCTGACGACCGTCACGGTGAACGTCACCTTCGTGAAGTTCTTCGCGGCGCTCTTGTTCTTGACGGCGAAGGAGAGGCCGCCGTTGGTCACCCAGTTGCCCGAGTTCGCGTAGAAGCGGCTCGGATAGACGATGTCGACCGGGCAGCCGGTGCTCTGCGGTGCCTCGGTCCGCGCGGACGCCCCCGCGGCGAGGCCGAGTTGGGCGGCGGTGACGACGCCGACGGCGGTCAGGGCTCCCAAGGATGTGCGCATGCGGTTCATTACGGCGATAACCCCCCTGTGGTACTCATCGGAACTTAGCGAAGAGTCCCATGCTTCTCACCCCAAAGCAGTCGCTTATCCCTCGTCAGGGTGTAATACACCCGTTCTGGCCGTCCCCTTCGGACACCGGCCCCACGCCGACGGCTCACCCATGTCCGCCCGAACGGCGGTGTGCCCCGCCGCGGGATTGACCCAGCCGGGCGGTGTTGGGCGTGTCGGCGCCACGGATGGGCGGCCCGGATGGTGCGCGGCACGGAGCTGGCTGACGGTGGTTCATGTCGGAGCCGGGTCGTTTCAGCTGATGGAGTATCGGCGCCCGGCCACGGCGGAAGGACATAGAGATGCGTTCTGCCCGCATGATCCTCGCGACGACGGCCGCCACCGCGGCCCTGGCGTTCGCCGCTCCCACCGCGCAGGCCGCGGGTTCGGGGGACCGCGACGACGGGGGCCGTGACGACAGCTCCTACAGCAGCAGCGACAGCAAGTTCGACCCCGAGACCTACAAGGGCAAGGGCGACGACGAGCAGGGCGGCAAGGGAGACAAGGGAGACAAGGGAGACAAGGGAGACACGGGGGGCAAGGGGGACCGGGGGAAGAACGAGGGCTCCTCGTGGGGTGACGACGAGGAGAGCGACCGTCCGCACGGCGGCATGCACACCGGTGGCGGCGCCCTCGCCACGCCCGGTGTCACGGCCGGCGGGCTGGCCGTCCTCGGCGTAGCGGCCTCGGGTGCCTACGCGCTGCGGCGCAGGAGAGTCACCGGGCCCGTGTCCTGATGGGCATAGGAATACGGGGCCGCGGCCGCCGCCGGCGCTCGACACGCCGACGGCACCGCGGGTCCCGTCTCCCGCCCCTCCCGCTGCCGTGCCCCAGAAAGGTGACCTCGATGGCAGCCGGCCCTTCCTCTCCGAACGCCGACGCCCCTGACCCCGGCGCCCCTGACGCCGGCGACCCGGCCGACACCCGGCGCGGCGGGCTGCTGCCCGTGTGGGGTGTCGCCCTGGTGCTGCTGGCCGTGGCACTGATCGGCGGACACGACAAGGCCTCCGACGACGCCGGCGGCGGGGTCCCGGCCAGACGCACCGGCGCCGCCCCCTCGGCCGATCCGCAGCGGACCCGTGAGGCGCTGCCCCGGTCCGTACCCACCCGCCTGCTCATTCCGAAGATCTCCGTCGACGCCCCCTTCACCGCCCTCACCATCAGCCCCTCGGGTCAGCTCGAACCGCCGCCCGCCGACAACACCAACCTCGTCGGTTGGTACTCCAAGGGCGCCGCGCCCGGTGAGGCGGGCACCGCGATCATCGCGGGCCATGTCGACACCAAGGTGTCGGCGGCCGTCTTCGTCAGACTGGACGAACTGGAGCGCGGCGACCGCTTCACGGTGGACCGGGCCGACGGCACGACGGCTGAGTTCGTGGTCGACGACGCCGAGACCTTCCCGAAGGACGACTTCCCCAGTGACCGCGTCTACGCGGACACCAGCCGCCCCGAGGCCCGGCTGATCACCTGCGCCGGCGACTACGACCACGACGTCAAGGACTACACGGAGAACCTGGTCGTCTTCGCCCACCTCGTCTGACCTCGAACGCGTGACGAAGGCGCGGTTCAGCCGCCCGTCGACTCCCGCACCACCAGGCGGAAGGGGCTGACGAACTCCTCCCGGTCCGGGCCGGGTCCGGAACGGTCGATCCGCGCGGCCAGCAGGGCGACCGCGCGTTCGGCCATCAGGTCGTGGTCGGGGTCGACGGTCGACAGCGAGGGGACGAGGTACGCGCTCTCGTCGACGTTGTCGAAGCCGACCACCCTGACCTGCTCCGGCACCCGCACCCCGGTGTCGGCGAGAGCGCGCAGCACGCCCATGGCCACGGTGTCCGTCACACAGAACACCCCGTCGAAGTCGAGGCCGCCCGTCACCTTCTCGCGCATCCGGCGGGCCGCCTCCTGCATGGTGAGCGACTCCACCGTCACGACGAGGTCCGGGTCCGCCGGCAGCCCCGCGGCGGCCAGCGCCCGCCGGTACCCCGCGTGGCGCAGGATGGACACGCCGACCTCGCCGCCCAGCCGTCCGCACACCAGGGCGATCCGCCGGCACCCCCGTTCCAGCAGGTGCCGTGTCGCCGCTTCCGAGGCCGCCTCGTTCGGCATGGCGACGTGGTCGGCGGGACCGCCGAAGATCCGCTCGCCGAGGATCACCACCGGATGGTCGACCTCCAGCGCCTCGAGATCGGCCCGGTCCATCCCGACCGTACTGAGGATGAGCCCGTCGTAGAGCCGGTTGCGGGAGAGGGACACGGCCGCCAGTTCGCTCTCCCGGCGGGCCCCGGTCTGTTCGATGCTCACCCGCAGACCATGCCGGCCGGCCGCCGTGATGAGGGAGGCGGCCAGCCGGCCGTAGTACGGGCGGTTGATCTCGGGGACGGCCAGACCGATGGTCCCGGTGCGTCCCTTGCGCAGGTTGCGGGCAGCGACGTTGACCCGGTAGTCGAGCCGGGTCATCGCCTCCAGGACGCGCTCCCGGGTGGCCGGGCGGACGTTGGGGTGGCCGTTGATCACGTTGGAGACGGTCATCGCCGAGACTCCGGCCGCCTTCGCCACGTCCTGGATCGTCGCCACGCTCACTCCCGCCTGCCGTCCTCGGCAAGACGATAGAGGGCGGCTCCGTGGGCGGGCAGCTCGGCGACCAGGAACCGGCCGTCGTGCGGGGTGTCGGTACGGGTCCACAGCTCGCGGACCCGGTCACGGGGCCCGGCTCCGACCGATCCCAGCGGCACCTCGAAGCGGCGTGCCTCGTCGGCCAGCGAGAACACCGCCGCGTACCGGGTGTGCCCGTCGGTGTCCCGGGCGGTCCAGAGCACCAGATCCCCCTCCCGGAGCACCTCCCGGTTGCCGGTGCTGTGCCACAGGACGTCGAGCGCCTCGTCGTTGGTGAGCAGCTCGATCGTCTCGGGCGGGCTGGTGGGCAGGTCGCCGCCCATCATCAGCGGGGAGCGCGAGACCAGCCAGAGGGTGAGCAGGCTGACCTGCTCGGGGCGGGTGAGGCGGGACAGGCGGTCCGCGCCCCGCTCGGCGCGGATGCCGATGTGCCCGAGCGGCAGCATGTCCGCGTCCGCCCAGCCGCCCTCCCGCTGCCAGGGGGCCCAGCGCGCCATGCGCGCGAACTGCGCCTCGACGTCCTCCCAGCGGTCCCACAGGTCGTCGCACACCCGCCACATCGTGGCGTGCTCCCGCAGGTGGTCCAGCCGGGCCACGGACAGGTCCGTGCCGGGGGAGAGGCTCAGCTCGACGGGCCGTCCGCTGCGTTCGACGGCCCGTGCGTAAGCGGCGATCTCCCGTTCGTGGTACGGGAAGAGCATGTCGTCGGCCTTGACGAAGTCGACGCCCCACTCGGCGAACTGGGCGACCTGGGAGTCGTAGTAGGCCTGGGCGCCGGGGTGGTCGTGGTTCAGGCCGTGGTTGTCGGAGTTCCAGGGGCACACCGAGTCGGTGTCGGCCACGTCGGCTGCGGTGAACCCGGTTCCCAGCACCGGGAGTTTCGCCTCGACCGCCCGACGGGGGATGCCCCGCATGATGTGCAGTCCGAAGCGCAGCCCCATGGCGTGCACCCGTGCGGCCAGCGGCCCGAACCCGGCGCCGCCCACCGCGGAGGGGAACCTGTTCGGCGCGGGCAGCTGGCGGCCGTACTCGTCCAGCACGAGCGGCGCGTCCGGGTTGTAGCCGTGGGCGCGGGCGGTGGGCTCGTACCACTGGATGTCCACGACCACGGTGTCCCAGCCGTGCGGGAGCAGATGGTCACGCATGAACTCGGCGTTGGCGAGGACCTCTTCCTCGGTGACGGTGGTGCCGTAGCAGTCCCAGCTGTTCCAGCCCATGGGCGGCCGCAGCCGGCGGTCGGGCAGCGGACGTGCGGGTCGGGTCATGTGCGCGCTCCTGGTGTCAGTGCCGGCTCAGGCGGCCCTGGACGGTGACGAACGAGTGGGGCGGGAGAGTGAGCCGGAGACCGCCGGTGGTGCCGGAGAGGCCGTCGAACTCCCTGGGCGCCACGGTCGTCGCCGCCTCGGGTGTGTTGTGGGCCTGGAGCCTGTCCGCGGTGAGGATGCGGGCGGTCGGCTCGGCGAGGGTGCCGCCGCGCAGGTCGAGGAGGAGCTCGGCGGGCTCGTCGGCGTCGAGGTTGCTCACCGAGATCAGGACCCTGCCGTCCTTGACGCTGGCGGAGGCGGAGAGGGTGTCCAGTTCCGCGTCCCCGACCCGGCGCCGGGCACCCTCGGCGCGGACGTGCACCGGCAGGGATGTGGCGTTCTGGTGGGCCTTGTTCATCTCGAAGACGTGGTAGGTCGGGGTCCGGACCAGGCGGTCGCCTTCGGTGAGGAGCATGGCCTGCAGGACGTTGACGGTCTGGGCGATGTTGGCCATGTGCAGGCGGGCGGCGTGCTTGTGGAAGATGTCGAAGTGGGTGCTCGCCACCAGCGCGTCCCGCAGGGTGTTCTGCTGGAACAGGAACCCGGGGTCGGTGCCCGGCTCGACGTCCCACCAGGTGCCCCACTCGTCCAGGACCAGGCCGACCGTGCGGTGCGGGTCGTAGACGTCCATGACCGTGGAGTGGCCGGTGAGGATGCGGTCGATCCGGCGGGCCGACACCATGGTGCGGTAGTAGTCGTCGGTGTCGAAACCGGTCGCGCTGCCCTTGGCCTCCCAGGGGCCCGCGAGGGTGTAGTAGTGCACGGACAGGCCCTGGAAGAAGGTCTTCGGGGTGGCCTCGCAGCCGAAGCAGCTGATCTGCTGCATCAGGGTCTCGGTCCACTTGTAGTCGGCGTCGGAGGCGCCCGAGGCGATGCGGTAGAGCTTGTTGTCGCCGTGGTCGCGGCAGTACGTGGCGTACTGGCGGGCCAGGTCGGCGGAGTACTCGGCGCGCATGTTGCCGCCGCAGCCCCAGGTCTCGTTTCCGATGCCCCAGTACCTCACCCGCCAGGGCTCCTCGCGCCCGTTCTCCTTGCGCAGCCGCACCATCGGGCTGTCGCCGTCCCGGGTCAGGTACTCCACCCACTCGCTCATCTCGCGGACCGTGCCGGAGCCCACGTTGCCGCTGATGTACGGCTCGGCGCCGAGGAGTTCGCACAGGGCCATGAACTCGTGGGTGCCGAAGTGGTTGTTCTCCTCGACGTTGCCCCAGTGCGTGTTGACCATCCGGGGCCGCCGCTCGCGCGGGCCGATGCCGTCCTGCCAGTGGTACTCGTCGGCGAAACAGCCCCCGGGCCAGCGCAGGTTGGGGATGTCCAGGGCGCGCAGGGCCTCGACGACGTCGAGCCGGATGCCTCCTTCGTTGGGGACGGGGGAGTCCTCGCCGACCCAGAAACCGCCGTAGACGCAGTGGCCGAGGTGCTCGGCGAAGTGGCCGTAGAGATGGCGGCTGATCGTCGGGCCCTCGATGTCGAGGTTGATGATCGCGGTGGCTGTGGACACGGGCACTCCTGACCGACTGGAATGTTCGATATACAGAACGACGTCCGCTGGACCGGTTGTATCGATAAAAAACTGCCATCGGGCAGGGGACGCGTCAAGAGTGCGGACGGCCCGGCCCCTCTCGTGGAAGGGCCGGGCCGGAAAAGGGAGAGGCGTCAGACCGCCGTCGCCACCGGGTACGTCGGGTACTCGACACCGGACACGTACTGGACGACCCGGACCACCTGGCAGGAGTAGCCGAACTCGTTGTCGTACCAGAGGTAGAGGATCGCGTTGTCGCCCTCCACCTTCAGCGCGCCGGCGTCGACGATCGAGGCGTGGCGCGAGCCGATGAAGTCGCTGGAGACCGCGTCCGGGGCGGTGGTGAAGTCGATCTGGCGCTTGAGCGGCGAGGTGAGCGACACCTCGCGGAGGTGGTCGAGGACCTCCGCGCGGGTCGCCTCGCGGCCCAGCTGGAGGTTGAGGATGGCGATCGACACGTCCGGCACCGGCACCCGGATCGAGCTGCCGGTGATCCGCGCCTTGAGGTCGGGCAGCGCCTTGGCGACGGCGGAGGCGGCACCCGTCTCGGTGATGACCATGTTGAGCGGCGCGGACCGGCCGCGGCGCTCCGACTTGTGGTAGTTGTCCAGCAGGTTCTGGTCGTTGGTGAACGAGTGGACCGTCTCCACGTGTCCGCGCAGCACCCCGTACTCGTCGGCCATCGCCTTCAGCGGCGGCACGATCGCGTTGGTGGTGCAGGACGCGCAGGACAGGATCTGCTCGTCCGGCTTGATGGTGTCGTGGTTGACGCCGTGCACGATGTTCGGGACGTCGCCCTTGCCCGGCGCGGTCAGCACGACCTTCTCGATGCCCGGACGCAGGTGCTTCGACAGGCCCTCGCGGTCCCGCCACCTGCCGGTGTTGTCGATGAGGATGGCGTCCCGGATGCCGTACTCCGTGTAGTCCACGGCGGACGGGTCGTCGGCGTAGATCACCTTGATCTCGTTGCCGTTGGCGAGGATCGTGCTGCTCTCCTCGTCCACGGTGATCGTGCCCTGGAACTGCCCGTGGATCGAGTCGCGGCGCAGCAGCGAGGCGCGCTTGACGATGTCCTCGGCGCCGCCGCCGCGCACCACGACGGCCCGCAGCCTGAGGCCGTTGCCGGAGCCGGACTTCTCGATGAGGAGCCGGGCGACCAGGCGGCCGATGCGGCCGAAGCCGTACAGGACGACGTCGCGGGGTTCACGCCGGTCGATCTTGTCGGCGCCGGTGGCGCCGGCGACCTCCTGCGCGGTGAACGCCGCCACCGTCAGACCGCGGTCGTCGGCCTTGTACATGGCCGCGAGCATGCCGAGGTCGATCTGGGAGGGCCCGAGGTCGAGCGTGGTGAGCGCCTGGAGGAAGGGCATCGTCTCGGTGACCGAGAGCTCGGCGCCGTCGATCTGGCGGGCGAAGCGGTGGGTCTTGAGGATGCTGACCACCGACTTGTTCACCAGGGAGCGGCTGTGGAGCAGGACCGTCACGTCCCGCTCCCGGTGCAGCTTCCCGATGAGCGGGATCATCGACTCCGCGATCTCCTCACGGTTCTTCCAGTTGGTGAACGAGTCCTCGTTGACAGTCACAGACCTGAATCTCTCGATCGAGCTGGGTGGCGCTCATATGGTAAACAGACCGACAGATGATCGATCAAGGGGGTGCGCATGTGATGCGGGTCGCGTGGGTCTGAACGGGTGCGGAAGAGCGTAAGAAACCCCCGTGTCGCGTTGCGAGGTCGCGCTCCGCTGCCGATGGTCGGACCGTGAGCACGTCATCCGTATCGCGGTCGGGCCCTGTCGCCCTGACGCGCCCCGCCCGTCTGCCGTCCCTCGGCCGCACCCCGTCCGGCCTGCGGGCCGCCCTGACGTTCTTCGTGGCCGTCCGGCTCGCCGGGGCCGGCGTCGTCGTCCTGGCGAACCACGCCACGGGGCGCCCGCTCCTGCGCAACCTCGCGCACGCCTGGGACGCCCGCTGGTACCAGCACATCGCCGCGCACGGCTACGGCGACCTGATCGACATCACGCGCCACGGAGCCGTGCAGACCGACTGGGCGTTCTTCCCGCTGTACCCCGGGCTCATCCGCACCCTGACGACGGTCCTGCCGCTCTCGCCCGGCAAGGCCGCGCTGCTGCTCGCCGGCCTCGCCGCCGTGGTGGCCGCGTGGGGCGTCTACCGCGTCGGCGACCTCGTGTACGGCCGGGGCGTCGCCACGGCGCTCGTCGTCCTGTGGGCCGTACTCCCCCAGTCGGTCGAACTGACCATTGCCTATACCGAGTCCCTCTTCTCGGCGCTCGCGGCCTGGTCCCTGTACAGCGTCCTCAGGGGCCGCTGGCTGTGGGCCGGCGGTCTCGCCGCACTCGCCGGTCTCTCCCGGCCCAGCGGCTTCGCGGTCGCCGCCGCGGTCGTCGTCGCGGGCGCCCACGAGGCGGTACGGCACCGGGGCCGGGTCTCGCCCCGGCTCTGGGTGGGATGCCTGGCGGCCCCGGTCGGCTGGCTCGGCTACGTCCTGTGGGTGGGACACCGGACCGGCGACCTGCTGGGGGGCTACTTCGGGGTGCAGCAGGCCTGGAACTCGCGCTTCGACTTCGGCCGGGGGTCCCTGCTGTTCGTGAAGGGCCTGCTGGTGCACGGCGGCGGCTTCGTCTACGCCGCCGCCCTGGTGATCGTCGTGGCCGGCGTCCTGCTGTTCTGCCTGCTCTGCCTGGACCGTGCCCCGCTGGTCCTGGTGGTCTTCGCCGGGGTGCTGGTCCTGCTGGTGGTCGGCGGCTCGGGCTCCTTCGCCTCCAAGCCCCGCTTCCTGCTCCCCGCGTTCCCCCTGCTGATCCCGCTGGCCCGCGCGCTGGTCAGAAGCTGGCGGCTGCGACCCGCCCAGGCCGTCCTCGTCGTGGCCGCGCTCGCCACGGTCTCCCTGCTGTTCGGCGCCTACGTCATGACGGTGGCCCGCGCACCCCTGTGACCGCCCCTGCCCCGCCGGCGCGGCCCTGGCACGGAGCGGTCACGGGATCATCGGGGCAAGCTCTAGCGGGGATTGAAGACCACGCTGGCGAAGTGGACGCTGCCGGGTGCCGAGTGGCCGGGGGCGATGCGGCGTGCGGTGCCCTTGCACTTCGCCTTGCTGTAGACGACGAGCGCCTTCTTCGTGGAGTTCTGCGGGCCGCGCGCCTCCTGCGCCATGTCGAGGCACTTGCGGTCCGGCGGGTTCTGGACGGCGTACGCCTTGCCCTTCGGTCCGACCCAGACGAAGGTGCCCTGGGCGGCGGCCGCCGGACCCATGGTGAGGACGGTGAGGGCGAGCCCGCCGAGAGCGACGGCGAGCGGACGACAGAGGCGCATCGTGATGTCCTTCGTGAACGGTGACAACGGTGAAGAAGGGGCGGCGCAAAGACCGGAGCCCGGGGCCATCACACACCGTCACCCCACCCGGAAGTCCCGCCGACACGGAAACTTCCCACGTGCGGGCGACGCGGGTCGGCGTGTTGTGGCGCCCGGTCCCGGCGGGAGGCTCAACCTCTGTGACGCGTAAGGCCGTCGGCGATTCGGCACCGCGAACGACGGGACATAGGGGTAGATTCCCGACCACTGTTGCGAAGGGGTGTCACCGTCGGACGGGGCAGGACATGAGCGCGCACGACCGCTGTGCGGTGACGACCGGTATCGCCCGGCTGTACGCGGAGCCCGCGCCGGTCGCGGCGGGCCGCGTCGGGCTGGTCACCAACCACACCGGCGTCCTGCCCGACCTGCGTCCCGCCGCGCCCGCGCTGCTCGACGCCGGGGTGCCGCTGGTCGCTCTGTTCGGTCCGGAACACGGACTGTACGGGACCGGTCAGGCCGGTGAGAGCGACGCCGTCCGGCGGGACCCCGACACCGGGCTCCCGGTGTACGACACGTACGGCCGCGCCGGCGAGCGGCTCGACAAGCTGCTGATCGACAGCGGTGTGGACACCCTCCTTTTCGACCTCCAGGACATCGGGGCCAGGTACTACACCTACGTGTGGACCATGTTCGACCTGATGGCGTCGGCGGCCCGTACGGGCGTGCGGTTCGTCGTCGCCGACCGGCCGAATCCGCTCGGCGGACTCGTCAGTGAGGGCCCGCTGCTGGAACCGGACTGGTCCAGCTTCGTCGGACGCGCCGCCGTCCCCGTCCGGCACGGTCTCACCTGCGGCGAACTCGCCAGACATCTCAACACCTCGGCCGTGCCGCTCGTCGCGGACGGGCCGGTCGACCTGACGGTGATCGAGGCCCTGGGCTGGCAGCGTGCCATGACCGCGGAGGACACCGGTCTGCCCTGGGTGGCGCCGTCGCCGAACATCCCGACGCCCGCCACCGCCTTCGTGTATCCCGGCACCTGCCTGTTCGAGGGGACGAACCTCTCGGAGGGCCGCGGCACCACACAGCCCTTCGAGATCGTCGGCGCCCCGTACCTCGACCGGCGGTTCGCGCCCGCGATCACCGAACTCTCCCTGCCCGGCGTGCACTTCCGGGAACTGCGGTTCGTACCGGCCTGCCACCGGTATGCCGGAAGGCCACTGCGCGGAGTGCAGCTGCACATCACCGACCGGGCGACGTTCACACCCGTACGCACCGCCGTCGCGATGCTCGCCACGCTCCGGCGGCTGTACCCGGACGACTTCGCCTGGGAGCCGGGGGAGTGCGGAGCGGCGCGGAGCGGTGCCGAGGACACCGGTGCGGAGGACACCGGTGCCGAGGAGCCCGGTGCGGAGGAGACCGGCCACCGTCCCTTCATCGATCTGCTGTGGGGGTCCGACCGGTTGCGGCGCGCCGTCGACGCGGGTGACGACCCGCTCCCGCTGTGCGCACCACCGGTCCCGCCCGGCCGATGGGCCGGCGACGACGTACTGCTGTACCGCTGAGCCCGGCCCGTCGTCCCCCTGAGATCACGCAGCTCCCCGCCCCCTCGGAAGGACCACCCGTCGATGACCCACCCCACGACGACATCCCGAGTCGGGATCCGCGGCTTCCGGTCGGGCGACGGCCCCCGCCTGGTGGAGGCGTGGGCCCGGAGCGCGCCCGCCGACCCGATCACCGCGGACCGCTTCCGCACCCTGGTGCTGCTCGACCCCAACTTCGACCCGGCCGGACTGCGGATCGCCGCCGACGGCGACCGTGTCCTGGGCGCCGCCTACGCGGTGCGCCGGCTGACCCCGATGGCCGGCACCGACCTGGAGCCCGAACAGGGCTGGATCCCGTTCTTCTTCGTCGCCCCGGACGCCCGTCGCCGCGGCCTCGGCCGCCACCTGCTGACCGAGGCCCTCGACTGGCTCGCCGGCCAGGGCCGGACCCGGGTGGACTTCTCCTCGTACACCCCGAACTACGTCTTCCCCGGCCTGGACGCCGAGGCCTACCCGGAGGCGGCCGGGCTCCTCGACTCCCTGGGCTTCCGCACGCTGTACGAGGCGGCCGCGATGCACCGTGCCCTGGTCGGCTACCGCGTTCCGGCCGACGTCCTGCGCCGAGTGGGCGAACTGACCGCCCGAGGCCACCGGTTCGGCACCCCGGCCGACGACGACCTGGTGGATCTCCTCGCCCTCGCCGGCAGCCACTTCGGGCCGGACTGGGCCTGCACCGTCAGGGCGTGTCTGACCGCGGGCACCCCGCTCGACCGGATCGTCACCGCACGCGACCCGGCGGGCCGCATGGTCGGCTGGGCGATGCACGGCGCGTTCGACTCGGTGGACGAGCGGTTCGGGCCCATCGGGGTGCTGGAGGAGATGCGCGGCACCGGAATCGGCGAAGTCCTCCTGCACCTGGTCCTGGAACGGATGCGGGCGCGCCGGGCGCACTCCGCGTGGTTCCTGTGGACCGGCGCGCAGTCCCCGGCCGGACACCTGTACCGCAAGACCGGCTTCACCACGACCCGGGTGTTCCGGGTGATGCGCCGGGAAGCCGCCCGGTGACCCGGGCACTGAGCCGCCGCCACTTCGCGCTCACCCTGCCCTCGGCGCTGCTCGCCGCCGGCTGCGCCGCACCGTCCCGGGGCACCGGACGACCCGGCGACCCGATCGTCCTCACCCTGCTCTCCCACTACGCGAGCGGGGCGCTCAAGGAGGCCCTGCGGGGCCCGGTCGACGAGTGGAACGCCACCCACGACCGGGTCAAGGTGGTGACCGAGGCGGTGGAGTTCACGGACCTGCTGACCACCGTCATGGTCCGGCAGGCCGCCGGGCAGGGCGCCGACCTCCTGCACCCGTACTGCCTGTGGAACGGCCAGCTCGTCCGGGCCGGGGTGCTGCGGCCCGCGCCGCCCGGGCACGCCGAGGAGATCCGCCGCGGTTACGGATCCGCCGCGGTCGGCTCCGCGTCGGTGGCCGGCACGGTCTACGGCTATCCCACCGAGATGCAGACCTACGCCCTGTACTACAACAGGCGGCTGCTGCGCGGGGCCGGCGTCGCGGGGCCGCCGCGCACCTGGCGGGAGCTGGAGGACGCGGCCTGCCGCACCGCCCGGCGGGACCGGTACGGCAACACGCTGGTCCAGGGTTTCGGGCTGTCGACCTTCGACGACTCCACCACCGTCGGCCAGACCCTCGCGCTGCTCAACGCCGCCGGCGGGCGGTTCGTCTCGGCGGACGGCAGACGCACCGAGCTCGACTCGGCGGCCGGGCGGGCCGTGTTCGACCTGGAGCACCGCCTCGTCGCCAGGGGCGCGAGCGACCCCGGTGTCAACGTCTACCAGGCGTTCGCGTCCGGGCAGGTGGCCATGGTGATCAGCGCCGGCTGGTGGACGGCGAACCTGAAGTCGCTGATGGGCACGGCCTACCGCGATGTCGGAGTCGTACCCGTGCCCCTCCCGGCGACCGGTGGCAGCCGCGCCACCCTCGCCACCGGGTTCATGCTGGGCGTGAACACGGCCGCCCGGCACCCGCGCGAGGCCTGGGAGTTCCTGCGCTGGCTCAACACCGAAAAGGTGCGCGGTGCCACCCGGATGAGTGCCCTTCAGGTGTCGGTCGGCTCGCTGACCGGCCGCGCCGACGACATGCGGACCCTGCTCGGAGCGGCCACCGATCCCAACCTGCGGCCCTTCCGGGACGCGCTCGCCTACGCGGTGCCGGAGCCGAACGTACCGGGCGCGCAGCAGGCCAAGTCGCTGCTGCGCAAGAACATCGAGGCGCTGTGGACCGGCCGGCAGTCGGTCGAGGAGGCCCTGCGCACCACCCGCCGCCAGGTCGACCAGGAGGTGTCCCGGTCATGGTGAACGCCACCCTGGCACCGCGCCCGGCCGAACCCGCCGCACCCGGCGCCCCCGCCACCCGCACCCGTGGCCGCGACCGCAGGCAGCGCCGCCAGACCGCCGTCGCCTACCTCTTCCTGACCCCGGCGCTGCTGTTCTTCGCCGTCTTCCTGGTCCTCCCGCTCGGCTTCGCGCTGCTGCTGTCGACGTCCCGGTGGGCCGGGTTCGACCTCGGTGACATCGAACCGGTGGGGCCGGACAACTTCGCCGCTCTGTTCGCGGCCGGCTCGACGTTCCTGACGCCGGTGCTCACCAACACGCTGCTGTTCGCCCTCGGCACCGTGGTGCTCTCGCTCGCCGGCTCCGTGCTCGTCGCCACCTGCATCGACAAGCTGCGGTTCCAAGGGCTGTGGCGCACCCTGTACTTCCTGCCGATCGTCACGACCGTCGTCGCCGTCGGCAACGTCTGGAAGTACATGTACGAGCCCGGTGGCCTCGTCAACGGCGTCCTCAACGCGCTCGGACTCGGCTCGGTGGCGTTCCTCCAGGACCCGGACACCGCGCTGCCCTCGGTCGTCGTCGTACAGTCCTGGGCCTCCGTCGGCTCGGCGGTGCTCGTCCTGACGGCGGGGCTGAAGTCCGTCCCCGAGACCTACTACGAGGCCGCCGCCCTCGACGGCGCGGGCCCCGGCACCGTCTTCTGGAAGATCACGCTGCCGCTGCTGCGGCCGTCCCTGATGTTCGTGTGCGTCACCCAGTTCCTCACCGGCCTCCAGTCGTTCGCGCTGATCACCGTGATGACCAGGGGCGGACCGGGCGACGCGACCGACGTGGCCGCGCTCGAGATGTACCGGCAGGCCTTCTCCTACGGCGACTGGGGCACCGCGAGCGCCGCCGCCTTCGTGCTGTTCGCGGTGGTCCTCGCCGTCACGCTGGTGCAGTTGTGGCTCTTCCGGCGCACGGGGGAGGAGGCGTGAACCGCCGGCCCTTCCCCTGGCTGTCGTATCTGCTGGTGGTCACCGGCGCCGTCCTCACGGTGGTGCCGTTCGCCGACATGGTGATGACCTCCTTCAAGGGGCCGGACGAGGCCGGCACGCTGCCGTACCGGTTTCTGCCCAGGGCGTTCGACCTGTCCAACTACCGGGCGGCGGTCCACCAGCTGGACCTGCCGGTGCTCTTCCGCAACAGCGTCGTCGCCACCACCGTCATCACCGGTTCGGTGCTGCTCACGTCCTCACTGGCGGGCTACGCGCTCGCCAAACTCCGCTTCCCCGGCCGGGACCTGGTCTTCCGCCTGGTGCTGTCGACGATGATGTTCCCGCCGTTCCTGTTCTTCATCCCGCACTTCCTGATCCTGGTGCACTGGCCGCTGGCCGGCGGCAACGACCTGCTCGGGCGCGGCGGCGCGGGGCTGACCGTGAGCATCGTCGCGCTCGCCGTGCCGTTCCTCGTCAGCAGCTTCGGGATCTTCCTCACGCGCCAGTTCATGGTCTCGATCCCGGACGAGGTGCTGGAGGCCGCGCGCATCGACGGCGCCGGCGAGTTCACCGTGTGGTGGCGGATCGTCCTTCCGCAGACCAGACCGGTCCTGCTCACCCTCGGCCTGCTGACCTTCGTCGACGCCTGGAACGAGTACATCTGGGCGTTGCTCGTGTCGACCGCGAACCCGGACGTGATGACCCTGCCCGTCGGCATCCAGCTCCTGCAGGACCACGTCGACCCGACCCGCACGATGCCCATCGTCATGGCCGGCCTGGTCCTGAGCACCGTGCCGGTGCTGGTCCTCTTCCTCCTGTTGCAGAAGTACTACGTCCGGGGAGTCATGCTCAGCGGCCTCAAGTGAACGCCTGCCTCGTGGACTCCCCGGGCCGCACGGGAGCGGCGACCGTCACAGGCCCCGCCAGACGTTGTCGAAGGCCGCGTCCTCGATCTCCCGGCGCTGCCGTACGGCGGCGAGTTCCGTCACGGCGTCGTTCACGGCGGCCACCACCGTGACGGTCGCCTCGGGGGCCGCGCCGACGAGGTCCTCGACCGCCTCGTCCTGGATCCCGACGGCGGCCGCCAGGGCGGCGAGCACGGGCTCGCCCGACGTCCAGCGTTCGTGGGCTGCGGCGCGCTCCGGCGAGTCGGACGGCTGCGTCCGTCCGGTCGGCAGCGGCAGCCAGCGTCGCCGCTGTTCGGCGACCACCGTGCCGTCCGCCTCCAGTTCGTCGAGGTAGGCGGCGCCCAGGCCACGCCCGCGGCGCCACAGCCAGTCCTCCACCGACTCGTACGGCGCCTCCCGCCGCAGCGCCGCGGCCGCCTCGTCCAGAAGCCGGTCTCCCGTGCCGCCCTGCGGAGCGGGGACGACGAGATCGCCGTCGAGCGTGACCGCCCCGGCTGTGAGGAGATCGACCAGTTCGGCTCCCGCGAGTGCCAGGGAGAGGTCACCCTGTTCGACGGGCCGGGCGGCGGCGTCGTACACGGTGACGAGGAACAGGTCCCGGGGTGTGGTCATGTCGGACTCCCCAACTGAGGCGGCAGAGACAACGCAGGCACCAGAAGTACCAGAGACACCTGCGACAACCGTGGTGCGGATGAATACGATGCCCGGTTCGGGCGCCCCGCAGTCTCCCGCCCTTGGGCCGTACCGGTCACACCCGCCGTCGGCCGCCCCGCGCGGTAGGCTGCTCGGCGATCAGAGGGGTTCGCAAGGGCGACGCGACCGGAGGCGGAGAGCATGACAGCGCGGGCCGGGTCCTCGTCGTCGTCCGCCGCCGTCGGCGCGGGCGGCCGGGACAGCCGGCTGGGCCCGCTGATCATCACCCTCTTCGCGCTGTACGCGCGCGGTGAGCAGGACTGGCTCTCCGTCGCCTCCGTCATACGCCTCATGGCCGACCTCGGGGTGGAGGGGCAGGCCGTGCGTTCCGCGGTCTCCCGGCTGAAGCGGCGCGGGGTGCTGCACGGCGAGCGGCGCGGGGGCGTCGCCGGGTACGCCGTGTCCGAGGGCACGCTGGAGGTGCTGGCGGAGGGCGATGTCCGGATCTTCGAACGGAGCCGGGCCGCGGCCGACGACGGCTGGCTGGTCGTCGTGTTCTCCGTGCCCGAGTCCGAGCGCGACAGGCGCCATGCCCTGCGCACCGCTCTGACCCGGCTGGGATTCGGCACCGCGGCCCCCGGTGTCTGGGTGGCCCCGGGAATCCTCGCCGAGGAGACCCGCCGCACCCTGCGACGGCTCGAACTGACGCCGTACGTGGACGTCTTCACCGGCGACCACTTCGCCTTCGGCGACCTGTCGGCGAAGGTCCGCGCATGGTGGGACCTCGACGAGCTCGCCGCGCTCTACACGGACTTCCTGGCGCGCTACCTCCCGGTGAGCGAGCGCGCCGCGACGAATGCCGTCCCTCCCCGGGAGGCGTTCGGGATCTATCTGCCCATGCTCACCGAGTGGCGCAGGCTTCCGTACCGCGACCCCGGCCTGCCGCTGTCCCTGCTGCCGCCGGGCTGGGAGGGGGAGACCGCCGGCGCGCTCTTCGCGGACCTCGACAGGACGCTCCGGGAGCCCGCGCGCGAACACGCCCTGGCGGTCATCCACAGCCGGGCCTGACCAGCCGTTCCTCCGGGATCACGGCGACGCCCAGGATCTCGATCAGCGCCTCGGGCTGCCAGAGCGCGGTGCAGCCGATACCCGCCATCGCGGGATACACCGGGCCCGCGAGCTCCCGCCACACCCGGCCGATCTCCTTGCCGTGCGCCTGGTAGTCCGGGATGTCCGTCAGATAGATCGTCACGCTCACCAGGTCCCGCGGTTCGCCGCCCGCCGCGCGCAGCGTGGTGAGCAGGTTGCCGAAAGCCTGGCGGAACTGCTCCACGATGCCGCCCGGAACGATCTTCATATCGGCGTCGAGGGCGGTCTGGCCGCCCAGGTGGAGCGTGTTCCCGGCGAGTGTCCCGTGCGAGTAGCCGCTCGGCGCGGGCAGTTCGGGCGGGTTCACGGCGACGGGCGTCATGGGGCCTCCGGTTCGGTGGTGTCCGGCGCCGGCCGCACGGCCAGCCGTATTGACAATAAATGACGACCGTGAAAGATACGAGATAGGCCGCGGTCCTGTTCCTGACCCCAGCAGGCCCGCGGAGGTCCCGACCGAGCCACGGAAACGGAGCCGATCCCATGGAGCCCGACCCGCGGCGTCAGCCGCAGAGCAGCGAGCACGGCGAGCACGGCGGCACGTACCGGCTGGAAGGCGACAACGCGCTGTACCGTCCGGCCGACGGGATCGTCGCGCCCGTCGTGACCCGCGCCGGCCTGGAGGACGTCAACACCGCCGACTCGGGCGGCGCCGTCCGCGTGTCGGGCGTCAGCGCCCAGCACACCCCGGCGCGCCGGCTCTGGTACGGCAAGGTCAGCAACGAACCCGGCTACCGCTCGGTCAGCCACCACCACGGCGAGGCCGAGACCGGCGGCTACGTCCTGTCGGGCCGGGCCCGTATCTACTTCGGCGAGAGGTTCGAGGACTACGTCGACATGGCGGAGGGCGACTGGGTCTTCGTCCCGCCCTTCATGCCGCACGTCGAGTGCAACCTCTCCCGGACCAGGCCGCTGGTCTGGATGACCACCCGGACCCCGGAGAACATCGTGGTGAACCTGCCCGACGTCGCCGACGCCGACCTGCGCGACTGGCTGAACCGGTGAGCGCCACGCCGGCCGCCTCCGCCGCCTCGGCCGCCCCGACCTCCGCGATCGTCACGGCGGCCCTCACCCTGAAGCCGGCCCGGCCGGACCACTTCGACCTCGCCTTCACCGCCACCACCCAGCCCTGCCCCTGGCCCAAGGCCTACGGCGGCGACCTCGTCGCCCAGGCCGCCGCCGCGGCGATGCGCTCGGTGACCGACGGCAAGTCCCTGCACTCCATGCACAGTTACTTCCTGCGCCCGGCCGACATCGGCGCCGAGGTCCGCTACGAGGTGGAGGTACTGCGCGACGGCCGCGGCTACAGCACCCGCCAGGTGCGCGGCTACCAGCACGGCAAGGTGCTCTACGTCTGCCTCGCCAACTTCGCCGCGGGGGAGCCCGGGGCGTCGTTCCACACGGAGTTCGACGAGCAGGTCCCCGGCCCCGAGGGCCTGCCCAGCTCGGCCGCGTACCTCGCCGACCGCACCGGCGGCACCATGACCGCCGAGTCCAGGGCCTACTGGTGCGGCGGCCGCGGCTTCGACATGCGCCATGTCCCCGGCCCCGTCTACCTCACCGTCGACGGCGACCGGCTGCCGCACCAGGCCGTCTGGCTGCGGCCGTTCGACGCGCTGCGCCCCGTCGAGGGACTCACCGACGCCCAGCGCGACCTCGCCGCCCTCGCCTACGTCTGCGACTACACCGTCCTCGAACCCGTGCTGCGGGTCCTCGGCCTCGCCTGGGCCGACCCCGGCCTGGTCACCGCCAGTCTCGACCACGCCATGTGGTTCCACCGTCCCGCGCCGGTGGCCGACTGGCTCCTGTACGTCCAGGAAGCGGTGGCCGCCGACGCGGGCCGCGGCCTGGGCACGGGCCGCTTCTTCACACGCGACCACCGCCACCTGGCCACCGTGGTCCAGGAAGGCATGATCCGCCCCGCCTGAGCCGCCCGCCGGGCGCCGTCGGCGGGCCACCGGAAGGATCCTCGCGTTGTCACTTCCGCTCTCACCCACGTCGCACCTGGACACCTTCGCCCGCGACCACCTCCCGCCCGCCGACCTGTGGCCGGTGATCGAGTTCACCACCCCCGAACTGGCCTGCCCGGCGCGGCTCAACGCGGCGGCCGAACTGATCGACGTGCCCGTCGCGGCGTACGGGCCCGACCGTCCGGCGCTGCGGACCGCGGCCGGCGAGGTGTGGTCGTACGGCGACCTGCGCACCCGCGCCAACCAGGTCGCCCGGGTCCTCACCGAAGACCTGGGCCTGGTGCCGGGTGGCCGTGTGCTGCTGCGCTCGCCCAACACGCCGTGGACGGTGGCCTGCTGGCTCGGTGTCCTGAAGGCGGGCGGGGTGGTGGTGACGACGATGGCCGCCCTGCGGGCCCGGGAGATCGTCCCGATCGCCGAACGCACCAGGCCGTCCGTCGCCCTGGTGGACCACCGCTTCACCGACGAGGTCCGCACCGCCCTGCCCGGCCTGCGCCTGGTCGCGTACGGCGGCCCGGGCGCCGACGACCTGGTGGCCCGGTGCGCCGCCAAGCCGGGCGAGTTCACGAACGTCGACACCGCCGCCGACGACGTCGCACTCCTCGGCCCCACGTCCGGGAGCACCGGTGTCCCGAAGATCACGATGCATTTCCACCGGGACCTCCTGTCGATAGACAACACCTTCGGGCGGCACGTCCTGCGGCTGCGCCCGGACGATCTGGTCGCCTGCACCGCGCCGTTCGCGTTCACGTTCGGCCTCGGCATGCTGATCGTCTTCCCGCTGCGGGCCGGCGCCTGTGCCCTGCTGACGGAGACGGTCGCACCCGCCGGGCTGGCCGACCTCGTCGAGCAGCACGACGTCACCGTGCTGGCGACCGCGCCCACCGCCTACAGGGCGATCGTGCGCGAAGGCAAGGCGCACCGGCTCGCCGGGCTGCGGGCCGCGGTGTCGGCGGGCGAGCACATACCCCTTGCGACCTGGCAGGAGCTGAGGGACGCCGTCGGGCTGCGGGTGATCGACGGCATTGGCGCCACCGAGTTGCTGCACATCTTCATCTCCGCGGCCGGCGACGACATCCGCCCGGGCGCGACAGGCCGGCCGGTGCCCGGGTACCGCGCGACGGTCCTCGGCCTGGACGGCGCGGAGCTGGGTCCCGGTGAGCCGGGGCGGCTGGCGGTGATCGGCCCGGTGGGCTGCCGCTATCTCGACGACGGACGCCAGCAGGACTACGTGGTCGGCGGCTGGAACGTCACCGGGGACATCTTCCACCGGGACGAGGACGGCTACTTCTACTACCACGCGCGCAGCGACAACATGATCGTCTCCTCCGGGTACAACATCGGCGGCCCGGAGGTGGAAGCGGCCATCGACACCCACCCCGACGTGGTGGAGTCGGCGGTCGTGGGCCGCCCCGACACCGAACGCGGCTCGGTGGTCTGCGCGTTCGTCGTGCTGCGCGAGGGCGTGGCCGGGGACGCGGCGAAGGCCAGGGAGATCCAGGACCACGTCAAGCAGGTCCTGGCGCCCTACAAGTACCCGCGTGAGGTGCGGTTCCACGACGCCCTGCCGCGCAACACCAGCGGCAAGCTCCAGCGCTTCGCCCTGCGCAAGATCATCGAGGCCGAGCAGCGAGGGGAACTCCCGTGAGGATCGCGATCGTCGGCGGCGGCCCGGGAGGTCTCTACCTCGCGGCCCTGATGAAACAGCTGGATCCCGACCATGAGATCACTGTGTGGGAACGCAACGCCCGTGACGACACGTTCGGGTTCGGAGTCGTGTTCTCCGACGAGACCCTCGGCGGCATCGAAAACGCCGACACCGTCTTCAGCGAGGCGATGTCCCGGCGGTTCGCCCGCTGGACGGACATCGACATCCACTACCGGGGCGAGAGCCACACCGTGGGCGGCCAGGGATTCGCCGCCATGAGCCGCAGGGAGCTCCTGCACCTGCTCCAGGAGCGCTGCCTCCGGCTCGGCGCCGAGCTGTGCTTCTCGACCGCCGCCCCGGAGGTGGCCGCGCTGCGGGCCGGTTACGACCTGGTGGTGGGCGCGGACGGGGTCAACTCCGGTGTGCGCGCGACGTACGCGGACGACTTCGGGCCGTCGCTGGACCGGCGGCACAGCAAGTACATGTGGCTGGGCACCGACCGGGTCTTCGAGGCCTTCCAGTTCTTCGTGAAGGACACCGAATGGGGGGTGATGCAGGTCCACGGCTACCCGTACTCCGACACCGGCTCGACCTTCATCGTGGAGATGCACGAGGACGTGTGGCGCCGGGCCGGCTTCGGCGCGACCGAACACACCCCCCTCGGACCCGGGGAGTCGGACGAGCCCGCTGTCGAGCGGATCCGCGAGCTGTTCGCCCCGGAACTGGCCGGGCACGAGGTGTTCGCGAACAACTCGAAGTGGCTGAGCTTCACCACCGTCCGCAACCGGCACTGGCACCACGGCAACCTCGTCCTCGTCGGCGACGCGGCGCACACCGCGCACTTCTCCATCGGCTCCGGCACCAAACTGGCCATGGAGGACGCCCTCGCCCTCGCCGCCTGCCTCCACGAACACGCGGACGTCGAGGGCGCGTTGCGCGCGTACGAGGCCGAGCGGCGGCCGGTGGTGGAGTCCACCCAGCGGGCCGCGCAGGCATCCCTGGAGTGGTTCGAGAACATCGGCATGTACACACGCCAGGAGCCCGTCCAGTTCTGCTTCAACCTGCTGACCCGCTCCCGCCGCATCACCTACGACAACCTGCGCACCCGAGACCCGGAGTTCGCCGACCGCGTCGACACCGCCTTCGCCGAGGCGCAAGGCCGTGCGGAGACCGTCCCCGCGATGTTCCAGCCGTTCCGCATCGGACAGCTGGAGCTGAAGAACCGGGTGGTCGTCTCCCCTATGGACATGTACTCCGCCACCGACGGCGTCCCCGGCGACTTCCACCTCGTCCATCTGGGCTCCCGGGCCATGGGCGGGGCGGGCCTGGTCATGACCGAGATGGTGTGCGTGTCACCCGAGGGCCGGATCACTCCCGGCTGCACGGGCCTGTGGAACGACACCCAGCGCGACTCCT
The DNA here is from genome assembly GCF_055562175.1 of Streptomyces sp. NPDC020958. Classification (NCBI taxonomy): domain Bacteria; kingdom Bacillati; phylum Actinomycetota; class Actinomycetes; order Kitasatosporales; family Streptomycetaceae; genus Streptomyces; species Streptomyces sp. NPDC020958. The sequence goes on along the minus strand of NZ_JBVHFU010000007.1, from coordinate 302,114 downwards.
GGCAGCGCATCGTGTCCTACGTCCACACCCGCACCACCGCCCGTATCGGCCTCCAGCTCGGCCATTCCGGCCGCAAGGGCTCCACTCGCCTCATGTGGGAAGGTATGGACGAACCCCTCCCCGAGGGCAACTGGGAGACCGTCGGCCCCTCCGCCCTGCCCTACGGCCCCGGCTCACCCACTCCCCGCGCGCTCACCCGCACCGACCTCGACGCGATCACCGCCGAGTTCGTGGCAGCCGCCCGCCGCGGCGCCGAGGCGGGCTTCGACCTCCTCGAACTGCACTGCGCCCACGGCTACCTCCTCTCCTCGTTCCTCTCCCCGCTCGCCAACCACCGCACCGACGCGTACGGCGGCCCTCTGGAGAACCGGCTCCGCTACCCCCTGGAGGTCTTCGACGCCGTCCGCGCCGTCTGGCCCGCAGAACGGCCCGTCGGCGTGCGGATCTCCGCCACCGACTGGGCCCCGCACGGCACCACCGAACACGACGCGGTCACCATCGCCCGCGCCTTCATCGCCCACGGCGCCGCGGCCATCGACGTCTCCACGGGCCAGGTCACCCAGGACGAACAGCCCGCCTACGGCCGCTCCTACCAGACCCCCTACGCCGACCGCATCCGCCACCAGGCGGCCGCCGGGACCGGCGCCGCCGTCATCGCCGTCGGCGCCATCGCCTCCCCCGACGACGTCAACTCCCTCCTGCTCGCCGGCCGCGCAGACCTCTGCGCCCTGGGCCGCACCCACCTCTACGACCCCCACTGGACCCTGCACGCGGCCGCCGAGCAGGAGTACACGGGCGCCGCGGCCGACTGGCCCGCCCCGTACCGCGCCGGACGCCGCAGACCCCCCACCGCCCGCACCGACGCCGTACGCCCCCGCCTGTCCCTGCTGCGGGCGGACCAGCCCGGAGACGGCGTCCACCTGCGGTGGAAGCCGGTGCCGCAGGGACTGCCGATGGTGCGCTGACGGGGGCTCTGAAGGGCCCCGGAGCGTGATGCCACCCATAGGAGGCAGATCACATCCTATGCGCCGTCGTACCGACGGATGCCGCTGAACAGGCCATAAGCGCTACATATCGGTCATTTTGGCCGATGTTTACGAAAGTGGGTAGTACGTCACATCTTTGCGTCCGGCCGCAGGCGCCGCTAATCATGGCTGTCGTCGCCGGGAGACAGGCGATGGGCCGAGCGGATCACCGCGGGGCCCGTCCCCTCCCGCCGGCAGCACGGGCTCCGCCCACGCCGCCGCCCACAGCGGCCGGCGCCGACGTCGTCCCCCACCGGAGAGTTCCTTCACATGACCCTGACCAACCGCACCCGCATCGCCCGCCTCCGCACCCTCGGCCTGACCGGCCTCGCCACCACCGGTGCCGCGGCCGCCGCGCTCACCCTGATGCCGGCGAACGCCCAGGCCGCCGAGGCGACGCAGGTGCACACCGCCACCGCGGTCAAGGCCGCCGGTGACACCAGCCGCACCGCCTCCCAGCAGGGCGGCAAGGCCAACAACCTCGACGGCTGGATCAAGCAGTCGCTGCAGATCATGAAGGCCAAGGGCATCCCGGGCAGCTACGAGGGCCTCAAGCGCAACATCATGCGCGAGTCCGGCGGCAACCCCACCGCGCAGAACAACTGGGACGTCAACGCCAAGCAGGGCACCCCGTCCAAGGGCCTGCTCCAGGTCATCGACCCCACCTTCAAGGCCTACCACGTCGCCGGCACCGCGCAGAGCGTCACCGACCCGGTGGCCAACATCACCGCGGCCGCCAACTACGCCGCGCACCGCTACGGCTCCATCGACAACGTCAACTCCGCGTACTGACCTGACGGTCGCGCGCGAGCCGGCCCGGCGGACGCCCTACGGCTCGCGGTGCTCGTGGGCCGCCTGTTCCAGCGCGGCGGCCTCCGCCTCGGCGATCCGGGTCTCCTCCTCGACGTCGATCGAGCGGGTGAGCACCCAGTACAGCACCGCCGACACCGGCAACCCGATGAACAGCGAGATGTCGGCGCCGTCCAGCGCCTTGGCGGCGGGACCGACGTAGAGCGTGCCCACGGAGAAGAACGGGATCATCACGGCGAATCCGACCAGGTAGGAGATGATCCCCTGCCAGCCCCAGCGGCCGTAGATGCCGTCGGGTTTGAAGATCTCGGCGATCGCGTAGTGGCCCCGGCGCACCACGTAGTAGTCCATGAGGTTCACCGCGGTCCACGGGATGAACAGATAGAGCACCAGCAGCAGGAAGTTGTTGAAGTTCGTCAGGAAGTTCGCCGTCGCCGCCAGCGCTCCGATCAGGGAGAGCACCGCCGTCACGATCAGGGTGGCCAGCCGCACCCCCAGCGTCGGACGGACCCGTCTGAAGGAGTCCAGGGCGCTGATGAGGGTGAGCGAGCCCCCGTACATGTTCAACGCGGTGACCGAGATCAGGCCCAGCGCGGCGAACAGCAGCACGACCGCGCCGAAGCCGTCGAAGATCTTGTCACCGGCGGCGTTGATGGAGCGGATCGTGTCGAAGCTGTCGCCGGCCCAGGCCGCCAGCAGCGTGCCGAGCACCATCAGCCAGATACCGCCGAGCGCCGACCCGAAGTAGGTCCAGTAGAACGTCTTGCGGACGGTCACGTCCGGCGGCAGGTAGCGCGAGTAGTCCGAGACGTAGATGGCCCAGCTGATCTGGTAACCGGCGACCACGCCGAACTGCGCCAGGAACGGAGTGGCCCGGAAGGCGCCGAGGTCGAAGGAGCCCGCCGGGTAGTGCAGGGTGACCAGCACACCGACGGTGAAGATCCCGAAGATCACCAGAAAGGTGTACGTCAGGAACTGCTCGGCCTTGTGGATGACGTCGTAGCCCACCAGCGCCACGACCAGGCCGATCGCGGTGACCACGACCACCCACAGCTTCACCCCGCCGTGGAGCGTGGCGTGCAGGGACTCACCGGCCAGGATGGTGTTGAACACGTTGAAGCCCGCGTACTGCACGTACGCGAACAGCCACACCAGCAGCGCACCGACATAGCCGAACTGCGGTCGCGACTGGATCATCTGCGGCAGGCCGAGCTGCGGGCCCTGCGCCGAGTGGAACGCCATGAAGAACGTGCCGATCAGGGTGCCCGCGACGATCGCCAGCAACGACCAGATCAGGTTGCCGCCCTCCGTGATGCTGATCAGCCCCACGGCCAGGGTGGCGATCTGCGCGTTGGACATGAACCACAGCGGGCCCAGATGCCACAGCTTGCCGTGCCGCTCGTCCAGCGGCACGTAGTCGATGGACCGCACCTCCAGGCCGCTGACCCGCGGTTCCGCCGATGTGCTCATGGCACCTCCCAGGGCTGGTCCGCCGCTCTGTTCACATTCTTCCCCCGGACAGCTCCGGATGAGGCCTGGGGGAGCCCGGTTCCGTTCCTGTCGTCCTGCTCACAAAGAGGCCGCGCCGTGGCGGCGGTCACGTCGCGGTGCCGGGTCTTCCGTCTACGTTCGCCGTCCTGTGTCCCTCCGATCCGAACTGCCGAGGCGCTCCGCGATGCTCAACCGAACCCTGTCCGTCCTGGCCACCGTGGTCACCCTGCTCACCGGAGCCGCACCGGCGGCCCTGGCGGCGAGCACCGGGACCGGCTCCGGAACCGCCGACTTCCGCACCACGGTGCGGGCACAGGGCGCGTCGCGGGTCACCGCCGCGGTCCTCGACCTGGACGGCACGGACCGGGACCCCGCCGTCTACGGTGACGACGCGGCGTACGACACGGCCAGCATCGTCAAGGTCGACATCCTCGCCGCGCTGCTGCTGCACGCCCGGGACGACCACCGCGACCTCACCGCACGGGAGAGCGCCCAGGCGGAGACGATGATCCGCAACAGCGACAACGCCGCCGCCGACGCGCTGTGGCGGACCATCGGCCGGGCCCCCGGTCTGGAGTCGGCCAACAAGCGGCTCGGCCTGACCTCGACCAAGGGCGGCCCGGACGGCAGGTGGGGACTGACCCGGACCACGGCAGGGGACCAGATACGACTGCTGCGCGCGATCTTCGGCCCCGGCTCGACGCCCCTCGACGAGCCGTCCCGAAGCCGTATCCGCACCCTGATGACCCAGATCGCCGACGAGCAGTCCTGGGGCGTCTCCGCCGCCGCCGACTCCGGGTGGGCGTTGAAGAACGGCTGGCTCATGCGCACCACCACCGGCCTGTGGGACATCAACAGCGTCGGCCACGTCACCGCCGGCGGACACCACTACCTCGTCGCCGTCCTCTCCGACGGCAACACGTCGATGCCGGACGGCGTCCAACTGGTGGAACGCGCGGCCAGCACGGCCGTCACGACGGCCGCGGCGCACTGACGCGTCCGCTTGTGCCGACGGCGAGGCGTGGCGCTCCGTGCGGCCGGATCGGTGGCGGAGGTGCGGCGGCGTGCACTGACCCCCTTGGCGCAGTGAACTCCGCTCGGTGTCCGGATTGCCCCTAACGTGCTGTGCAGGCGGAGGTCGGCAGCGGGAGGCGCGGTGGCGGGTGCGGGCGGGCGGGGCCGGGTGGGCCGGGCGCGCGGCACGGCGCCGGGCAGCCGGGCCGCGCGCGCCGTGTGGATCCCGAAGCGGGCGCGCGACCCGCGCGCCACCGCCTCCGTCAGCGCGGTCGTCGAGCCCGCCCTGCGGATCGCCGCCGCGTACGCCTGGCGGCTCATCGTGGTCGGCGTCGTCGTCTACGGCGTCTTCAGCGTCCTCGGCCGTTTCAAGCTGGTCGCCACCGCCCTGTTCCTGGCCCTGGTCGTCACCTCGGTGCTGCGCCCGCTCGCCGACCTGCTGGGCAGGTGGCTGCCCAGACCGCTGGCCGTGGCCGTGAGCCTGGTCGGCAGCATCCTCGTGCTCTGCGGACTGCTGGCCCTGGTCGGCAACGCGGTCGCCGAGGAGTCGACGACCCTCGCCGACGAGTTCCGCGGCGGCATCCACCGTATCGAGGTCTGGCTCCAGCGCCCGCCCTTCCGGCTCGGCCCGGGCGCCCTGTCGCATCTCCAGCAGGAGATCGTCAACTATGTCCAGGCGCACCGCGCCAACCTGGTCAACAGCGCGGTCAGCGGCTTGGGCACACTGGTCGAACTGGTCACCGGCGTCGCGCTCGCGCTCTTCGCCTCGGTCTTCTTCATCCACTCGGGCGAACGGCTGTGGGCCTGGGCCAGCAGCGAACTGCTGCCCGTCGGCGCCCGCACCGCCTGGGACCGGGCGGGCCGGGCGGCCTGGCGGACGTTCGCCGGATACACCCGCGGCATCATCATCGTGGCCGCCACCAACGCCGTACTCGTCGGCATCGCCCTGCTCGTGCTGCGGGTGCCGCTCGCCCTGCCGCTCACGCTGCTGGAGTTCTTCGCCGCGTTCGTCCCGCTGGTGGGCTCACCGGTCGCGCTGGGCGTGGCCACCGTGGTCGCCCTCGCCGGGCGCGGCCCCCTCACGGCCGCCGCCGTCCTGGTGCTCATCGTCGTCATCGGCCAACTGGAGGGGCATCTGCTGCACCCCCTGGTGATGAGCTGGGCGGTACGCCTGCACCCCCTCGTCGTGGCCGTGTCCGTCATCGCGGGCAGCATCGTCGCGGGGGTGATCGGGGCGGTGGTGGCCGTGCCGTTCATCTCGGTGATCTGGGCGGTGACGCGGGCCTTGCGCCCCGAACCGCCCCCCTGAGCACCGTCCCGCGCGTCAGCCCTTCTCGGCGCGTCCCCGGCCCCGCCTCGGGGCACGCCGGGGGAGGCCGGGCGGACGGCCGGCCGACCCGGGCTCGCCGCCCGCAGCGGGGGCGTCGGCGGCGCCGGCCGCCGCAGCCGCCCCGGACCGTCCGCTCGGTGCCGCGGCGGGGCTCGGCACCACGATGCCGTCGTCCCACGCCTCGTGCGCCGCGAACGGGTCGGCGGGTGCCTGCGCGAGCAGTGCGTCCAGCGCGGACGAGGCGCGTGCCTTGACGGTCGCCAGGGCCAGCGTGTCGGCGTCGGACTCGGGACCGCTGTGCCAGGTGACGGTGGCGGGGAGCATGACGAGGGAGGTCGTGCCGGACTCGCCGGCGGCCGGGCGCAACTGCACCCGGATGCCGTGCCGGTCGGCCAGCCTGCCCACCACGAACAGGCCCATGTGCTGGTAGACGTCCGCGTCGGCGGTCGGCGGGTTGGCCAGCTTGTGGTTGATCCCCGCGAAGTCCTCGGGCATCAGGCCGATGCCCTTGTCGTGGATCTCGACCATGATGCGGGCGTCCGGCAGCCGGGTCGCCGTGACCCGGACCGTCGAGCGCGGCGACGAGAAGGCGGTGGCGTTCTCCAGCAGCTCCGCGAGCAGATGCACGAGGTCGGTGACGGCACGCCCCTGGACCTCGGCCTCCGGGACGCCCGCCAGCTCGATCCGCTCGTACTGCTCCACCTCGGAGGCCGCCGCCCGGATCACGTCGACCAGGGGCAGCGGGTGGTCCCACTGCTGGGTGGGCCGCTCACCGCCGAGCACCAGGAGGTTCTCGCCGTTGCGGCGGACCCGGGTGGCCAGGTGGTCGAGGCGGAACAGGTTGGCCAGCTGCTCGGGGTCGGCCTCGCGCTCCTCCAGGTCGGTGATCATGGCGAGCTGACGCTCGATCAGCGACTGGTTGCGGCGCGACAGGTTGGTGAAGATCGTGTTGATGTTGCCGCGCAGCAGGGCCTGTTCGGCGGCGAGCCGGACCGCCTCCCGGTGCACGTGGTCGAAGGCCCGCGCGACCTCGCCGATCTCGTCGGTGGTGGTGATCGGGATCGGTGTCACCTTGGTGTCCACCTGACCGGGCACGGCCTGGGACAGCTGGTTGATCACCGCCGGGAGGCGCTGTTCGGCGATCTCGATCGCCGAGGCGCTGAGCCGCCGCATCCCACGGCTCATGGAGCGGGCCACCCAGGCAGCGAGCAGGAACGCCGCGAGGACGGCGCTGAGCGCGAGCGCGCCGTTCGTGATGGCGCCCCGGCGGGCCTTGTCGGCGATGCCGCGGGCGTCGGCGAGCGCCGTGTCGGTGAGGTGGACCTCGATCCCCCGGTAGGCGTCGAAGACCAGCGCGTGCGCGGCGAAGAACGACTCGGGTGTGATGCCCTCGGCGGCCAGCTCCTGCGTCGACTTCCCGCCGGCGATCTCGCTGATCATCGTGGCCCGGTCCGGCGGTGCCACGAACGTCCGGCCCACGGCCTTCGCCTCCTGGGCCGCCTTGGCCGTCTGCGCCGCCCCCTTCCTCTGCGCGTCGGCCAGCGCGGCCCGCAGCCGGGTCATGTCCCCGGTGGTGCCGGCGCCCGCGTACTCCTGCAGGCCGACCTGCTCCAGGTAGGCGTAGGAGCTGAACGAGCTCAGCTGGTTCTGGAGTTCGCCCGCCCCGAGCGCCGCGCGGTCCTCCACCAGCAGATGCGTGCCGATGGAACGCACCAGGGACTCGGCGGCCTGGGTCAGGGACACGGCGTAGAGGGTGCGTCCGAAGCTCGCCTGGTTGTCGCTGCCGAAGCCGAGTTCGTTGGAGATCTCCATCAGCGGGTGCTGGACGGCGTGATAGCTCTCCTCCGTCTGCACGCCGGTCAGTCTCGCCGTGAACGCGGCGGCACGTACCGTCGGCAGCTGCTTCTCGCCCTCCCGCACCAGCGCGATCCGCCGGTCCAGGCCCGCCGTCCGGGGTGCCCGCGCCACCGCCCGGTCGAAGGCCTGCGCGTCGGCGTCGGTGACCTTGCGCGCAGCCAGCACGGCGGGTGCGTTCCGCTTGCCCTCCAGGAGCGGGATCACCGACACGTCCCGCTCGTTGATCGCGTCGCTGGCGTAGGCGTTCGCCGCCTGCACCAACTCCGCCACGCGTACCGCGTCGTCGGCGTCGCGCAGAGTGTCCACCGAGTTCTTCACCCGGATGCCGCCGAGCCCGAGGGCGACCAGCACGGGGATGAGCAGAATGGCCTGGAGGCGTCTTGCGACGCGCCAATTGCCGGTCAGAGGTCTGAGCTTGGACAAGAGCGTCCCACTTCACAACAGGGAGGGTGCGCGGGACCGTTCGGGGCCCGACGTTCTGTGGCCAAGTTCTAACACCCAGCGATCTACTTCGAGCAGTGTTTGGGTGAAGCGGTTTCTCCGAAGTGGTACAAATCTCAATTAAAACCATCGGTGGTCAGCGCATGTACCACGCGGCGGGGGCGACTTCACAGCTGCCGCGTGCGGTCGATTATGCCGCCAGCGCTTGCCGACCCCCCAACGGCGCGCTGTCGCAGGGTTCGTGACGGACCGAGGCTTGACCTGCTCTCCCGAATCAGGCAGATTTCAGACACTTGACGCCATCCGCGGGTTTCCTGAGAAAGAGGCGTGCTATGGGCGCCTGTCTGTGTCCTCCTGCCGTAGTGCACGGCGAACACGCCGTGCGGACCGACGAGATCCTGGCGGAGGTGCGCGACCGGCACCCGCAGGCGCCGTGGCTTTCGCGGATCGACGGCATCGCCGCGAGCACCGGCATCGCCACCCGGGGATGGATGCTGCCACTGGCGGCGGCCGCCGCACCCGGCGCCGGGACGGGCCTGCGAACTCCGGGCCCCGGCCCGGCGCGTGAGGCACTGGCCCACAGCGGGTTCACCGACGCGGAGGTGGACCGGGCGATCGCCGCGCTGGAGGCGGTACCGGCGCCGCAGACCATCCAGGAGCGCACCGCGCCGGCCTGGGCCGCCGTGCAGACGTACGGGGAACGCGCGGCACGCGAGGCCCTTCGGAGCGCCGGACTGGACACCGCCGACGTCGACTGCGTGATCACCAGCCACTCCACCACCCCGGCCCTGCCGGGGCTGGACCTGTCCCTGCTCAACCGCCTCCCGCTGCGCGACGACGTGCTGTTGCTGCCGGCCACCCAGTGGGCCTGCATCGCCGGCACCCGGTCGCTGGCGCTGGCGGCCGACCTGGTCGCCGCGGACCCCGACCGGGTGGTGCTGGTCGTGATATCGGAGGCGCTGAGCACCACCTACCAGCCCGCCGACGACACGCTCGAATCGCTGATCGTACGACTGCTGTTCGCGGACACCGCCGTCGCCGTCGTGGTCACCGGGCGCCCCCGGGCCGAGTCGGTCCTGCGACTGGACGCGGTCTGGCACCACACCCTGTTCGACACCACCGACCTCCACCGGCTGGACACCCGCGTCGACGGCACGCACTTCGTGATGGACCGCCGCGGGCCCCGTGCCGTGCAGCGGACGGTCGCCGGGATGTGGAGGTGGCTGCGCGAGCGCCACCAGGACGACGCCCAGCCCTGGCATCCCGATCTGCTGCTCGCGCACCCCGGCGGAACGCGGGTGCTGGAGTACATGGAGGAGACGATGCCCGACGGGTGGCCGTCCGGACTGCTGGCCCACAGCCGGGACAGCTACACCACGGGCAACCGCGGCGGCGCCGCCGTGCTCGACATCCTGCGGCGTGCGTACGAAGCGGGCCAGAAGGCGGGCAGCCGTACGGTGTTGTACGCCGCCGCGCCCGGCCTGACCGCGACCGCTGTCGAGGGGGAGTGGCTGTAACCGCCGACCGCCGACCGCCGACCGCCGACCGCCGACCGCCGACCGCCGACCGGCCCCGTCCTTGTCCCGGCGGCCCCGCCGCGGTCGGAAAGCCGTCACCCGCGAGTAGGCCGGGGCGTCACGCCTCCAGTTCCGCCCAGACGGCTTTGCCGGTGTCGGTCCACCGCACCCCCCAGCGGGTGGTGAGCTTGTGGACGACGTGCAGTCCCCGCCCGTCGTCGTCGAGGGGTTCACCGCGGCGCAGCCGGGGCCGGCCGTTGCCGGTGTCCGCGACCTCGCACGACAACCGGCCCCTTGACTTCACCAGCCGCACGGAGACCGGCCCGCTGCCGAACCGGACGGCGTTGGCGACCAGTTCGCTGAGCACGAGCAGGGCGTCGTCCCGGGCGTGGCCGGTGGTGTGCCACTGCCGCAGGAGAGGGGAGACCAGGGCGCGGGCGTGCGCGGCCGCGTCCTCGCGGGCCGGCAGGTGCCAGGTGGCGGCGTCCCGGCCGCGGCGGCCGGCCATCCGGGCCAGGAGCAGGGTCACGTCGTCGCGCAGGTGCCCCCGCGGCGCCAGACCGGCCACCACGCGGCGCGCCGCCTGTTGCAGGTCGTCCCAGGGGTGCACCTCGCGCACCAGGTCGGTGAGCCGGCCGATGCCGTCGTCGATGGAGGCGGCCGGATCCTCCACCAGGCCGTCGGTGTAGAGCACGAGGAGCGACCCGGGCGGCACGGCGAACTCGTGCACTTCGAACGGCTCCCGCACCACGAACTCCGCACCCAGCGCCGGGTGCGGCTGGCCCGCGACGGTCTCGGCGGACCCGTCGGGACGGACGAGGACAGGGGGCAGGTGGCCGGCGTTGGAGATCGCCACCCGGTGGTCCACCGGATCGTAGACGGCGACGCAGCACGTCGAGCCGAGCGCGCTGTACCCGGCGGCCAGGCCCGCGTCCGTGTCGTCCAGCAACGTGACCGTCTCGTCCAGACGCTCCAGCACCTCCCCGGGACCCAGCCCCGCCGACAGCAGGGCACGGGCCTCCATGCTCAGCTGCCCCATGGCCGCCGCGGCCCCCAGACCATGCCCCACGACGTCACCGACCACCAGCGCGGTACGGTCGCCGGGCAGCGGGAAGCTGTTCACCCAGTCGCCGCCGACGCCCGCACTGTCGGGGGTGGTGGGCTCGTAGACACTGGCCACCTCGATGGTGTCGCTGCCGGCCCGCGGCAGCAGCCGGCGCTGCAGCGCCAGCACCTGGGCGTGCTCCCGCTGGTGCTGGCGGGCGAGGTCGACGTGCCGGGCGGTCTTGGCCACGAGTTCTTGCAGGTCGAGCAGTTCCCCGTCGCCGAAGGGCCGGTCCGGGCGCCGCCAGATCTCCGTCACCCCGAGCACGATGGGACCCGGCGTGCCCTCCGGTCCTTCCACGACCAGCGGGATGCAGGCGACGCTGACCGGGCGGTCGCCGGGCACCAGGGCGCGCACCAGCCGCACGTCCTCAAGGGCCTGCTCGATCGTCGTACGGTCGGAGATGACGACGGCCCGCGGGACGTCGTCGCGCATGACCGCACCGGCCAGCAGGCGGCTGGCTTCGCGGGGCAGGTTGTCGCCGGGGGTCAGATAACCGTCGGGCCAGGCCCGGTCCGGCGCCAGGGCCGCCCGCCGCAGCCGGATGCGCTCGTGCGTCTGCTCGGTGACCGCCTCGCCGGTCCACACCGCGTAGTCGAGGTCGACGGCGGCCACGTCCCCCCAGGCCAGCAGGGACTGGGCGAGGGACTGAGCGGTCTCCCCGATGTCGAGGGACGTCCCGATCGCGGCGGCGGAAGCGTACAGGTGCAGCCGCTTGGCCATCGCGATCAGGGAGACGGTCAGACCCTCGTGCGGCGGCGCGGCGGGCAGGATGCTCATCGAGACGACCAGCTCGGTGCCGTCGTCCCGCCGCAGCCGCTGGACCCGCGCGACATGCGCCTCCCGGGTCTCCAGGACCCTCCGCAGCCGCTGCGTGACCGTCGGTACGTCCCCGGTCGGCAGCAGCTCCGCGAAAGGGGCTCCGGTCCTGGCACTCACCCCCGCGAAGGGAGCGGCGTCCAGGTTGCACCCGGTGATCCTCAGATCCGCGTCGAGGCTGACCACGCCGAGGATCTGCTCCCGGCCCTCGCCCTCCCCGCCGGTTCCCGAGGACCGGGTCACAGACGGTCCGGCCCTCGGGACGTAGTCCGCCAGGGCGCCGCTGACCAGGTCGAACGGCGAACCGGCGGGAGACGAGGAATTGGGGTCCATGCAGCTCACGCAGCTCGCTGACTCCGGCGCAGGCCGGACGGTGTTCCCGAGTCCACGCGGCCGGGCCCCGAGACCCCGGACCGCACATCTCATGGGTAGCACAGATACCCTGCCCACCGTAGAGGTAAAAATCAGCAAAAGAACGCCCATGGCGGCCTTGGTGCGGGACCGGCCGCCGGCCGACGAAGCACCCGTGGGGTCCGCCGGCCGGCCCGGTGCGGTCAGCGCTTGGTGTAGATGAAGCCGACCTTGTCGAGTTCGTCGCCGGAGCGGCCGTGGAAGCCGGCGATCTGCCAGCCCGACGGGGCGGTGCGGGTCACGCAGTCCGAGGTCGTCGTACCACCGGCGAGGGTGCGGCCCAGGTTGGTGGTGAACTTCGCGGAGAAGATGCGGGTGGTGTTGTTGTACTTGCCCTCGCACAGGTTCGCCGTCGTGACGTACTCGTTGCTGCCCAGCGTCAGCGAGGACGCCGTGCCGCCGGTGCCGCCGTGGGTCAGCGTCGTACCGTCGGCGAGGGTGATGGCGACCTGGTCGACGCGGGAGCCGGAGCGCAGTGAGACGGTCGTGGCGCGGGCGCCGGCGGCCACCTTGTCGATGTCCTGGTAGTAGTCGCCGTGCGGACCGCCGAACTGGTCGCTCAGCTGGAAGTCGGAGTTCTGCGACCAGGAGAAGCCGACCGCGATCGGGTCGTGGTCGGAGAGCATCAGGCCGTCGCTGGTGAGGAACTTGGCGTGCTCGTTGTTGTACGAGGTGGCCTTCAGGTTCACCAGCTTGCTGCCCCGGTACAGGACCTTGTCCACGACCTCGCAGGTGTTGGGCACGGTCGCCCCGGACTGGTCGCAGACCAGTGCGTCGCTGCCCTTGGCCGGTGCGCTGCCGCCGCGGATCAGCTGCACCCAGGCGTCGGTGAGCCCGTTGGCCGAGGCGAACTCCGCGATGGTGTCGGCGGAGCGGGTGTAGCGGGTGTTGGTGTCACCCATCACCACGACCGCGTTGCCGGCCGAGTGCGTGCTGATGAAGGAGGTCAGCTGGTTGAGGTTGGCGGCCCGGGAGGCCTCGTCGCCGTCGTTCGTGCCCGCGTTGGTGTGCAGGTTGTAGAAGTCGACGTAGACCCCCTCGGCGAGCCGCTCGCGCATGAAGGTGAAGCCCTTCGGCGTGAGGCAGTCGCCCGAGTCGACCTGGCAGGAGTTCCAGCCGACGCGCTCGAAGTCGTCGCCGTCCCAGGCGTAGTTCGAGACGGTGTTGAGTCCGCTGCCGATGCCCGCGCCGCCGCTGGTCGCCGTGCGGTACGGGTGGGTGTCGGTGGCGTAGAGGTACGCGTGGTAGTTGAAGTCCTCCTCGACGTTGACGATGTCGTACGGCGCGATCCGCCGGCCGATCTCGGTGGTGCTGGTGTCGCGCGGCGTGGGTGCGCTCGACAGGCCTTGGGGAAGCCCGGCGACGTTGTACGTGAGCACGCTGAACGTGCCCGAGCCGGCCGCCGAGGCCGGGGTGGCCGTCGCCGTGAGCCCGCCGAGGGCGGCGACCGCGGCCGCCAGGCAGGCAACGAGTCTGCGCATGGGGGTGTCTCCTACGGGGAGGGGGACGCTGAGGGTTGTGGGCATGCCAAAAGGCAAGGCAAAACGTAGCGGCAAACGCTTTCTCCGCACCCCGTCGGTGACCCATGAATCGGCGAACTCCAGGTGACGCCGAGAAGATCGACTTCGGTATGGCGGGAGAGGTCGCTGTTACTCACTTTCGGGTGACGTGCCCTCTGATGGCAGGGTGCGTTGTGATGTCCGGGGGGCGCCGGTGGCCTTTGCCGGCGGGGTTTTCAGAACTTTTGAGGCGTCAATTCCATACATTCACCCTTTAAATGCACCTTGCACCTTAGAGTCATGACAAAGTGTTGGATCCGTCATGGGTCAGGTGTGTGTCCCACATCACCGTCGGCAGAGTTGCAGGGTGTGAGTGCGCGGCCGCCCGGTCGCCAGCTCGCACACTCTGCAAGGGAGACTCAGTGTCCGCCTCCGTTACCGTGACCGCCCGCCGTCTCGGCTCCGCCACCGCCGTCGCGGCCGCCCTGGTGGGAGCGCTGGCCCTGCCGGCCGCGGCTGCCGCCCCGCACCGCGGCCAGGTCGTCATCAGCGCCGTTCAGCACGACGTCCGGGGCCGTGAGGTCCATTCGAACCGCGCCCTGAACCGGGAGTGGGTGGACGTCACCAACACCAGCCGCCGGGACGTCAACCTCAGCGGCTGGACGCTGGCCGACGCGTCGGGCCGCACCTACACCTTCCACCACTACCGGCTGGTCGGCCGTGCCACGGTCCGAGTCCACACCGGAGTGGGCCGCGACACCGACAAGGACCTGTACCAGGACCGGCGTGACTCCGTGTGGAACCGCAACGCCGACACCGTCACCCTGCGGGACGACCACCGGGACCTCGTCGACTCCGTCACCTGGGGCCACCGCCACCGCGACGCGGGCGGTGGTGAGCACCGCGGGGACGAGCGCGGCGGGAACCACCGCGGGGACGGGCGGGGCGGGGACCACCGCGGCGACGACGGCCGGCACACGCGCCGCTGACCTCACACGCCGGCGGCGGCCCGCGCATCCCTGCCGGGGTGTGCGGGCCGCCGTGCCCTGGTCACCCCTGGACGACGGGTCCGCTCACGGTGGACGCGAAGACGGTCTCGCCGTCCTGCCGGCCGACGACCGTCACGGTCGCCGTGCCGTCGCCGCGGGACGTCACACTCGTCACGTCGATCCAGCAGGGGCTGTCGAGTTCGACGTAGCGGTGGAACTCCGTGGACGTGCTCGCCGGTATCAGGGTGCGCGGCGCCAGCCGGGCGCAGGCCGCCTGCCGGGCCCCTTCCAGCAGCACCATGCCGGGCAGGTGGTCGCCGCCGTGGTCGAACAGGATCGGGTGCCCGAGATCCGGGGTGAGCAGCCAGCGGTCCGGTTCGCCGGTGGGCGTGAGCACCACGTCGGCGGGGGAGGTGCGGCCCACCACGGACGGCGCCATCCGGTCGGCGGCGGCCAACGTGTCCTCCGAAGTCCCGCCTCCATCCGGCCGGTTGGCGCGCAGCCGGGCGTAGACGGACGGACTGACGATGGAGTAGAGCCCGTCCCCGTGGGCCACCGGTCTGCCGTCCCTGTGCAGCGCGAACCGGATGCCCATCCGGCGCCCGGACGCCCTGCCGCGCGGCGCGGCGTCCGGGCAGGTCACCTCCAGGTCGAAGTCCGTGGGCCGGGAGGAGATGCGCAGTTGCTCCAGGTCGGTGTGGCAGCTGAGTGACCACAGTACGAAGTGATGGCCCAGCGGTACCCCGTGCTCCGCGTGCGTCACGAACATGCCGGCCTGTCGAAACGTCTCTGCGGCCTGCAGCGGGTCGTGACTCGAACCATCGGCGCTGTTGAAGAACGTGTGGGCGCGCGGCCACTGTCCGGTGAGCGAGAACCGCACTCCCTCGTCCTGGGCGGTACAACCGCTGAGGAACACCTCGGCCAGGGACGCCCGGTGGACGTACTCCTTCGGGACCGTGGTGGTCAGTCGGGGCAGTGCGGGCAGACCGACTCCGATCTCGCTGGCGGACAGGCTCATTGACGACCCCCCGTCGGAAAGCTCTTCGTTGGCTGGAAGCTCCGTTCGACGCCTATAAGATACGGACCTACCGGTTTTCTCGGGTCGGCCACCAGGTAAAGGATTCACCAAGCGTGGTTCGACTCGATCCATGCACGACTCCGCTCAGTAGTGGTTTGGCCAATATTTTCACGCTCAATCATGCAGAAGGCACGGCGAATAACGGACCAACTGGCGGATGTCGTCGGCTGATTCCCGGCGGGTGGCGGGTCCGCCCGGCCCGGTCGAAACCTGACCGGCGGTCTCTTTCGGCCATGCCGCGAGGGGCGCCGGGCCCCGCCGGCGGCCCCTCCGCCCCCTCCGGTCTCGACAGCACCTGCATGATGGTCGAACGGCCAGCGAGAAGGAGACCCGATGGAACCACTGCGCACCCTGCGCCTCGCCGCCGTCAACATCGACGGCGTCCTGCTCAACGACAGCTTCAGCCCCGTCCTGCACCGGCTCGTCCTCAAGTACGGCGGTGCGTACACCCGGGAGCTGGAGCAGCGGCTCTTCTCGCAGTCCCGGCTCGCGGCCGCCCGGGTCCTGCTGGCGGAGACCGGCGCCCGCGTGAGCGAGCAGGAGGCCATCGCCGACTACTTCGCCGAGCGCGACGAGTACCTGCGCGCCCACCCCGTCCACACCCTCGACGGCGCCGAGGAACTCCTGCACCGGCTGCGCGCCCTGGGGCTGGACGTCGTCTGCTACGGCGGCCTCGACGA
The DNA here is from genome assembly GCF_055562175.1 of Streptomyces sp. NPDC020958. Taxonomy (NCBI): domain Bacteria; kingdom Bacillati; phylum Actinomycetota; class Actinomycetes; order Kitasatosporales; family Streptomycetaceae; genus Streptomyces; species Streptomyces sp. NPDC020958. The sequence goes on along the minus strand of NZ_JBVHFU010000007.1, from coordinate 286,048 downwards.
GGACCACTTCCGCCGCCATCTCGGTGCCTGGGAGCACTTGTTCACCGCCCCGCGCTACATCTGCACCGACGACATCCGCCCCGGCATCCGGGAGATCGTCCGGGACCACTTCGGCCTGGACTTCCACCAGGTCCTCTTCATCGACGACGTGGCCCGCTTCGCCGCCCATGCGAAGGAACTGGACGTCCCGTTCGTCGGCCACCCCAGCACCTTCGCACACGGCTTCCAGCGGGAGCTGATGCGCGAACTCGGCGTCCGGCACCTGGTCGGCGGCCTCGCCGAGATCGACGAACGGCGCCTGCGGACCCTCGACCGCGAGGCCGGCCTCGGCACCGTCTGGCAGGACGCCGCCTCGCTCGCCGAGGCGGCCGGGTGACCGCGGCGCAGGGCGCGGACCTCGCCGGCCGGGTCGCCCTCATCACCGGCGCCAGCAGCGGCATCGGCGCCGCCGCGGCCCGGGTGTTCGCCCGGCAGGGCGCCACCGTCGTCGTCACCGCCCGCCGCGAGGACAGGCTGCGCGCCCTCGCCGAGACGCTGCGCGCCGAGGGTGCCGAGGCGAGCCACCGCACCCTCGACGTGCGCGACGGCGAAGACGTCCGGCGCGCCGTCGAGTTCGTCGTCGAGCGGTACGGCCGTCTCGACGCGGCCTTCAACAACGCCGGCGTGGCGCTGCCGAAGACCCCGATGCACCTCATCGACGACGCCGACTACGACCGCGTCACCGAGACCAACGTGCGGGGCGTGTGGAACTGCCTGCGCCACGAGATCGCCGCCATGCTGGAGAGCGGCGGCGGCTCGATCGTCAACACCAGCAGCGTGGGCGGCCTGGTCGCCTCCTCGACGGCCGCCCCCTACATCGCCTCCAAACACGCCGTCATCGGACTGACCAAGGCGGCCGCCGTCGAGTACGCCCCGCACCACATCCGGGTCAACGCCATCGCCCCGGGCCTGACCCGCTCCGAGATGATCGACGACTGGTTCGCCAAGTCCCCCGAGAACGAGGCCCGCGCCTACCGCTCCGCCCCCCAGGCACGCGCTGCCGACCCGGAGGAGGTCGCGGAGGCCGCGGCCTGGCTGTGCGGTGACCGGGCGAGCTTCGTCACGGGTGCCACACTTACCGTGGACGGCGGGCGCACCGCCTGGTGAACTGCTGTCGGCGGTCCCGCTTCGACGTGTCCGCGCCGGCGCGGGACCGGCCGGTAATCGGCCTTCTCCGGCCGAAATACCGACCCCCGTTTGGGGTAAGGTACGTCACGGCCGGTTTTCTTTTGACCGAGGAGGGGTCCATGGCGCGTCAGGAGCGTGCGATCCGGACCCGACGTGCGGTTGTCGAGGCCGCTGCCGCGGTTTTCGCCGAGCGCGGGTACACGGCGGCGACGATCGCCGAGATCCTCGACCGGGCCGGAGTCACCAAGGGCGCCCTCTACTTCCACTTCGACTCCAAGGAAGCCCTCGCACGGGGTGTGATCAACGCCCAGATCAGCGACGACTACTGGGTACCGCGCGAGTTGAAGCTCCAGGAGTGGGTGGACATCGGCATGACGCTGGCCCACCGGATCCCCAAGGAGGTCATCCTGCTCGCCGGCATACGGCTCTCGGCGGACCTCCAGGGACGTTCGCTGTTCGGCAGTGCCTGGCCCGCCTGGACCGAGCTGGTGACCGAGAAGCTCGTGGAGGCCAAGGAACGCGGGGAGGTGCTGCCGCACGTCACGCCCCAGGAGACCGCGGAGTGCTTCCTCGGCGCCTGGATCGGCACCCAGTTCATGTCGGAGGTGGTCTCCGACTGGACGGATCTCAACGACCGGATCTCCGTCCTCTACAACCATGTGCTCCCGGCCATCGCCACGCCCGCGGCCCTGATCAGGCTGGACACCGCGCCCGACCGGGGCGCCCGCGTCGTCGAGGAAGTCGAGCGGCGTCGCCAGGAAGCGCAGGAGCGCAAACCCCTGGTGGACACCGAGGCCTGACCCGCCTCGAAGCAGGCCGCCCGCGTGGTTCGTGACCCGAGGAAATGATTCCTCTGGAGGCTTCGGGGAGATCGTGGGGAGGACGTCCGGCCTCCCGGCGACGGCAAACCTACCGATCACGCTGTTTTGCTAAGGTCTTCGGATCGCCCGGATCAACAGGGGGACGCGATGGTCAAGCAGCTCCGGGCGGCCAGAACCCGCCAGGCCCTCGTTCTCGCCGCTGCCGAGATCTTCTCCGACGACGGTTACGCACTGACCTCGCTGCCCGCGATCTGCCGACGAGCTGGAGTGAGCGCCGGAGCGCTGCACTTCCACTTCCCCAGCAAGGACGCCCTCGCGATCGAGGTGGAGAGCGAGGCGCGGCGCTCCGTCGAGCAACTGGTCGCCGAGCGGCGCCAGTCCGCCGCCTCCGCGCTGCAACTGCTGGTGACGGTCACCCGGGACCTCCTGGTCGCGGTCGCCGTCGATGTCGTCGTCCGCGCGGGCTTCAGACTGGGCGTCGACCCGTCCTGGAAGAGTGGCGGCCCCGGCTTCGACTGCTGGTGGCGCGCCTGGGTCTGCGAACAGCTGCTGCGGGCGCAGCGCGAAGGCGAACTGACCGAGGGCGTCTCACCGGAGCGGGCCGCCGCGGTGATAGTGGCCGCCACCCTCGGCTTTCCACTGAGCGGGGCCGCCGACCGCGACCGCGGGCCGTCCCAGCACGTCGAGCAGTTCTGGTCCCTGGTGCTGCCGCAACTCCGAAGCGAGGGCGCACCGGCCGTACGGGACCGGGTGTGACAAACCGCCCGTGCCGTTTTGACTCCGGTTCCCGGACGGCTGACACACAGGAGCGGAGCGGCGACGGCACGGGCGACGTGACGGAGTCCGAGCGGCTCTCCAGGTGACCGGGACCCGAGCGCCCGGCGTCGCCGACGGGCCCTCAGCCGGTCCTGAGGTGCCGGGCGATCCGGACGGCGGCGAACTCGGTCCCCGCCACGAACCGCATCATCGGACCGAACACGGGGGCAGCGAGCGAGCCCGTGAAGTACAGGCCGGGCACCGACGACTCGAACGTCCCCCGCAGGGCGGGCGCCCGCGATCCCGGCACGCACGCCACCGCGTGCCGGACCGACGCGGACAGATAGGGCAGGGCGTCCAGGTCCAGCCGGTACCCCGTGGCCGCCAGCACGTGGTCCACGGTGAGGGCGTCGCGCCGCCCCCCGGGACCGACGACGTCCAGGTGCACCTCCGGCCCGCGGACCACGGCAGCGGTGACCCGCCGCGAGGTGTGCACCGGTACGACACCCATCACCCGGTCCCGCAGCCACCACCCGCCCGAGGGCCCGAGCGCACGCCGGAACAGCAGCAGCCGGGCGGACGCGGGCAGGAACCGCACCCCGCCCGGTGACGCGCACACCGCGGCCAGCACCCAGCCCGTGCCCAGCGGGGAGGCCGGCTTGGCCAGTCGCTGGGGCCAGGACCGGGCCGGCTCCGGGACCATGCCCCACAGCACCGTCCGCTCACGCACCAGGACCTGTGCCGTGGCACCGGCCTCGTGCAGCAGCGCGGCACTCTCCAGCGCCGACTGCCCGCCGCCGACGACGGCCACCCGCCGCCCCGCGTACAACGACAGGTCGGTGTGGTGACTGGTGTGCGACACGGGCGCGTGCGGGCCGGGTCCCTCGGGTGCGAGCCGCCGCAACTCCAGCGGGACGTACGCGAGTCCGTTCAGCCCGGTCGCCACCACCACGGCCGAGGCCGCCAACTCCTGCCCGTCGTCCGCCCGCACCACGAAACCGGGTCCCGGCGCGGCCCGCTCGACCGACGTCACCCGGGCCGGCTCGACCTCACCGACGTACCGCTTCTGGAACCACTGCCCGTACCGTACGAAGACATCGCACGGGATCGGGGTCAGCTCGGTCAGCTCCGGCTCGCCGTGCTCGCGCCGGAAGTCCGCCAGCCTGCCCCCCGGCTCCGGCGCCGACAGGTCGGTGGCGTCCGGCGTCGATTTCAGGAACATCCCGGTGGCCATGGCATGCCGCCAACTGCCCATCACCTCACCGAAGACCCGGACCGGCGTTCCCGCCGCCCGCAGATGCGCGGCCACCGACAGTCCGTACGGCCCGGCGCCGACCACGACGACCGGTGGCCGCCCGCGCCCGGTGAACGCCTGCTCCTGGGCAGGGCGCTGCCCGGGAAGCGACTGCGTCATGCATTCCTCCGCTGGTCTGCGCGCCGCCTTCCCCAAGGCGGCGCGACACCGCGGGATGGCACGGCCGGCGTGAAACGGCCGTGCGCGTCCCCCCTCCGCGGGTGAGTCTCTCCCACCGGCATGCGGGTGGAAACGATAACGACGCACGTTGGCCAAAACTTGGTCGAACCATACGACAAGCGACGTCGGGCGTGTCATCGACGTGCGTAGGGCCGATCCAAGCGGTCACGGATCGGTCAGGACCGGTCGGGGACGACGACCGTGCGGAACCCCGTCGCATTCCGTGCCGAACACTCCTCCGATGGGCGCGCGCCACCACCTACCGCCGCCACCAGCTCATCGGACCCGGCGGTGCTCGGTGACGGCTGCCCGCCGTGGCCTGGTACGGACCGGAGGTGCCCGCGCTGCGGACTTCGTCCTCGTCGCCCCGTCGGGCGCCGTGGAAGCGGGTCAGTTGACCGTGTGCACGGTCGAGTAACCGACCAGATGGTGTCATTCAGTCGGTCTTCGAGCGGGTTCGTCCGGCCGCTCGACGGCCGGCCCGAGTGAGCCGACCGGTGGCGGCATGTGCGGTCGGCGGTCGAACCGGCCCTGCTGTACTGCGGGTTCGCCGTTCGGCGGGGCTGGTGTGCCGTTACGGTGGTTCCCTGGGGTGGAGGTGAAATCCGCTCGGCAGTCGGTCGGTTGACAGACCGGTTGTGCTGTTTTCTACTGGCGGAGTGCCGGTTGACAGGACCAGGGAGACGCAGGTGGACATCGGGCTGCTGGGTGCACTCGACGTGACGGAGAACGGGAACTCCATCGCCCCGACCGCACCGAAGCCACGTCAGGTGCTGGCCCTGCTCGCCCTGCGCGCCGACCAGGTGGTGCCCGTCGCGACCCTCATCGAGGAACTCTGGGCCGGTACCCCGCCGCGCAGCGCCCGCACCACGCTCCAGACCTATGTGCTCCAGCTGCGGGAACACATCGCGACGGCTCTGCGCCGGAACGCCGGAGCGGAGGGCGCCGACGCGCGCTCGGCGAAGGACGTCCTGGTGACCCTGCCGGGCGGCTACCTCCTCGCCACCGGCGGCGGCCGCAGCGACATCCGTGAGTTCGAGCGGCTGTGCGAACTCGGCTGCCGCGCCATGGACGACGAGGACTTCCCGGGCGCCTCCCGCGTTCTGCGCCAGGCGCTGGACCTGTGGAGCGGGCCGCCCTTCGCCGACGTGTCCACCGGGGCCCAGCTGGCCGTGGAGGCACGGCGGCTGGAGGAGAGCCGGCTCTGCGCGCTGGACCAGCGCATCGAGGCGGACCTGCGGCTCGGCCGGCATCGTGAGCTGCTCGCCGAACTCACCGTCCTGACCAGCCGCTACCGCACTCACGAGAACCTGCACGCCCAGTTCATGCTCGCCCTCTACCGCTCCGGCCGACGCGGCGAGGCGCTCGGCGTCTACCAGCAGTTGCGCACCCTGCTGGTCAGGGATCTCGGTTTGGAGCCGTCGGCCCGCCTGCGCCGCCTCCAGCAGTCCATCCTCGCGGCCGCCGCCGACCACCCCGGCGCAGCTCTGTCCCCCGACGACCTGTCCGCGCCGACGCCAGCCGAGCGACTGGCCCGCGCGACCTGACACCGCGAGCGCTCCCGGTGACAGAACACCGGGCGGGCCGACTTCCGTGCCCGCCCGGTGTTCGTGACCGGGCCTGCTCAGGACGGCAAGGGGGTGCACAGGACGGCGGCGGGGCCCTGTGCGCTGCCGACTCGGGTGGTGAACGCGACGCCCGCGACGTACTCGCCGGCCTCGCACTGGCCCTTGTAGGCGCCGTAGGCGAAGTCGTCGCCCGCGCCATCGGCGGGCCGGTTGTCGGACCGGTCGAACCACAGCGTCCGGCCGCTCGCGCTCGACGCCGCGCGGGCCGACACGCACAGCACCGCCGACACCCGCTCGCCCCGACGGCTGTAGCCGATCACGAACTGGCCCGCCGGGCACTGGAACTTGGTGTAACCGGACGCCCAGTCGCCGCCCGCCGGCACGTACCGCTCGTCCGTGACCACCGTCCGGGCGCTGCCCGCCGCCCGCTGGTCACCCGCGCCCACGTCGGTGCACAGACCGCGCCCGCCGGAGTGCGCGAGCCCGACCAGCCGCAGACCGTCCGGGCAGGCCGCCTTGTAGGCCCCCGGGTCCCAGTCGCCGTCGGCCCGCACCAGCAGGGACTCCACCTGGTCGCCGTGGTCCGTGGACAGCATGCGCCAGGTCGCCCCCGGTGCGATGTACCCGGTGCGGCCGGCGGAGTTCATCAGGTGGGCCCAGGCCGTGGCTCGCCAGTCCCCGCCGTCCAGGATGCCGGAACGGTGCCCGGCGGTGTCGTAACGCAGCAGCGCCCAGTCGTCGTGGCCCTCCCAGCCGACCAGGGGCCAGTAGGCGAAGTCGGTGTCGTGGTCGGCGAAGTAGTCGGTGATGGCGCCGAACCAGGTACGGGCCGCCGTACCGGTCTCGTTCGCCCCGATGCCGAACTCGCTGACCCACACGGGCGCGGTGTAGTGCCTGCCCTCGGCGGTGACGAAGAACGCCTCGTCGGCGAGCGCCTGGTACAGCTCGTCGCGGGTCAGGTCCTGGTAACGGGGGTCACTGGTCTCGCCGATGCCGGTGGCGCCGCTGTGCCGGGGACCGGTGTAGCCGTAGAAGTGGGCCGAGTAGACGAGCTTGTGGGCGTTCACGAGGGTGTGGGAGAGGGTCCGGACGGGAGTGAGCACGGGGCGGCCGTGCGGGAGCCCGTCGACCGGAAGGCCGGTCCAGTTGATGCCTTCGACGACGATGAGGAGGTTCGGATCGCCCTCGGTGAGGATGCGGTCGGCGGCGAGCTGGGCCGCCGCGTACCAGTCGTGGTCGTCGCCCAGACCCCAGTTGGGGTCGTCCAGCACGTCCCGGCGCACCTCGTTGTAGAGATCGGCGCCCACGACACGGGAGTTGGCGGCGTACCGCCGGGCCATGAAGACCCAGTCGTCGGCCCACTGCCGTGTGGACTGGCTGCTGTTCCAGCGCTCGTTGCCGTCGACGCCGCAGCACCAACGGGAGGTGTTGGTGTGGTTGTTGAGGATGACGGCGAATCCGGCGCCGGTGAGGGCGGTGACGACCGCGTCGTAGATCTCCAGCGGGGTCTTCCCGCGCAGCTGCGGATTGGCGGTGACGGCGGCGTCCGGCACCGGGGCGGTCGTGCGGATCATCTCGTTCGAGAACGGCAGCCGGACGCTGTTGATGCCGAGCGCCGTGAAGTCCGACAGGAGCTGCGGGAGGGGCGCGCGGTCCAGGCCGAGGGGGATGCCGTACGAGTCCTGGCCGGCGTGGTGGTTCGCGGGGTCGGTGACGCTGCCGCTGCCGGTCCAGGAGCCCTGGGCGCCGTCCCAGTTGGCGGCCTTGAGGCGGAAGCGGTTCCCGTCGGCGTCGACGATGTAGCGGCCGCGCGTGGACAGCGGTCCCCGCCAGGCGTCGGCGGCCGAGGCCTGGCGGGCCAGGGCGGTCGGAAGAAGGGCGATGACGAGGAACGCTACTGTCAGGTACGTGACAAACTTGGGGGAGTGCCTGAGCGGCATCATCAGTCCTCTGAGCGGAGCCGGTGGGGTGTCGCGCGGGTGCGGCACCCTACCAGGGCCGGTCTCAACGCAGAAGCGGTCCGTCCGCCGTGCAGGCCTCCGCCGCCCAGCCGTCGAGGTCACGTTCGGGGCGCAGCAACTTCCTGATGGCCGCCGCCGAGGCACGGTGCCAGTCGCGGCCGCGGCGCAGCATCGCGTGATCGCAGCCCCGCAGCAGCACCATCCCGGCCTCGGCGCCGGCCTCGCGGGCGTGCCGTACGTACGCCGCCGACTCGCCGGGCTCGGTGGTGTGGTCGCGGTCCCCGTGCAGGACGAGGATCCGGGTGCCGTCGAGACCGTCCACCGGGTCGTTGGGCGGGCACCAGGGCGCCAGTGCCAGCACCCCGCGCACCGCGGGATCGGCCGCGGCCCGCAGCGCCGCCCGGCCGCCCATGGAGTGCCCGACCAGCACCACGGGCACGTCGCCGGCCAGGCCGCGCAGTTCGTCGAGGGCGCGCAGGGTGTCGTGCAGCGGGTCGGCGGCGTCGTTCCAGCCCCGGTAGCGGTAGCGCACCTGTCCGACCAGCACGTCACGCGGTGAGGAGACGGAGGCGGCGACCCCGGAGAAGGGGCGCATGCGCAGGGCCGCGGGATGCCAGGGGCGCGCCGGACGCCGCCCGTTCTCCTGCCCGCAGTGCAGGACGAGTACCGCCGCGCGAGCCCGCTCCCGTGGCGCGCGGCGCACCACCAGGGCACTCCCGCCCACCTCGACGACCCGTCCGTCGGTCACCGCGTCCCCCTCTGCTTCCTCCGGGATGAAGCCTGCTGCCGCCATCAAACACTCCCGGGGGAAGCCCTGGCCACCGCGATTCCTCAGCGGCACGCGCCCACCACGCGGACATCGGCGGCGAGGAGGTGCGGCGAGAACTGCTCACGTGTGAGAGCCGCGGACCACCGCCAACCCGCCGACCCGGGTCGTGATGCCCGCCGGCCCGCGTCGGGCCGAAGCGAGCACGCCGGCCGGTCGGCCGAGTGTGTCGCCCTGCTCCACCTCGATCGCGACCGTCCGTGCCCCTGTCGTGTCGAGCAGGTGGGCGGCCAGGCAGCCGGTGCTGTTGGCGTTGGCGACGTCCTCGTCGACACCGATCGCCGGCGCGAACATCCGCGCCGCACCCGGCCGGTCGCCCACCGGCGGTACGTGCACGAAACAGCCGAGGAGCCCGTACCGTCGGCACGCCTCTGCCAGCCTGCCGAAGTGTGGGCGGACTCGGAGCAGCGCCGACCGGTCGTGGACCGGTACCAGCATGCGTGGTGCGCCGGGCGCGGCGATCCGTGGCCCGTCCGTCGGATGCAGGTCGTCCGCGGTGAGCCCGAGCGCGGCGACGATCGCGGCACGCTCGTCCGGTGCCGGGTGGCGCAGCGCGACGAGGCCCTGGTCGAACCACACCTCGATGCCGACGGGGCGGCGGATCGCGACGGTGTCGAACGTGCGCCCGCCGGTGTGCTGGCGGTCGTTGAGCTCGCCCAGCGCGGTGCGGGTCAACCGGACGGCCTGTGCGGCAACGGTGCCGTGGCCGCAGCCGGACAGTTCGGCGGTGGCGGTGAAGAACCGGACCGGCCGGCCACCGTCCGGCGTCCGCCCCGGCCCGAGGAACGCCGTGTGCGAGGTGCCGGCCGCGGCAGCGACCGCACGCCGGTCCGCGTCCGTCGCCGCAGGGTCGTCGTCGGTGACCGCCGTGGGGCTGCCGCCCCGGCCGTCGCGCCGCACGCACGCGTCAACCACCGTGACCGCCGGCCAGGACATCGGCTGCCTCCGACGCTCAACCACCGAACGCGTCCCGGAGCGTACCGTCCTGCCTCAACCGGTGCCGTCCCGCACCGGATAGTGGATGACGACCGCACCGCCGGTGGCGTAGTTGGGGACGTCGGAGGCCACCCGCCGGCCGTGCGCCGACGCCCGCGCCGCGGCCATGGCCGCGGCGTCGGCGAAGTCGGCTTCGAAGACCGCGAAATACGGCGCTTCTCCCTGGGCCGCCGCCACGTCGAAGCTGTAGCGCCACGCAAGCGGGCCGGGCCAATTCATGACCAGCGGGAGGTGGTTGGTCACGTAGTAGTCGCGGAAGTGGTCAGGGTCGGCGGGCTTGGAATACAGGACGAGCAACCTATGCATGACGACCTCTCGTGCCTCGGCCCGGTTTCGAAATCAGAAACGCCGAACGCCGAGTGGATGCTAGTTTTTCGAATAACGAAACGCAAGGACCAGGAGTGGTATGCCGACACCGCGCCCAGGAACACCGGTTCGTGGATCGACGACCGGCCGCCCCCTCATGGCCGCGATGGACCTGTTCGGCCGTCGCTGGGCGCTGCGCATCATCTGGGAACTGCGTGCGGGTCCGCTCGGCGCCCGCGCACTGCTGGCACGGTGCGAAGGGCTGTCGTCCAGCGTCCTCTACCAACGGCTCCGCGAACTCACATCGAGCGGCATCATCTCCCCCTCGGCCGACGGCTACGAGCTCACTCGGCTGGGGACAGCACTCAGGCACGCCCTCCGTCCGCTCGACGAATGGGCGATCACCTGGGCGCAGGAGCAAGAACACAACCACGACCGGCGACACTGAGCCGGAACGGAGCACAGCGGGGGTGGGGGACATGAGCGAGGGTTTCGGCGAGCCCGAAAAGGCCGGCAGACCGGTGGTCCAAGTGGTGGCCGCGGTGGCCTTGTTCGCCGTCGTGATCGGCGCGCTGTGGGTCCAGAAGCGGTTCGTCCACCAGACGGAGACCAGCAGCGCACCGGCCACCTGCACGACCTCGCACGACCGGCTCCCGGCCCGGTACGTCTCCGGTGCCCGCCTGTGCGCGCTGCTGAACCGCCCGGACCTCCCGGCGCTGCTGGGCACGCCCCGGGAGCGGATCGAGATCGCCGACGGCAGCGGGGACTGGATCACGCTCGCCGGCGGCACCAGGATCCCCGCGCCCGAGGCGACGGTGACCCTGAAGACGTACTACGTGAAACTGTCGGCGGCCTACGACGACCTGCCCGTCTCCGAGACGGGCGACGTGCTCGGCGGCACCAGGAGGACCAGCGTGCTGGGGCACCCCGCCGTCCTCTACTCCAGCCCTACCTTCTCCATCGGCTTCGACCTCGCCGGCGGCAGGGCGCGCTCGGGCCCCGGTGGGACGGCGCGATGCGTCCTGGTCTCGAAGCACGGGAAGGACGACGGGAAGGGTTCGTTCGAGGTCGCGATCTGGCGGCAGGACGACGTGCCGCCGGACGACGCGGCGCTCCTGCGGGTCGCCGAGAGGGTCCTGAGGACAGCCCCGGGCTGGAACGAGCCCTGACGACCGCCGCGGACGGGTGCACGACACCGGCCCCGGCCGGGAGTCGAGTCCCTTCCGGGGCCGGGCCCGGGTCATGAGCTCATGGGGCGACGGTCGTCGCCGTGGAGGTGACCGTGTCCGCTGCGGGGAGTGCGGGCAGTGCGGGTACGACGCTGCCGAGGAGCCCGGTGACCGCGTCGAGGACGGGGGCGAGCAGTCCGGTGACGGCGCTGATCACTCCGCCCAGGTCGAGCGAGGTCAGCGAGGTGAGCAGTTTGCCGACGGCGGCCTGGATCGCGTTCACCAGGTCCGTCACGGGGTCGGCGGCGCGCGTCTGGTTCCGGTGCCCGGCGGCCCGGCCGGCGGCGGCCTTGATGCTCTCCTGGACCGTGTCGCTCCACTTCCGTACCGCCTGCGCGTAGGCGGTGGCCGTCGCCGGGTCGAGCCGGCCCCCCTGTGCCTCGGCGAGGCCGGGCACCGTGGCGAGGAACGGGGAGACGAGACGGGAGCCGTGCGTCGCGTCGAGCCGGTCCAGGAGCGTGGCGAGGTCGGTGCCGGCCGGCGGGACCTGCTGGGCGACGCCCGGCCCCGACGCTGCTCGGCCGGTGTCGGCGGCGGCGTCGGCGGCGGCCGGGCCGCATACCAGGGCGGCGCAGACCAGAGGGGAGACGAGAAGGCCGCGGGAGACTAGGGCGCGCATGGGGTTCCTTTCGAGACTGCTGTCCTTGTGCCCACGGTGGGAAGCGGGGCAGGCCACCGCAACCGCTTCGGCCCGTGGCGCGCGGTCCCCGTCGCACACGGGAAAGGCCTTGACCAGCCGGTTTGTTCGGCTGGACGACTCCAGCCGGACGTTCACCCGTCGGAGTGCGTCCCGCAGCCACTGAAACACAGCCACGTCAAGCACAGCCACGTCAAGCACAGCAGAAGAGCCCCGCCCCTGACGGATCAGGGGCGGGGCTCTTCGGTCGGAGCGCCGGGCAGGCCTTGCACCTGCATTTCCCCGCAGGAAGCGGGGCGTCTTTCCTTGGACCACCAACGCATAGCGCTTCACTCGGACTTGAGTGCCTCGCTCAAGATCGAGCCTACCCCGGTCCGGGGACGCACGCCAAATCGCGCGCGTTCCCCCTTCGGGCTCCGGGCCTCGGGCTCCGGGTCACCGTTCCGGAACGCGGTCCAGGTCGTGCAGCCAGGCCCGCGCCGAACTGTCGGAAGGGGCGCGCCAGTCGCCGCGCGGCGACAGCGAGCCGCCCGCCGACACCTTCGGGCCGTTGGGCATCGCCGAGCGTTTGAACTGGGCGAAGGCGAAGAAGCGACGGCAGAAGTAGTCGAGCCAGTGCCGGATCTCCGCCAGGTCGTACGCCTTGCGCTCGGACTCTCGGAAGCCGGGCGGCCAGGCACCGGACTCCCGGTCGTGCCAGGCGTGCCAGGCCAGGAACGCGATCTTCGACGGCCGGAAACCGTGCCGCAGCACCTGGTACAGGGTGAAGTCGTGCAGCGCGTACGGGCCGATCTTCGACTCGGTGGACTGCAGTTCCTCACCCGGCACCAGCTCCGGGCTGATCTCCGTGTCGAGGATCGCGGCCAGCGTCCGGCCGGTCTCCGGGTCGAACTGCTCGCTGCTGATGACCCACCGGATCAGATGCTGGATCAGCGTCTTCGGCACACCGGAGTTGACGTTGTAGTGGCTCATCTGGTCGCCGACGCCGTACGTCGACCAGCCGAGCGCCAGCTCCGAGAGGTCGCCGGTGCCGAGGACGATGCCGCCGCGCTGGTTGGCCAGCCGGAACAGGTAGTCGGTACGCAGCCCGGCCTGCACGTTCTCGAAGGTGACGTCGTACACCGGCTCACCGGCCGCGAACGGGTGGCCCATCTCCTGGAGCATCAGCCGCGCGGTCGGCGTGATGTCCAGCTCGGCCGCGGTCACGCCGAGCGACTCCATCAGCCGGTGCGCGTTGCCCTTGGTGTGCTCGCCGGTGGCGAAGCCGGGCAGGGTGAAGGCCAGGATGTCGCTGCGCGGGCGGCCGGCGCGGTCCATGGCCCGGGCGGCCACGATCAGCGCGTGCGTGGAGTCGAGACCGCCGGAGACACCGATGACGATCTTCGGGCCGCCGATCGCCGCAAGCCGCTGCTGGAGCGCCGCGACCTGGATGTTGTACGCCTCGTAGCAGTCCAGGGCGAGCCGTTCGGGATCGGCAGGCACGAACGGGAAGCGTTCCACCCGGCGGCGCAGGCCCAGATCGGCCGTCGGCGGGTCGAGCCGGAAGGAGACGGTCCGGAAGTCGCCGGTGCGGGCCGCGTGGGTGCGCCGGTTGTCGTCGAAGGAGCCCATCCGGGCCCGCTCCTGGCGCAGCAGGTCCAGGTCGACGTCGGCCACCGCGTACTGGTCGTCGCGGGGGAACCGGTCCGTCTCCGCCAGCAGCTGACCGTTCTCGTAGATCATGGTCTGGCCGTCCCAGGACAGGTCCGTGGACGACTCGCCGAGACCGGCCGCCGCGTAGACGTACGCGGCGAGGCAGCGCTGCGACGCCGAGCGGCACAGCAGCTTCCGGTCCTCCGCCCGGCCGACGGTGATCGGGCTGCCAGACAGGTTGACCAGGACGTTCGCGCCGGCCAGCGCCGCCTCCGCGCTCGGCGGCACCGGCACCCACATGTCCTCGCAGACCTCGGCGTGCACCACGAGACCGGGTACGTCGGACGCCTCGAAGAGCAGGTCCACCCCGAACGGCACGCTCTCGCCGCCGATCCGGATCGTGCCGCCCCGCTCGTCGTCACCCGCCGCGATCTGCCGCCGCTCGTAGAACTCCCGGTAGTTCGGCGGGTACGACTTGGGCGCGACCCCGAGGATCCGGCCGCGGTGCATCACCACCGCGCAGTTGTAGATCCGGTTGCGGTGGCGCAGCGGGGCGCCGACGACGAGGACCGGCAGCAGTTCGGCGCAGCCGGCGGCCACCGTCGCGAGTGCCTCCTCGGCCTGGTCGAGTACCGCGTCCTGGAGCAGCAGGTCCTCGATCGAGTAACCGGTCAGGCCGAGCTCCGGGAAGACCGCCACCGCGACCCCGTCCTCGGCGCAGCGCCGAGCCTGACGCAGGACCGCCTCGGCGTTGGCGCGCGGGTCGGCGATGACGGTGTGGCCCGTGCACGCTGCCACGCGCGCGAAACCGTGCTCATAGATCGACCAGAAGTTCAACGGGCTTCCTCGGGAGAGACGGACGGGGAACGATGCCGGACACGGGTACCCGCTCCGGCGGCTTTCCCGCTCCCAGCAGCATAGATCGCTCCATGATCCGTGCTGGTCCGGAGGGTCACAGGGGCGTGGTGTCCAGCAGGTCGGCGGCCATCCGGCGGGCCGGGGCCTCGGTGTCGGCCGCCACCCGGTGGAACGTCGCCTCCGCCGCGTGCGCCGGCCAGTCGGCGGGCAGGTGCCGGGCGGGCAGCCGCGGATCGGTGCGGATGACGTCCAGCCACTCGCTGACCAGCCGCAGCCGGGTGACGACCGCGTCGTCGTCGGGGCCGGGCCGCCAGGCCTCCCAGCGGGCGCGGAAGTCCTCGTAGCGGGCCGCGATCGACTCCAGGTCCCAGGTGTCGCGGATCATCACGTCGATGTCCGTCGCCTCGTCGGCCAGCGCGTGGAAGATCTTCACGTGCGCGGAGAGCCCGAGTTCCGCGACCACGGCGGAGACGTCGACCCGGCCCGGCGCGATCCACAGCCCGCTGTAGAGCGGTCCGAAGCCGGACCAGCCGAGTTGTGAGCGCAGGTCGTGGCGCTGGCGCTGCCAGGACTCGGGCAGCGAGAAGCCGAGCAGGGTCCAGGAGCCGTCCCAGTCGTCGTTGACGGCTCCCGTCTCCCAGATGCGCCGTCGGCCGTCGTGCAGGATCTGCGCGGCGAGAGGCGTCAGGCCGAAGTACATTTTGCGGCCCTGTCGTTGCCGTCGCAGCAGGTCGCGGTTGACCATGCGGGTGAGCGTGGAGCGTACGGCCTGCTCGCCGACGCCCGCCCGGCCGAGGACCGTGATGATGCTGCCCGAGTAGACGCCCAGCGGACCCTGCTCCAGTACGTGGTTGCCGAAGAAGGCGAGCAGGAGCGACTGCGGGCGGGGCTGCGGTGAGTCCAGGGGTTCTGGCGCGGTCTCGGCGTTCACGTGCGCAAGATTACGGCCATCGGCCGGACGTACGACGGGCCGTACGGCCTTGCTTCCGGTACGGGGCGCGGGGGCCGGCCAGGTCGTAGGGACGGGGGAAGGCGCTCGGCTCGTACGCTGTGTAGCGTGCCGCCGAGGAGGGGTCGGCGGCACGGGTGCGGGCGTTGAGCGACGCGGGCTCGCTGCCCTTCCAGTGGCCGGAGGTGATGCGGTCCTCCAGGGCGTGCAGCGCGGCCACCTGTTCGCCGGGGCTGAACGTGCAGTGCCCGGCGTTGTCCACGTAGCGCTGCCTGAGCAGGGCGGTCCGGCCCGCGACCGCGACGGCACGCCGGTAGGCGCTCTCCGCCTGGACCGGGATCAGCGGGTCGCCGGTGGTGTGGACGTTCAGCTGCGGCCTGCTGAGCCGGCCGGTGAACACGCTGGTGCCGCTCATCCAGTGGACGGCCTTGGGATCGGCGGAGATGCGCGGCGCTGCGGCCAGGGCGGCGAGGTCGGACCGCAGGGACCGGCCGGCCGCGCGGTAGAGCGCCGAAACCTCCTTCTCGTAGGGCGAGTTGTGCAGCAGGGCCGCGTAGTCGACGCCGGTGTTCCAGGACATGTTGCCGCCCGCCCGGCTCTCCGCCTCCTGGCGCCAGCGGAAGGCCGGGAGTTCGACAAGACCGAGAGCGGCCCAGTACTGGCCTGCCTGCTGGGCGCCCCAGTCGTCCGGCGCCGGCCGGGGCGTCTCGGGGTCGTTCCAGCCGGGGACGTCGTACAGGGCCGCGGCCAGCGCGATCCGGGCCCGGCCGGTCGCGGTGCCCTGTGCCTGTGCGACCAGCGCGGTCATGTCCCCGGCCTGGGCGGCCGCCTCGCCGGCGTCCCGCAGCCCGGTCAGCCGGATGCCCGAGCCGGTGGTGCCGCCGAGCAGGGTGCGCAGGGCGAAGACGGCGTCCAGCATGCTGTTCCAGGTGGCGATCCCGCCCTGCACCAGACCGCACATCGACAGCGAGCCGGCGATGCGTTTCGGGTGCCGCTCGGCGATGGTGGTGGTGACGAGGCCGCCGTACGACGTGCCCCAGGCGATGGTGCGCCGCGCCGTGCCGAAGCGGCCGGTGAAGACGTCGAGCGTGGCGAGCTGGTCGGGCACCGCGTCCGTGACCGCCCAGCCGGTGCTGGCGTACGACGAGCCGACGAGCGCGTACCCCTCCTTCAACAGCAGCGACCGGGTCGCGTCGTCCGGTGCGTCGCGCGCCGGGTTGGCCTCCCCGGCCGGGGTGTAGCCGTGGCTGTACAGCAGCACGGTGCCGTTCCAACGGCCCGGCACGTCGAGGACGTAGAGTGCGCCGGACGGCAACGCGCCTTCGACGTGGGCCGCTTCGGCGGCCCGGGCGGCCGGTGCCGGTGCCGGTGCGGCGGCGAGCAGCAGGGCCGCGAGGGCGAGGAGCGGACGACTGCGGAAGCGGTACGGCACGGGGCTCGGGCTCCTTGCGCCAGGGTGGAGGGCCGACACCGCGAAGTTAGGTTTGCATGTGACCGTCGTCAAGAATGTGCACAACGTCGGGCGTGTCGGGTGGGCGGCCGTTGCCGGACACCTGCGCGGCGGGTCATGCGGCGTCCACTAGTCCGTTCACGTCACCGGGCCGACCGGTGACGCGCGGGAGCCCCGCTCCGGTGGCGCCTCGGCGCGCACCGGGGCGGGGAGGTGAACCGCTCCGCTATGCGGCGGTGCCGCCCGCGTAGTCGCCGTTGAACGCGGTCTCGATGGTCGAGGCCACCGACTGCGCCACCCCCGTGCCCGTGAGAATGATGCCCAACTCACGGTTGCTGGAGAGGGAGTTGCTGCTGACGTTCATGGAACCGGCCTCCACCTCCTGGGTGGACAGGCCGTAGTCGGCGACCATGGCCTTCGCGTGGATGTAGAACCCGTTCGGGTCGGAGTAGCCGACGACGGTGCCCCCGGCCGCCTTGATTTCGGAGACCTCGCCGGCGTAGTCGGACGGGGTCTCCAGGACCACCCGCACCTTCACCCCCGCCTGCGCCCTGGCGACGATGGCGTTGACCACCGTGCTGTCGCTGAACTCCAGCTCCTCGACGTCGAGCGTCTTGGTGGCGGCGTTGATCACGGTCAGCAGGCGGCTGCGCGAGTCGGTGGGGGACCAGAGCAGGTGGTCGCCGTCGGTGGGGGTGATCGAGGTGCCGGCGTAGTCGGCGTTGAAGACCTTCTCGATCGCGGCGACGTCCCGGGTGTCGTCGGTGAAGACACCGTAGTCGCGGCCGGTCGAGTAGTACTGCGAGGTCAGGTTGCCGGTGAGGACCAGCGACTTGGTGCCGTCCACGGTGATGGTCTTCTGGTGCGTGTAGACGAAGGCGGACGGCGACCACGCCACACCCACGCCCGCGTTGGTGAGGGCGGTGTAGGCGGAACCGTTGGCGCTGCGGTGGGCGTTGTCGAGGATCACCCGCACGGTGACGCCCTTCTTCTTCAGGGCGATGAGATCGTTGACGGCCGTGGTGTCCTCCAGCTCGTACATGGTCATGTCGAGGGAGGTGGTGGCCGAGGTGATGAAGTCGTAGATCGTGGGCTCGCTGGTGCCGAGCGAGAAGGCGAAGGCGGTGTAGCTCGCGGCGTCGGCGGGGACCGCGGTGGCGACCACGGCGGCGCCGGTCGCCAGGGCGACCCCGGCGCGACCGAGAAGCTTCGACAGCATGCGTGACTCCTAGTCGAGTTGACGCTCACGTGGGGGGTGGGCGAGCGTGGGCATGACACCACGCGCGTAGACCGCCGAGGAAGAGGAGCCGGGTGAACTCACCGTTACCGACGGGCGAGACGAGCCGACAAAGCGGACTTCGAGTAGGTGGCGGCTGGTTCATGGGCGCCCCGCGAGAACGCAAAGTCTTCGTAGCCGGGTGCCGCGGGGGCCTTGCCGGGCGGGGGTCGGGCGAGGGGCGCGGCCGGTCGCACACGCCCGGCGGTGACGGAAAGATCGGGAAGCGGGCGGCGCCGCCCGCGCGGCCCGTCAGCCGGTGGCACCGTCTCGCCGGCCCCGCCCGGCGGCCGGGGCGACCGGGCGGGTGCGCCGGGCGTCCGGCCCGGACGCGCCGAGGGGACCAGGCAGGCGCGGCGCGACCGCGCCCGGGATCCGGTCAGGAATGGAGAAGCACCACGGTTCCACCCCGGCTAGCGTGGCCGCATCGACGGAGGCACCGCGCAGTGGATGGAGACGGGTTTGAGCATGGCCAGAACGACCGGGACGCAGACGTCCACGCCGCACGTGGCCGACACGCACGGCCTGATCCGGGTGCACGGTGCCCGTGAGAACAACCTCAAGGACGTCAGCATCGAGATCCCGAAGCGCCGGCTGACGGTCTTCACCGGCGTCTCCGGCTCGGGCAAGAGCTCGCTGGTCTTCGACACCATCGCCGCCGAGTCCCAGCGGCTGATCAACGAGACCTATCCGGCCTTCGTCCAGGGCTTCATGCCGAACCTGGCCCGCCCCGAGGTCGACGTCCTCGACGGTCTGACCACCGCGATCATCGTCGACCAGCAGCGGATGGGCGGCGACCCGCGCTCCACCGTCGGCACCGCCACCGACGCCAACGCGTTGCTGCGCATCCTCTTCAGCAGGCTCGGCACACCGCACATCGGCTCGCCCAAGGCATTCTCCTTCAACATCGCCTCGATCAGCGGCGCGGGCGCCGTCACTGTCGAACGCGGCGGGCAGAAGGTGAAGGAGCGCCGCAGCTTCAGCATCACCGGCGGCATGTGCCCGCGCTGCGAGGGCCGCGGCGCCGTCACCGACCTCGACCTCACCGAGCTCTTCGACGAGACCCTGTCTCTCAACGAGGGCGCGATCACCGTCCCCGGCTACAAGGGCGGGGGCTGGAACTCCCGCCTCTACATCGAGTCCGGCTTCTTCGACCCGGACAAGCCGATCAGCAAGTTCACCAAGAAGGAACTCCAGGACTTCCTGCACCGCGAGCCGACCCGCATGAAGATCGCGGGCATCAACATGACCTACGAGGGGCTGATCCCGCGCATCCAGAAGTCGATGCTCTCCAAGGACAAGGAGTCGATGCAGCCGCACATCCGCGAGTTCGTGGAACGTGCGGTCACCTTCGCCACCTGTCCCGAGTGCGACGGCACCCGGCTGAGCGAGGGCGCCCGCTCCTCGAAGATCGCCGGGATCAGCATCGCCGACGCCTGCGCGATGCAGATCAGCGACCTGGCCGCCTGGGTCAGGGGCCTCGACGAGCCGTCGGTGGCCCCCCTCCTGGAGACGCTCGGGCACACCCTGGACTCGTTCGTGGAGATCGGGCTCGGCTACCTCTCCCTGGACCGGCCGGCCGGCACCCTGTCGGGCGGTGAGGCCCAGCGCACCAGGATGATCCGCCACCTCGGCTCCTCGCTCACCGACGTCACCTACGTCTTCGACGAGCCCACCACCGGCCTGCACCCGCACGACATCCAGCGCATGAACGGCCTGCTGCTGCGGCTGCGCGACAAGGGCAACACCGTGCTCGTCGTGGAGCACAAGCCGGAGGTCATCGCGATCGCCGACCACGTCGTCGACCTCGGCCCCGGCGCCGGAGCGGGCGGCGGTACCGTCTGTTTCGAGGGCACCGTCGAGGGCCTGCGCAAGGGCGGCACCCTCACCGGCCGCCACTTCGGCGACCGCGCCTCGCTGAAGGAGACGGTCCGCAAACCCACCGGTGCCCTGGAGATCCGCGGCGCCGCCACCCACAACCTCCAGGGCGTCGACGTCGACATCCCGCTCGGGGTGCTGGCCGTCGTCACCGGTGTGGCGGGCTCGGGCAAGAGCTCTCTGGTGCACGGGTCGATCCCGGCCGGCGCCGGTGTCATCTCGGTCGACCAGGGTGCCATCCGCGGCTCCCGGCGCAGCAACCCGGCGACGTACACCGGACTGCTCGAACCGATCCGCAAGGCCTTCGCCAAGGAGAACGGCGTCAAGCCCGCCTTGTTCAGCTCCAACTCCGAGGGTGCCTGTCCCACCTGCAACGGCGCCGGCGTCGTCTACACCGACCTGGCGATGATGGCCGGTGTCGCCACCACCTGCGAGGAGTGCGACGGAAAGCGGTTCGAGGCGTCCGTCCTCGAGTACCGGCTCGGCGGGCGCGACATCAGCGAGGTGCTGGCGATGCCGGTGACCGAGGCCGAGGAGTTCTTCGGCGCGGGCGAGGCACACCTCCCGGCCGCCCACCGCATCCTCCAGCGGCTGCGCGACGTCGGCCTCGGCTACCTCACCATCGGCCAGCCCCTGACCACCCTCTCCGGCGGTGAACGCCAGCGCCTCAAGCTGGCCACGCACATGGCCGACAAGGGCGGCGTCTACGTCCTCGACGAGCCCACCGCGGGCCTGCACCTCGCCGACGTCGAGCAACTCCTGGGCCTGCTCGACAGGTTGGTCGACTCCGGCAAGTCGGTCATCGTGGTCGAGCACCACCAGGCGGTCATGGCGCACGCCGACTGGATCATCGACCTCGGCCCCGGAGCCGGCCACGACGGCGGCCGCATCGTCTTCGAGGGCACTCCCGCCGACCTCGTCTCCGCCCGCGCCACCCTCACCGGCCGGCACCTCGCCGAGTACGTGGGCGCCCGGGGCTCGGCAGCGGACTGACGGGTGCCGGAGCGGGCGGTGTCCCTCGCCGCCCGCTGTGCGGTGCGCCGGGCACGGCGGCACGGGGCGAGGTGTGAACGTTCAAACGCCCCTCGTTAGGGTACGTCCATGAATGCGACGCCCCGCTGGCTGAACCCCGAGGAACGACGGGCGTGGCTGGCCTACGTCCAGTTCTCCACGCACCTGTCCGACCACCTGAACCGCCAGCTGCGGCGCGACGCGGGGATGACCCACGCCGACTACTCCCTGCTGGTCCACCTGTCCTCGGTCGAGGAGCACAGCCTGACCATGTCCGAGCTGGCCGAGCGGCTGAAGATCACCCGAAGCCGCCTCACCCACGCCGTGACCCGCCTCCAGGAGGCCGGCTATGTCGACCGCCGCGAGGACCCGGCCAGCCGCCGCAACCAGCTGGCCGTCCTGACTCCGGCCGGGCTGGCCCTCCTGGAGCGTGCGGCTCCCGGTCATGTCGAGGCGGTCCGCCGCGTCGTCTTCGACGCCCTCACTCCCGAGCAGGTGAGCCAGTTCGCCGTGATCGGCGAGGCGATCAGCGCCGCCCTCCGGCGGATGGACGCGGACAGCGGCGAGCAGGAGGCGCTGCCCTGGCGGCGGCGGTAGCCGCCGACGGGCCTGCCGCGGACGCGGTGTCCACGGCAGGCCCGGGGGTGCGGTCGTGCCGGTCAGGCCTTGGCGTCGCCCGACGGGGCGAGCAGGACCGCCGTCGCGGTGCGGTGCGCGACGGCGTCGCTCACCCGCGGGTCGAACAGCGCCTCGACGGCGTTGCGGTGGTGCGGGCTCAGCACGATGAGATCGGCACCGAACTCCTCGGCCGTCTCCGAGATGACCTCCGCGACCTGCGTGGTCAGCCCCCGCAGGAGGGTTCCCTCGGCCTTGATCCCCCGCTCGCGCAGATCCGCCAGCGCCTCCTCCAGCACGGCCTTCGCCTCGGTGTCGTCCTCCAGGGCGACGACCGCGGACACGGAGACGGCGGAGGTGATGACGTGCACGACGCGGACCTCGGCGTTGGTCAGCAGCGCCAGCTCACCGGCCAGTCGCACGGCGGAGCCGCGGGCGGGGCTGGGATCGACGGCGACCAGGATGCGCTGAAACACGGACACTTCTGTTCCCCTTCCGGGAGGGTGGAAAGGCAACTCGGTGATCAGGGACGCCGGATCACGGCGTGTCGGGTCGGCGCGTCCGGCGCCGAACGAGTTCCTCCACCTCACCCGGTGATCATGCCACCGCCCCCGGGACCGGCACACGGCGGGTGTGTGTAACAGCCACTGAACGGCCGGGGACCGGACGGTTCCCCCGTCGCGGCGTCACGGTCGCGGCGCCGGCCTCACCGGATGACGCCCTTGAGGTGCGGTACGACCCGGGTGAGCCGGACGACGCCCCACAGGATCAGGCCGGCCCCGATCGCCTCGGGCAGCAGCCACCAGCCGGTACGGACCGACTCGCCGAACAGGATGACCCCCAGCGTCAGGCTCACCGCCGCGTCGCCGATGGTCAGCGCCGGCTGGGAGGCGACCAGCGGACCGGCCTGCAGCGCGTTCTCCAGGAACATCAGCGCCGCGATCCCGGTGAGCGCGCAGGCGTACGTCTGCCAGGTGGTGAGGAAGGCCGGCAGACCCGCGTCGGCAAGGCGGGCGGTGGCCGACTTCATGAACGCGGCGGCCAGCGCGTTGCCGACCGCGGCGCCCGTGGCCAGGGCCGCCGCGCGGAACAGCGGTGACGAGGACGACCTCACGAGCAGCACGGTGACGGCGATGGCGCCCAGGGTGAGGACCAGCACCGGGATCCAACGGGTCATCGGGGCCTGCTGCCGCCCCCCGTGCGGTGCGGCCGAGGCCAGCAGCAGGGCCAGTCCGGCCACCACGCCCGCAATCGCCCACCAGCCCGCCGGATTCGGCCGGCGGTGCAGCAGCGGCACGGCGATCAGCAGGGCGAACGGCAGCTCCAGCATGAACAGCGGCTGCACCAGCGCCATCGGGCCGTTGACCAGGGCGAGTGCCTGGAAGACGGCGGCTCCCGTGACCCCGGCGATCCCGACGGCCCAGGCGGGCCGCCGGGCCAGCGCGAGCAGCAGGCGCAGTCCGGTGCGGCCCGGCAGGGTGGAGGCGGCCTTGCGCTGGAAGGCGGTGCCCGTCGCGTTGCTGACGGCACCCAGGACGGCGAAGAGCACGGCGAGCACCATCATGGTTCCAGGATGGCCCGAGCACCCGGCACGCCGGGGTCCGACGCCCGCCGCCACCGGGTGAACGCGCACGTCACCGTTCAGGCGGCGCCCGGGGAATGCGGCGCGGGCGGCCCGCCCGCGGGCGCCGACCCGCGCCGCCTCCGGCCGCCCGCTACGGCCGCAGCACGATCTTGCCCTGGGCGTGCCGCCCTTCCAGTTCACGGAACGCGTCCCGCACGCGCTCCAGCGGGTAGGTGCCGGCGATCGGCACGTCCAGTTCCCCGCGTGCGGCGAGCCGGGCGAGTTCGCCGAGGACGACCGCGCACGCCGCCGAGCCTTCCCCGTAGGTCCGCGCGCCCACCTCGCCCGCGGCGGACCAGTCGCGGATCGTGTTGATCCGGTCCGGCCGCACCCCGAGTTCCACGGCCATGCGCACATAGCCGTCGCCGTAGGTGTCGATGAACGCGTCGACGCGCCCGTCGGCGGCCCGCCGGACCCGCTCCGCCGCGCCCGCCCCGTAGGCGACCGGGACGATGCCGTGATCCGTCAGCCAGGCGTGGTCGCGTTCGCTCGCCAGCCCGATGACGGTGGCACCACGCCGCCGCGCGAGCTGCACGGCGAGCGACCCCACCCCGCCCGCCGCACCGGACACCACGACGGTGTCGCCCGGCTGGGGGTCCACCGCGAACACGGTGGCGTAGGCGGTGGTGCCGGCCACGTACAGCGAGCCGGCCACGTCCCAGTCGAGTCCCTTCGGCCGGGACACCAGGTTCACGTCGTCGACCACGACGTATTCCGCATGGCTCGCCCGCCGGTGGGTGAAGCCGAGGACCTCGTCCCCCACCGCGAAACCGCGCACCTCGGGGCCGGTCTCGGCCACGACACCGGCGAGGTCGCTGCCCTGTCCGGAGGGGAACGTCGCGGGCCAGCGTCCGTGCCGGGCCCCCTCGCGGATCATCACCTCGCCGGGCTGGATCCCGGCGGCCCGGACCTCGACCAGTACCTGCCCGGGGCCCGGCGCGGGCCGCGCCACCTCCTCGACCCGCAGCACCTCGATTCCGCCGTAGCCGTGGAAACGGACCGCTCTCATCGCGTGCTCACCGTCCCGGGGACGGGAGTTCCGTGCGGTGTTGACGTCATGCTGCACATGCTGGCAGGTCAGAGGTGCGGGCGGTGGCCCTTTTCCTGGCGGGGGTAGATCTGGTCGGCCCCCGGGAGGGCGGGTCTGGGGAGGGTGGCGACCTCCTCCTTCGCCCTCGCCAGCTGTTCGGCGGTGTCGTGCGGCAGCCGCGGCGGCCGCGGGCGGGCGTCGCGGAAGCGGAAGGCGGACAGGAGGTCGCCGAACGTGCGCCGGCGCCACTGGCTGACGTTGGGTTCCTCGACGCCGGTGAGGCGTTCGAGGAACCGCAGGGCGGAGGTGTGGTCGAAGGCTTCGGAGGCGACCCAGCCGCCGACGGTCCAGGGGGAGACGATGACGGCGGGGACCCGGAAGCCGCCGCCGATCGGCAGGCCCTGGATGAACTCGTCCGGGGTGCCGGCCGGTGGGGTGGGCGGTGCCACGTGGTCGAACAGGCCGTCGTTCTCGTCGTAGGTGAGGATGAAGACGGTCTTGCGCCACACCTCGGGGTTGGCGGCGATGGCCTCGATCTTCGCGGCGACGAAGTCCGCGCCGGCGGCGGGCAGGTAGTCGGGGTGCTCCGACTGGTGGCTGGTGGGCATGATCCAACTGACGTCCGGCAGGCGGTCGTTGCGGGCGTCGTCCTCGAAGGTCCCCTCGGGCTGCGGGCGCACCCCGCGCTCGTACAGGTCGCTGCCCGGCCGCGCCTGCCGGAACGCGGCGAACTGCTCCAGCACGTTGCAGCTGTAGTCGTCCTCCTGCTGGTAGACCTTCCAGGTGACCCCCGCGGCCTGCAGCCGCTCGGCGTAGGTGGTCCACCGGTACGGCGTCGGGGCGACGTTGCCGATGACCGGACCGCCGTGGGTGCCGGCCGGATCGATGCTCCCGGTCATCCACATCAGCCGGTTGGGCCAGGTGGGTCCCAGGACGGAGCAGAAGTAGTGGTCGCAGACGGTGAAGGTCTCCGCGAGGGCGAACTGGAAGGGGATGTCCTCGCGGGTGTAGTAGCCCATGACATAGGGGGCGGCGGCACCGTCGGCCGCACGGTGGGCGGGCAGCCAGCGATCCATCCTGCCGTTGTTCCAGGCCTGGTGCTGCACGGACCAGGCGTGACTGGTGGAGGGGATGGCCTGGGCACTGGACCTGCGCGTGTCGAGGTGGAACGGCAGCAGGTAGCCCCTGGGGTTGGCGGCGTCGGGCTGGTAGAAGACGGGCCGCCCGTCGGCCAGCTTCAGCGCGTGCAGGTCGGCGAAGCCGCGGACGCCGGGGAGTGTGCCGAAGTAGTGGTCGAAGGACCGGTTCTCCTGCATCAGCATGACGACGTGTTCGATGTCGTACGGAGAGCCGCCGCGCGGGGGCCCGGCGGCGACGGCCCTCTGGACGCTGGGCGGCAGCAGCGTGAGGGCCGCGGCGCCACCGAGCGCGCCCGCGGCGGAACCCAGGAGTCTGCGACGGGTCAACTCAGCCATGGACGACCCTTTCTGGGGCTCGCCGGGGGTGGGGACGGGTACGGGACGACGGCCGGGCCGCCCGCGAGGGCGGACCGGCCGTTCACTCACTGGCCCGGCGTGAGTATGTAGGTGTTGAGGGTGCCCACGGCGGAGAGCGGGGTGGGGGAGCCGGTGTCGTAGCGGTCCACGGCAAGGTAGTTGGGCTTCTTGCGGGCGGCGGGCGTGCAGAAGTTCTGGGCGCGGTTGAGGAGTTTGCCGTTGTCCGTGGCGGCGGTGGAGGCGATGGGGTAGTCCCGGAAGTGGTTCATGACGAACAGCGGGTGGAAGGCGGAGGAGTCGGTGGTGAGCGGTCTGCCGGTGCCCCAGCGGCTGTAGCAGGACCAGTCGGAGTCCCCGAGTCCGCCGCCCATGGACCAGTAGTTCTCCACGGTCCATTCGCGCTGGTACATGACGCCGAAGGTGTCGCGGGTGGTCCAGCCGTTCGCGGTGTCGCTCGCGCGGGTGCGGTCGCTGAAGATCAGGAGCTGCTTGCCGCGGGCGGCGAGATCGGCCATCGTGGGCCAGCCCTTGGTGGCCGCGCCCTCCTGGTCCGGCCGGTACAGCAGGTCGTAGAGGCCGCTGACGGACGCCAGGGACGACTTCAGTACGTCGGAGGAGGCGTAGTCCTCCAGGAAGACCGTGGCGAACTGACCGGGGTGGGCCTTGAGGAAGTCGACGATGCGCTGGAGGTCCGTGGCGAGCGGCACGGGGCTGCTGACGCCGTCGCAGCTGTTGTGGCAGAGGACGGCCTGGCCGGAGACGGTGTAGTCGTCGAGCATGAAGCCGCGCACGCCGTCGCTCAGCTGGCGGCTGATGCCGTAGTTCTGGTTGGGGAACAGGTTGACGGGGAACGAGGCGAAGTTCCCGTCGGCGCCGTTGGCGAAGGCGTTGTGCGCGGTGAGGAAGGTGACCTGGTCGAGGGTGCGGGTGTCGGCGGAGGGCATCGCCGAGGTGGCGTAGGAGACCGGGGTCAGGTACCAGCGCGCGAGGTCGCCCGCGGTGCCGAGCTGTACGGCGGCGCCGGTGTCCGACGACGAACCGGTGAGGTACTGCGCGGTGCCCGGGACCGTGACGGTGTAGGTGCCGTCGGTGGCGGCGGCGACGCTCCAGGTGGTGCCGTCGGCGCCGCAGGCGGCGGTCACCGCGGCGGTGCCGCTGCGGCCGAGGCAGGTGCCGGACTCGTCGGCGTTCCGCAGTTGGTAGCCGCCGCCGACCGCGACCGGTGTCCACTGCTGGTGGTCCTCGTTGCCCTTGGGGTTGTGGGCCACGACGGTGCCGCCACTGTCGGCCGCGTCGAGGCCGGTGGCGTAGTTCTGGAGGTAGACCGAGGACGTGGGCACCGCCGCCGACGCGGTGCCCGGGAGCAGGACGGGAGCCGACAGGGCGAGGACGACGGAACAGCACAGGACGCGCAGGGGGCGCAGACGCACGGGGAGTCCCTTCACTCTGGCAGGGCACGAAGTGCCCACGCTGTCAGAGGCATGAGATACCCGGTGACACGTGTGGTGCGCCAGTCATGCAGGCTGAATTCCCTTTCCCGAAGCATGATGTGACGAACTGTCACCCATCTGGGCGGCGTGGCGGATGCCTGCCGCCCGAGCGATGTGCCGTCGTCCTGGGACTCCAGTGACCGGACCCGGGTGACGCAGGTCACCGCGTTGTGAGCGGCAATCCAGGAATGTGCGCGCGCGTCATCCCGCTGCAACGTTCTTGGGGTCTGCTGGGCAAGGGCGCTCGGCACGGTCGGCCCCGGAGGCGGAAGCGCCTGCGGAGCCCCGTCCCCGCTGCCCGTCCCCGGACCACCGTCTTCGAAAGGTCTTCCCGCTCACCATGCCTTTGGCTCTGCTGGCCCTCGCCGTCGTCACGTTCGGCATCGGCACCACCGAGTTCGCCACCATGGGACTGTTGCCCCAGATAGCGGACGGCGTCGGAGTGTCCGTGCCGCACGCCGGCAACCTCGTGTCGGCCTACGCTCTCGGCGTCGTCGTCGGCGCCCCCGTACTGACCGGCATCGGCGCGCGCGTGCCCCACAAGCGGCTGCTGCTCCTGCTGACCGGGCTGTTCGTGGTCGGCAACACGGCGTCCGCGCTCGCCCCGAACTTCGGCCTGCTCTTCGCCGCCCGTTTCCTGGCCGGCCTGCCGCACGGCGCACTCTTCGGCGTGGGCGCGGTCGTCGCCTCCAGGCTGGTCGCCCCCGACCGCGCCGCACGCGCCGTCTCCCGGGTCTTCCTGGGCCTCACCATCGCGAACATCGTAGGTGTCCCCGCCGGCACGGCTCTCGGCCAGCACCTGGGCTGGCGCTACGCCTACTGCGCCGTCGCCGTCATCGGCCTGGTGGCGCTGGCTGCGCTCGCCCTCCTCGTGCCGCACCAGCCGCGCGGACCGCAGGCGGGCATCCGCCAGGAACTGCGGGCGATGGGCAACCGGCAGGTCTTCATCGGACTGGCGACCGCCGTCGTGGGGTTCGGCGGCTTCTTCGCCGTCTACAGCTACCTCGTCCCCATGCTGACCCATCTGACCGGCATCTCCGACTCCTCCACCACCCTGGTCCTCGCCCTCTACGGCGTCGGCATGACCGTCGGCACCCTGGTGGCCGGTCCCCTCACCGACCGCGCCCTGCGCCCGACCCTCTACGCCGGGATCGTGCTGCTGGCGGCCGCGCTCGTGACCTTCTACTTCACCGTCCACAGCACGGTCCCCGCCCTGGTGACGGTCACCCTCATCGGCGCGATGGGCGCGCTCATCACCACGCCCGTCCAGATGCTGCTGATGATCAACGCGAAGGACGCCCCGACGATGGCGGCGGCCTCCAACCACTCCGCGTTCAACATGGCCAACGCGGCCGGCGCCTGGCTGGGCGGCCTGGTCATCTCGGCGGGCTGGGGCTGGGCCGCGCCCAACCTGGTCGGCGCCGCGCTCGCCCTGGCCGGCCTCGCCCTGGCCGTCACCGGCGGCATCCTGGACCGGGGCGGCCGCCCCTCGAAGGTGGTCACCTCCCAGGGCGCCCCGGACACCGGCACCGCGACCGCTAAGGCTCCCGTGGCTCCCGCGGCTTCCGCGGAGGCGACCGACCGGAACCGCGGCTGACCCCGGCCCGGGACGACCGCGCCGCCTCCGGCGCCCCGCCCACCCCGCCGGGCACGGGCGCCCCGAGTCGCCCCCGGGGCGCGGGCGGCCTGCGGGCCTCGGACGCGCGGGCGGCCTACCGGCCCCAGGTGCGTGGGCGGCCTTCGGGCCTCAGCAGACCGCGCGACGGCCGCCGCGCGGTCTGCTGAGGGCCCCGCGCCTCGGATCAGGCGGCCGGGGCGAAGTAGTGGCCCTTGTCCAGGTCCTCCAGCAGCCCCGGGTGCGACGGACGCCAGTCCAGCAGTGCCTGAGTGGCCGCGCTGGAGGCCGGGCTGTCCAGGCCGATGAAGCCGCCGAGCCAGGTGAAGTGGTCGGCCGCGTCGGCGGGCGCCACGGAGGTGACCGGTACACCGAGATGGCGGCCGATCACCTCGGCGACGTCACGGATCGCGACGCCCTCCTCGCCCGTTCCGTGCAGCACCGAACCCGCCGGCGCCTTCTCCACGGCCAGCCGGAACAACCGCCCGATGTCGAGCCGGTGCGCGGCGGGCCACCGGTTGGCGCCGTCGCCGACGTATCCGGAGACACCGCGCTGCCGGGCGATGCCGATCAGCGACGCCATGAACCCCTGGTCGCCCTCGCCGTGGCAGGTGGGGGCGAGCCGCACCACCGAGGAACGCACGCCGTGCGAGGCCAGTTCCAGGGTCGCCAGGGCGGTGGCGTGCCGCACCGAGAACGCCGAGTCGTCGACCGCGGGCATGTCCTGTTCGGTGACCGTCCGGCCGGGAGCGATGCCGAGCAGGCCGGCGGCGAGCACGAAGGGCCGGTCGGAGCCGGCCAGTACCTCGCCGAACGCGTCCACGGCCCGGCGGTCCGCGTCCGCGGCCCCGCGGAAGTCACCGCTGAAAGCGATGTCGTGCTTGAAGGCGAGGTGGATCACACCGTCCGACGTAGCGGCGGCCTCGCGCAGCACCTCCAGGTCGTCGACGGTGCCGCGGACGACGTCGGCCCCCGCCGCGGTGAGCGCGGCGGCGGAGGCGTCCGAGCGGGCCAGTCCGGCGACCTGGTGGCCCGCGTCGAGCAGTTCGGGCACGACGGCCGAGCCGAGCCAGCCGGACGCGCCGGTCACGAAAACACGCATGGGAGAACCCCTGACTTTCGATGACAGTGACTGACATCGACAGTAGCACTCGATGTCAGTCACTGTCATCGCGTAGGATTCGGCCATGGGAAGATGGGAGCCGAACGCGCGCGAGCGCCTGGCGGCAGCGGCGTTGCAGCTCTACAGCGAGCAGGGGTACGAGCAGACGACCGTGGCGCAGATCGCCCGGCAGGCGGGTCTGACCGAACGCACCTTCTTCCGGCACTACGCCGACAAGCGCGAGGTGCTCTTCGCCGGCTCCCCGCTCCAGGAGCTGTTCGTGGCCGCCGTCGCACAGGCCCCGGCGTCCGCGCCGCTGCTCGACGTGCTCGGCGCCGGGCTCGACGCGGCCTCGGACATGTTCAGGGGGCGCCATCAGTTGGCGCTGCGCCGGCAGGCCGTGGTCGCCGCCCACCCGGAGCTCCGGGAGCGCGAGCTGATCAAGCTCGCCTCGCTGGCGGCCGCTCTCGCCGACGCCCTGAGGGACCGGGGCGTGCCGGAGCCGACCGCGGCCCTGGCCGCGGAGACCTGCGTCGCCGTCTTCAAGGTCGGCTTCGAGCAATGGATCACGGCCGCCGAGGAGACCGACATGGCCTCACTGATGCACGACCTGCTGGACGAGCTCGGCAGGGTGACCGCACAGGGCTGACGGCCACCGGCCCGCTGACGCCGAAGCGCGCGGAGGTGGTCTCGGCACCGGCGCACCCCGGGCTCCCAGCCGGGACAGCCTCGCCCTGCACTTCACGCCCGGGGTGTCCCGCGCCCTCGACGTACTCATCGAGGGCTGGCCGATGCACCGCGCCTTCTCGGACGAACCGCTGGACCGCCGACTGGTCACCGAGACCGTCCACGCGATCGTCGCCGCCGGACCACGCCTGTCCACCGACACCGCCGGGCCATGACCGCCACACGCTGCCCGAAAGGATGAACGTCCCGGTCGGACGGCGTGTCGCACCCCGGGCACCCGGCACCCTTCAAGTCGCCGAGGCATACGCGCGAACCAGGGGGCGGACGTGGCACGAAGGCAGGAGCGGACTCCGTTACGGCACCGGGCGCGGTACCTGTTCGACAGGACGCTCGCCCGCAGCACGGGAACACTGCTCGGCTGGCTCGCCCTGTGCTGTCTGGCGGTCGTCCTGCCCGTCAGCACCCTCCTGGTGTGGACGGACCCCGCCGCGCCGCGCTCCGTCACCGGCCGTCTCACCCAGGTGTGGCGCACCAGCGCGGAGACGCTCCGGCTCGGAGCGGTGGCGGGCACCCCGGCGCGGATGCTGCTGTCCGTCCTGCTCGGTCTCATCGCCCTGCTGTGCGTGTCGACGGTCGTCGGAGTGGTCACCACCGGACTCGGCGACCGGCTCACCGAGCTCCGGCACGGCCGCTCGCGCGTACTGGAGCGCGACCACGACGTGGTGCTCGGCTGGACCGACCAGATCTTCACGGTGGTATCCGAACTGATCGCCGGCCGGGCCGGAGCCGACCGGTCCCGGCGTGGGCGCTCGGCCCGCGCACGGCATGTCGTCACCGTGCTGGCCGACCGGGACCCCGCCCACATGCACGCCGCGCTCACGGCCGCCCTCGAGGTCACCGACCGCGTCCGGCTCATCTGCCGCACCGGCGTGCCCACCGACCCCGACGCTCTGACCCTGGTGACCCCGGACGCGGCCCGAGCGGTGGTGGTGCTGCCCGCCGACGACTCCGACGGCGATCTCACGGTCGTCCGCACCTTGCTGGCGCTGCGTACCCTGCTCGGCACCGACGACGGACGGAGCGCTCCGCGGGTCGTCGCCGCCGTGCACGACGGGCGCTACGTGCCCGCCGCACGGCTCGCCGCCGGACCGCGCGGAACCGTCCTGGAGACGGACCTCGCCGCGGCACGGCTCCTCGTCCAGGCGGCGCGGTGCCCGGGGATGCCCACGGCACTGCGCGATCTGCTCGACTTCTCCGGAGCCGAGTTCCATGTGACCGACGTCCCGGAAGCGGTGGGACTCTCCTTCGAGGAGGTGGCACTGCGCCTGGCGGGGTCCTGTGCCGTCGGGCTGCTGCGCCCGGACGGCCGCCCGCTGCTCACACCCGCGCCGCACACCGTCCTGGCACCGGGGGACCGCCTGGTCACCGTCGCCCACGACGACCGGACCGCCCCGCTCACGGACCGCTGGGCACGGGTCGACACCACGGCGCTCGCACCGTCCGCACCCGTCCCGGAGCCCCCCGCACGGCTGTTGCTGCTCGGATGGAACCGCCGTGCCCCGATGGTCGTGGACGCCCTGCGCGGGACCGCACGGCCGGGCTCGGTCCTCGACGTGGTCACCGACGCGGCGTCCGATGCCGCCGGACCCGGATCCCCCTGGTCACGGAACCGTCCCGGGGACGCGCCGCTCACCGTCACGCACCACACCCGCGACCTGGCCGCCCCCGACGCCCTGGACGGCTTCGACCTGTCCGCCTACGACAGCGTCATGGCGCTGGGCTCGGACGCGGAGAAGGGGACCGAACGACCCGACGAGCGCACCTTGTTGGCGCTGCTGACCCTGCGCTCCTGGGAGGAGCGGACGGGCCGGGTGCTGCCCGTGGTGGCCGAGCTGCGCGACCACCGCAGCCGGACCGTCGCTCCGCTCGGCCCCGCCTCGCACGCCCTCGTCCACGGTGAACTCACCGCCCTGCTCATGGCGCAGATCGTGCACAACCCCGAACTGGCCGCCGTCTTCGAGGAGATCTTCGCCAGGCGGGGTGGAGCACTCGCCCTGCGTCCCGCCGCCCACTACGTACTGCCCGGTCACGAGGCGGCGTTCGCCACGGTGGTCGCGGCCGCGCTGGACCGCGGCGAGAGCGCGATCGGCTACCACGCGCACGACCCGCACCGGGCCCGTCCGCACGACGGCGTCCTGCTCTGCCCCGGCACGTCGGAACGCCGCGTGTGGCATGCCGGGGACCAGGTCCTGGTGCTGACGGCGGGACCGGGCCGCCACGGCGGCGCGGACACCGGCACCGACGCCCCGCCCCCCGCCCTGCCCGCCCAGAGACCGGAACGGGTCGAGGAGTCGGACTGAGGGCTCGGACCGTTGGACTCGGGGCGGAACGGAGGGCCCGGCGGATGCGGTAGTATTGATCACGAGCTGGTCGCCGTGAAATCCCGGCGTCCGGTGTCGCGTTGGTGGTCCAAGGAAAGACGCCCCGCTTCCTGCGGGGAAATGCAGGTGCAAGGCCTGCCCGGCGCTCGGTGGAAGGGCCCGTCCGCAAGTGGACGGGCCCTTCGCGTTGCTGTGGGGACGGCCGGAAGGGCTGGACTCGTGGCGTTCCGGCACCGATCGTGGGCGGTATGAACGATCACCGCACGGCCTCGGCCGACACTGCCCGGCAGACTCCCGTGGGCGACGGGGCCTCGGCGGCGGAGGCCGCAGAGATCCGCCGCTTCCGGGAGCGGCTCGGCCTACCGGCACTGATCGACGTCCACACGCACTTCATGCCCGAGCGCGTCCTGCACAAGGTCTGGAACTACTTCGACACCAACGGCCCCCTGGTCGGCGGACTTCAGTGGCCGATCACCTACCGCAAGGCGGAGGAGGAACGGGCCGCGCTGCTCGGGGAGTTCGGCGTCCGTGCCTTCACCTCGATGCTCTACCCGCACAAGCCCGGCATGGCGACCTGGCTGAACGCCTGGGCCGCCGACTTCGCCGGCCGTACCCCGGACTGCCTGCACACGGCGACGCTCTTCCCCGAGCCCGGTGTGGACGCCTACGTGCGCGCGGCCGTCGAAGCGGGCGCCCGGGTGTTCAAGGCGCACGTCCAGGTGGGCGCGTACGATCCGGCCGACGAACTCCTCGACGCGGCCTGGGCGGTGCTGGCCGACGCCGGGATCCCCGTGGTGATCCACTGCGGCTCGGGCCCCGCACCCGGCAAGCACACCGGCCCCGCGCCGATCGCACGGATACTGGCGAGGCATCCGCGGCTGCGGCTGATCGTCGCGCATCTGGGGATGCCCGAGTACGAGGAGTTCCTCGGCCTCGCCGAAAGGTACGAGGAGGTGCGCCTGGACACCACGATGGCGTTCACCGACTTCACCGAGCGGTTCATGCCCTTCCCGCGCCGCGCCCTGCCCAGGATCGCCGCCCTGGGCGACCGCGTCCTGCTCGGCTCCGACTTCCCCAACATCCCCTATCCGTACGTGCACCAGCTGCACGCGCTGGAGCGCCTGGACCTGGGGCCGCAGTGGCTGCGCGCGGTGTGCCACGACAACGCGGCACGCCTGTTCGGAGTGTGAGCGGGACGCCGTCACGACCCGACGAAGGTCACCGTCTCCGTCATGTCCGCCCGGTCCGTGCGCACCTGAGGCGCGCCTGCCTGCTCGAAGCCCACCGCGACCCCGCAGAGCAGCACGAGTCCGTCCGCGGCGCCGGCCAGTCGGCCGACCGTCCTGTGATACATGGTCCACATCACCTGCGGGCAGCTGTGCAGCCCCTCCGCCCTCAACAGGAGCATGACCGTCTGCAGGTACATCCCGGCGTCCGCCCACTGCCCCGGGCCCATCGCCCGGTCGAGGTGGCAGAACAGCACCACCGGCGCCCCGAACGCCCCCGAGTTCAGCGCGGCGATCCTCACCGGCCGGTCGGGGTCGTGGCGTTCGATGCCGAGCGCCGCGTACCGCTGCGCGGCCGCGGCGGCGAAGCGGTCCCGGTACGGCGCGGCCAGGTCTGCGGGGTACATCGGGTACTCCCGCTCGTCACCCGGGTCACCGGCCGGCGCCCTGGCCGTGGCCCGCCGCTTCAGCTCGGCAAGCGGCTCGCCGGACACCACGTACACCCGCCAGGGCTGGAGGTTCCCGCTCGACGGTGCCCGCGCCGCCCCGCCGGCATCCGTTCGAGCACCTCGCGGGGCACCGGCCGGTCACTGAACGCCCGTACCGCCCGGCGGCTGCCCACCGCCTCGTACACATCCATGCCGATCAGACCTTCCGGAGAGGAGACGTTGCGGGCACCAGCGGGAAGCTAGGGGAGTTCCACGTCGATGAAGCTGCGCAGTACCGCGCGCAGGTGCTCCGGCATGTCGATCAGGTCCGGGCTGAGCAGCCACTGGACCTGCAGGCCGTCGATGAACGCGACCAGATCCGCCGCCAGCCGCGACGCGTCCACGTGCGGGCGCAGCAGCCCGCGCCGTGCCAGGTCGTCGACGGCCGACTGCATCTCGGCGCGGGTCCGTGCGTAGCGTTCGACGAAGTACGGACGTGCCGGGTGGTCCGTCGCGGTGGCCTCGGCGGACAGCACCGCGAACAGGCTCACGAGGAGGGGGTTGGCCTGGTTGTGCGCGACGAGCCTGAGCATGCCGGCGAAGTACGCCAGGCCGTCCTGGCTGAGCGCTCCCGAATCCAGGAAGTGCTCCCCGTCCTGACGGTCGCGTTCCTCCAGGACCGCCGCCAGGAGCGACTCCTTGGTCGGGAAGTGGTGCAGCAGCCCCGCACGTGAGACACCGCAGGCGGCGGCGAGCTGGACCATGCTCGCGTTGCGGTAGCCCACCTGCCCGAAGGCGGCGAACGCGGCCTCGATGATCTGGGCGCGCCGGCGCTCCCCCTTGGGGTAGTTCCGTGGGGCCGCCCCCGGCCGCGCCGTCTCCCTTGCCATGGACGAGATGCTAACGACCCCTAGAAACCATCAGCCCTGTCGGTATTCTGTTCCCGGCGGTCCGCCACGAGAGGAGTTCCCCTTGTCGACACCACAGTTGTCGGTTCAGCTCTACTCCGTACGCCAGGCCCTGGAAGCCGACGAAGACGCCACCCTCGGCCGTCTGGCCGCTCTGGGACTGACCAACGTCGAGGCCTTCGGCTTCGTGCATCGCGCCGGCGAACTCGCCGACGCACTCGCCCGGCACGGCCTGACCGCGCGGACCGGACACGCCGGTTTCCTGTCGCCCGACGGCGCCTCCGCGCCCGACCTCGACGACACGTTCCGGGCCGCCCGGCGCCTGGGCGTGGAGATCCTCTTCGACCCGTTCGTGCCGGCCTCCCGGTGGGCCGACGAGGAGGAGATCGCCCGCACCGCCGCCCTGCTGAACGAGGCCGCGGAACGCGCCGCCGAGCACGGGCTGCGGGTCGGCTACCACAACCACTCCCAGGAGTTCGTGCACACCGTGGGCGGCGTCAACGCCTTCGACCGCTTCGCGGACCTCCTGAACCCCGAAGTCGCCCTGGAAGTAGACCTGTTCTGGGCCGCGGCCGGCGGCTACGACGTCGTCGCCCTGCTCGGCCGACTGGGCCCCCGGGTGCGGGCCCTGCACATCAAGGACGGCCCCGTGATCGACGACCCGTTCACCTCAGGCGCACCCTTCGACCCCGCGGACACCCGCCAGGTCGCGGCGGGCCGGGGGCAGATCCCGCTGGCCGCCGCGCTGGAAGCGGCTCCCCACGCCGAGTACGCCGTCATCGAGTTCGACCACTACGACGGCGACATCTTCGAGGGCATCGCGACGGGTGTCTCCTACCTGAACGGGAAGGGCATCGCCTGATGACCGCACACCGTCCGGTCGGCGTCGGGGTCATCGGCGCCGGCAACATCAGCGACCAGTACCTGACCAGCCTCACCCGCTTCCCCGACCTGCACGTGGCGGTCGTCGGCGACCTCGACACCGCCCGCGCAGAGAGCCAGGCCCGCAAGTACGGCGTCGCCGAGTGGGGAACGGCGGCGGACGTCCTCGCCCACCCGGACACGGAGATCATCGTCAACCTGACCGTGCCCGCGGCGCACGCCCAGGTCAGTTCGGCGATCCTCGCCGCCGGCCGGCACGTCTGGTCCGAGAAACCGATCGCGGTGGACCGGGCCGACGCCCGCGCCCTGCTCGACCAGGCGGCCGCGGCCGGCCTGCGGGTCGGAGTCGCCCCCGACACGATCCTCGGGCCCGGCCTCCAGACCGCCCTGCGGGCCGTCGCCCGCGGCGACATCGGCACCCCGCTGTCCGCGCAGACCGTCATGCAGTACGCGGGCCCCGACCACTGGCACCCGAACCCCGAGTTCCTGTTCGCCAAGGGCGCCGGCCCCCTCTTCGACATGGGGCCCTACTACCTCACCGCCCTCGTCTGCCTGTTCGGCTCGGTCTCCCGGGTCGCCGCGCTCGGCTCGACCGCGCGCCCGGTCCGTACGGTGCGCAGCGGGGAGCGCGCGGGCACCGAGTTCACCGTCGACGTACCCACCCATGTCGCCGCGCTCACCCAGTTCCAGGGCGGCGGCGTCGGCCAGAGCGTGTTCAGCTTCGACTCCCCGCTCACCCGCACCGGGTTCGTCGAGATCACCGGCTCCGAGGGCACACTGGTGCTGCCCGACCCCAACACCTTCGGCGGCGAGGTCAGGATCACGCGGGTGCCGCAGGGAGGCCGGGACCCGGAGTGGTCGACCGTCCCGCTCGTCGGCGTCGAGGGCGGCCGTGGCCTCGGTGTCCTGGACATGGCGCGGGCGATCCGTGGAGGACAGCCGCACATCGCCAGCGGGGGCCTCGGGTACCACGTCCTCGACACCATGATGGCCATCGACGACGCGGTCATGTCCGGCGAGACGGTCCACCTCGACAGCGCGGCCCCCGAGATACCGCTCGTCCCCGAGGACCGCGACCCCTACGGAGCCACCCTGTGACCGACCCCAGGCCCGCCGGCTCCCCGGACTGCGCGGCCCACTCCGATGCGGTCCGGCCGCGTCCGCTCCCCACCGCCCCCCTGCGCGCCGGATTCATCGGTGGTGGCTTCATGGCGGCCGTGCACACCCGGGCGAGCCGGGCCGCCGGCGCGCAGTTGGCCGCCCTCGCGAGTTCCACGCCCGAACGTGGCGAGCGGGCCGCACGGGACCTCGGTGTGGAGCGCCCCGAGACCGACGCCCGTAGCCTCACCGCGGCCGGCGACCTCGACATCGTGCACGTGTGCAGCCCCAACACCCTGCACACCGAGCACACCCTGGCGGCGCTGGCCGCGGGCGCCCACGTCATCTGTGAGAAACCCCTGGCGACCACGGTGGCGGACGCCGAAGCACTGGTCCGCGCCGCCCATGAGGCCGGCCGGGTCGCCGCGGTCCCCTTCGTGTACCGCTATCACCCGATGGCACGCCAGGCCCGCGCCCTCGTGGCGGACGGACAGCTCGGCACCGTCCTCACCCTGGACGCCGCCTACCTCCAGGACTGGCTCCTGGACCCCGGCGACACCAACTGGCGCGCCGACCCGCAGGCCGGCGGCGCCTCCCGGGCGTTCGCCGACATCGGCTCCCACCTGTGCGACCTGGTGGAGTTCGTCTCCGGACAACGCATCCACCGCCTCGCCGCCCGCACCCGCACCGTCTTCGGCCGGCGCGGCGCCACCGAGGTCACCAACGAGGACACCGCCGCGCTCCTCGTCGAACTGGCCGACGGAGCGCTCGGCACCCTGCTCGTCAGCCAACTCGCCCCCGGCCGCAAGAACAGCCTCACCCTCGAACTCCACGGCACCCGCCGCAGCGTGCGCTTCGAACAGGAACGCCCCGAGGAACTGTGGATCGGCAGCCGCGAAGGAGCACAGCTCCTCCTGCGCGACCCCGCCACCGCGGCCCCCGACTCCGCCCGCCTGTCGGTGCTGCCGCCCGGACACGCCCTGGGCTACCAGGACGCCTTCACGGCGTTCGTCACCGACGTGTACAGCGCCGTACGGGGCGAACACCCCGAAGGGCTGCCGACGTTCGCCGACGGACTGCGTGCCGCCCGCCTCACCGAGGCCGTCCTGGCCTCCGCCGCCCGGCGCGGCGCCTGGATCGAGACCGCCCCCGAGACGGAGGACCCCGCATGACCGCAGCCACCCACCCCGTCACCCTGTTCACCGGGCAGTGGGCCGACCTCCCCTTCGAGGAGGTCGCCCGGCTCGCCGCCCAGTGGGGCTACGACGGACTGGAGATCGCCGCCTCGGGAGACCACCTGGACCTCCGGCGCGCCGACGAGGACGACGCCTACGCGGCCTCCCGCCTGGAGATCCTCGACCGGCACGGCCTCACGGTCCACGCCATCTCCAACCACCTCGCGGGCCAGGCGGTCTGCGACGCCCCCATCGACTTCCGGCACCAGGCCATCCTGCGCCCCTACGTATGGGGCGACGGCGACGCGGAAGGGGTCAGGCAGCGCGCCGCCGAGGACATGAAGCGGGCGGCGCGGGTGGCCCGCAAACTCGGCGTCGACACCGTCGTCGGCTTCACCGGCTCCGCCATCTGGCCCTACGTCGCCATGTTCCCGCCGGTCCCCGCCGCCGTCATCGACGCGGGCTACGAGGACTTCGCCACCCGCTGGAACCCGATCCTCGACGTGTTCGACGCGGAGGGAGTGCGCTTCGCCCACGAGGTCCACCCCGGCGAGATCGCCTACGACTACTGGACCAGCGTTCGTGCCCTGGAGGCGATCGGCCACCGGGAGGCCTTCGGCTTCAACTGGGACCCCAGCCACATGATGTGGCAGAACATCGACCCGGTCGGGTTCATCACCGACTTCAAGGACCGCATCTACCACGTCGACTGCAAGGACACCCGGCTGCGCCCGCGCAACGGGCGCGCCGGGGTCCTCGGCTCGCACCAGCCCTGGGGTGATCCGCGCAGGGGCTGGGACTTCGTCTCCACCGGCCACGGGGACGTCCCCTGGGAGGACGCCTTCCGCGCCCTGGAGTCCATCGGATACACCGGCCCCGTCTCGATCGAGTGGGAGGACGCCGGCATGGACCGCCTGCACGGCGCCGCCGAGGCGGTGACCTTCGTACGGTCACTGCTGTGGCCCAAGCCGAAGGCGTCCTTCGACGCGGCCTTCAGCAACCAGTGACGGTCACGCCGGGCCCCCGGCCCCACGTCCGGCCGGTCGGCGGTGCGGCGGCCCGGCGGACCTAGGACGACGGGCCCGGGGGAGCGCCGGTGAGCAGGTGGTGTTCGTGGGCTTCGTAGCGGCTGCGTTCGCGGTCGGTGGCCCGCCGGCCGGACAGCACGGTGGTGAGCCAGCCGGCGAGGAAGCCCGCGGGTACGGACACGAGGGCCGGCGTGTTGTACGGGAACCAGGCGAAGTCCGCTTCGGGGAAGGCGGACAGCGGTGTCCCGGAGACCAGGGTGGTGCCCGGGGTCAGGGCGAGGACGCTCACGGAACCCACCACGAGGGTGGCGAGCAGCGCCCTGCGGGTGTAGCGGCGCCAGAAGAGGCTGTAGAGGAGCGCCGGGGCGATCGCTGACGCCCCGAGGGTGAAGGAGACCGTCGCCAGCGGCTGGAGGCTGCGGTGCTGGGCGAGGACGGCCAGTACGACGGTGGGGACCCCCACGAGCAGGGCGCTGCCCCGGGCGATGGCGAGTTCCCTGGGCGGTGCCGGGGGAGTGGCCCGGGACGCGGTCAGGTCGTG
This sequence comes from Streptomyces sp. NPDC020958, assembly GCF_055562175.1. Classification (NCBI taxonomy): domain Bacteria; kingdom Bacillati; phylum Actinomycetota; class Actinomycetes; order Kitasatosporales; family Streptomycetaceae; genus Streptomyces; species Streptomyces sp. NPDC020958. The sequence goes on along the minus strand of NZ_JBVHFU010000007.1, from coordinate 245,927 downwards.
GGCGAGGGTGTTGGCGCAGGCGAGGGTCATGCTCGCGACCGAGGCGAGCAGGGTGAGGAAGACGGCGGTGGTGACGGTGGCGAACAGCAGGCTCTCCGGCCGCGACAGCGTCGTCCCGAACGCGGCGCGGGCACCCAGGAGGTAGGCGGTCGTGCCGTGCGCGTCGGCGGCGGCGATGCGGTCGTGACCGACGAGTGCGGTCGCGCCGGTGCAGATCAGCGTGAGCATCAGGATGAACAGGGTCACCGAGGAGACCGCCCAGGACATCGCCCGGCGGACCTGGCGCGGGGTGCCCGCGGTGTACATCCGCATGGTGACGTGGGGCAGGCAGGCACCGCCCAGCACCACGGCGCACTGGGTGCTGGCCATGTCGAGCGCGGGGTGCGGACTGCTGGAGTACTGCAGGCCCCAGGTCAGATAGGCGGGGCCGGCACCGCTGTTCCGAGCCGCCGCGTGGAACAGGGCCTGCGGCTGCCAGTGGAACATCCGCAGCAGCAGGAAGCTCACGACCAGCCCGGAGCCGAGCAGGGCCACGGTCTTGAAGATCTGGACCAGCGCGGTGCCGGGCATCCCGCCCAGCGCCGCGTAACTGATCATGAGGACGCCGGCCCCGGCCACGCACGCCTCCTTCATGGCCGGGTCGCCGAACCCGAGCACGTACGCCAGGAGTTCACCGACCCCGGCGAGCTGGACGACCATCATCGGCACGAGCGCGGCGAGCGTGACCAGACAGGCCGTCACGCGTACCGAGCGCGCCGGATGGCGATGTGCCAGTGCGTCCCCCATGGTGTAACGGCCGGTGTTGTGCAGGGGTTCAGCCAGCAGGAACATCAGCAACAGCAGGGACAGCAGGGCGCTGAGGGCCAGGACGATCCCGTCGTAGCCGCACAGGGCGATGATCCCTCCGATGGTGAGGACGGTGGCGGCGGAGATGTAGTCACCGGCGACGGCCAGTCCGTTGCGCAGCGGCGACAGGGACCGGTAACCGGTGTAGAACTCGGCGAGGTCGTCCGCCTCCGGACCGGTGAGCACGCACAGCAGCAGGGTGAGCGCGACGACCGAGCAGAACGCGACGAGGGACCAGGACTGGGCGGCACCACTGAACTCCGTCACGACGCCTGCTCCTGGTCCGGTGCGGGCACCCGCGCCTGGCGGCGGGCCCGGCGCGCGAGGGGATCGACGAACCTGCGGGCCGCGGCTTCGTAGAGGAGGACGGCCAGCCAGGTGACGGGGATCTGGGCCAGGGCCAGGACCAGCCCGGTCGGCAGGTCGCCGGGGCCGGGACGGGCCATCAGGGACGGGGCCTTGACGGTCAGGGTGAGGAAGACGACGAAGTATCCCAGTGCGGTGAAGGTCGCCACCCGCCGGTGCCACCGGTACGCACGCCGCAGCAGGCGCAGGGTGCGGTGGGCACCGGAGCGCGGACTGCGCGCGAGGACGCCGACCGTATCCCGGCCGGCCGACCAACTGGGGAGCGGGCGGTCGTACGAGGACTGGGCCGCGGGTAACTCGGGGACGTCGTGAGACATTTCGGCACCTCCTGCTGGGGGCCCGGGTCCGGTGCGCAACGGACCGCGTGCGGGGGACAGGGTGGCGCCGGTCGTCCGGGACGCGGCATCGCGCGCGTCGACGTGGGGTGAGCAGGGCGCCATGGTCCCCGGCGCGGGCGCGGTCCGCCAGAGGTACGACCCGGCTCGCGGCGGGCGATCCACAGCACGCGGACCTGACCGTGGGATCTTCGGCACGGAGTGATGAAGCATTACGGGAGCGCGGGGTGGCGCGAATCGTTCGGAATGTGCGCCGTCGCACACCTGGGGCACCCGGGTATCGGCCGGTCCGCGTCCGCAGGACGATTCTTGATCCATGCTTTACGCGCCACGCGGAACCCGGACCGGGGCTGACGGAGTCCCACAGACAGTGGGGGCCTTCGGGACCGTAGAGCGAAAAAAGCGAGAAGAGTGAGGCAGGGCGTGGGACGGCGCACGGGCGGCATAGGAATCGCACTCGGCACAGTCGCGATGCTGGTGGGCGTGAGCGCCTGCGGCGGGGGCAGCAGCGACAAGGCGGGCGGGCAGGACGCGAAGGCGTCGCAGAAGCCGAGCGTAAGCGCGTCGCCTTCACCCACGAAGCCGGCGGGACCGCCGATGCTGCTGGAGACGATCACTCCGCAGACCGGCACCACGGTCGGCGTGGCCATGCCGATCTCGGTGATCTTCACGAACCCGGTGGCGGAGAAGGCGCGGGCGACCGTCGAGAAGCACATGAAGGTGAGCGCCTCGCAGGCGGTGCAGGGCGCCTGGCACTGGATGGGCGACCGGCGTGCCGACTGGCGGCCGAAGACCTACTGGCCGTCCGGCACGAAGGTGCGCATCGACGCCGACATGACGGGCGTCGGCAACGGCAACGGGCGCTACGGCGTGCACAATTACACGCACTCCTTCACGATCGGCGACGACGTCCGTGCCGACGTCTCGGTGACCGGCCACACCATGAAGGTGACCCGCAACGGCCGGACGCTGCGCACTCTGTCGATCAACGCGGGCAGCGCCCAGTACCCGACGTGGGACGGCACGATGGCCGTCATCGACAAGCAGGAGAAGGTCCACATGACCTCCTGCAGCGTCGGCATCAGCTGTGACAAGGGCAGCCCCAACTACTACGACCTGACGCTGCCCTGGGACGTCCACCTGACCCAGTCCGGCACCTACGTGCACTACTCGACCGGCGACCCCTACCCGGGCAGCGGCAGCGCACGCGGCTCGCACGGCTGCGTCCACCTGTCCATGTCGGACGCCAAGTGGTTCTACGGCCAGGTCAAGCAGGGCGACCCCGTCACCATCACCGGCTCCCCCCGCGGCAAGGCCCCCGCCGACAACGGCTACGCCGACTTCAACGTGGACTGGTCCCAGTGGCTCGCGGGCAGCGCCTCCGGCGCGGGAACCACCGCGACCCTGTGACCCATCGGTAAGGGACCGGCACCGACCGGCTGCCTGCGCCGTCCTTCAGACGCCTGAGGGATCGGTGTGATCCCGGCTCGGGCGGAGCGGCAGGAGCTGGCTGAGGGCAATCAGGAGCAGCCCGGCAAGCAGGAGGGCGTTCCCGCCGAAGAAGCGAGCCTCCCAGGAAACGCCCGGCAGGACTCGAAAGTGGAGGAGGCCCTGCAAAGCGACGGAGATGCCCATGAGCAGGGCACCAAGACCGTGGAGGTGAGGCCTGGTGACGTGGCGGCGCGCCGTGGGCAGGATCCACCCCGTCCGGAGCGTGACGATTCCCGATACGATCGCCAGCATCCCCAAGACCGCGCCCGTTCCTACTACCCATGCCATGGTGTCGCTCCGCTCCGATCGCAAGAGTCCGGAACGCGAGTGACGCCCGGTCCGAAGACGGTCACATTGTCGCCGTCCACGCGCAGGGTGCTCAAGGTCCGCCGGACAGCGCTCTGTGGGGCCGCGTTGTGCCTGTTCGGTGCCGTCGGTCGGGGTGCGGGGCGTGGTGCACAGCGCGCACCCGGCACTCGTTCGGCGTAGCGTGTGGGAGCGTGGCGGTTCGCCGGGCGCGTGCCGGGCCGCCGGCCCGTGTCCTGCACCCGAGGAGTCAGGAGCGCACCATGGCTACACCTGTCCGTCGGCGCGCGGGCGGCCGCTCCGCCGCCCGGCTGCGGCGTACCGCCGTCGGTCTCGCCACCACCCTGCTCGCCACCGGCGCGTGCACCCTGCCGGCCGCGGGTGAGTCCGCGCACCGCGTGCCCGACGCGGGTCACGGGGCCACGGCGGGGGCCGTCGCGTCGCAGGCGTCCGCCACGGCGGCCACCAGTTGCGTCGACAAGGTCTACGGGGGCATGACCGACGCGCAGCGGGTCGGCCAGCTCTTCATGGGCGGCGTCGCCGCCAACGCCCCGAGCGCCACGGACCTGCGCACCCTGCGCACCTACCACGTGGGCTCGGTCATGCTGACGGGCCGCAGCTCCGCCGGCACCGCGGCCACGAAGAGGATCGTCGACGGCATCCGCAAGCAGGCGGACACGGTCGGCGGCCGCCAGGTCGGGATGATCGTGTCGACCGATCAGGAGGGCGGCCAGGTCCAGGTGCTCAACGGCCCCGGCTTCTCCGTCATCCCCAGCGCCCTGACCCAGGGCACGTGGAGCACGACGACACTGCGCGGCCGCGCCGCCACCTGGGCCAGGCAGCTCAAGGCGGCGGGGCTCGATCTGGACCTCGCGCCGGTCGCCGACGTGGTGCCGGCCTCCCTCGGGACGCGCAACGCCCCCATCGGCCGCTACCACCGCGAATTCGGTCACACCCCCGGCGTCGTCACCTCGCACAGCGGCGCCTTCGCCACGGGCTTCCGGGACGCCGGAGTCATGACCACCTTCAAGCACTTCCCCGGGCTGGGCCAGGTCATCGGCAACACCGACACCACGGCGAACGTCGTCGACTCGGTCACCACGACCTCCAGCGCGAGCCTCGCGCCGTTCCGCAGCGGGATCGCGGCCGGTGCGCCGTTCGTGATGATCTCCTCGGCGAAGTACACCAAGATCGATCCGGCGCACCTGGCCGTGTTCTCCCCGACCGTCATCAACAAGCTCCTGCGCACCCAGTTCGGCTTCAAGGGCGTCGTCATCTCCGACGACATCGGTCAGGCCGTCGCGGTACGCGCGTACCCCGCGGGTCAGCGCGCGGTGGACTTCGTCTCCGCGGGCGGCGACATGGTCCTCACCGTGAAGCCGTCGACCGTCCCGGCGATGGCGCAGGCGGTGCAGTCCCGGATGGCGACGGACGCCGCCTTCCGCGCCAAGGTCGCCGCCTCGGTGCACCGCATCCTGACGGCCAAGGCGAACGCGGGACGGCTCAGCTGCGGCTGAGCACCGGGTACACGCCCCGGGTCAGCGCCGGCCGCCGTACCTCCAGCCCGTGCCGATGCCCGCGACGTGCAGAGCCAGGGCCGTCAGACCCAGCAGCATCACGTTCGTGGACGTGAACACGTCGTTGGTGCCGATGTTCGCCGCGTTGATCAGGAAGGCGATGAAGAACAGGGCCGCCCCCACCAGACCGAGCATGATCAGTCTCCTCTCAGTAGCCTGCATCCCGTCTGCCCGCACATCACCTTCACAAGCCAGGCACCGCCGGACGGGGGTGACAGGCCCGGGGGGCCGGTGAAACCATGCAGGAGCCGAGGAAGGGTGGCGAGCCGTGGTGCCGGATGTCCGCGCGTCCCTGGGCGCGATGCTCTTCCGCCGGGTGGCGGGCCCCGACGGACCCGCGGTCCGCGCCCGCATCCACGAGACCCCGGGCCCGCGCTGGTTCACTCCCGGCCGTCCGATCCGCGTCGTGCACGGCGACGCGGCGATGTTCGTCGGCGGCCTCGGCGCCCTCCTCCTGCAGTCCCTGCACCCCCTCGCGATGGCCGCCGTCGCCGCGCACTCGGGTTACCGCGGGGACCCCTGGGGCCGGCTGCAACGCACCAGCGCGTTCCTCGCGGTGACCACCTACGGCGTGGCCGACGACGCCCAGGCCGCGGTCGACCAGGTGCGGGCCATCCACGAGAAGGTCCGCGGGAGCACGCCGCAGGGGGAGCCGTACCACGCGGCCGACCCCCGGCTGCTCGGCTGGGTGCACGCGGCCGAGACGGAGTGCTTCCTGCGCGCGCACGAGCGCTACGGCTCAAGCCCGCTGGACCCGGCCGGGTACGACGCCTACGTCGCCGACACCGCGCGGGTGGCGGAGGCACTCGGTGTGAACGATCCGCCGCGCGACCGCCAAGCCCTGTCCGTCCGGCTGGCCGCCTACCGGCCCGAGCTCAGGGCCACCCCGCAGGCCCGTGCCGCGGCACGCTTCCTGCTCCTGGAACCGCCGCTGCCGCTGCCGGTCCGTCCGCTGTACGGCGTCCTGGCCGCCAACGCCGTGACCCTGCTGCCCTCCTGGGCCCGGACGCTGCTGCGGCTGCCGCGTCTCGCGCTCGTGGAGGACATCACGGTCCGCCCGGCCGGCCACCTGCTCACCCGCACCATCCGCTGGGCCATGAAACCGCCACCGGGCGCCGCCTGACGGAGGGCCACGGGTGGAATCCGGCCGCGCACCGGTTCACTCACGTGAGTGAACCCCGGCGGCCCGCCAGGGCGGCTTTCCCAGAGTAGGCGCCGGGAACCCCGGCCACCGGGCAATGCCGCATCTGCGCGCCGCACGCCGGCTCGCCCACCAGGATGTGGGCATGGCGTGGATGGCGTGGGACGAGGAAACCTCCTTCATCGGCCGGGTGGCGGAACTCGGCGTGATCGGTGCGGCGATGCGGGAGAACCGGCTGGTCACCCTCAGCGGTGCGGGAGGCGTGGGCAAGACCCGGCTCGCCCGGCGGATCGTGACCTCGCGGGGAGCGGCCGAGGACGGAGTCGGCTGGGCGGACCTGTCGCCACTGCGCAACGCGGAGCTCCTCGCGGCGACCGTCGCGCACGCGCTCGGGCTGTCCGACCACACCGCGCGGCTCCCGGCGGAAGCGATCTGCGCGTGGGTCGGCGACCGCGCCACGCTGTTGGTCCTCGACTCGTGCGAACACCTGCCCGCCGAGTGCCGGGACCTGGTGGGCGACCTGCTGACGGTCTGTCCGAACCTGAGAGTCCTCGCCACCAGCAGAGAGCCGCTGCGGGTCCGCGCCGAGAGGGTGGTCGAGATCGAGCCGCTCACCTCGGTGCGGGAGGCGGTGGCCCTGTTCGCGGACCGCGCCGCGGCGGCGGGCAGCCCGCTCAAGAACGACGCCGACCACCGCACGGCCGCGCGCCTGTGCGACCAACTCGACCGGCTGCCACTGGCGTTGGAACTCGCGGCCGCACAGTTACGCAGCGTGTCGCTGCCGCGGCTGTGTGCGGGCCCGTACGCGGCGGTCGACCTGCCCGCGGCACCGGCGCGGGCCAGGCCACCCCGGCACGCGGCCCTGCGCACCACGATCGGCTGGAGCCACGAGCTGTGCGCCCCGCTGGAACGGCTGCTGTGGGCACGGCTGTCGTTCCTGCCCGGCTCCTTCGACGCCGAGACGGCGAGGCAGCTGGCCGGCGGCGGCCCGCTGCCGCCGGACCGGGTCGCACCGACGCTCGCCGCGCTGTGCGACAAGTCCGTGGTCGTCCGCAAGGACGGCAGGTACCGGATGCTGGACGCCGTCCGAGAGTACGGGCGGATGTGGCTGGCCGAACTGGGCGCTGAGCGGGAGACGGCACGGCGTCATGCCGAGTACGTCCTGGCCCGCACGCGGCAGGCCCACCGGGAGTGGTTCGGCCCGGCCCAGCGCGGCTGGTACCGGCAGATCTGGCTCCTGCACGCGGACATCCGGCTGGCGGCCGACCATCTCCTGGCGACCGACCGGGCCGCCGCACTGGAGCTGATCGGCAATGTCACCTTCTTCTGGGTCTGCTCCGGCTACCTGTACGAGGCCCGCCAGTACCTGGAGAAGGCCATCGCGCCGTCCACCGCACCGTCGACCGCGCCGCCCTCCGAGACGCCGGACGGGACATGGGTGCGGGGCCTGTGGAGCCTGGGCCTGACCCTCACGCTGCAGGGCGAGCACCGGGCGGCGCACGCGACGGCCGCCGCGTGCCGACGCGCCGCCACGGCCGCCCGCGACGCCGAGGGGCTGGGCCGGGTCGCCTACCTGGAGGGCCTGCTGCACCTGCTGGAAGGGCGTCCCCTCGCCGCGGCGAGCGGTGTCGAGACGCTGAAGCACGGCTCCGGAGCGCCCCTGCCGCGGCGGCCGACCGCCGCGGCCGCGCTGGGCCGGCTGGTCCACGTCTTCGGCCTCACCGGCTCCGGTCGGCTGGACCGCGCCCGGCACGAGGCGCTCGAACTGCGCGACGTCTGCGCGGCCCTGGACGAACACTGGACCCGCTCCTACGCGGAACACCAACTGGCCCTCATCGCCCACCTCGAAGGGCGCGCGGACCACGCCGTGGGCCACGCGCGGGCCGCCCTCGACGCCAAGCGGCACATCGGGGACGCCTTCGGGATCGCCATGGTCATGGACCTCCTCGCCATCGCCCTGGCCGACACCGGGGACGAACCCGCGGCCGCCTACGCCTTCGGCGCGGCGGCCCGCTTCTGGGACACGGTCGGTCACCCGCAACGCGGCACGCCGGAGATCGCGGCGCTGCGCGGCGCGTGCGAGAACAGGCTCGTACGCAACCTGGGCAGGAGCCGGTACGACCGGACCTTCGACCGGGCGACCGCCGGCGACGCACGCGCGCTGGTCGCCTGGGGGGCGGACGGCGGACCCGTCCCGGACGAGTGAGGCCCGGGGCGAGCCGACCCTGGGGCTGTGCCGGTCCCGGGCGGGCCGTGGGGCCGTATCGATGGTGGTGTCAGGTTCCGTTCAAAGAGTTGTCCAAATGACGTACGGTGTTGGCCGGTTGTGATCAGGTCTCCCACGAAGGCTGAATCAAGGCCCTTTCGGGAGGTTCCGGTGCCAGCACCAACCCGCAAGAGACGATGGCTCACGATCTGTGCCATCACCGCTTCCGCCGCACTCGTCACGACACCCGCGGGTGCCGCGTCCGGCGGCGGCAAGGCTCCTTTCGGAGCACGCACCCTCGCTCGACTCGCCGCCGAGCGCGCGCAGTCGGTCGGTACCGTCAGCCCCAAGGTGAAGGCCGAGGACGACGACGGCGGCAACGAAGCGGACGAGATCGCCGAGGGCGCGGACCAGTACGCCGAGGCCCGCACCTCACCCGGCATCGTCGCACCCGGCGCCTACGGCGCCGCGTGGAATGCCCTGACCGACCTGCCGAGCACCGGCGGAAGTTGGCGCAACATCACCGACCTGCCGTACAACTCCGACGACTCCCGCTACCGGGACATCGACTCCAACTCCAGCGGCGGCTCCGGCAACGTCACCGGCCGCATGGCCGCGATGGCCGCGGACGACGACGGTTACGTCTACGCGGGCAGCGCGGGCGGCGGCGTATGGCGGTCCGGGCGGGGCGGCGGCCACTGGAAGCCCATCAGCGACAACCTCCCGTCGCAGTCCACCGGCGCGCTCGCGCTCGACGGCGCGGGGCGGCTGTGGCTGGGCACCGGCGAGGCGACCACCAACGCGGACGCCTACCTCGGCAGCGGCGTCTACGTCCTGTCCGACCCGCACCACGGCACCTTCTCCACCCGCGGCCGGGTCGGCGGCGACGAACTGGAGTCCACCACCATCCACGAACTCCGCTTCGGCGGCGGCAAGGTGTGGGCGGCCACCAGCGAGGGCGTGTGGAGTCACTCCACGAAGACCCTCAAGGGTGCGTGGAAACTCGAGTTCGCCCCCAACCCGGACTACCTCCCGGGCGGTTCGCTGGCGAGCGACCCCTCGGCCGCGTACAAGAACATCGCCAACGACATCGCGATCGACCCCAAGGACCCCGCGAAGGTGATACTCGCGGTCGGCTGGCGCAGCGGCGACGACTACAACGGCTTCTACACCAAAGGCGCCGACGGCACCTGGACCCGCATCAGCAGCGGCTTCGGTGATCTGCCGACCGACGCGGACAACGTCGGCAACGTCACCTTCGCCCGGTCCGCCGACGGCTCCCGCTACTACGCCATCGACGAGTCGCCGGAGCAGCTGAACACCAACCCGGACAGTGGTCTGGAGGGCATCTACAGCGCCGCCTCGCCGTTCGGTCCCTGGACGAGGATCGCCGACTACAAGGGCCTGGCCGCCGACGGCTCCGCGCTCACCTCCAGCGGCTACATGCCGGGCGTGCAGGCCTGGTACAACCAGTTCCTGACCGTCGACCCGAGCGACCCGAAGCACGTGTACGCGGGGCTCGAGGAGGTCTACGAGACCAAGGACGGCGGCGCCACCTGGTCGACCGTCGGCCCCTACTGGAACTTCGGCTTCTCCTGCTGGTCCATCGACCCGTCCAAACAGACCGGCGACTGCAACCAGACCACCCACTCCGACCAGCACGGCGTCGCCATCGGCCGCTACCACGGCAAGAGCTTCGTCTACGTCGGCAACGACGGCGGCGCCTACAGGCGCCCCGTCGACGGCACCCAGGACGCCTCCGGCCACGCCACCGACTGGACCTCCCTCAACGACGGCACCATCGACACCCTCCAGTACTACTCGGTCGGCATCGGCAAGGACCTGACCTACGGCGGCGTCTCCGTCACCGGCGGCCTGCAGGACAACGGCCAGTCCGTCCTGCGCAGCAACGACACGGTGATGGGCTCCGACTTCGGCGGCGACGGCGGCGACACCCTCACCGACCCGGCCAACGGCTGCAACCTGGCGGAGGAATACGTCTACCTCGCCATCCAGATCACCCAGAACTGCGCCGTGAACGACGGCAGCTGGAGCACCGACGCCACCAAGGCCACGTCGTACAACGTCGCCCCGGCCGACAACGCCACCAGCGAGGCCCGCTTCATCGCCCCGCTCGCCGCGGACCTGAAGAACGCGTCGACGTGGATCGCCGGCGGTCGGCACATCTGGGTGCAGACCCACGGCTACGCCATCCGCAGCGGATCCGAGTGGAAGAGCGTGTACGACCTCGGCGCCGGGCGCACCGCGACCGCCGTGGCCGCCTCGGGCGGCAAGGTCTACGCGGCCTGGTGCGGCCCCTGCAACAACCAGGGCTTCGCCCGCGGCATCTCCGTCGGCAACGCGGACGGCACCGGCTGGCACGACATCACCCTGCCGGTGGACGGCACCGTACCGAACCGCTACCTCAGCGGCTTCGCCGTCGACCCGAAGGACGCCGACCACGTCTTCCTCGCCGTCAACGGCTTCTCCCGGCACTGGACGGAGGGCCCCGGCGCGGGCGTCGGCCACGTCTTCGAGTCCACCGACGGCGGCACCACCTGGAAGGACGTCTCCGCGAACCTCCCCGACGTGCCGACGAACTCGGCGATCGTCCTGCCGAACGGCGGCCTGGCCGTCGCCACCGATCTCGGCGTCGTCTACCGCGCCCCGGGGCGCACCAGGTGGCAGCGCGTCGGCAGCCTTCCGGCCGTCGCCGTGCTCCAGCTCAAGCTGGGCCCCGACGGCGGCACGCTGTACGCGGCCACGCACGGCCGCGGCATCTACACCGTCAAGGTGCGCGACTGCCGCTGACACCGGCCGTGCGGTGGAACGAGGGGTGGCCCCGGTCTTGCGGGGTCACCCCTCCCGCGCGTACGGGACGACGGTCACGTCGAGCGTGAACGCGACCCGTGCCGCACCCGCCACATCCGGTGCCTTCGCCGACGCGGTGACGGCGGCGCCGCCGCCCCGGGTGCCGGCGGACCGCAGCGAGGCACGGGCGGTGCCGTCCGCGTCCAACCGCCATCCCGACACCACGACGAGGGCCGGCGCGGAACTGTGCACGCCCGTCCAGCGCCGGTCGTCCGTCCGGGGCCGCAGGACCAGGGAGACGACGGTCCCCGGCCGGACGCACAGCTGCCGCCGGACCGGCCCGCCCGCGGCGACCGAGACCTCCACCCGCCCCGCGACACACCCGGTGGCCGAAGGGCTCGCCGAACCGTGGGGAGCCGCCCGGGTGGCACCGGCGGACGGGACCGCGGACGAAGACCTCGCCGAGGGACCCCCCGACGGCCTCACCGAAGGGCTCCCGGACGGCCCCGCGGCGGGAGTTCCGGACGGACCGCTCCCCGTGCTCCCGCCACCGCCCGACGTGCCGCACGCGGCCAGGACGAACACCGCGACCACCGCACCCCCGCCGGCCCACCACCGCATCCCGCACCTCCCTGTCGCCGCCCGTGTGCCCACGAGCATGCTCCGCGCCACGCCCCGCCCCGGGCAAGCCTCACGGGGCGCCGGAGTCCGTGGTCCGCCGGTCGTGTCCCGAGCCGGGGACGGTCGTTCCTCAGAGCATGAAGAGGATCATCACTGCTGCCGCGCTCGCCCTGACCGGCGTGGCTCTCGCCGCCCCCGCCCACGCGGACGGTACCGCTCCCGGCCCGTCCCGCGACCTGGCCACCAAGGTCGCGGACGCGTTGCCCAGGGCCGCGGTGGCCGGTCTCGACGCGGCCGCCACGTCCATGGCCGGCGGCCTGCGGGACACGCCCCGTACCAAATGAGCCCGAAAACCGGGGCCGTCGGTACGCGGCGGCACCCGGGATGATTGTCTTGCCCTGGCCACTTCCACCCCGACCCGGCTCGGCCGCCAGGAGGACCCCGTCGTCATGAGCAGCGCCCACACCTACGAATACAAGGTCGTCACCTTCCGGGAGTCGCTGATCGGCGACGCGCTGGACAGCGACAAGCTGGAGAAGGTCCTCAACAAGCACGCCGAGGACGGCTGGGCGCTCAAGGCCATCACGTCCGCCGACGTGAAGGGCCGGATCGGCCCCGGCGCCGTGGAGGGCCTGCTGCTGACCTTCGAGCGTCCGCGCGTCTGACCGCAGTGGAGGTGCCGACCCGGACCGGGCCGGCACCTCCGCGCCCGCGGTGCTCCGGGACTGCACGTCAGCCGGGCCAGCTCCCGGTCAGGCTGCGTACGCCGGTGGCTCCCGCGCGGTCCACGGCCGCCTTCACCACCGAGAAGATCGCGCCCTGGAGCGCCGCCGCGAGCAGGACCTCGCGCCACGACCGGTCCTCGTCCGTGGCGTCCGGAGCGTCCTCGTCGTGACCGAGCACCTTCCACGTCTGCTTGAACAGCGCGCCGGCGGCCAGACCGCCGAGGAGGCCGAGAGCCAGCCCCACCGGCTTGTAGGCGACCTTCGACACCTTCACCCCGCTCACCCCTTCTTCCGGCGGCAGGCCATCCAGACCACCACGGCGGCACCCGCCACCGTCAGCAGCACCTTGCGGTTGTCCTGGGCCAGCCGTGCCCCCTGTACGGCCCTGTCCCGGACGGGGTCGGGCAGCCGCTCCTGGGTCTGGTGGGCCACGTCGACGGCCTTCGCCCTCAGTTCCCCGGCCTTCACGGCAGCCTGCTCCTTCAGCTGCCCGCCCTTCACGGCAGCCTGCTCCCTGACCTCGGCGCCCTTCTGCCGCGCCCGGGCCCTGACATCGGTCTTCGCCGCCAGGGCCTGGACCGTCTCCCCGAGTTCGGCGCGGGTCTGCTCGACCTGCTCCCGCAGTTCCTGGGGGTCGGCGGCGGTGGGTTCGTCGTGCGGAGGCTGGGTCATCGGTGCGCACTCTCCTTGATCACGGCCACGTCGGCCTTCACGTTCTCGACGGTCTGCTCGGGCTTGACCGGTGCGGCCCGCCCGACCTGCTTCCTTCCGCTTCTGGCCAGCACCGCGGCGATCACACCGAGGACCGCCGTGACGATCAGCCCCGCCTCCCACACCGGCAGCGCCACCGACAGCGCGGCGATCACACTGGCCACCAGTGCCTGGAGCGTCAGGAAGCCCACGACACCGGCGCCGCCGAACAGGCCGCCCCCCTTGCCGTAGCGCTTGCCCTTCTCCTTCATCTCGGCCTGCGCCAGCCTCAGTTCACCGCGCACCAGCTCCGTCAGCTGCTGCGAGGCCCGCTGTACCAGTTCGCTCACCGGCTCCTGGTCGAAGCGGTCCGTGCTCCGGCCCGTTGCCGCATGGTGCGGCTGCGTGCCCGACACACCGCTCACCTCCCGTCCCTGTCCGTTGCTGCCCGCCCGGCACGCACGCCCGGCGGTCCGACGAACGCGCGAGTACCCCGAACGACCGGGTTCAGGACAGGATCAGGCCTCGTCCAGCCTGCGGACGTCCTCCTCGTCCCACGTCCGGGTCGAGCGGGGCTCGGTGTACGGCTCCGCCTCCGGCGGCAGGCCGCCCGCGACGGCCCGCTGGCGCGCGGTCTCGGCATCGAACTCCAGCCCCAGCAGCACGGCCAGGTTGGTGAGCCACAGCCACACGAGAAACACGACGACGCCCGCCATTGTGCCGTAGGTCTTGTTGTAGGAGGCGAAACCGGCGACGTAGAACGCGAAACCCCCGGAGGCGACCAGCCAGAGCAGCAGAGCGACGAAACTGCCCGGCGTGATCCACCGGAAGCCCTTCACCTTCGCGTTGGGGCTGGCCCAGTACAGCACCGCGATCATCACGGTCACCAGGAGGACGAGGACCGGCCACTTGGCGATCGACCACACCGCCAGCGCGCCGTCCCCGATGCCGAGGGCGGTGCCGGCCTGACGGGCGATCCCGCCGGTGAAGACCACGATCAGACCGCTGGCCACCGCCATCACCATGAGGACGAAGGTGAGCAGCACGCGCAGGGGGAGGATCTTCCACAGCGGACGGCCCTCCGGCATGTCGTAGACCGTGTTCGCGGCGCGGATGAACGCCGCGACGTAGCCGGAGGCCGACCAGAGCGCCAGGACCAGGCCGACGACCGCGATGACCGACCCTGCACCGGCCTTGCCCTGCAACTGCTCCACGGCACGGGTGAGGATGTCCCGGGCCGGGCCCGGCGCCAGCTGCCGCACGTTGTCGAGCACCGCGGTGGTGGTCGACCGGCCGGCGATGCCCAACAAGGAGACCAGCACCAGCAGGGCGGGGAACAGCGACAGCACCCCGTAGTACGTCAGGGCAGCCGCGCGATCGGTCAGCTCGTCGTCCTTGAACTCGCGCAGGGCCCCTTTGAGGACGGCGCCCCAGGCCCGCTTCGGGAGTTTCGCCGGCGTCTCCGGCGCGCGCCGTTCGACGTCGGGTCCGGGCCCCGCCTCCTCGGGCGTCGGTATCCCGCGTCCCGGGTCCTCGCCGCCGTCCGGGTGTGCCTTGCGCCATGGAACACGAAGCCTCTGCATACGCACCGGGTAACCCCTCCGCGCCCCGGCTACGCGGCCGAGCGGTGCCGGAATCGGTGCGGGGAGGCATGGAACGCGCTCGCGGAAGCACTCAGGAAGGCATGGAGTGTGAGATCCACCAGAAACGGACGGGCGCCTGCGAGCGGATCGACTGCGACCAGGCGGACGCGGGATGCGCGGCGGCGACGGACCGCCTGGCCGCACTGGCGCCGGACGAGTTCGCCTGGATCCGGGTGACCGACCCCTCCCAGGAGGAACTCGAACGGCTCGGCAAGCATCTGAACCTGCATCCGCTCGCCGTCGAGGACGCGATCCAGGCCCACCAACGCCCGAAGCAGGAGCGCTACGGCGAGGTGCTCGCGGTCGCCGTGAAGACGCTGTGGTTCGTCGAGCGGACCGCCGACGTGGAGACCGGCGAAGTGATGATCTTCCTCGGGCCGTCCTTCGCGCTGACCGTCCGCCACGGTGCGAGCGACCCCGCCGCAGACGCGGCCCGCCGGCTCGCGGAGCAGCCGGACATGGCCGGGCTCGGGCCGGCCGGCGTCCTGCACGCGGTGGTGGACGTCGTCGTCGACGCCTACGCCGAGGCGGCCGCCCAGGTGCGGTCGGATCTGACCGAGCTGGAACGGTGCGTGTTCTCACCGGTCCGCCAGGATCTCACCGAGCGGATCTACTCGCTGAAACGCGAGGTCGTGGAGTTCCGTGACGCGGTCCAGCCCCTGCTCCCCGTCGTGCAGTCGCTGACCGTGGCCGGGGAGGAACGGCCGCGGGAGCTCGTGCCGTACTTCCGCGACGTCGCCGACCATCTCACCCGCACCGGCACCGAAGTGAACGCGCTCGACGACCTGCTGACGTCGGTCCTCGACGCGCACCTCGCGACGGTGGGCACCTGGCAGAACGACGACATGCGGCGGATCAGCGCCTGGGCGGCCATCTTCGCCGTACCCACCCTGATCGCCGGGATCTACGGCATGAACTTCGCCCACATGCCCGAGCTGGACTGGCGCTACGGCTACCCGTGCGCGCTGGCGGTGATGGCCCTCGGCGCGGGCTGGCTGTACCGGGCCTTCCGCCGCAACGGCTGGCTGTGAGGCCGGGGGCCGCCCGCCCGGACGGCCGAACCCGGAACCCCGACCGCTCCGGTCCGGGACGGCGTCGGACGGATACCCGACCGCTCCGGGTGCGGCGCGGAGCGGTCGGAGAGGGGCCGCTGCTGTCAGCCCTCGGAGACGGTGGGCGGCAAGGGCTCCTCCGGGACGACATGGACCGCGGCCTCCTCGGCGCCCGCCGCGCCGCCGTCCACTCCCTTGTCCTCGGCGACCGCCTCCGCGGTCCTGTCCGGGTGTGCGCCCTCGTCCGGCGCCACCAGCCGCCCGGCGCGGCGGTCGCCCACCTCGGGGTCGCGGGGCTCGCCGTCACCCTCGGGCAGGTCCCCGACACCGTCGCTCTCGGATGCCGTCACGTCCGGGACCTCCTGGCGCAGCCGCTCGTCGAGCGACTCGCCCTCGTGCTGCTCGGCCGCCGTCGTCCCCTTCCGGGTCACGCCCAGGGGCTTCTCGGGCGGCGAGTACCCCTCGTCGAGGACATCGTCGTAGGTACGTTCGTCGATCGCGTCCTGGAGGTCCAGCGGGGCCGCGTCCTCCTGCTCCTCGTTGCCGCCGACGGGCTGGTAGACGTCGTCCGCCATGTTCTCGTCGCTCATTTCCGAGCCTCCTTCGCTCGCCGGTGATTCCTGCCTCCGATGTACCGAGGAGGGACCGCTCCATGCCTCGCTCCGACCACGTTTGTGCCGCGGCGCTTACGGTCACTTGGTCCCCGCAAGCCGCTCCGGTCCTGGCGGTCGGCAGGCACGGCCGAGAGGCCGAGAGACGGAAGGCGCACCGACGTGATCACCCTGGGTGTCGAAGAGGAATACCTGCTGATCGACGCGGTCACCGGCCGGCCCGCGCCGCAGGGGGACAAGGTGCGCTCGGCGGCGGGGCTGAAGCCCTTCGTGACCGCTCAGGAACTCCATCCGGAGCTGTCGCAGGCCCAGGTGGAAGCGGTCACCCCCGTCTGCGGCACGCTCGACGAGGTCGGCGGCCACCTGCTGCGGCTGCGGCACGCCGTCACCGCGGCGGCGGAGGCACTCGGCTGCCGCGTGCTGGCCAGCGGCACACCCCCGTCGCACACCCGGTCCGTCCCGGTCACCGACTCCCCCCGCTACCGGGCCATGCAGCGGCAGGCTCCGCAGCTGGTCGCCGAACAACTCGTCAACGGCATGCACATCCACGCCGCCGTGCCGGACCGGCTCACCGGCGTGCAGGTCCTCGACCGGATCCGGCCCTGGCTGCCGGTACTGACCGCGATGTCGGCCAACTCCCCGCTGTGGGAGGGCGAGGACACCGGCTTCGCCACCTGGCGCACCCTGATCTACGACCGGTGGCCGGTCAGCGGCGTCCCCCCGTACTTCGCCGACGACACCGACTACGACCGGCGGGTGCAACGCCTGCTGGACGCCGGTGTCATCGCCGACACCGGCCAGCTCTACTGGCAGGCGAGACTGTCCGAGCACTATCCCACCCTCGAGATCCGCTGCTTCGACGTCCAGCTGGGCACCGACGAGGCCGTGCTGTTCGCCGGGACGGTACGCGCCCTCGTACAGCGCGCGATCTGGGACGGCGCCGAGGACCTGCCCCGACCGCAGCCGGACCCGGAACTGCTGGAGGGGGCGATGTGGCAGGCCGCCCGGCACGGGCTCTCCGGGGACCTGATCGACCCGGAGGGGGTACGGCGCCGCGCCGGGGACGTGGTCTGCCGTCTGATGCGCCACGTCGGTCCGGCCCTGGAGGACGCGGGAGACGCGCGGGAGGTCAGGGCCCTGGTGCACCGGCTGCTTCAGCTGGGCACCGGCGCGGACCGGCAACGGCAGGCTCTGGCCCACGGCGGCATCGCCGAGGTCACCGACATGATCACCGGGATGAGCAGCTCGTCCTGAGACTGCGGGCCGGACCCCGCAGCGTGGGCCCGGGAATCCACTGGGCCCGCGCCGCACCCATGAGCCGCGTCCTCAGCCTCTCCTCCAGCCGAGGGGCCGACAGGCGGTCCGCGCCGAATCCGGGCCGGGGAGCGAGGGTGACCCGCAGCCGGGCCTCACCCTTCTCCACCCGCACCGGCAGCGGCACCAGACGGTCGGCGGACGCCGGCACCGCCAGAGCGTCCCGGCACCCGCGCGAGGTCGTGCGGACCCTCACCGGCGCCGGCGCCTGAGCGCGGCCGGTCCCGGCCCGTCGTGTCGGGCCGGGACCAGGTCCAGGATGTCGCCGGGCGTTGTCCGTCAGCCCTGGGACAGCACACTGGGGGCCGGTGCCCGGGACACCTGGCGGCTGAGGATGGTCCGCGCCGGGCCCGCGGCGGGCGCGGCGCCCGCCGTGTCGGCACTGTCCATGGTGCGGTCGAGGTAGTCGTGCGCCACGCGCAGGGCGTCCGTGACCTCCCGGGTCCCGGTGGACACGCAGAGGGTGTAGGCCAGGTCCTGCAGGCGGGTGCCCACCGAGGCGTCGTCGACGAGTGTCTCGGTCACGAGGAGCGCTTCGTACTCCTTGACGAGTCTGCGCAGGGTCGCGGGGTGGGGCATCAGCATGGGACGGTCTCCTCGGGTCGGGACGGGTACGGCGGTACGACTTGCGGACTGCGGTGGACGGGTCACCCGCGCATCGCTTCGGCGCGGACGCGGGCGCAGCTGCGGCTGATGAGGCGGGAGACGTGCATCTGGGAGATGCCGAGCTGGTCGGCGATGCGGCTTTGGGTCATGTCCTCGAAGAAGCGCATGTAGAGGATGGCGCGTTCGCGTTCGGGCAGGCGGCGCAGGCCTTCCTTGGCGGCTTCGCGGTCGATGACGGTGTCGTAGGAGCCGTCGGTGTCGCCGAGGGTGTCGGCGAGGCTGTAGCCGTCCTCGGTGCTGGACAGTTCGGCGTCCAGGGACAGGGTGCTGAAGCTTTCGAGGGCTTCCAGGCCTGCGGTGACCTCGTCCTCGGTGAGCCCGGTGTGGGCGGCGAGGTCGGCGATGCCGGGTTCGGGGGAGCCGGGGTTCTCGGTCAGGGCGCGGCGGGCGACGCGGACGCGGTTGCGCAGTTCCTGGACGCGGCGGGGCACGCGCAGGGCCCACATGCGGTCGCGGAAGTGGCGTTTGACCTCGCCGGTGATGGTGGGTACGGCGTAGCTCTCGAAGGCGCCGCGGGAGGGGTCGTAGCGGTCGACGGCCTTGACCAGGCCGAGGGCGGCGACCTGGCGGAGGTCCTCGACCGCTTCGCCGCGGTCGCGGAAGCGGCCGGCGATGCGGTGGGCCATGGGCAGCCAGGCCGCGACCAGTTCGTCGCGCAGCGCGTCGCGCTCGGGGCCCTCGTCGAGGGCGGCGAGACGGGCGAAGAGGGCCGCTGTGTCAGGGGCGTCGTCGTGGGTGCGGCGGGACGTCCCCGCGGCGGTGTGGCCGGGCGTCGCGGGACGGCTGGTCGACAAGTCGGTGAGCATGCGGAATCGCTCCTGAACGGTCTTTCCAGAAGTCCGGAACCGCGTTCCGGACCTGTCCTGAAGGGTGGGTCAGGGTGCCGCAGCGGAGAGGTGCACGGGCCCCGGAGAATGCCGGCAGCCCGGGTGGTCACCCGCTGGGCCTGCGCCTCCGGTCCGAAGCACGAAACTCCGGCTGCCCCTGACTTCGAGCGGTAAACCCCAGCTCTTCACACCGTCACCGCGGCTGCGCCACGGGCGCGGTGACGGCACCCTGGAACAGGGGGACGGCTGTCCGGAAAGGTGTGCCGGTATGGCGAGGAAAAGGGGCGGGCGCGAGAGCCTGAAGAAGGGCGACAAGGTGGCCTGGAAGAGTCACGGCGGCCAGGCCGAGCGCGAGGTGGAGAAGGAGATCACCAAGCGCACCCGGGCCGCGGGCCGCACGGTGGACGCGGCACCGGACGATCCGCAGTACCAGGTGCGCAGCGCCAAGTCCGGCCGCTCGGCGGCCACAGGTGAGCCGACTTGGCCTCCACCGCCCCGACTGTGTTCTCCCGCCCCATTGTGTTGAGCCTTGTGGCCCTTTACTGTTCGGGTCTGCCTGAGTCTGTTCGATGATGAGTGCTCAGGCGGATGGAGGCCGCAGTGCGGGGTAGTCGGAGCCGTTCCGAGGACGCGGGACCCGGTCGACGTCGGTGGTGGAGGGCGGTCCTCGCGACGACCGCGACCATCGCCCTGGCCGTGGGCATGACCGGACCAGCCGCCGCGCTGGACGCGGGCGGGCACGGGGGCGGGCCGTCACCCACCGCGACGCCTGCCGCAGGTCCGCAGGCGCACACGGTGACGCTCGACGGCTACTCGTTCCTCGTCGACGGCAGGCGCACCTACCTGTGGTCCGGCGAGTTCCACTACTTCCGGCTGCCGAGCCCGGACCTGTGGCGCGACATCTTCCAGAAGATGAAGGCCGCCGGATTCAACTCCACCTCGCTGTACTTCGACTGGGGTTACCACTCGCCCAGGCCGGGCGTGTACGACTTCAGCGGGGTCCGGGACGTCGACAGGCTGCTCGACATGGCCCAGGAGGCCGGCCTGTACGTCATCGCGCGGCCCGCGCCGTACATCAACGCGGAGGTCGACAGCGGCGGCCTGCCCGGCTGGCTGACCACCAAGGCCGGCAACAACCGCAGCGACGACCCGCGCTTCCTGAAGTACGCGGACGAATGGCTGACCCAGATCGACCGCATCATCGCCCGCCACCAACTCACCAACGGCACCGGCTCGGTCATCGCCTACCAGGTCGAGAACGAGTACTACAACGGCTCGGCCGCCGGCCGCTCCTACATGCAGCACCTGGAGGACAAGGCCCGAGCCGACGGCATCACGGTCCCGCTGACCGGCAACAACAACGGCACCTTCAACTCCGGTACCGGCGCCCTGGACGTCGACGGCCCCGACTCCTACCCGCAGGGCTTCGACTGCTCCAACCCCACGAAGTGGAACGGCGTCCCCGACATCAGCTACGACCACCCCGCCGGAAAGCCGCTGTACTCACCGGAGTTCCAGGGCGGAGCCTTCGACCCCTGGGGCGGACCGGGCTACGACAAGTGCGCCCAGCTCATCAACGACCAGTTCGCCAACGTGTTCTACAAGCAGAACATAGCCGTCGGTGCCACCGCGCAGAGCTTCTACATGACCTACGGCGGCACCAACTGGGGCTGGCTGGGTATGCCGGAGAACTACACGTCGTACGACTACGGGGCGGCGATCCGCGAGACCCGGCAGCTCGATCCGAAGTACTACGAGGACAAGCTGATCGGCTACTTCACCCAGTCCGTCGCCCCGCTGACCAAGACGGAGGCGATCAGGGCCACGCCCCCGGACGACTCCGCCGTCGTCGACACCGCCCGGATGAACCCCGACACCAAGACACAGTTCCACGTCCTGCGGCACGGCAACTCCACGTCCACCGCGGTCGACAGGACCCACATCGCACTGGACTTCAACGCCCAGCCGTCCGCGGACACCAGCTACACCTGGGACGACCCGGACTCCGCGCTCCAGTACACCGGTTCGTGGTCGCACGTGGCCGACCAGAGCTACACCGGTGGCGACTACAAGCACACCGAGTCCTTCTCGAACAAGGCCGGTGACTCGGTCACCGTTCCCTTCGACGGCACCGCGATCCGCTGGATCGGCTCGAAGACGAACAACCACGGCTACGCCGACGTCTACCTCGACGGCACGAAGGAGGCGACGGTCGACGACTCCGGCGGCGAGAACCAGGCGGTGCTCTTCCAGAAGACCGGCCTGGCCGCCGGGGCACACACCCTGAAGATCGTCGTCACCGGGACGCACAGCTCGGCGTCCACGGACAACTACGTGGCCATCGACGCCATCGACGTGCCGACGGGCGCCGCCGCCGCGGAACCGACCTACCCGGTCGTCCCCCAGCAGCCCGGCACCGCGATCACCCTCGACGGGCGCGACTCCCACGTGATCGTCGCCGACTACCGGCTCGGCGACTCGCAGTTGCAGTACTCGACCTCGGAGATCATGACCAGCGCCACCATCGGCGACCGGGACGTCGCCGTGCTCTACGGCGACCCGGGCAGCGACGGCGAGACGGTCCTGCGCTACTCCGCCAAGCCCACCGTGGTCACCAGCGGCGGCACCGCCGACACCACCTGGGACCCGGCCACCGGCGACCTGCGGCTGAACTACACGCACAAGGGCCTGATCCGCATCGGCATCAGCGGCGGCGGACAGCGCCCGCTGCTGCTCCTCGTCGGCGACAAGGCGACGGCGAAGACCTTCTGGCGCCAGGACACGGCGGCCGGCCCGGTCCTCGTCCGCGGCACGCACCTGCTGCGGACGGCGACCAGCCGGGACAGCGGCCGCACCGTGGCGCTCACCGGTGACAACGCCGACGACAAGAACATCGAGGTGTTCAGCTCCGCGGCCCGGGTCACCTGGAACGGCCGGACGGTGCACACCCGGGCCACCGGCACCGGAAGCCTGACCGGGGAGATCGCGACCGCGGCCGCGGTGCGGCTGCCGGCGCTGACGAACTGGAAGCACGCCGAGGAATCCCCCGAAGCGGCCCCCGGCTTCGACGACTCCGGCTGGCAGGTGGCCGACAGGACGACCACCAACAGTGTCTCCGGCGTCAACGCCCTGCCGGTGCTCTACGCCGACGACTACGGCTTCCACACCGGCAACACCTGGTACCGCGGCCGGTTCCGCGCCACCGGCAAGGAAACCGGCATCCATCTGGTCTCGGACTCCGGCGGCGGCGCCCAGGCGTTCTCCGCCTGGCTCAACGGCACCTTCCTGGGCAGCTCCACCACGGGCAGCGCCGACCTCGCCTTCCCGGCCGGCTCGGTCAAGTCCACGGGTGACAACGTCCTCTCCGTGCTCACCGTGAACATGGGACACGAGGAGGACTACAACTCCACCAACGGCAACAAGACGGCCCGCGGCCTTACCAGCGCCTCCCTCGTCGGCGCCCCGCTGACCTCCGTCACCTGGCGCCTTCAGGGTGTACGCGGCGGCGAGGACCCGCAGGACACGGTGCGCGGCCCGCTCTCGACGGGCGGTCTGTACGGCGAGCGGGCCGGCTGGTCCCTGCCGGGCTACCCGGACGGCAAGTGGAACAAGGTGACACTGCCGACGACCGACACCCGGCCGGGTGTCTCCTGGTACCGCACCGACGCCCGCCTCGATCTGCCACGCGGTCAGGACACCTCGGTCGGCCTGACGTTCACCGACGACGCCGCACGCAGGTACCGTGCCACGATCTTCGTCAACGGCTGGCAGCTCGGCAACTACGTCAACTACCTGGGTCCGCAGCACACGTTCCCCATCCCCAACGGAATCCTGAACCCGAACGGCCACAACAGCATCGCCATCGCCGTCTGGAACCTCGACGGCAGCACCGGCGGGCTCGGCCAGGTCTCGCTCACCGACTACGGCAGCTACACCTCCTCCCTGCGCGTCGCCCAGAACGACAGCCCCCGCTACGACAGCCGCACGTACGCGATGCCGAAGCGCCCTGGCGCCGACGTCACCCTGGAGGTGCCCGACACCGCGCAGCCGGCACAGGCCTTCACCGCCCGGACGACCCTGCGGGTGCCCAAGGACGGATCGGCCGCCACCCGGCTGACGGCCTCGCTCTCCGCCCCCGACGGCTGGAGCGTCAGCGCCACCGGCCCCACGTCGGCCGAGCGCGTACGACCGGGTGCGTCGGCCACCTTCACGTGGAACGTCCGGCCCCCGGCCGGCACGCTGCCGTCCGCCTCCGCCCTCACCACCACCGTGCACTACCAGCAGCACGGACGGCAGGCCACCGGGACCGACGAGCGCATCGTCGGCGGGATCCCGTCGGCGCCCCCCGCCGGGAAGAGCGCGGTCAGCGACCTGCCGTTCCTGTCCGCCACCAACGGGTGGGGGCCGGTGGAACGGGACAGCAGCGTCGGCGAGCAGGCGGCCGGGGACGGCCGGCCGATCAGCATCGCCGGCGTGGGCCACGCCAAGGGCCTGGGCACCAACTCGGTCAGCGACGTCCAGCTCTACCTCGCCGGAACCTGCTCCCGCCTGGCGGCCGACGTCGGTGTCGACGACGAGACGGGCGGCGCGGGAACGGTGACGTTCTCCGTCATCGCCGACGGCAAGACCCTGGTGACCACGCCGACGATCCGGGGCAAGCAGGCGGCGGTGCCGATCGACGTCGACGTCAGCGGCGCCCAGGTGGTCGACCTCAGGGTCGGCGACGCCGGTGACGGCAACGGCAACGACCACGGAGACTGGGGGACGCCGACACTGACGTGCGGATAGAGCCTCGTCGGTCGCCGGCGGAGGGGTCTTCGCCAGGGGCACCCGAGGGGGCCGAGGGACCGGGACGGCCCAGAGGCCGTCCCGGTCCTGTGCCGCGTCCGCCACCCGCCCTCGTACGGCGCTTCCCGGCCAGAGGCCCGAGGCTGGAGGGACGGGGCACCGCGAGTGGTGAGGAGCGGACCATGACAGATGATCTGCGGTACAGGACGGCCGTCGTCACCGGCGCGAGCAAGGGCATCGGTCTCGCCGTGGCCGAGGCGCTGGTGGCCGCGGGAGCCGACGTGGTCGCGGCGGCGCGGACCATGTCACCGGGGCTCGACGTCCTGGTGAAAGAGGGCGGAGCCCGCTGGGTCCAGCTGGACCTGACCGAGCCGGACAGCGCCCACCACCTCGTGGCCGCGGCAGGGCAGCACATAGACGTGCTGGTCAACAACGTGGGCTCGGCCCACGCCCGGCCCGGCGGCTTCCTCAGCGTGACCGACGCCCAATGGCGGCGGACCCTGGAGCTCAACCTGTTCGCGACGATCGCGGTCACCCGGGCCGTACTGCCCCTCATGCTGGAGACCGGCCGCGGTTCCATCGTGAACATCGGCTCGGTCAACGCCGAACTGCCCGATCCGACGGTGGTCGACTACAGCGCGGCCAAAGCCGCGCTGGTCAACTTCTCCAAGGCCCTGTCGAAGGAGTTCGGGCCCCGTGGCGTGCGGGTGAACAGCGTGAGCCCCGGGCCGGTCGAGACGGAGCTGTGGCTCGGCAGTGGGGGAGTGGCCGACACCGTTTCGGCCGCCGCGGGTCTGGAGGCGCGGGAGGTCATGGCCCAGGCCGCGGCCGCCACCGTCAGCGGACGCTTCTCCCGCCCCGCGGAGATCGCCGACCTGGTCGTGTACCTGGCCGGTGACCGGGCCGCCAACATCATCGGCAGCGATCTGCGCATCGACGGAGGATTCGTCCCGACGTGGTGAACCAGTGGCTGCCGATGTCACTGGCCGGTCGGTGTCTGCCGTGGCCCCCGGTCCGACGCGGGCCACGCGTACGGCAGGTCGTCGTGCACGCCGGGGAACAGAGCGGCGTACACCTCGCGGTCCTTGCGGACGAGTGCCGAGCGGTGGCTCTCGTGGAACGCCTCGTCGCCGAGCCAGGGCGGCAGCTTCCCGGCGGCCGCCAGTTCTGCCTGGTCGCGCACCTGAGCGCCCGGACGGCACATGGCCAGCCCGGCGACCAGGGACGCGGCGCAGCTGTCCTGGTGGCCCTGCTCCCGCCAGACCCGGCAGATCTCCAGGCCGTACCGCACCAGCGCCTCCTCGTAGCCGGTCCACATCCGTACGGCCGGGTGCCGGCGCCATCCGTAGCCGGGGACGGTCAGGCCGCGCAGGACCTGGAGTGCCTCGACACGCTGCTTGCCCAGCCGGCGCCGGTCCAGGAGCTGCGCGGTGCGCCGGAAGTCGGGATCGGGGAGGAACGTCTGCATCAGTCACCGTCCCGCTTCCCGCCCGGCGGGGCCGGCTGGTGGACGGCCGGCCCGCCGGACGTGTTCGTGGCGATCGTGGTACCGCTCACCTTCCCGCCGTGTTCCCCGGGCTCGCGGAGTCGAACGGAGCCGGATCGCCGTACCGGAGATCAGTTGGTGAAGACGGCGGGAGAGCCGCTGACGCTGCTGTCGACGACCGGCGCGTAGGCCGCCGTGAAGTATCCGTTGGCCGCGCACAGGGACGAGCCGGACGCCTTGGTGAACGCCTGGTTGGTGAAGGTCAGGCTGTTGGCGGTGTTGGAGCTCACCGCGGCCAGCCCGGACGCCCGGTAGACGCAGTTGACGGTGCCCAGCAGGGTGGACAGGACCACCGTGGTCTGGATGGTGCTGCCCGAGGCCGGGGTCACCGTCACCGCCCCGCCCGAGGCCGCGGACGTCGTGTACGGCAGGTTGTTGACGGTGACGCTCTGCACGCCGGTGACGCCGAGGACGTTGCTGGAGCAGCCGCTGAAGGTCTGGGAGGTCGCGGACTCGGTCGCGGTGCCCGGGGCGGCGGGGTTCGACGTCACCTTGGCGGACAGCGACGAGCCGGTGCACGTGATGCCGGTCGAACCACCGCTGGTGGTGGCGAGGGAGGCCTTGGTGCCACTGGCCAGGGAGGCGGTGACCACGTCGCCCACGGAGACCGCGTTGCCGCCGGCGCTGCCGTAGGTGAGCACGGAGCCGGCCGCCGAGACGGAGGCGGCGGGAAGCAGGGCCAGAGCGGACAGGGCGGCGGTGACGGTTAAGGCGGAGACGCCGAATCTGCGCATGGGTGAGTCCTCTTTCGGGCGTGCGGGTATGCCGAGGAAGGGGGGCGGCCGTCCCGGGCACGGCAAGGGACGGCGACCCGGGCATGGCTGTCCCGGGTGCGGGGACTGCCGGACCGGTGCACTTGTTGGCGCTGTGCGGGTGCGTGACACTGGCGGCTCCAGCGGGTCGTCCGCCGCAGGTCCGCACCAGAAGAAAACCTGTGAAGGTTGTAAACCTGACGAGTATTCAACGTCAAGGCACATCACGTGAGTTCGTGAGAAAGGGCATGGAATGGCAGCAGGTTCGCCGGTGCCGCCGCCGTTGGTGCTGCCCGGTACCCGAAGGGGGCGCGACCCGGAGCGCTCGCTGCGGCGCGGTCCCCGCCGTACGTCTTCCGAGGCCGTCGCCGCCAACCAGCGGGACCGGCTGCTGGACGGGTTCGTCCGCACCGTCGCCCAGGTCGGATACGCCGGTACCCGGGTCAGCGACATCTGCCAGGCGGCCGGCGTGACCAGGCCGGTCTTCTACGAGATCTTCAAGGGGAAGGAGGACGCCTTCCTCGCCGCCCACCACCACGGCACCTCGCAGGTCCTCGCCGCCATGGAGGAGGCTCGTGCCCAGGCCCCCGACTGGCCGGGAAAGGTGCGCGCCGGGCTGGGCGCGCTCCTCGCGATCCTCGCCGAGGCGCCGGCGTTCGCGGCGATGGCGATCGTGGAGATCGACGCCGTCGGCCCCGCCGGGCGAGAGGCCCGCGAGCACCTGCTGACCCGCTTCCGCGACTACTTCACCGACCTGCCCGACCTGGAGCTTCCGGTTCCCGAGGAGGAGCTGGTGGACACGGTGGTCGGTGGCGTGTACTCCGCGATCTACCGACGGATAGCCGCCGGCCGGACCGCCGAACTGCCCGCCCTGCTGCCGGGCCTGGCCTTCTCGGTACTCGCCCCGTTCCTGGGCCCGGAGCAGGCCGCCGCCTGCCTGTCCGACCCGCCCCCCGCCACGGGCCCCCTCCCGGCCTGCCTGAACCCGGAGCCCTGAACAGAGCGGATCGCCGTGCTGCCGGCGGGTCACGGAGGTGCGGCCGAGCGGGGCACCGCTCGGCCGCACGAGTACGCTCAGTTGTTGAAGATGGGGACGTTGTTGACTGCGCCGCCGCCGTTGCCGTTGTTGAAGATGGGGACGTTGTTGACTGCGCCGCCGCCGTTGCCGTTGTTGAAGATCGGGACGTTGTTGACCGCGCCCCCGCCCCCGTGGTGGTGATGGCTGGGGGCCATGGTCACGGCGCCGGTGTGCGCCGGGGCGGCGAACGCGCTGGTGGGGATCAGTGCCCCGCCCGCGGCCAGCGCGGTCGAAGCGGTCAGGACGGCGATACGAGTGAAACGCGACATGGGAGTTCTCCTTGAGTGAGGCGAGTGGGCCGCCGCCGTTTCCGTGCGACCTCATGCCTCCATTGGGACATGCCGCCCCACCCCGGTCACGTGACTCGAATTCGGGACTTGACACAGCGCGAACGACCTTGTCACAGCATGCGGTGTGCCCCTAGAAGAACGGCGTCCCGGCGTCGAGCCCCGACAGCACTCGGCCGTACAGCTCCAGGTTGGCGGTGGGGTTGACGAACGAGTGCAGGCTCAGGGCGTTGAGGTCCCGGACGATTCGCTGGATCGGCACCTCCCGGTGCAGGGACGAGGCGCCGGAGGCGGACCCGACCAGGTCGGCGGCTTCCTTGCACAACCGCGTCAGATACCCGCACTGCGCCCTGATCCGAGCCCTCTCCTGCGCCGTGAAGGGCCGTGCGTCGGCCGCCCTGGCCTCGATCAGCCCCACGAAGTCGGCGGTGATCAGTTCCGCGGAGGAGACCTTCATCGCCGCCTCGGCCAGCTGGAGATGCGTCACCGGTGCCTCGTGCTGGCGCTCGTAGAGGGTGTACGTGATGCCCCGCCGATGGATGCGCTCCCCGAACTCCGTCAGAGCCGCGCGGCCCAGTCCGAGGGCGTTCGCGGCCGTCCAGGCACAGAACAGCAGCAGGACGGGCATCCGGTAGAAGGGGTCGGCGCCGTTGCGCCGGGACGGGAAGGTGCCCGCCAGCAACGGCCCGACCGGCAGGACGCGGTGGGCGGGCACGTACACGTCCTGGGCGACGACGGTGTTGCTGCCGCTCCCGCTCAGACCGGAGACGTTCCAGTCGTCCAGCACCTTGAGATCGGTCATGGGGATCGCCAGCCACACCATCTCCGGCGGCCCGTCCCCGGTGCCGGCCAGCGCGGTCAGCAGATGCCATTCGGCGTCCTGACAGCCGGTCGCGAACGGAGAGTTCCCGTTGACCGTGTAACCGCCGTCCACGGGAACGGCTTTCGAACTCGGGACGAGAGTGCCGCCGACCCGTACATCGGGGTCCGTGAAGATCTCGTCCTGGGCCTCGTCGGGGAACAGGGAAGCGATGAACGCGCACCCGGCCTGGATCAACGCCATGAACCCGGCCGACCCGCACCCGGCGGAGACGGCGCTCAGCGCGTCGACCTGGGTCCGTAAGGAGGTCTGCTGGCCCCCGTAACGGCGGGGGACGTTCATACGGTGGATCCCGGCGTCCGTGAGAGCCTCGACGACCTCGCCGGTCACTCGCCGTTCCTGCTCCGCGCGCAGGGCGTGCGAGCGGATGAGTGGGTGCAGCGCGCGGACGCGTTCGACGAGATCGGCCTCCGAGCGGGGTACTGACGAACTGGTCAAGGGACGGCCTCCGCACTGGGGACCCGGCAGGAACCCTCACCGTCGCGCCGATCCCGGCGGCTGTCAACGCGCGGGAGACCAGGGGGAGTCCAGCGCTTCGATCGCCAACCGGAATGCCAGACCTCCCTTTGTGTCCCAGAGTTCACCTGCGGGTTACTGCGATCGCATTGTCTACGCGCGTATCTTGGCCCGGTCGTACGCCGGGGCGGCCCCGCACGCTCACGTACCACGTCACGCCGTCTGCATGAAGGAGAGCTCCTCCGTGTCGCACCCCTCATCCGAGGCCGCCGAGCCGCGTTCCCAGCACACCAGACGCAAGCGAGCCCTGCCCTACGGCATAGCGGGCGCGGTCGTGCTCGCCACCGCCGGTCTGAGCATCAACGCCATGGCCGCCTCGCACGAGGCCCTGATCGCCGAGGTCTACGGAGGCGGCGGCAACTCGGGCGCCACGTACACCAACGACTTCGTCGAACTGGCCAACGCCGGCAGCGGCTCGGTGGACCTCAGCGGCTACAGCGTGCAGTACCTGCCGGGCGCGCCGACCGCGTCCTCAAAGTGGCAGTCGACCCCGCTCACCGGCTCGCTCGCCGGCGGCGGCCGCTACCTGGTCCAGGAGGCCGCGGGCACGGGCGGCACCAAGGCCCTGCCCACGCCCGACGCCACCGGCTCCATCAACATGTCCGGCACCAACGGCACCGTCGCCCTGGTCACCGGCAGCGACCCGCTGACCTGCCTCACCGCCGCCGACTGTCAGGCGGACCCCCGGGTGAAGGACCTGGTCGGCTTCGGCACCGCGGTGGTGCACGAGGGCAACGGCGCGGCGGCCGGCGCGAGCAACACCGCGTCCGTGGCGCGCTCGGCCTCCCTCGCCGACACCGACGACAACGCCGCGGACTTCACGGCCGGCGACCCGTCCCCGCAGAACACCGGGGACACCGGAGGCGGCGCGACTCCGAGCGACCCGCCGACCACGCAGCCCCCCACCACCCCGCCCGCCACCCCGGCGAAGATCCACGACATCCAGGGCACCTCCCGCGTCTCGCCCCTCGACGGCAAGGCCGTCTCCGGGGTCACCGGCGTCGTCACCGGCGTCCGCGCGTACGGCTCCTCGCAGGGCTTCTGGTTCCAGGACCCGAACCCCGACGCGGACCCGCGCACCAGCGAGGGCGTCTTCGTCTTCACCGGCTCGGCCACGCCCACCGTGAAGGTGGGCGACAGCGTCTCCGTCGACGCCACCGTCCAGGAGTACTACCCGGGCGGCCAGAGCACCGGCATCCAGTCGGTCACCGAACTGACCAAGGCCACGGTGACCGTCGTGTCCAGCGGCAACGCCGTGCCCGCCCCTGTCGTCCTCGACAGGCACTCGGTGCCCGAGCGGTTCGCCCCGCAGGCGGGCGGCGCGAGCATCGAGAACCTGCCGCTGCGTCCCGACGAGTACGCCCTCGACACCTACGAGTCGCTGGAGGGCATGAACGTCCGCATCGGCAGCAGCCGCGTGGTCGGCGCCACGGATGTGTACTCCGAGATGTGGGTGACGGTCCGGCCCGACCAGAACCCCACCAAGCGGGGCGGCACCCTGTACAAGGGCTACGACGACCCCAACTCGGGCCGTCTCATGGTGCAGTCGCTGATCCCCACCGCCCAGCAGGCGTTCCCCGTCGCGAACGTCGGCGACACGCTGTCCGGCACCACCGAGGGCCCGCTCGACTACAACCAGTTCGCCGGCACCTACACGCTCCAGGCCCGCGCCATCGGCACCGTCCGCACGGGCGACCTCGAGCCCGAGGTGACGGCGAAGCAGAGCGCCTCCCAGGTGAGCGTCGCCACGTACAACGTGGAGAACCTGGCACCGGGCAACGCGCAGTCGAAGTTCGACGCCCTCGCCAAGGGCCTGGTGACGAACCTCCGTTCGCCCGACATCGTCGCGCTGGAGGAGATCCAGGACAACAGCGGCGCCACCGACGACGGTACGGTCGCCGCCGACAAGACGCTGGGCAAGCTGGTCGACGCGATCGTCGCGGCCGGCGGACCGCGCTACCAGTGGCGGCAGATCGACCCCGTCAACGACAAGGACGGCGGCCAGCCGGGCGGCAACATCCGGCAGGCGTTCCTGTTCAACCCCGACCGGGTGCAGTTCACCGACCGTCCGGGCGGCGACTCCTCGACGGCCGTCGGGGTGACCGGCAAGGGCGCGGACACCCACCTGACCGCGTCCCCGGGCCGGATCGCGCCGACGGACGACGCGTGGACCTCCTCGCGCAAGCCCCTCGCCGGGGAGTTCACCTTCCGCGGCAAGACGCTGTTCGTCATCGCCAACCACTTCAACAGCAAGGGCGGCGACCAGGCGATCGACAGCCGTTTCCAGCCGCCGGTGCGCAGCTCCGAGGCACAGCGCAACCGGCAGGCGCTGGTGGAGCGGGACTTCGTCGAGTCCCTGGAGAAGGCGGACCCTAAGGCCGACCTGGTCGTCCTGGGCGACCTGAACGACTACCAGTTCTCACCGGCGGTCACCTCCCTCACGGCGAACGGCAGGCTCCTCACCGACCTGGTGAACACCCTGCCGGTCAAGGAGCGTTACTCCTACGTCTACGAGGGCAACTCGCAGGTCCTGGACCACATCCTGACCAGCCCGTCGCTGAGCCGCGAAGCCGACTACGACGTGGTGCACATCAACAGCGAGTTCGCCGCGCAGACCAGCGACCACGACCCGCAGATCGTGCGCGTGCGGCCGTGAGGGTGCGCCGTCCCACCTGAGCGAGGCCCGGCCGCCCCACCCGGGGCGGCCACCCTCGGTCACGCTGCGGCGTCGACTGCGTGGTCCTGGAGCGCTGATCGCGGCCCTGGACCCGGGCCGGCCCCACCCGGTGCCCACGGACCGCTGACCACCAGGAAGCGGATGCCCCAAGCCCCCGGCCGCCAAGGAACGGCCCGCGCCGCTCCCGGCTCTCGATGACCCCGGGGCCGGGGCCGGGGCGGGGTACGGCGTTCGCGACGGTGACCGGAGGCTCGGGACCGACCGGCCCGGGACGAGGCTTCTAGCGGCCGCGGCCCGGGACGGGGGCGGCTTCCGACGCGGCCGTGCGCCCCCCGTCCGGTGTCGCTCCGGCGGCCGAGCCACGTGGCCGCAGGCCGATGACCAGACCCACCACGACCACCCCGATGCCCGCCCAGACCGACGGCCCCGGGGGACCGGTCCCCGCGACCGTGCTCGCGCCCGCCGCCGCGAGCGGGGCGATCCCGGTGAGCAGCCCGGCCCGGCCCGCCCCGGCCGCGCTCACCGTCGAGTACCACAGCACGAAGGCGACCGCTGTGACCAGCAGCGCCAGGTAGCCGACGGCAGCCCACTGCACTCCCGTCAACCGCGCCACGGCCGACGGGCCTTCCGAAGCCAGGCCGAGGCCAGCCAGCACCGCACCGCCCAGCCACGTCGCGTGCACGGACACCCCCCACGGGGTGTGCCGTCCCAGCACCGGCACCGCGAGCAGTGTGAACGCGGCCTCGCAGCCGAGCGCGAGCGCGGCCCACGCCACTCCGACGGGATCGGTGCGTCCGGTCCCCTCCACCAGCACCGCGCCCGCCACGACGACGGGCGCCGCCACCAGGACCTGGCGGCTGGGCCTGCGCCGTTCCAGCAGCGGGCCCACCAGTCCGAGGACCACCGGCACGCACGCCACCGCGACCGCGATCACCGCGGGTTCCGCATGCGCGACACCCCGCACGACGGCCACGTTGAACAGCACCAGGCCGGTGACCGCCAGCCCCGCCAGCCACAGCCACTCCTTTCCGCGCGGCCGGACCGGACGGGCACCGGCGGCCCTGGCGACCACCAGGAGGATCGCGGTCGCGGCCGCGTACCGGACGGCCTGGGCGGTGAACAGCGGTGCGTCGACGAGGGTGTGCGAGACCGTGACGCTGCTCCCGACCAGCACCATCCCGGCCATGCCGGGCACGAGCGGGGCGAACGAGGGGGAAGGTGTGTCCATGCCCACCACCCTGCCGCCACAATGGACGCCATGGGCAGGTCCACGAAGTCACCGTCCGAGGGGTCCAAAACCTCGCGCCCGGCGCCGGGGACGAGCGTCGGCTCGGACTTCCTCCAGCTGGACATCGGACGGGCGCCGTCCGGCGGACGTACCGCATGGCTCGCCGACCGGCTGCGGTCGGCCATCGCCGACGGGAGGCTGCCCGTCGGAGCCAGGCTGCCGGCCAGCCGGGTGCTCGCCGAGGAGCTGAAGGTGACGCGGGGTGTGGTCACCGAGGCCTACCGGCGGCTGGCCGAGTCCGGCCAGATCGCCGGTCGCGGCCGGCTCGGCACGGTGGTGGTGGCCGCTCCCGCCGCGCCCCGCGCACGCCCCGCCGACCTGACGGAGCCCGCCCGTGCGCTCTTCGGGGCGGCCGACCGCGAGGGCGCCATCGACGCGCTGCGGGCCCTCCCGTGCCGGATCGACCTCTCCCCGGGCGTCCCCGACCTCGCCGCGTTTCCCCGCACCGCCTGGCTGCGTGCCGAGCGCGCCGTCCTCGCGAGCGTCACCCCCGGCGACTTCGGATACGGGGATCCACGGGGTGCCCTCGCCCTGCGCCGGGCCGTCGTCGACTGGCTGGCGCGCAACCGCGGCATCCGCGCCGACCCGGCCGAGGTGGTGGTGGTCGGCGGCGTGGCGCAGGCCCTCGGTCTGCTCGGCCAGATCCTGCGCGGGGACGGCATCAGCCGGATCGCGGTCGAGGATCCCGGATCGCTCGGCGCACGCCAGCAACTGGAGCACGGCGGTCATACGACCGTGCCCGTGCCCGTGGACGCGGGCGGGCTGGACGTCGGCGCGCTGGGGGCCTGCGGTGCCCGCGCGGTGCTGACGACCCCGGCGCACCAGTTCCCCACCGGTGTCGTCCTCGACGGGGAACGCCGCCGGGAACTGCTGGACTGGGCGGCCTCCGGAGGGGTGGTCATCGAGGACGACTACGACGCCGAGCACCGCTACGACCGGCCGCCGGTGCCGGCCCTTCGCTCCCTGCTGCCCGACGGGGTCTGCTACGCGGGAAGCGTCTCCAAGCTGCTCGCGCCCGCACTGCGGATCGGCTGGCTCCTCGTCCCGCCGGACCGGCTGGACGCGGTGGTGACCGCCAAACGGTACGCCGACCTCGGGACCGGCATCCTCACCCAGCTGGTGCTCGCCCGGCTGATGGACTCCGGCGAACTGGAACGGCACCTGCGCCATGTCCGCTCCCGTCACCGGCGCAGGCGGGACGCGATGCTGCGGGCCGTCGCGGCGCACCTGCCGGGGGCCCGGGTGCACGGCGCGGCCGCGGGCCTCCACCTGATGGTCACCTTCGGCGGCGCACGGGACACCGGCTTCCGTGACACCGACGTCGCCGAGGCGGCCCTCGCCCGGGGCGTGAAGGTGCACCCGCTGTCCTGGCACCGCGTCCGGCCCGGCCGGCCGGGCCTCGTGCTCGGCTACGCGGCGGGCCCCGCCCACGACATCGAAGCGGGCGTCGCCCACATCGGCGCCGCTCTGCGCGAGGTGCGCGCCCCGTGAAGTTCGTAGGTGCGGCCCTGCCCGCCGCTCATCGGCAACCGGCGGGTGGCCACCGGTTGTTTGTCCGGCACCGGCAGGGGACCCCCCCCGCCCATGGGGACGATTCCCGTTCCTGTGGGTTGGGTGGTTACACGGCGGCTCTGGCGGCTTTCGGCGCTTACACCCTGTGGGCCGTGGAACGTGGTGAAGGGAGCCCTGAGCGGGCTGGTCACCGAGGCAGCGCCACGTCCCCCGGCACGGGCCGGTCCGGCAGCGGGCGCGGCCGGCGGAGCTGCACGAGGAGGCGCGGTCCGAAGGCGGCGAGGCCATGATCGGCGAGTTGGTCACCTGCCCGTACTGGGTCAGCGTCTGGGTGGCCTCGACCCTCACCGCCGGGCAGTTGCTCTGGCCCCGGGCCACCCGCACCGCCATGGGGGCGCTCGCGGCCCTGGCAGGCGCGGACGCGTTGCAGCTGACGTACAGCGCCCTGGTGGACAAGACCACCGGTGAGTGACCGCCTGGGTCCGGACCACCCGCTCCGATCGGGTGGCTGCCCACGTCCGGCCGGGCGGCGCCGGCGTGCCCGGGGCTCAGGTGGTCGGGCCGGGGGGCAGGTGGACGGTCATGATCAGGTGGCAGGTGGCGTCGCCCGCGCCGCGGTAGGTGTGTGGGACGTCGCCGTCGAAGGTGGCGGTCTGCCCGGCCGCCACCGGGTGCTCCGTGCCGTCGACGACCAGGACCATGCGTCCCGCGGTGACACTGACGGTCTCGGTCACGCCGGCCTGATGCGGGTGACTGGGGTACTCCTCGCCCGGCTGCAGGCGCCAGCGCCACACCTCGACCGGCGCCGGCCCCGAGGTGGTCAGCATCAGCCGGGCGTCGCCGCCCTGCTCTCCGGCCCACAGCGGCATCACGGCGTCGGCCGACACCACCCGGACCCGGCCTTCGGCAGGTCCCTCCAGCAGTGCGGAGACCGAGACGCCGAGCGTGTCGGCCAGCCGGACCAGGGTCGCGAAGTTCGGGTTGCCCTGGGCCTTCTCCAGCCCGACCAGAGCGCCCTTGCTGACCTTGGCGCGGCGGCCCAGCTCGTCCAGGGACAGGCCTGCCCGGGTGCGGGCCGCTCGGACGTTGTGCGCGAGCGTCCGCAGGGCTGCGTCTGCCTCGGCCACCTGATCGCCTTCCCTCGCTGACAGGTCGGTGGAATGTGCCGCCCGGTCGTTCGGTTGACACGCTGCGGTCGTTCCGTTGTACGGTTCAGTCGTTCCACTGTAATAGTAAGGGATCGTCCCGTGATAGCTCTGCTGCTGGGCCTGGGCAGCGCGCTCGCCTACGGATGCGCCGATTTCCTCGGCGGCCTCGGCACGCGCAAGGTCCATGTGCTGCGCACCGTGATGGTCGCCGCGCCCGCCAGCCTCACCTTCGAACTGCTGGTGTGGCCCCTGCTCGGTGCCTCGTTCGACCCCGCCGTCGTCGGCTGGGGTGCCGCCTCCGGCGTGGCTTCCGCCGCCGCCTTCGCCTTGCTCTACAAGACCCTGGCCATCGGCCCGATGAACGTGCTCTCCCCGGTGACGGCGCTGGTGTCCGCCGCGCTCCCGGTCGCGGTGGGTCTCGGGGAGGGCGACCGTCCGGGGCCGGCCGGGCTCGTCGGCCTGCCGCTGGCGCTGGCCGCGGTGGTACTCGTGAGCGCCGGGCCCAAAGCGGGCGCCGCCCGCCCCTCGCGCACCGCCCTGACCCTGGCCTTCGGGGCGGGCGCCGCCATCGCCCTGCAACTGGTCTTCCTCCACCAGGCCCCGTCCGGCAGCGGCGTGGCCCCGCTGATCGTCGGCAGAGCCGTCTCCTCGGCCGTCACGCTGACCGCGGCCGGCCTCCTGCACCGCAGGCTCGGCCCCGAGAAGCCCGCCTACGCCCTGGCGGCCGGCGCCGGAGTGCTGGACTCCCTGGCGAACCTGCTGTTCCTGCTCGCCGCGCGCAGCGGCGACCTCACCGTCGTCGCCGTGATCACCGCCCTCTACCCGACGGCCACCGTGCTGCTCGCGCGCGGCGTGCTCGCGGAACGCGTCCACCGGGGGCAGCTCCTCGGTCTGGGCGCCGCCGCGGTCGCGGTCGGCCTCCTCGCCCTCAACTGAACCCCGCGCCACTTCCCCGTCTCCATTCCCCCGAGCCGAACGGAGCCCCGCCCATGCCGACCTTCCGCCTCACGACCGCGGTCGCCGAAGCCTTCCCCGGCGCCCTGATCGCCGTGGTCACGGCCACCGGCCTGCGCGGCCACGAACCCTGGCCCGACACGGTCGGCGTGCTCGACGACCTCGAACGGCAACTGGCCGCCGGCGCCTGGGCCCCCGCCGACGACACCGACCCGCGTATCGAGGCGTGGCACACCGCCTACCGCTCGTTCGGCACCAATCCCCGCCGCGTCCGCCCCAGCGTCGACGCACTCGGACGCCGTATGGCCAAGAAGGGCACGCTGCCGCGCATCAACCCCGCCGTCGACTCCTACAACGCCGTCTCCGTCCGCCACGGCCTGCCCGCGGGCGCCTTCGACCTCGACCACGTCGCCGGCGACGTCGAGATCAGGTACGCCGACGGCAGCGAGGAGTTCACCCCGCTCGGCGAGCCCGGCACCGTCGAGCACCCGAAGCCCGGCGAGATCGTCTACACGGACGCCGCCGGCGTCCTGACCCGGCACTGGAACCACCGCGACGCCCACCGCACCCGAGTCACCGAGGACTCCACCCGCGTCGCCTTCGTCCTGGAAACCCTGCGGGCGGAAGACGACGGCGGCCTCCTGAAGACCGCGGCGGAGGAACTCCTCGGGCTGCTCACGGCTCACGCGCAGGAGACCCGCGTCCACTACCTCGGCCCGCAGCAGCCGCACGCCTCGGCCTGACGACACCCGGCAGCCTCCCGCGCCCACGCGGGGACCGCGGCCGACGCTCCTCCGTCACGGCCCGGGGGTGAGTACCGGGCGCTGGTGCGGCTGAGTACGAACGCCCACGCCTCAGCCCCTTCCGGTCCTGAAGGATGTGGATCATCATCGTGGAGACCGGGAGACCCCTCATGCTCAGCCGCCTCGCCGACGCCCTGCTGCCGGCCGTCGGTCGACTCACCGTGACCGCCGAGACCGGTACCGCCCTCGCGCCGGGCAGCATCATCGTCGCCAACCACACGTCCCTCGCCGATCCGGCCGTCGTGCTCGCCGCACTGCGCCGCTTGGGCGCCGAGCCGGCCGTCATGGCGGCCGCCGGCCTGTGGCGCGTGCCCCTGCTCGGACGCGCGCTCGCCCGCGAGGGCCACATCCCGGTGCACCGCAGGGACCGCCGTGCCGCCCGCTGCCTCGACCTCGCCGCGGCGGCCCTGCGGGAGGGGCGCACGGTGCTCATCTACGGCGAAGGCGGTCTCCCGACCCGTACCGACGCCGCCGAAGCCGCGCCGGCCGCCTTCCGCGGCGGTCTGGCGCGGCTGGCCGAGCGCACCGGTGCCCCCGTCGTCCCCGTCGGCCAGGCGGGAGCCCGGCGCATCGCCTCGGGCACGGCAGGCAAGCAGATCGCCGGGCTGCTCACCGCGCCCCTGCGCCGTCCGTTGCTGCACGTCCACGTCGGCGCCCCGATCACCCTGAGCGGTGACCGGGCAGCGTGCACCGCGAAGGCCCACGGCGCGGTGACGGCCGCGTGGCGGACGGCCGTGGGACACCTCGGCGAGCCCACCGTGCGGGGGACCCAGGGAGGGTGAGGGATCCCGGCCGCGGACGACCGGTGCGCAGACGCAGCAGCCGCCCTGCGGCGCATCGTGTGGAACCATCCGTCCATGGGAAGCGACCTGGAAGTGAGTGCACTCGCGATCAATGTCACGGTTCCGCAAGCGCTCCGCTGGACGGACACCCGGCGCGGTGAGGAGTTCACGCTGACCACGCTCAACGTCCGGCTTCTCCCGGACGGCCACGTCGCCGTGAAGGCCTACGGCCGACCTGTCGCCGGTGGTCGGGGCGCCTACGTCTCGTTCCCCGTCCCCGACAGACCCGAACTGGCGAACCTGGTCACCGAAGCAGCCGGCCGCGCCGGGGAGTTGTGGGCCGCTCACCGAGGTCTCCGCTGAGCCCGGTTCGACGTGACGAGAGCTCGGGGGTTCGGTGACCGTCGGTCCCCGACGCCTGGATCGGCGCGGGGCGCGGTCCCGCTCGGTGGCAGGCCCGCGGCTTCGGCGAGGCCCTGCCGCAGGCGCGTCGGTGCCGACAGCGGGGACTCGCGTTCATGACCGGACGCCAAGCCTTGGCCCACGGGTCAGGGGCAAGCCCGGTGTGCCCCGGCTGACCTTCCGGCGGTGGTACGGCATGCCGTACGGTGCCGGTTCGGATGCGGAACCGTCCTGGTCCGCACCGGGCGGACGGGGAGGGCAAGGTGCGCGAGCGGACCAGCGACGACGGCGTCGTGGCGGGCGTCGGGACGCAGACCGGCGGGATGGTGGTGGTCGAGGACCTGCGCCGTACCTACGGCAGCGGCAACACCGCCGTCCACGCCCTGCGCGGTGTCTCCTTCACCGTGCCGCGCGGCGAACTCGTCGCTCTCAGAGGACGTTCGGGCTCCGGCAAGACCACCGTGCTCAACCTGGTCGGCGGCCTGGACGTTCCGGACGGCGGCCGCATCATCCTGGACGGCACCGACCTGGCCGGCCTCGGCGCCGACGAGTTGCTGGCACTGCGCCGCGAGCGCGTCGGCTTCGTGTTCCAGTCCTTCGGCCTCATCCCGATCCTGACCGCCGCCGAGAACATCGGGGTTCCGCTGCGCCTGCGGAAGGTCCCGGCCCGCGAACGCGAGTCCCGCGTCGGCCTCCTGCTCTCCCTCGTCGGCCTCTCCGAGCACGCCGACCAGCGTCCCGGCGAGCTGTCCGGCGGCCAGCAGCAGCGCGTCGCGATCGCCCGGGCGCTCGCCAACAACCCGGCCCTGATCATCGCCGACGAACCCACCGGTCAACTCGACGCCGACACCGGCCTCACCGTGATGAACCTGCTGCGCGCCGTCGTGCGCAGCGAAGCCGTCACCGTCCTCGTCGCCACCCACGACACCCAACTCCTCAAGCTGGCCGACCGCGTGCTCGAACTCCGTGACGGCCGCATCGTCGACGACACCTGACAGTGCCGCACGGCCCAGCCACCCGCACGTACGGATTGCCGCCCCGCGACCCGCCCGGCGGCCTTCCGCACTATCCTGACGACCGTCTGACAGCGTTGTCCGCAGACCTCATCTCCCTGGGGGACCGTGTGCCAGTTCACGAACAGCCGCCAGGGACGCCGGACTTGGCCGAACTGCACCGACGGGCCGCGGCCGCCCCGCGACGTGAGGCAGGGCTCGTCGTCTGCGAGAACCTGGTGCGGATCCACCAGTCCGAGGGCGTGGAGGTGCAGGCCCTCCAGGGCCTCGACCTGACCGTGGCCGAGGGCGAGATGGTCGCGGTGATCGGGGCCTCCGGCTCCGGCAAGTCGACCCTGCTGGGCATACTCTCCGGCCAGGACGTGCCCACCGCAGGCGCCGCCGAGGTCGCCGGGCACGACCTGCTGGCGATGAAGCGCCGCGAGCGGCTCGACTACCGGCGCCGCACCGTGGGCTTCGTCTGGCAGCAGACCTCCCGCAACCTGCTGCCCTACCTCTCCGCGGCCGAGAACGTGATGCTGCCGATGACGTACGCCGGGATCAAGCGCTCCCGGCGCCGGGCCCGGGCGGAGGAACTCCTCGACCTGCTGTCCGTCGGCCACTGCCGGGACCGCACCCCCGACACGCTCTCCGGCGGCGAACAGCAGCGGGTCGCCATCGCCGTCGCCAACGCCAACGAGCCGCGGGTGCTGCTCGCCGACGAACCCACCGGCGAACTGGACACCGCCACCAGCGACGAGGTCTTCGAAGCCCTGCGCCGGGCCAACGAGGACCTCGGCGTCACCGTGGTCGTCGTCACCCACGACGCGCTGGTGTCCGAGCAGGTGCAGCGCACCGTGGGGATCCGCGACGGCCGCACCTCGACCGAGGTGCTGCGCCGGGTCGCCACCGACGAGGACGGCGTCGAGGTGCTCAGCGCCGAGGAGTACGCCGTCCTGGACGGCAGCGGTCGGCTGCAGCTGCCGAGTGAGTTCACCGAGCGCCTGCACCTGCGCAAGCGGGTGCGGCTGGTCCTGGAGAGCGACCACGTCGGCGTGTGGCCCGACGAGGCCGCACGCCGGGCCAGGTCCGAGGCGCAGGACGCGGCGAGCGGCGGCTCCGAGCGCTGAACACGCCCGGAGCGGGGCCGCCCGGCGGCCAGGGCAGTGCGCGCCGCGCCGTCACGGAAGGCGCAGGACGGCTCCCAGTCCGCGCCTGCGGGCCAGCACGGACTCGGTGACCGCCGCGGCCATGATCAGCGCGGTCACGCCGGCGACGAGGGCGACGGTCAGCGCGTAGTCGGTACGCAGCGCCGGCTGCCCGGGACCGCCGGTGAACTGCTGCAGATCCAGGGTCGCCGCCATGAGCCGCGGTTCGAGCAGCCCGACCAGGGTGCCGCCCACCGCGGAGGCGACCGCCAGCGGCAGCAGTTGCAGGAAGTGCAGCGCCCCGGCCTCCGTGGCGCCGAGTCCCAGGGTGCGCAGGAACGAGGTGGTCCGGCTGCGCTCGTGGGAGGTGAGGGTCAGCTCCAGGACGAGCGCGAGCAGGCCCGACAGGGCGGCCAGGAGCGAGCCGACGGTGTAGATCGTGCCGATTCCCTGCGTCAGACCGTCCGTGCGCAGAGCCCGGAGCGTCTCGGCGCGGACCTGGATCCGGGCCGACGGCCCGAGCGCCCTGGCCGCCGCCGACCGCAGCGCCGCGGGTTCGGCGGTGCCGGGTCCGTCGCTCTTCAGGAGCAGGACGGTGGTGCCCGAGGGCTGCGGGGGTATCGGCTGTCCGGCCGCGGCGGTAGTGATCAGGAGCGGCGTCCCGGACGCGAGCCGCGCCGTGACCGGCCCGAGGAGCGGGTCGCGCAGTTGCGCGGCGGTGAGGGTGCCGACCGGTTCGAAGACCAGGTCCGCCGGCCGCTGCCCGTCGGGCACGACCGTGGCCGTGAAACCGCCGGTGCGCTCTCTCGCCCGCAGGCCGGGCGAGAGGAGGGAGGGCAGCGGGGCGTTCGTACCGGCTCGCGATCCCGTCGCGGCGGCCGGCAGGGACCGCAGGGCGACCGTCAGCGGCGACTTCGGGGCGACGGCGGCCAGTTGGCGGGGATCGACGGTGAGCACGGCGACCTGGGAGATGACCGCGCCGTCGGCCCGTCCTGTCAGGTCGAGGGTGTACAGATGCTGGAGGGCGGTCCGTGCACCGGAGGCGGCCCCCGGTGCGGAGGGCACGGTCCCCGCCACGGTCGCGCTCGCGTCGGCCCCTGTGGTCCAGGCCGCCCCCGTGGCCAGGCCGTCGTCGATCGTACGGTGCACGAGCCCGCCGAACACGGCCGTCCCCAGGGTCAGCACCAGGACGAACAGGGCCAGTCCGGTCGCCGGGGCGTCGTGCGCGGCCCGGGCCGCCCCGACGAAGCCCACGGCCCCCCGGCCACGCCGGGTCCGCCGCAGCACCAGGCGCAGCACGAGCGGGTAGATCCGCAGCAGGACGAGGACGACGGTCAGCGCCACCAGCACCGGCACCGCGCCCAGAATCCCGTCGGGACCCTGCGAGCGCAGGGCGACCACGCCCGCCGCCGTGCTGACGAGCACCGTCAGCTCCAGGACCACGCGCCGGCCGGCGGCGAGGTTCCGGCGTGAGCGCCGCGACCGGCCGGGTCGGCGTGGCTCGCGGACCGCGAGCCAGGTCATCAGCGGCACCGTCAGCGCCACCACCGCGGCGGCGAGGGCGGCGGTCGCGGGCCGCGGCGATCCTGAGGTCCCGGTGGGAGCGAGGGCCCCGCCGGCCGCCCAGCCGAGCAGCGCGGCGATCAGTACCACCGGCCAGGCCACGGCGCAGCGCAGCAGCACCAGCCGTCCGGTGGACGCGCCCCGCGCGCGCTGCAACCGCAGGTGCGCCCGCCTGCGGCGCAGCAGCAGCCGGACGGCGACGGTGACGGTGGCCAGCGCGACGGCGGCGACCGCGTCGACGGCGAACGTCGCCAGCCCTCTGGCCTGTTGGTCCTGAGCGGTGAAGTCGGCGAGCAACGGCGACAGCGCGTCGGTCACCAGCAGGGGCCCGGTGGCCTGGCCGCCGACGCGGCAGCCGAGGTCGCCGGTGATCGGGTCGGACCCCTGACACAGGTCGGC
This sequence comes from Streptomyces sp. NPDC020958, assembly GCF_055562175.1. Taxonomy (NCBI): domain Bacteria; kingdom Bacillati; phylum Actinomycetota; class Actinomycetes; order Kitasatosporales; family Streptomycetaceae; genus Streptomyces; species Streptomyces sp. NPDC020958. The sequence continues at coordinate 203,184 of NZ_JBVHFU010000007.1, read as the reverse complement.
GCTGAGGTCCGCGCTGTAGTGCGACAGCGGGCCGGTCAGCGCGCGGGCCTTGTCGAGTGCCGCCCCGGTCAGGTCGGCGCGCACCTGCCAGGTCACCCGAGGGCCGCTCACACCGGCGCCGGCCAGCAGGTCGGCCGCGTCGAGGCCGACGAGGCCGCGGGCGGCGAGCACCGTGCCGGCGGAGTGCTCGGCCGGGTAGCGCGACGGCTGGTCCAGCGTCTCCTGCCCGGTCCAGAAGCCGTCGGCCGCGGCCTTGGCGCGGTAGAGCCCGCTCACCAGCAGTCGTGCGCGCGGCGGGGCGCTCTGCACCCCGGCCGTCTTGGCGAACTCAAGGGTCAGCAGGCTGCCGGCCCGGACACCGAGCGCCCGTGCGGTGGCCTCGGACAGACCGATCTGGGGCGGGGTGCCGAGCGGTGTGTGGTCGGCAGGGGCGTGGCCGCTGACGTAGCGGAGGTGGGCCCGTGCGGCCGGCAGATGGCTGACGGCCAGCTCGGTGCTGGTGTCGGCGGGTCCCGGCGGCCGGGGTGAGATCAGGGACGCGTCGTTGTAGTCGTAACTGCCGCCGGTGACGGTGACACGGCGCGCACCGGGGCCGCCGAGCCGCTCGGCGAGAGTGGCGCCGGAGCCGAGCAGGTCGGCCATGTGCACGGCGGGCGGGACGGTGTCGAAGACCTCGGGTGTGGTGCTCACGCTGATCAGGGGCGCCCCGGCCGCTGTGGCGTCGGCGCGCTGCCGCAGCGCCCGGTCCTCCTGACCGCCCGCGAAGGCGGGGCCCCAGGCGCACAGCGCCGTCAGTGCCAGGACCACCACTGCCAGGCAGGCCAGCAGCGGCAGGTCGCCGCGGGTCTCCTTGCGCACCAGACGCCGCGTCACCGCGGCGCTTCCGTCCACGGGCCTCAACGGTCCTCCCCTGCGCGCAGCACCCGTACCAGGTCCACCCGGGACAGCAGGCGGGCCAGCGCCAGGACGACCGCGCTGATGGCCACGGCGGTGGCCACGGCGGTCAGTGTCACGGTGCCCCACGGGACGACCTGCGGCAGCGGTGGATAGGGGGTCTGTCCGCTGTCGTCGACGGTGACCAGGGGCAGCACCGCCGACGCGAGCGCCATGCCCATCAGCGCCCCCGGGAGCACCGCGAACATCGCCAGACCCAGCTGCTCGGCGCCCAGCAGCGCGGACAGGCTTCCGGTGCGGACCCCGATCGCCCGCAGCAGGGCGAACTCCTTGCGCCGCTGCCGGGTGGAGACCACCGCGTGCACCGTGAAGGCGATGACCGCGAAGCCGGGGGCCAGATACCGCACCAGTTCCAGCACCCGCCGCAACCCGCTGCGGAACGGGTCGGCCCGCAGGGACGCGGCGGTGCGCGCTGTCGTGGTGACGCGGCCCAGCGCGGGCTGGGCCTCGGCGGCGGTGGCCGTGCGCGCGCTGTCGGTGCTGCTGAGCCACCAGAACGCGGGATCCTCCTGGTCGGCACCGTACCGCGTCAGCGCGGCGGCGAGCCGGCGCTGGTCGGCGATCAGGTGCCCCTGCCCGCGGCCCAGTCCGGGCAGCGAGTCGACCCGGCCCACGATTCTGACAGTGATGCGGGAGCCGCCCAGATCCAGCACGGTGGTGCTGCCCACGCCCAGGCGCGCGTCGCGCAGCGTCGGGGCGTCCGCGCGCACCGGCAGCGGCGTGGGCCGGCCGGCCGGAACCGCCACGAGCCGCACCCGGCTGCCGGGCCGGGTGTCGTAGTCGCTGTCGGCAAGCTCGCCGAAGGCGTCGTCACCGGCCTGGGAGTGCCGGATGCCGGTGCTGACGGTGGTCCGCAGCACCACGGAGCCGCCGCGGACGACCGAGCACACCCCGGGGACGCCGGGACCGTAGCCGCCGGTCGGTCTTCCTTCACAGGCCCCCGCGGTGGCCTCGGAGGCGTGGTCCGTGCCGTCGGCCCAGACCTGTCCGCCGGGCAGCCGGGTGACCCAGGTGTCCGTGTCGGTGCGCGCGCCCACCCGGACCAGTTCCAGATCGAGCCGCGCGGGACGCACGTTCGGTTGCGGCAGGACGCCGACGGCGGTCACCGTCAGCGGGTACTCCCGCCGGTGACCGCCGCTCAGCGCCACGTCGAGCGGTACGACGACGACGTGCCTGGCTCCGTCGGCGGCGGGCAGCCGGGTCGGCACCGTGCTCACGAGGCCCGACGCGTCCTGCACGGTCAGTTCCAGGCTCGGGGTGGCCCGGCCGCCGTCGCTGCTCAGCCGCTCGTCGAGGAGGAGTGCGGTAGGCCGCCCGGGCAGCCGTATTCCGGCAGTGGTCGGTGACGGGGTGCGGGGAGCGGGTCCGCCGACCGTGCCGACCAGGTTCTCGGTGGCGCCGCCGGGCAGCGTCACCGTCGACTGCGTCACCGGTGTCACGGCGGTCACCGCGGGCAGCGCCCGATAGGCCGTGCCCAGGACGGGGGAGGGGTAGCCGTCGGCCGCCGAAGGAGAGATCCGCATGTCCGCGCCGACGGCGAACGCGGCCTGCTCCGAAGCCAGTTGACCAAGGCAGGCCAGCGCCGTGGTGGCGAAGGCGCTCACCGACACGGCCAGGCACATCAGCACCACCGGTCCCGCGTTGCGCGCCGCCCGCCGGCTCACCTGCCAGCCGGCCAGCGCGGGCACCAGGCCCCGGCTGCGCCTCCCGAACGCGTCCAGCAACAGGGCGGTCAGCGGCAGCAGTCGTAACAGCAGGAGCGCGGCGGCGCCGGCCACCAGGGCCGGCACCACGACCAGCACCGGGTCCGCGGCCGCGGCGCCGGTGCCCAGGCCGGCGAGCAGCGAATGGTGCCGCCGCAGCTCCAGATAGCCCAGGGCCGCGACGGCCAGCAACGCCAGGTCGGCGCCGAGGCGCTGTGCGGCGGCGGCCCGTGCGCCGCGGGTCGGTCGCCACCGCGCCGACGGCAGCACGGGCAGCAGCACCGCCGCGGCGTGCACCAGAAGGGTCAGGGTCACCGCCGCGTACGCGCCGGTGCCCAGGCCGCCGGGATGCAGCAACCGGGCCAGGAAGGGCGCGGCGACGGCGGCCGGGAGGCCGGTGAGCGCCCACTCGGCCGCCGCCCCGCGCAGCAACCGCAGGGTGCCTGCTCCTCTGGCCCGTTGGAGAACCAGCTCGTCGCGTCGGCGCTCCGTCAGCTGACGAGCGGCCAGCACCAGGGTGGCCAGGGCGAGGGCCGCCAGCAGGACGCTCGGCAGGTACAGCGAGGACCGGGCCGCCACCGTCGGCACCGTCAGGTCGTCGATCGCACCCGGCAGTCCGGAGTTCACGGTCAGGTCGGCCAGGGACGGCTGCCGCCCGCGGAACACGGACACGCGGCTCTGACTGCCGGAGAAGGCACGCAGCCGGTCGTGCAACCCGGCCAGGCTGTCCGCGTCGACCCGGGAGTACTCCGGCTGCACGCTCCAGTGTGCCGTCAGCTGTCCGTTCAGGGCGGCGCTGCCGTTGAGGTCCGACGCCGACACCACCAGCAGGTGCTGGTCGGCGGTCTCCCCCCGGGTCAGGTCACCGGCCATCGCGGGCCAGAACCCGACGGCACCGGTCGCCCGGTAGACCCCGGTGATCCGCACGGTCAGGGCGCGCCCGAAGGAATCCCGCACCTGGAGGCGGGAACCGGGCCCGACGCCCAGCCGCCTGGCCAGCGCGTCGGGCACCGCCGCGTCGACCGGGGCGGCGGAGCCGGTGGCGGCCCGGACGTCGGCGAGCGAGGTGAACGCACCAGCCGGGGCGTCGGCCGTACCTGCGGGCCACCGCCCGGCGACCAACCGCCCGAACCTGCCCCCGCCCTGCACCGCCACCGGGTGCAGCCCGCTCCCGCCGGGGCCGCGCGGCGGTCCGGCCACCCCGTCGACCCCCGTCACCGAGACCGGCGACATGCCCAGCAGCCCCACATAGGTCCGCTGGGGCACCCCGGCGAACACCCGCGCGGCGGCCGCCCGGACATCCCGGTCGGCGGCGGCCATGCCGTCGGCCCGGTAGGACGCCGAGACCGTCACCTGCGCGTCCAGGTCGGCAGCGAGCCGCCGCACGGCCCCCGCCTGCACCGAACCACCGGCCAGCGCCGCGAGCGCGGCCAGCGCCGTCGCACACAGCAGAACGGTCGCCGCGACGGCGGTGAGTACCAGCCCGTGCTGCGCGGCCCGCCTGACAACAGCGGGAATCCGCTGCCGGACCTGGCGCGGGGCACCGGGGCGTGGCCCCGACGAGGACGTGACGGCCGTGGCGACCACATGAACCCCCGCAGAATCGAACATGTGACGGTGACGGCGCGTCACAGTCCTACCAGGGATCCCTCCGGCCACACAAGAATCGCTGCTCTGCCGACTGACGGTGATGCCGTCACCGTGCTGTCGACACGGTCATCCACGGACTGGATGAGCCGGACACGGGATTCGGATCGTCTGAGGAACGGCAGCGGGGACCGCGGGCGTCCGACAGTCGTCCCGACCCGCACGCCGCTGTTCCGACCGTCGGCGAGTGCGGCCCGCCGCAGCATGCCGAGCGCTGTCAACGCCCCCCCCACCGGCATGTCCGCTCCCGTCCGCCGTCCACCGTCGCGGTGGACGATGCCGCGCTGTCGCCCGTCGGAGCGGACGGCCTGACGCGTGGTGGTGCCGGTCAGCTCGGCGGGTCCGCGCGCCTCACCAGGTCGTCGCCGCCGTCGCCCGTCAACGTCGTCCCCACCTCCGCCGCCTTCTGCCGCAGCCAGATGTGCGCGGCGTCCTGGGCGTGCACCGGGTGCCACCACATCGCCTCCCGCACCGGTACGACCTCGAACGGGAAGGGCAGGACACGGACCGCGGCGGAGCGCACCGCCTTGCGGGCCAGGCGTTCCTGGATCATCCCGATCCGGTGGGTGCCCTCGATCATGTGGGGCAGCAGCTGGAACGTCTGCACGGAGACCTCGACGCGCGGGCTGATGCCGATCATGCTGAGCTGCCGGGCGGCCGGGGCGTCGTAGGGGCGTTGGTAGACGGCCCAGGGCAGCCGGGCGAGGTGGTCGAGGGTGAGTTCGTCGCCTACCTCGGGGTGGTCGTCGGCGACCAGGCACAGCCAGCGGTCGCTGAAGAGGTCGACCGCGGGCAGGCCGTCGATGACGCCGTGCGGCATCAGCAGTCCGTCGACGGTGCTCAGCACGGTCGCGGTGTTCTCCACGACGGAGGGAGCCGGGTGCTGGAAGGCGAGCCGGATCCCGGGCGCCTCCCGGTGCAGGGCACGGGCCAGGGCGGCCCCGAACACGGCTGCGCCGTAGTCCGACGCGAGCAGGGTGAACTCGCGGCTCTCGGCCGCCGGATCGAAGTCGGCCTGGCTGGCGAAGACCCGCTCCAGCAGGTCGCACGCGGTGGCGCTGCGGTCGCGCAGGGCGGTGCCCAGCGGAGTCAGTTCGTAGGTGTTGCCGGTCCTGGCGAGCAGTTCGTCGTCGAAATGGCGCCGCAGCCGGGACAGTGCCGCGCTCATGGCCGGCTGGCTGAGCCCGACGCGCTCACCGGCCCGGGTGACGTTGCGCTCCTCCAGCAGCGCGCGGAGGGCGACGACCAGGTTCAGGTCGAGTCGGGACAGGTTCATCGGACACCACCGGCACGGAGATGGATATTCGTGGTGTGGATGCATGTCATCCACGGGATTCATTTGCGCGATCTGCGGTTCCGGGTCACAGTAGACCGGAATCGAGCGGGAGGGCACCTCATGGCAACACGCGCGGCCCGGTGGTCCGGGACCGGTTGCGTGACCTGACCCGGGCTCTGGCCTGGGAACCGGCCGATGTGTGGCCGCTGCTTCCACGAGGCCGACCTCGCCGGTCGTGCCGACGGGTGACGTCGGCAGCGTTCCGCTCGCCCTGCTGCCACCCACGTCGAACGGCGCGGGCGACGAGGGCCTCATGGCCACCGTCGCCCGCGGCGTTCGACGTGGTTCGTCCGTGGAGCCCGCCTCAGTCGGTCATGGCCTCGCGGACGAGAGCGGTGTCGACGAACTGCTCGAAGCGGACGATGAGTCCGCCGCGTACGACGAAGTGGTGGGCCACCCGCACGTCGATCGGCCTGCCGGTGGCCTTGTTCGTGGCGGTGTAGCGGGCGAGGACGACGACGTTCTCGCCGTCCACGACGTAGGTGTCGTCGTGGGCGGTCCAGCCGTCCCAGTCCTGGCCGAGCTTCTCCATCACGTTGGCGGTGACGCCGTCGGGGGTGCGGTAGGTCCCGGCGAGGGGGAAGCCGGCCATCTCCGTCCACTCCACGTCGGGGGCGAGAGTGGCCCGCAGGGCCGCCAGGTCGCCCGCCGCGGAGGCGAGGTACTGGCGGCGTACGACGTCGGCCGGGGCCGTGGAGGTGGTGAAGTCGCTCATGGTCAGCCCCACTTCATCTCGCCCTTGGCGACCTTCGAGCCGATCTGGGCGGCGATGAGCATGCCGTTGTCGGGGTAGCGCTTGACGAGGGCGTCGTTCAGCGCGGCGCCGTCGGCGGCCTTGCCGAGTTCCTCCTCGAAGGCGACGAGGTAGTCACGGGTGGCGGTGATGGCGGAGGCGTCGGCCGCGGTGCCGGGCAGGCGGTGGCCGGGGACCACCAGCTCCGGGTCGAGGGCGGCCATCTCGTCCAGGAGGTCGATCCAGGCGGCGCGGTCGCCGGGGGCGGGGGTGTCGGCGACCCAGACGTGCTCCTGCTGGAAGAGCAGGACACCGCCGAGGAGGGCGCGGTGTTCGGCCTGCCAGAGGTAGTGGCGGTCGGGCAGGCCCGCGGGGCCGCCCCTGAGCTCGAAGCGGTGGCCCTCCAGAGTGAGGTCGCCGGTGAGCGGGGTGAGCTCGACCAGGCGGGTGGGGAGGTTGGGGCCGAGGGCCGCCCAGGCCTTGAGCTTGCCCTCGTAGGAGTGCCGGATGTGCTGGATGACGATCGGGGTGGCGACGAAGGTCGCGTCGGGGAAGGCGTCGGCGATCACCTCGGCGCCGAAGTAGAAGTCCGGGTCGGCGTGCGAGACGAAGACGGTGGTCAGCGTCTTGCCGGAGTCGAGGATCTCGGCGGCCAGGCGGTGGCCGTCGGCGCGGGTGAAGGCGGCGTCGACGAGGAGGGCCTCCTGCTCGCCGGTGACGAGGGTGGCGGTCTTGTTCTTGCTGCCGGCCGGGAAGTCCAGGTCGAGGACCTTGAAGGAGAGGGTGCTCACGATGGCTCCTTGAGAGGGGATGACTGGGTGGGGACGGGATGTCGGTGGGGTCAGTGACCGCGCTGGGCGGCGAGCTTCCGGTCGACCTCGTCGGCGGTGGCACGGCCCAGGGCCAGCGGGGTGACGCGGTCGCCGTCGACGGCCAGCAGGGTGGGGAAGCCCCGGACGCCGGCAGCGGCGGCCCGGCGGAAGTCGGCCTCGGCGGCGGCCTGTGCTTGCGGGGAACCGAAGGCGGTGACGACGGCGTCGGCGTCGAGTCCGGCGTCCTCGGCGATCCTGCGGTAGGTCGCGGCGTCGGACAGGCTCAGCCCGTCGACGTAGAAGGCGTCCTGAACAGCGGTGGCCAGGTGGGCGGCGCGCTCGGGGGCCGTCCCGCGCAGGGCGGCGACGCCGCGGGCGGCGGCCACGGAGTCCATCACGAACGAGCCGTCGGCGATCAGCCGCTCGTATGCCTCGCCGAACACGGCGCCCGTCAGCTCGGAGATGTCGGCGTTCGCGCCCTGGACGTACCCGAACTCCCGGATCGGCATCCGGCGTGAGCCGGTGAACAGACCTCCGGAGACCACCTCGACCGGCAGGTCCGGGTGGCGGGAGACGATTTCTCGCAGCGTTCCGGAGAACCCGTGCGACCAGCCGCAGTACGCGTCGAAGACGTAGACCAGCTTCATCGGAAAACCTCGGCAGGGGTGGTGCGCTCGCCGTGTGCGAGCAGTTCTCCTGATGAAACAGTAACTGACGTGTCAGATATTTCGCCGAGTGTGTGACGCCTGCCACATGGAGACCGTACGGCCACGGGCGGCGGGTGTGCCCGCCGCCCGTGGCCGTCACCTCATCGCACCACCCGCGCGTACGGCGCGACGGCGATCCGGTCGATCAGCGGCGCGTAGCGGGAGCGGAGCAGGACTCCCGGGAAGGTGTCCGAGGCGTAGGTCGTGCCGTCGAAGTTCGGCAGCTCCTCGGAGCGGAAGGCGACCGTGTTCTGTCCCTTCCTCAACTGGACCGGGACGGTCAGCTCCCAGAAGTTGTCCTGGTGGAAGGTGTGCGGGAAGCCGACGCGCTGTGCCGCACCGCCGTTGACGCTGATGTCCGCGTGCCGGGCCAGCGGGTCCGGGTTGTAGTGCGTCGCCTCGGACTGCTCCGGGTTGGAGTAGCGGATGCGCAGCGCGTACAGGCCGGCCGTGTCCGCGGCGACCGTGAACGTCGCGGTGTTGCCGTTGCCGGGGTCGCCGCCGATGCCGGTGATCGCCGTACCGTCCGTCGCCAGCGGCAGCGGGGTCAGCGTGGCCGTGCCCGCGAGTTCGGCGTCCTGCGCCTCGTACGTACGCGTCCTGAGCGTGCCGTCGGTGGGCGTGACCGTCAGCCGGTCGACGAGCGTGGTGTCCGAACCGCCGGTCACCGTCACCTTGTTGATGCCACCCGAGAGGGAGACGGCGACCTTGTGCCTGGACCTGGTCACGTGCAGGACGTCGTGCCCGTTGACGGACAGCCGGGCGTCCGCGGCGCCGAGGGTGTCGACGTCGAGGGTGGCCTCGCGGTCGGCGGGGGAGTAGACCCAGAACGTGGCCGTCTGGTGCTTCGCGACCCGGACCGCGCCGGAGCCGGTGGCGGGGGCCGGGGTGTGCTTCGGCAGGTCGTAGACGGGGTGGGCGCCGCCGCCCGTCCAGGCCAGTTCGCCCTCGTAGACCTGGGTGGCGGCCGACGCGTCCGGCAGGGACAGGGTGAGGCGGTCGACGATGGCGTCGCCCTGGGTGGTGCGCCTGCCGTCGAGGCTCTGCGCGGCGAGCGTGAGGGTGTGCCTGCCCTTGGTGAGGTGCACGGTGGTGTCGGTGTGGTCCCACACCACCCACTTGTAGCCGAGCGGCAGGTACAGCTCCTGCTCGTCGGCGGCCTGGCCGTCCACCCGCAGGAACACGTTGGTCGGGCCCTGGTCCTTCACCTTGTCGAAGGTGTTGAGGGAGTTGGCGAAGACACTCAGGTCGTAGGTGCCGTCCTCGGGCACGTCGACGGCGAAGTCGAGCGTGACGTCCGAGCCGGTGCGCAGGCCGCCGACGTCGTAGCCGCCGGAGGTGTAGAACTTCGACACGTCGCCCGTCGAACCCTCGGGGCCGTTCTTCGAGTAACCGGACCCGGTGTGGGCGGCGTCCTCCGCCTCGTACGACCCCTGCCAGCGCACCGGTGCGGACCGGGTGCGCTGCGCCCTCCCCGCAGGGCTGAGGACGATCTCGTACGCCGAGGACTCCTTGAGCCGCGGCAGTGTGCCGTCGCCGAAGTCGACGACGACCTTGCCGTCGGCACCGACCTTCAGGTTCGTCTCGGTCAGCAGCTTCGGTCCGGGGTTGTCGCCGATCTGACCGCTCCAGTCGATCTCGTTCACCCAGGCGTGCACGCGGTCCCCGAAGACCTTCCTGGGGACGTTGTCGAAGGTGATGTGCCCCTTGCCGGTGGACCCGCCGAAGAGCAGCCGGGACTGCTTCTTCTTCTCGTCCAGCGTGGCCACGCCCTGCATCGTGTAGTTCTGGCCGGGGAACGGCGGGGCCACCGTCACCGTGTGCCCGCTCATCGAGGCGTACGAGTGCAGCAGCCACCACTGCCCGTTGCCCCGGTTGGACTGCACCGCGGAGTCCGAGAGGTTGCCGTCGATGTTCCAGTACGCGATGTCGGCGTCCACCTTGGACTCCTCGATCGCGGACACCCACTGGATCATCTGGCCGGGGACGGAGGTGTGGTAGTTGAAGGCGTACTCGTTGATGTTGACGGGAAGCCGGGTGCCCTCGCGGTCGGTGCCCTTGAACAGCTCCTTCTCCCAGGCCCGGTACGTGGCGACGCTCTGGCGCACCGCCTCGGGATGGCTCAGCTCGTGCCAGGTGATCACGTCGGGCAGCGTGCCGGCGGCCAGGGTGTGGGTGAGGAAGCCCTTCACCTGGTCGTACAGGATGCTGGTGTTGGGTCCGGCGATGCGGGCGTCCGGCATCCTGCCCTTGATCAGCTTGTAGGCGGAGTCCCAGGCGGCGAAGTAGTCCTTGGGGTCGGTCAGCCAGCTGACCTTGTCGTAGCTCCATTCGCCGGTGCCGAACATGTTGCCCTCGGGCTCGTTGAACGGCACGAACACGATGTTGTCCTGGTACTGCTTCGGCAGCCGCAGCACCTGGTCGACCTGCTTGGCGAGCTTCTCCTCGTAGAGCTTGAGCTTCTCCTGCGGGGTGTCGCCCGGCCACTCGTAGGGGAAGCCGCGGTGGATGTCCGTCATGTAGACGTACACGTCACCGTCGGTGGAGTCGGCCAGCGGCCCGACCACGTCCAGCGCGTCGGCGCCCGGGTGCTGCGGGCCGTCCTGCGCCTTGGTGGAGACGGTGCGCAGGCCCATGCCCTCGATGAGGTTGTTGGTGGGGACGTCCGGTCCGTACACGCCGTAGAGGGTGCCGGAGGCGCCGCCGTGGAAGGCGCCGGTGTCCGAGGCGAGGTCGACGGTGAGGGCTCCCTCGCGGACCACGGTGACGGTCGCCTCCAGCGCCTGCCCGGCCGCGGTGCCGGCCACCGTGAAGGTGCCCGCCTCGGCGTACTTCCCGGGCGGTACGGCCTCCCAGACGATGGGTGTGTCGCGGTCGTAGCCGTCGGAGAAGGTCGCGCGGACGGAGCCGGGCAGGGACGGGGCGGTCCCGGTCGTGGTACGGACGTCGAACGACGTCTGCGAGAGCCGGTCCAGGGTGGGCACGTCCTTGACCGTACCGGCCACCTGCTCGGCGGTGAGCGCCGCGTGCCACACCGTGAAGTCGTCGATCACGCCCTTGAGCAGCGGATCCGGGTAGAAGGACTTGCCGATGTAACCGGCCGCCGTGGCCGAGCCGTCCAGCAGGTCCGTGGCCCTGACGGTGGTCGCGGCGGAGGAGACCGCCACGCCGTCGAGGTAGGTGGTGACCCGGTGGGCGGCGGTGTCGAGGGTGACCGTCACCGTCCGCCAGCCGTCGGCGGGCAGCGGCGCGTAGCCGGAGACCTGTGCCTCCGCTCCTGAGCCGCCGGTGGTCACGGCGGTGCGCAGCACCCCGCCGTTGGACGGCGTCGTGAACAGGTACCTGCCGGTGTCGGTGCCCAGGTCGAAGATGCGCTGCCAGGCCGACGTGTCGTCGCCCCACTTCACGCGGGCCGAGACCGTCAGGTCGGTCGCGTCGCCGAGTACTTCGCGGGGGAGGCGGACGTACGCGCCGTCGGAGGTGGGCGCGCCGCCGGGCAGGGACAGCGCCTTGCCGACGCCGTCCGAACCGGCGACGGACCGGGCGGTGGAGCCGTTGACCAGGGTCGCCGTCAGGCCGTTGCCGGAGCTGTCCGTGATCCTTCCGGTGGAGAGGTCGTCCTGGTCGAAGGTGTAGTGGGCGGCGGGCTGGGGCGTCCCGGCGGCCTGGGCGGGTATCGCCGGTGCGGCCAGCAGGCCCGCTCCGAGAGCCAGTGCCATGGCGGCCGGGGCCCGGCGCCGAGGGGATCTGTCAGCGGGTGGCATGGATTGCGTCCTCAATCCTCGTATCGGCGTAACAGTGTGCGGAGAGGTGTCGAACCGGTTCGATCGCGAGCTGTGCCAGACGCACTTCATCGAACCGGTTCGGGGAAGCTAGCAGCGTGGCTCCTGCCCATCAATCCCCCTGGCCACAACGAATATGCGCCTTCCGTCGGATCCGAAAGTTTCGCCGGAGGTGTTGACAGGCGACGTGGGCGTTCCTACCTTCACATCACGCGAACCGGTTCGATGACCGTCGGTCGAGCCGGTCGGCCCGTCGAGAAGTCGAACAAGGAGTCGTCCGTGAACATCGGTGAGATCGCCCGCCGGGCCGGTGTGTCGCGGAGCACCGTGTCGTACGCGCTGAGCGGCAAGCGTCCCGTCTCGGACGACACCCGGAGGAAGATCCAGCAGGTCATCGACGAGCTGGGCTACCGCCCGAACGCCAGCGCCCGCGCCCTCGCCAACGGCCGGACCAGCACCATCGGCCTGGTCTTCCCGCCGGCCGGCAACCACTACACCGGCATGCAACTGGACTTCATCGGCAGTGTGGTGGAGGCCGCCGCGGCGCACGACTACGACGTGCTGCTCTCACCGAGCGGTGTGGACAGCGACCGCTCGTTCCAGCGGCTGCTGGGGGAGCGGCGCGTCGACGGCGCGATCCTGATGGAGATCAGGCTGGCGGACGACCGGGTCGACCACCTGGCCGAGCTGGGCTTCCCCGCCGTCGCCATCGGCCGTACCGCCCACCCGGAAGGCGGCTGGTGGGTCGGGCTCGACCACACCGCCCTCGCGGCGGCCTGCGTCCACCACCTGGCGGACCTGGGCCATCGCCGCATCGCCTTCGTCAACCGGCCCGAGCAACTCCTGCGCGCCGGATACGAGTCCGCGCACCGCGGCCTGGACGGCTTCACCAAGGCCGCCGCCGAGCGCGGGCTGACCGTGCGGACGTACACCTGCGGGGACGACGCGGCATCCGGCCAGGCCTGCCTGGAACAGATCCTGCACGACGAGCCGGACACCACCGGTCTCGTCACGCTGAACGAGGCCGCGCTGGGCGGTCTCTATCGGGGGCTCGCCCAGGCGGGCCGCCATGTACCGCGCGACTTCTCCGTCACCGGTGTCGTCGCCGCCCGCTGGGCCGAGACGGTGACACCGCGGCTCACCGCCGCCGACGTACCGGCGGAGGAGCTGGGCCGCCGCGCCGTCGACCTGCTGGTGGAGCGCCTCGACCACCCCGACGCACCGCCCCGGCACCACCTGCTCGCACCGCCGATCTCCCTGCGGGCCAGCACCGGGCCGCACACGGCTTCCTGACCGCCGTCACCGTCATCCCCACCGTCACCGTCACGCCCACCGTCACCGTCACCGTCTCCGCCGCCGGGTAGACCCGCGCCCCTTTCCCTTCTCTCGCCGATCGCCCACCGGCGCCGTTCGGCGTGCCCGTTCACGTCCCACCACCCCGTGCCACGGCACCCGCATGCCCAGGACAAAGGAACTCCCGCCATGAACAGATCCCCCGGACACCGCCGGTTGACCGCCGCGGCCCTCACCGCGCTGGCCGTCACCGTCACCGCCACGGCCTGCTCCTCCGGCTCCGGCAGCACCGGCACCAAGGGCGCCGGCACCGGCACGTACACCCTCTGGGACCCCTACCCGCAGTTCGACAAGACCTCGGCCTGGGCGAGGCTGCTCGACCAGTGCGGCACCAAGGCCGGCGTCAAGGTCAAGCGCACCGGCTTCGACACCAGCGACCTGGGCAACAAGACGCTCCTCGCCGCCCAGCAGGGCAACTCGCCGGACGTCCTCATCGTGGACAACCCGGTGGTGTCGACGTTGGCCGAGGCCGGCGTGCTCACCACGACCGACGAGAACAAGCTGGACACCTCGAAGGCCGACCCCAACCTGCTCGCGGCCGGCCAGTCCGGCGGCAAGACCTACGGCACGCCGATCGGCGCCAACACCCTGGCCCTCTACTACAACAAGGACGTCCTGAAGAAGGCCGGCGTGGACATCGCCTCGGTCAGGGACTGGAGCACGCTCACGGCGGCGCTGGCCAAGGTCACGAAGGCCGGCAAGAAGGGCATCACCTTCTCGGCGATCGGCACCGAGGAGGGCAGCTTCCAGTTCCTGCCGTGGTTCTGGGGCGCCGGTGCCAAGCTGACCGCACTCGACTCCGCCCAGGGCGTGTCCGCGCTCACCCTGTGGAAGGACTGGCTGAAGAACGGCTACGCCCCCAACTCGGTCCTCAACAACACGCAGACCACCAGCTGGCAGGAGTTCGCCAGCGGCGACTACGCGTTCAGCGAGAACGGCACGTGGCAGCTCGCCAACGCCAAGAAGACCGGCTTCGACTACGGCGTCCTGCCCATCCCCGGCCCGGACGGAGGCAACGCCCCGGCCCCGACCGGCGGCGAGTTCGTGACCATCCCGGTCCAGAAGGACACCGCCCGCTACGCCGCTTCCCAGCAGCTGGCCACCTGCCTGACCAGCACGGCCAACCTCTACACCACCGACACCACCCTGTCCTACGTGGCCCCGACCGGCGAGGTCCAGGACAAGCAGGTGGCCGCGAGCGCCGAACTCAAGCCGTGGGTCGCGGCGGTCAGGTCGGCCAAGGGCCGTACCAGTGACGACCTCGGCACCAAGTACCCCAAGATCTCCGAACAGCTCTGGAAGGCCGTCCAGTCCGCCCTGAGCGGGTCCACGTCCCCCAAGGACGCGCTGACGTCCGCGCAGGCCGCGGCCAGGTGACGTGCGCCCCATGAAGCAGACCACACGTCCGCCGGACCACGGTCCCGCACCCGTCCGGGACGCGACGGCGCAGGCAGCCGCCGTGCCCCCGGCCCGCGGCGGCAAACGCCCCCGGCCCACCTCGACCCAGTGGGCCGCCTGGGGGTTCCTCGCCCCGGTGACCGTCTATCTCGCCCTCTTCTACGCCTATCCGCTCTACCGCAACCTCGACCTCAGCCTGCGCGACTACACCGTCCGCTCCTTCGTCCAGGGCGACGCGCCGTTCACGGGCCTGGCGAACTACCGCACCGTCTTCGACAACCCGACCTTCACCCCGGCCCTGCTGCACACCGTCCTCTTCACCGCCGTGTGCCTGGTCTTCCAGTACGCCATCGGGCTCGCCCTCGCCGTCTTCTTCAACCAGAACTTCCCCCTGTCGGCGACCCTGCGCGCCCTGTTCCTCGTACCGTGGCTGCTGCCGCTGATCGTGTCGGCCTCCACCTGGTCGTGGATGCTCAACAGCGACTCCGGGATCGTCAACGCCACCCTGCACGCCGTCGGCGTCCCACCGGTGAACTGGCTGACCTCGCCGTCCTGGTCGCTGACCTCGGTGATCATCGCGAACATCTGGATCGGCGTCCCGTTCAACCTGGTCGTGCTCTACAGCGGCCTCCAGTCCGTCCCGGCCGGCCTGTACGAGGCCGCCGCGCTGGACGGAGCGGGAGCCTGGCGCCGGTTCTGGTCCATCACCTTCCCGCTGCTGCGCCCGGTGTCCGCGATCACCCTGCTGCTGGGGCTCGTCTACACGCTCAAGGTCTTCGACATCATCTGGATCATGACCAAGGGCGGCCCGGCCGACTCCTCCACCACCTTCGCCACCTGGTCCTACCAGCTCGGCTTCGGCAACCTGCTGCCCGCCTTCGGCCCGGGCGCGGCCGTCGGCAACCTGCTCGTGGTCGCCGCGCTGGTCTTCGGCCTGGTCTACGTCCGCGTACAGAGGAAGCAGGCGCTGTCATGACCGGCATACGCAGACGCACCCGGCTGAAGACCACGATCGGCGTCGTCCTGACCGGGATCATGCTGTTCCCGGTCTACTGGATGCTCAACGTCTCCCTCACCCGCGATCAGGACATGCGCAAGAGCCCACCGGACCTGCTGCCGCTGCACGGCACCCTGGCCGGCTACCGCACCGTCCTGGACGAGCAGTTGCCCTACCTCGGTACCAGCCTTGTCATCGGCCTGGGCACCGTGGCGCTGACCGTGGCCCTGGCCGCCCCCGCCGGCTACGCGCTGGCCGCGCTGCGCCCCCGCGGCGGCGGCGTCATGAGCTTCGTCCTGCTGGCCGCGCAGATGATCCCCGGCATCATCATGGCGATGGGCTTCTACGCCGTCTACCTCCAGCTCGGCCTGCTCCAGTCCGTGCCCGGCCTGATCGTCGCCGACTCGACCCTGGCCGTGCCGTTCGCGGTGCTGATCTTCACGGCTTTCATGTCCGGCATCCCCGGCGAACTCCTCCAGGCCGCACAGGTGGACGGCGCGAATCGGCTGCGCACCTTCTGGTCCGTCGTGCTGCCGACGAGCCGCAACGCCGTCGTCACGGTGTCCCTGTTCGCCTTCCTGTGGTCCTGGTCCGACTTCGTCTTCGCCGGCACCCTGGTCAACGGCGGCGCCCATGAGCCGATCACCCTCGGCATCTACCACTACATCGGCAACAACAACCAGCAGTGGAACGCCATCATGGCCACCGCCGTCGTGGCCTCGCTGCCGGCCGCCGTGATCCTCGTCCTCGCCCAGCGGTACGTCGCCGCCGGTGTGACCGCCGGCGCGGTCAAGGACTGAACACCGCCGACTCGCCGACGCCGCTCCGCCGCTGCCCCCTGCTCCCAGAAACGAGTCACGCCACCATGACCGCCGCCCCGCCCGGACCGGCCTTCGCCGTCCACGACATCCCGTTCAGCACCTACGGATCCTGGTTCGACATCTCGCCCGTGGTGGCGCAGAACACGTACGCCGAGGACCTCCACCTCGTGTCCCACCAGAACGGCATGCACGGCGTCCTGCGCCTGGTCCCCCTGGCCGCCTCGACGACGGGCGACCGCGCCGAGACCCGCGTCGAGGCGACACCGGGCCTGCTCAGCTGGCTCGGCGAGAGCGGGCGCGTCGACCTCGCCTACGAGTCGCCGGACACCGTACGCCTGCGGGGCAGCGGCCTGGGCATCGCAGTCCTCGCCGCCGCGCGGACCCTGACCCCGTTCAGCGGAACGTACTTCTTCCACGACCCGGCGGCCGACGGACACGTCTTCACGTCGTACGAGACGGGGCGCCGCTACCGCGTCACCGTGCTGTCCGGCGCCCTCACCGAGGTGACCGGGGCGCAGGCCCTGGGCGGCGCCGACCGCGGAGTCGCCGTGACCGCGGACGTGGACGCGACCTGGGAGATCGCGATCGACGAACTCGACACGGCGCGCCCGCCGTACGGGTCCGCGGAGACCTTCGACGACGTGGTGGAATCCGCGCGGCGGGCGTTTGCGGACTTCGCCGACGCCGTCGCTCCCTGGCGTTCGGCCGCCACACCGGCCGCCGAACTCGCCGCCTACGTCCTCTGGTCGGCGACCGTACGGCCGGCGGGCCTGGTCACCCGGCCCGGCGTGCTGATGTCCAAGCACTGGATGGACAAGGTGTGGAGCTGGGACCACTGCTTCAACGCCCTGGCTCTCGCGCCGGGTTGCCCCGAGCTCGCCCTGGACCAGTTCGCCCTGCCCTTCGACCACCAGGACGCCGCCGGCGCCCTGCCCGACTCGGTCACCCACTCCGAGGTCCTGTACAACTTCGTCAAGCCGCCCATCCACGGCTGGGCCTTCGGCCACCTGCGCCGCCTCCTCCCGGAACCGCTCGACCAGAACCAACTGGCCGAGGCGTATGGCCGGTTGGAGCGCTGGAGCACCTTCTGGCGCACCGCGCGACGAGCCCCCGGCGCCGAACTGCCCCACTACCAGCACGGCAACGACAGTGGCTGGGACAACGCCACCACCTTCGACCCCGAGCGCGTCGTCGTCACCGCCGACCTGGCCGCCTTCCTCGTGCTCCAGTTGCGCGAACTCGCCGCTCTCGCACAGGAACTGGGCCGGGACGACGCGGCGCGCCACTGGACGGCCGCGGCCGAGGAGACCCAGGCCGCACTGCTCGACCAGCTCTGGACCGGGGAGCGGTTCGTCGCCCGGGGAGTCGCCAGCGGGGACACCTGGAGCAGCGCCAGCCTCCTCGACCTGATGCCTGTCGCGCTGGGCGAGCACCTGCCCGGCGAGGTCAGCGGCGCCCTGGCCGACCACATCAGGGCCCACCTCACGCCGTACGGCCTCGCCACCGAACTGCCCACCTCGCCGCACTACCTCGCCGACGGCTACTGGCGCGGTCCGATCTGGGCCCCCGCCACCGTGCTCGTCGAGGACGGCCTGCGCCGCGCCGGCCACCAACGGCTCGCCGACGACATCAGCGCCCGCTTCCGCGCCCTGTGCGAGACCCACGGCTTCGCCGAGAACTTCGACGCCGTCACCGGCGCCGGCCTGCGCGACCGTGCCTACACCTGGACGGCCGGGAGCTATCTTCTGCTCGCGGCGGCACACGTCCACCGGGACGGCCACTGATCACCCGTCCCTGAGGGCGTTCAGCACGAGGAAGAACCAGATCTCGCGGCTTGCCGGCAAAACCTGACCGACCTGCCGCGGCGGGCCGCTGTCACGGAGAGGCGGGCAGGTGCGGGGAGCGGAGGACGAGCAGCGTGATCTCGCTGGGGGCGAAGACCCGGAAGGGCGGCCCCCAGAAGCCGGTGCCGCGACTGGTGTAGAGGAGGGTGCGGCTGCCGTGGTGGCTGAGGCCGGCGAGGACGGGCTGGTCGATGCGGACCAGGTGGTGGAAGGGCCAGATCTGGCCGCCGTGGGTGTGGCCGGAGAGCTGGAGATCGACGCCGGCGGCCGCCGCCCGGTCGACGAACTTGGGCTGGTGGGCGAGCAGCAGGACGGGAAGGTCCGGGTCCGCGCCGTGCAGGGCTCCGGCGAGGTGGGCACGGTGCCCCGCCAGGCCGGAGGACTCGGCGGTGACGTCGTCCACGCCCGCGACCACGAGGGTGTCGCCGCCGCGTTCGAGCAGCAGATGGCGGTTGCGCAGCGGCTCCCAGCCCAGCTCGTCCATGAGGTCGACCCAGCCCTGGGCCTCGCTGTAGTACTCGTGGTTGCCGGTGACGTACACCCGGGCCCGGGTGGCCCGCACCGTGCCGAGCGGGAGGGCCTGGGCGCGGCGGCGTGCGGCCGTGCCGTCCGCGATGTCGCCGGTGTGGCAGACCAGGTCGGCATCCAGCGCGTTCACCGTCTCGCACACCCGTGCCGACCAGCGGGTGCGATCGAGCGGGCCGTAGTGGGTGTCGGTGATGAGGGCGACGCGGAGGCCGTCCAGCCCGGCACCCAGCCGCGGGAGTCGCACGTCGAGCCGGCGCACGCGTGGCACACGGCGGGCCTCGACGTATCCCCAGGCCAGCAGGCCGGCGGTGACGCCGAGGACGGCCCACGCGACGATCCGGGCCCGGTCCTCACTCGTGCCGACGCCGGCCACGGTCAGGGCGAGCCGCAGGAAGAGGCCGAGCAGGACGGACCAGGTGAACAGGACCCAGCTCGCGCCCAACAGGGTGTCACCGACGATCGCCGCCCGGTCCCGCTGACGCCGGCCGTGGCCGCGCA
The DNA here is from genome assembly GCF_055562175.1 of Streptomyces sp. NPDC020958. NCBI lineage: Bacteria > Bacillati > Actinomycetota > Actinomycetes > Kitasatosporales > Streptomycetaceae > Streptomyces > Streptomyces sp. NPDC020958. The sequence goes on along the minus strand of NZ_JBVHFU010000007.1, from coordinate 184,071 downwards.
TCATCGCGAGCGGCATGCCGAGGAGGCCGAGGACGAACACGGCGGTGCCGACCGGCGTGACGGGCAGCGGCCAGTGCTGGCCGGTGTACAGGAGCACCCAGCAGGGCACCGCCCACAACAGGACGGGGGCGATCAGGGGGCGGTAGCGCTTCAGGCGGTGGCGCAGGCTCCGCCGCGGTGCCGGTGCCTCACCGTCGGCGAGCCGGGTGTCGCTCGTGTCGGTCACGTTTCCCCTCCCTGACCAAGCTGCCCTCTCGCGCACTGTATCCGGTCGCAGGGGTTCCTCCGTGAGGTGCGGCCCGGCTGACGTCACCCGGTCGGCGTCCCTTCACAACTCGGCTACGCGCCAACGCAGTTGGTGCACGCGAGGCCCCTGGGGCAGCTGATACTCTGCGCTCGCTCTCCCTCCTGATCAGGCCCCCGTTCCGAAAGTCGGCCGACACCCATGAACGACACAGCTGCCGAGTTGTCAGCGGAGACCTTCCGCCCGGAAGGCCGGCGCCGGCATCGCAGGCCGCGGCCGAGCGGTACGGGCACGGGTCTTCGCCGGGCCCTCGTCCTCGCCGTCGCCGTACCTGTCGCCTCGGCCGCGCTGGCGGGTCCCTCCGCATTCGCCGCGGGCAAGACCGGGGTGACGGCCAAGACCGGCGCCGCGGATGCCGACGACCAGCAGATGGCCGCCAACCTCGAGACGCGTGTACTCGACCAGCGACTGGGCTCCGACGTCAGTGGTGTGGTCCTGGACGCCGCGTCGGACACCACCGTCTGGGGCCACAACGCGGCCACCGCGCTGATGCCGGCCTCCAACGCCAAGCTCGCCACGTCGACCGCGGCCCTGACCGTGCTCGGCCCGGACCACCGGTTCACCACGAAGGTCGTCTACGGTGACGGCACCCTCACCCTCGTCGGCGGCGGCGACCGCACCCTGACCACCGCCGACCTCGCCGAGCTCGCGAAGACCGCGGTGGCCGGGCTGAAGGCGGCGGGCCTTACCTCCGTGAAGGTCGCGGTGGACGACAGCCTGTTCCCCGAGCCGACCCTGGCCAACGGCTGGAACGACGGCTACTACCCGGACACCGTCGCCCCGGTCCGCGCCCTCGTGGTCGACGGGCACGGCGTCCAGGACACGTCGATCGACGCGGGACAGGTCTTCGCCAAGCAGCTCGTCGACGCCGGAGTCACCGTCGACGGCGACGTCGCCCGCGCCACCGCGGGGACCCGCGACGTACCGGTGGCCCGGCACCGGTCGGCGCCGCTGTCGGACATCGTGCACACGATGCTCAAGCACAGCGACAACGACATCGCCGAGACGCTGCTGCGGATGACCGCCCTGGGGGCGGGCCGGCCGGCCACCTTCACGGGCGGTACCGAGGTGGTGCGCCACATCCTGAGCGACGTGTACGGCGTGTCCCTCGACCACTTCGAGCTCTACGACGGCAGCGGTCTGTCCCGGGCCGACCGCATCCCGGCCGCCACCCTCGCGCAGATCCTCGAACTGCTCACGGAGCCGCGGTACGCGCACACCCTCGGCTCCGTCCTCGACGGCCTGCCGGTCTCCGGGGAGGCCGGCAGCACCCTCGGCCCGGAGTACGGCCGCTTCGACGACCCCCACTCCGAGTGCGCCGTCGGCAAGGTGCACGCCAAGACCGGCACCCTCACCGGCGCCATCGCGCTGAGCGGCCTGACGCTGGGCAAGGACGGCCGATGGAAGGTGTTCTCCTTCGTCGAGAACGGCTCCACGGCCGACCCGAACACCATCAAGGACGCGATGGACGGCCTGGCCGCGACCGTCAACGGCTGCTGGGCGTAGGGTTTCCACGCGCGGGCCGGGGACGCCACAAACTCCCGGCTTCCGCTGGGCGCGCGGGGAGGGGCTCGACGCTGCCATCGTCCGACGGGGAGGGTTCGGGGTATGCGCGGACAGGACTGGATCGAACGCGCGGGAGAGCTGTTCGAAGCGGCGATGTTCGTCGGGAACAGGTCGGCGCTGGACCGGTCCGACGACGTGCTCGACGCGGTCGAGGCGCCACTCTCCCTGGCGCGGGGCAAGGTGATGCACGTCCGCTTCCTCGACGACCGCGAGGAGAACAGCCAGGAACTGGTGCTGTTCGAGCGCGCGGCCGAGTTGTACGGGCGTCTGGGGGACGCGTCCGGTGAGGCGGAAGCGCTGTTCTGGGTCGGCTGCTGGCACCAGGTGGTCAAGGGTGACGGTGCCACCGGGCGACCGTACTTCGAGCGGTCCTACGCGCGGGCGAAATCCGTCGACGACCGGATGACGATGGAACTCCCACAGCAGCAACAGGATCGTCGACCAGGCGGTCCGGGTGTGGGCGCCGAACCTGTTCCACAGGGCCAGACCCGTCGCGTAGACCACCGCGAGCAGTCCGCTGACCGCCACGATGTCCCAGCACAGCGGGATGCCGAGTCGGACGAGGCGGACCAGCGCGGCACCGACGACGAGGAAGAAGACGAGATGTGGCACCTGCTGCGCGACCAGCCGGCTGAACCGGCCCGGACGGGGAGCGCGCGCAGGTTCGCGGTCGGACACCGCAAACCCCCTGGACGGATGATCCACTGGGACAGGGAGGACGAGTCTAGCCGCCGGCTGTATGAGCGATGTGAGGAAGCGGAGAAGGCGGGTCCGCCCGGGCGGCGGGTGGAGGAGACCGTCCCGCCCCGACGCCCGGGCGGCTTGCTAGGCCCCCGGGTGCAGGCCGAGCCGGCCAGGCGTCGGGTCGCCCTGCACCTCGCCGAAGTACAGGGCGAAGGTCTGCTTCCACCGTTCCACCTCGGCGCGGTCGGCCATGAGGCGGGGGAAGCCGTCCACGTGCGCGTTGGGGTACGCCCACAGCGGCTTCAGACCGGCCGGGGGAGCCACGTCGGTGCGCACCGACCAGCCGTTGAAGGAGTTCCCCTGCCACTGCGTGGACAACTGCCAGTTGAGGAACAGCTTGGCGGCCGTCGGGTTCTTGGCCTGCTTGAGAATGGCCGCGCGCTGTCCCCAGCCCATGAACGGGTTCTCGTGGGCCTGGGAACCCTTGAGGACGAGACCGACAACGGCTGAGTCGGCGACGGCGACGGCGACGGCGATGGCGACAGGTGACGTACCCCTGCAGCGGGACCTGTTCGCCCGCGTCGAGAAAGCGGCCAGAGAGGCCGGACACGGCGGGGTGCTGGACGCCTGGGGCGACGACCTGGAGTTCCTGCGGCCACAGTGAGACAGACAGGGCCGCTTCCTGAACTCTGCCTGCGCCCGGTCGACCGGCGGAGCGGTTCATCGGTGGAGGTGAGCCATAGCCTCCTCCGCCGCAGGGTAGACACGTTCACGCGGCAGGAGTTGCCGTGCGGCGTCCAGGTCTCCGCTCTGCACATGCGCGCGGACGGTGTGGGCGAGCGATGTGACGTCGGTGATGGAGACGATCCACGCATCGGCGTAGAGACGTGCGGCTTCGCCGGCAAGCCCGAGCTGGAGAGACCGCTGGGCGAGCGGCTGAAGGTGGAGGTCGCGTTCGGGGTCCCACTGCACCCGGGCCGGAGCCCGCTTCAAGCGGCGCTTCCACTCGGCACGGTCGGCGTGGAGCCCGTGCTCGTAGTGGGACAGGCAGGCGTTCCGCAGCGCCCACTCGAAGCCCTCACGGGAGATCTCGACGGCGAGGACGGTCTCCTGCCCTTCTTTCGTGCCCCACCCACAGCGGTACATCATCCACAGGAACGACGGCTTGATCCAGGTCATCCGCTCCCGCCGCCACACCGCCGGGAACCGGCCGTCCCGGGCGGCCGGCTGGCCGATCTCCGGTGTGTACGCCTGGTAGACGGTGAGGGTGGCGTCCGTGTGCTGGGCTCGGATCTGGTACTTGGGTTCTGCCACGGGAACCAGAGTGGGCAGACCGTTTCGCGCGCGCCATCGAATTACTGGGGTGACACCGCCTGGTGGCGCCGGCTCTCATCCCAGGAACGCCGCGGTCGCCGCCACGAAGCGGTCCGCGTCGTCGAGCCACGGGAAGTGCCCGGCTCGGGGTTGGACGGTGCACTCGGCATTCGGGAATAGCCGCGCGAACTCGGCCGCCGCGGGCGGAGGGGCGCCCGGATCGACCTGTCCGGCGAGCACGAGCACCGGTGACTCGACATGGGCGAGCGCCGGGCGAGTGGCGTCCGGGTCGTACGCGCCCTCGGCGTTGAAGACGGCGGTGGTCCGGCCCGCCCCGATCGCTTCCAGGGCCGCGAACGCCTCCGGGAACCACGGCTCGTCCCGGCGCAGCCGGACGGTCTCGCGCCGCAGCGTCTTCCGCCGCTGCCGGGTGGGACACGCGGCCGGGTGCCGGGGTTGTCGGCACCTGATCTCGTCAGGGGAGAGGATTTCTCCGGAGCGTGTCGATCGGCGGGGTTCCCGTTCGACGCTTGGGTAGAGGCCCGACCCCCGAAGCAGGCGGTCCGGGTTGCCGACCACGAAACCGGCTGCCGTCCGCCGGCCGCCCGAGGGAGAAACCATGCAGATCCGCGCCCGTATGAGCATGAGTGCCGATGGCTATGTGACCACACCGAGCGGGTGGCCCGCCCTGACCGCCGACCCCTCGTTCGTCTCCGGCGAAAGCCACGGTATCCGGGAGTTCCTCGACGGTTGCGAGGCGGCGCTGATGGGCCGCACCACCTTCGAGCCCGCGCTGACCAACAACCGCTGGCCGTGGCCGGACCTCGACGTGTTCGTCCTCGGCTCACACCGTCCTGACGGCACCCCCGACCACGTCACCACCGACAGTGACCCGGTGCGGCTCCTGGAGAAGCTCCGCTCGGTCAACCGGGGTGGCGACGTCCACCTCATCGGCGGCCCGCGGACGATCGGGACCTTCCACGCACTCGGCGCGCTCGACACCCTCGAACTGGTCGTCCTTCCGATGCTGTTCGGCGGCGGTATGCACCTGACACCCATGCTCAGCCCTGACACCGCACTGACCTTCCGGCACGAGCGGGCCCTCTCCGGTGGTTCCGTGGAGATCGTCTACTCCTGCCAGGGCAGCCGCACCGCACTTCCCGACAAGCCTGCCAGCCAACGCTGAGCGGCATTCGACGGCTCGCCGACCCGTCAGCCGCCTGCCGGCTCGGTGGTACGCGACATCGGAGGCAAACCCGCCGAACGGCAGACGGACGATCCGTAGCCTCGACCGACCCGGATCGCAGTACTGTGCCTTCGCATGACCGACACCGACACCGAGACCGAGATCACCGGGGACCTTGTTCGCGACCTGCTGCGGGAACAACATCCGGATCTGGCCGGGCTGGCCATCCGTGAAGTGGTGGGCGGCTGGGGCAACCAAATGTGGCGTCTCGGGGACGACTTGGCCGTGCGCATGCAGCGCATGGACTCCTCCCCGGAGCCACAGCTCAAGGAGCGGCGGTGGCTACCCGTGCTCGCTCCGCGCCTTCCGCTCCCGGTGCCGACCCCGGTGCGGTTCGGTGAACCGTCCGAGCGTTTCCGCAAGCACTGGACCGTGATGACGTGGGTTCCCGGCGAGCCGCTGGACCACGGCTCGATCAGCCGCGGCCCCCACGCGGCCGACGCACTGGCGGGCTTCCTGCGGGCGCTCCATGTGGAGGCGCCCGCCGAGGCGCCGATCGCCACGGACCGCGGCGGCCATCCCAGGGATTGCACCGACGGCTTCGAGAACTTGCTCAAGGCCGTTGCCCCCGACGACGTCGCGGCCGACGTCCGCGCCGTCTGGGACGACGCCGCGGCGGCCGAGGCGTGGGCGGGCCCGCGGATGTGGGTGCACGGCGACCTGCATCCCGCGAACGTCGTCGTCTCGCACGGAACGCTCTCGGGGATCGTCGATTTCGGTGACATGTTCGCAGGCGACCCGGCATGGGACCTCGCCGCCGCCTGGGTGCTGCTACCGGCGGGCACGGCCGCACGGTTCTTCGCCCGGTACGCGCGGGCGGACGAGGCGGCGATCCGGCGGGCCCGCGGGCTGGCCGCGATGAAGAGCCTCTTCCTGATGCTCATGGGGCAGGCCGGAGACCGGGGCCTGCCGGGCGGCAAGCCGCACTGGGGACCCGCCGGCCGGAAGGCACTTGATCGGGTTCTCAAGGGCGTGTGACGCGCGCCGGGTCGGATACTGTCGGCATGCTCCTCGACTTCACGCACGACCACGACGGCGAACGGCTCAGCGGTGTGTACGGGGGTGGACCGTCCGGAGTCACCGCCGTGGTGCTGCACGGCGCGGGCACCAGCAGCAGGGAACGACTGCTGCCGCTGGTCCGGGAGTTCGTGGCCCACGGCTGTCGCGGGATCGCCTTCGACTTCTCCGGCCACGGGCACAGCACGGGCTCGCTGGGCGAGTTGAGCCTCCGGCGGCGGTTCGAGCAGGCCGTGGCGGTGATCGACGCGTACGCGGGGGCGGACGGGCCGCTGGTCCTGGTGGGATTCAGCATGAGCGGGCAGACCGTGGCGGATCTCGTCCGGCACTACGGGGACCGGGTGGCGGCGCTCGGCCTGTGCGCGCCCGCCGTGTACACCGCCGAGGCGTGGGACGTGCCCTTCGGTGACGGGAACGGCCGGTTCAGCGACATCATCCGGCAGCCGGACAGCTGGCGCACGGCGCCCGCGCTCGAGGTCCTGCGGGCGTACGAGGGGCGGGCGGTGCTCGCCGTTCCCGGCACGGACGCGGTGATCCCGCCCGCGGTGACCGAGGCCGTACAGGACGCGCTGGTCGCACGCGCCCAGTACACGCGTCTCGACCTTCCGGGAGCACAGCACCAGGTGGGGAGGTGGCTTCGCGAACACGCCGAAGACCGGCGGGAGTTCGTGGTGGCGATGCTCACCGGCCTCGCCGACCGTGGCTGGACGGCCACGCGCGCCTGGGTGGCCAAGCAGCTCGGCCCGGGCCGCTCGGTCACCGGCTCCCTCTCCTTGTCCGGTGGCTGGAGCTCCCAGATGCGCCGGCTCACGCTCGACGACGGCACGGAGCTGGTGCAACGGACCTTCGTGAAGCCGTTCTTCCGGCGGGCAGGACCCGGGCTGCTGGCTCGCGAGGCATCCGTCCTGACCCTGCTCGCCGGGCAGGAAGGCATTCCCGCCCCCGGTCTCGTCGCCGTGGACGCCACGGCCGACCACTGCGATCATCCGACCCTGTTGATGTCCGCTCTGCCGGGCCGTGTCCGCGTGGACGAGGACGACCTCGACCGACGCCTGGATCTGCTCGCGGCCCAACTGGTTCGCGTCCACGGCCTCGTATCGGCCGAAAGGCCGCGCACGTACCAGGCGTGGACGCCCCCGGAGCGCGTCCGCACGCCGGACGGCCCCCTGTGGGAGCGTGCCGTGGACGTGATCCGCCGGGACCCGCCGCCGTACGAAGGCTGCTTTCTGCACCGCGATTTCCACCCGGGGAACGTGCTCTTCGCAGGGGCCGGCCCCGAGCTGCGGATCACCGGCGTCGTGGACTGGGTCGAGACCTCGTGGGGACCTGCCGACCTGGACGTGGCGCACTGCTCGACCGCGCTCGCACTGCTGCACGGGCCGGAGTACGGGCTGGCCTTCCGCGAGCGCTACGAGGCGCACGGCGGCCGCGGCCTCGCCGCCGGCCCCGACCACCTGTACTGGCGGCTGCTCGACGCCCTGCACTACTGCCCCGACGCGGCGAAGCTGGCCGGTCCCTGGCGTGACCTGGGGCGGGACGATCTGACGTCCGACGTGCTGCGGGAACGGCTGGAGGCGTACGTGACCGGACTGCTGCGGCGGTACGGCTGACGAGAGCCGGATCCCGGGTCCGGTCCCGGCCTGCCGCACCGGGGAGCGCGTGGGCGCAGGTCAGGGACTCTGACGCCGTCTGTTGCTGTCCTGGCGCAGTTGTTCGGTGTGGCCGGTGATGCCGTCGATGCGGGCGGCGAGGTCCGGGCGGGCGGCACGCAGGTGGGGTTCGGCCTCGGCGAGGGGAGGGATGAGGCGGGCGGCGTCGTCGGCGGCGAGAGCGGCATCGATGCGGCGGACGAAGGGACGGGCCGCGGCGGGAAGGTCGGTGAGCGTCGTGATCTGGCCGGCGAGCCGCCGCAGGTCGGCGGCGTTGTCGCGGGCCCACGCGGTGACGGAGCGTTCCCCGGCGCGACGGTCGCGGGTGGCCCGTACGCGCTCCTCGCCGGTGGTGCCCGCGGCTCCCGGACGCAGCCGCAGATAGCGGCGCTCCGCTGCTTGACGGCTGGCGACGCCGAGTGGGGCCGCGAGGTCGGCCCAGCTGGCGCCGGCTTCCCGGGCTGATTCGATCAGGTCCGTCTCCCAGCCCGCGAGTTGTTCGCGTACCTCGCGCAGCAGCAGGAGGGAGGCCAGGACCTGCTCGGGAGCGGGGCCGGTGCCAGGCGGTTCGTCGTCCGGTGCGGTGCGGGCGACGTGCAGGGCCTGGTCGATGGAACGCAGGGCGGAGGCCGCGGCGAGAAAGGAGGCGGGGCCCGGCCGGTGGCCCTCGGCCGGGCCGCCCTGGTCGGGTCGAGGGGGCTGAGCGGCAGCAGTGGACATGCGATCTCCTCCGTCGGACGTGTCACCCTTTCGACGACACCTTGCTTGTCATCGTTTCGATGACATGTTACAACGGAGTCAGAGCGCATTGGCAGTTCTGCCCAAGCACTTTGGAGGTGTTCAACCATGTTGATGCGCACCGACCCGTTCCGTGAGCTGGACCGTCTCACCCAGCAGCTCTTCGGCACGTCCGGCACCTGGTCGCGGCCCGCCATGATGCCGATGGACGCCTACCGGGAGGGCGACGAGTACGTGATCGCCCTGGACCTGCCCGGTGTCTCGCCGGACGCGATCGACATCGACGTCGAACGGAACATGCTGACCGTGAAGGCGGAGCGCCGCCCGGTCGCGAAGGCCGACACCGTGCAGCTGGAGCTGTCCGAGCGGCCGCTGGGCGTCTTCTCCCGCCAGGTCGTCCTGGCCGACACGCTCGACGTCGACCACATCAAGGCCGACTACGACGCGGGTGTCCTGACCCTGCGGATCCCCATCGCCGAGCGTGCCAAGCCCCGCAAGATCGAGATCGGCTCGGCCGACACCGGGCGCACCGAGATCAGCGGCTGACCGGCGTCGCCCGCAGACCCAGAAGGTGCGTCCTGCGCAGCTCCCTCGGAACACGATCAGCATCCCCACAGGAAAGGCAATCCGGCCCCCGATGTTCCCCGAGTCCCGACCGACCCGGCCCGTTCCGGCCATGACGTACCAGCAGATGCTGGAAAGGGTGCGCTACGAAGGCGCGTACCCCACCCGTGAACGGGCCGAGGAGGCCGTCCGCCACGTGCTGGCCGCGCTGGGCCGACAGCTCACCGGCGACGAACGCGTCGAACTGGCCGCTCGGCTGCCCTTCGAAGCGGCCCGGATCTTCACCGCTCAGATCCCCGCCGCGCAACGGCTCACCGGCTGGGGCTTCGTGAAGGACCTCGCCACCCACACGGGTGGCACCCAGGCCACCGCGCGCTGGGACGCCGGCACCGTCCTCGCCGTCGTCAACCAGCTCGTCGGCCCCGACCTCATCACCCGAGTCATCGCCCAACTTCCCTCCGGCTTCGCCCTCCTGTTCGGCAAGGCCGAACTGACCCAGGCGGCCTGACACCGAAACCAAGCGGCACCGGACCTCGACGCCGACCACGAGAGGTCCGGTGCCCCAGCTGCTTCCCTCGCCGGGTACCTGGCGCGTCCGGCGGCCCGTGATCGACAGGATCGGACCGCCCGGCACCGTCCGAGACGCGCACCCCGCCGGGCCCGACACCTCGCGGCGTCCCCGGACCAACAGGCACCCGAGGGCGCCACCTCGACACGAACAGTGACCTGAGACCACACCGGCGACCGGCAGCGCGTCCCTGCCGTTGATCGAAGCCGTCCTCTTCGAAATGCGAGCGCAGGCCACGATCGGCACCGCCAGGCATGATTTCGGATTATCCAGGTACACGCCTTATGGCAGATTCATTTCAGTCGGGCGGAGGTTGTCCGATGTCTACCGGAACCCTTCTGGCGATCATCATTCCTGTCGTGGTGGTCGTGGCCCTGATAGCGATCGCCGTCGCTCTCCTCATGCGGCGCCGACGGCTCCGTGAGCGGTTCGGCCCGGAGTACGAGCGGACGGTCGAAGGAGCCGACAGCAGACTCGCCGCCGAGCGTGAGCTCAGTGAGCGCTCGAAGCGTCACGCGGACCTGGACATCAAGCCGCTCCCGGACAGTGCCCGGGACCGCTTCAGCCGGGACTGGGACGGTGTGCAACAGGAGTTCGTGGACCGTCCGGAAGACGCGGTGCACGACGCGGACCGGCTGGTGACGTCGCTGATGCAGGCGCGCGGCTACCCGACCGAGGGCTTCGACCAGCAGATGAGGGACCTCTCGGTGGAGCACGGGCGCACCCTGGAGCACTACCGGGCCGCACACGAGATCGACACCCTCAGCACGGGTCACCAGGCCACCACCGAGCAGCTGCGCAGCGCCATGGTGCATTACCGCGCCCTGTTCGACGAGCTGCTCTCCGACGGCGGCCAGACCCGTCACGCTCCGGCCTGAACCCGCCGGCTCGCGCACGCACCATCCGAAACCATCGACGCCCACCCGGGCGCCGCCATCAGCGGCCGGTACGCCGACCCAGGAGAGAAGAGGTCACCGTGATCGCTCTCGGCATCATCCTGCTCATCGTCGGATTCCTCCTGCACCTCGGATTCCTCTGGACGATCGGGATCATCCTGCTCGTCATCGGGCTCATCCTGTTCCTCCTCGGCTCCGTCGGACACGCCGTCGGCGGCCGACGCCACTACTGGTAGCCCGACACGCAGGGACACGACGGGAACCCGACAAGCCACTCTCGACCCCCGTCGCGGGCCGTGCCCGGCCGCACCGTCAGCACGCTGTGCAACGCGGCCGGGCCTCCGCTGCGGTAACGCGAGAGAAGGAGGCCCCTCGGCTGAGCGGCACCTTGCCACGGCAGCACCTGGAGCCCGACGTGGTCAAGGCTTTCGACCTCTGCCACGAGGACGTGTGGCGCATGCTGTCGCCCGGCTTCGACGGGCGGCCCCTGGCCGTTCCGCTCGGCGGGGACGACGTGGCAACTGAGGCTTTAAGGAAGTCGGACCTCCAGCACGACGGCGGTGCCGGCCACCCGGCGATGCTCACCGAGGCATCCCCGGCGGGTGAGAGGTTCCCGATGTCCCACATGGGCCGCAGAACCCCGTGACCGGAGATCGGCGTCCTGCGCCGCGCCTCTGCGACGGGGCGGAGCGTCAGGTCCGCCCGGACCACGCCGTCTCGGATCTCGGAGCATCGCCGGGGACACCAGGCCGCGCTCCGCTCAAGGCGAAGGTGCTCAGCCGCCTCGGCAAGCTGCTCCCAGAACGCCAGAGGCAGTCGTTGCCCGTCCCCGAGCTCCTCCAGCAGACTCAGAGCGATCTGCCATTCCTCGTGTGCCGGGTAGTCCCGGACGTCTCGCCGCGAGATGTCGTTCTGCCTCCGGTGCGGGCACGCGACCCGTCGGTACTGGCGTCCCTGGCCGGGTGACCCCGACCCCCAGATCGTCGTCCGGACCGCCGAATCCGACACCCCCCCCACCACGACAGCCCGCGGCTGCCCCCTCCTGGGCCGTCGCCCCCCGGCCGGTCGACCAGCCGCCTGTGTGGCCGATCGTGGTGGACGAGACGGGGTCGGGTCGGTGAACACCGGTGGGGTACGAGGGGCAGCCGGTGATGGGGAGGTAGTGTGAGGGAGGCTCGAACGACCCTCCGCGCGGCCCGTGTTGGTCACGGCGGCCGGCAGGTCGTCCGTCCGAGCCGTCTGCACGCGACCTGTGAAGATGGAGCTGATCAACGTGTCGACCGGCGGCGGACGGCTTTGGAGCCGAGCCACCTTGACAGCCCTCCTCTGCATGATCGCCCTGTTACCGGGCCCGAGTTACGCGACCCCTGGCGCACCCGGTCCCCGAGACGGCAGGTCGATAGAGCAGATCCACGACGAACTGAACGGCCTCTACCGCGCGGCCGAGGTGGCCACCGAGGCGTACAACACGGCGAACGTGCAGGCGGCAGGGCAGGAGAGCCGGTTGGCGTCGCTGCACCGGAGTCTGGCCCGTACCGAGGACCGGCTGTCCGACCTGCACGACCTCGCGGGTGCGGCGGCCCGCACGCAGTACCGCGGTGGCAGTCTCGACTCCACCGGGATCCAGTTGCTGCTCGGGGACCACCCCGACGACGCCCTGAACGAGGCGGCCCAGGCCCGCCAGGCTATGCGGAACCTGGTCAACGTCTCCGAGGCGCAGCAGGCCGCCCGTGCCGAGCTGAGCCGGCAGACCGATGCCGCGGCGGACAAGTTGCGGGAGCTGAGGAACAGCCGGGCGGACAAGGCCGAGTCGAAGCGTAAGATCGAGGCGAAGATCGCCGAGGCCGAGCGGATCGAGGCGGGACTCAAGAAGGAACAGACCCGCGAACTGGCCCAGTTGGAGCAGGAACAGGCGCGGGAGGCCAGGTCCAGATGGCACGGCTCCGGTTCCGACGGCGGCGCCGGGACCGGAACCGGCTCGGGCGGTGCCGGGACGAAGGCGAGCGGAGCAGCCGCCCAGGCCGTCGCGTTCGCGATGGCGCAGATAGGCAAACCGTACGTGTGGGGCGCCGTGGGGCCCTCGTCGTACGACTGCTCGGGACTCACCTCCACGGCCTGGGCGGCGGCCGGACACCCCATACCCCGTACCTCGCAGGCGCAGTGGCAGGGGCTGCCCCGGGTCGGCCTGGCGTCCGCGCGACCAGGAGACCTGATCATCTACTACGACGCCACACACGTGGGCATGTACATCGGGGACGGGATGATCGTCCACGCCCCCCGGCCCGGACGCACGGTCACGACCGCCCCGGCCGCCTCCATGCCGATCGTCGGTGTGGTCCGACCCGGAGGCTGAGCGGATGACCTCCTCACTGACACCCCGTGACCAGGGAAATCTCCCCGCGATCAGCGCACCGCCGCTGATCCGGCTCGACGCCTATGTCGCCGAGGACGGGTCGACGGTGGTCAACGGCCATCTCCTGGAGATGGGCGGCATACGACGGCCCAACGAGGCGATCCTCGACGCCGTCGCCATGTTCGCCCGCACCCTGGGGGCCCCGGTCGCGGCCACCGTCATCGACCGCACGGTGATGCAGGTGGCCCGCCTGCGCGTGTACCCCGACGGCTCCAGCCGCACCATCGGCGACGAGGAGGACCTCCCGCCCGGGCTCGAACGTACCGCCGCCGAGGAGGCGGCGTTTCCTCCGCTCGCGCGCGTCGAGCGCATCATCCAGCACGCGCAACGCGAGGAACTGCACGCCGCGTTCGTCCTCGCCAGCGCGCTGCGGGAGCACCTCACCCTGCGCAGGGGCGCCGAGGACGAACTCGCCCTGGAGGCGCGGGCGATCGAGGCGTACCTCGCCTTTCTGCGTGGCGACTACCTGCTCTCCACCATGCTCGCGCTGACCGTGGCGCGCATCCGTTGCCGTACCGACCTCAGCCGGGCGGCACCCGAGGTGGCCCGCGCCACCGCGGCCTGGCAACGGCTGTGGGACGAGAGCCAGATCGCCACCCGAGGACAGGAACTGCTGCACATGTGGGAGCACCTGTCCGCGGCCGGCCTGCTGCTGGAACCGTCCCATCAGGCCATGGCCCAGGCCGTCCGGACCCGACTCGAACGGGGCACGGCGTCCTTGCCGACCGCGGTCACAGCCACGGAACCCGCCCTGCCCCCGGGCGAAGGACCGGTGGCTCCCGAGGACAAGCCCCTCAAACCCACCCGCCGCGGGCTGCGGCGTTTCACCCGTCGTCCCGGCCCGTCCACGGAGTCGTCGCCGTAGCGTGCCGCGGAAGCCGGAAGCCGGAAGCCGGAAGCCGGAAGCCGGGAAGGCCGCGGGAAAACCGAAGGTCAGCAGCGAGGGGAGATCGCGATGGGCACGTTCGAGGTGCCGCTGGACGACGAACGCACCCAACTCGACGCGTTCGTCGAGGAGTACCGGAGCGCTGTCGAGGCAACCCTTGACGGTCTCACCGAGGAGCAGGCGCGCCGTCGGCTCGTCCCCTCGGCGACGACCTTGCTCGGGCTGCTCAAGCACGTCACCTGGATGCAGCGCATCTGGTTCGAGGAGTGCGTCGGCGGTACGCCCCGGCGGGAGCTCGGCCTGGTGCAGACCCCGGACGAGTCCTTCCGGCTCGTCGACGACGACACCGTGGCCTCTGTCACGGCAGCCCATCGGGAGGCCTGTGCGGCGGCCCGCGCGGTGGTCGCCGAGCTGCCGCTGGACGCCGTCGTGACCGGCCACCGGACCGGTCCGCGCACGCTGCGCTGGGTCTATCTGCAGGTCCTGCGCGAGCTGGCCCACCACTGCGGGCACGCCGACATCCTGCGTGAGCAGGTACGCGCCGGGTGAGCCCTGACACCAGGCCCGCAAGGTGGTCGGCACGCTTCCCTGTCTGTTCAGTCGCCGCCGTGCAAACGAACTGGACTTGCGCTTCCCCGGTCAATACGCGTCGGACTCGAAAACGGTGCACCGGCATCGCCTCGCCGGGCCTACGGTCCCTTCCCGAACCGACACCCAAAGGGGAGGCGCCGCTATGGCGAGTGTGGAAGTGTCACTGAAGGAAATGATGACCGGGACCGAGGGGGCGCTGGGAGCGGCCGTCGTCGACTACACGAGCGGCATGGCTCTGGGGACGCTGGGGGGTGGCAAGGACCTCGATCTGACCATCGCCGCGGCGGGGAACACGGACGTGATCCGCGCCAAGGTGCGCACGATGAGTGAGCTGGGGCTGAAGAGCCGGATCGAGGACATCCTGATCACGCTGGAGAGCCAGTACCACCTCATCCGCCTCATCACCGGCCGCAGTGGCAACGGGCTGTTCCTGTACCTGGTTCTCGACAAGGAGCGCTCGAACCTGGCCATGGCCCGTCACCAGCTCAGGCGGGTCGAGGAACAACTCGAGGTCTAGACGTGCCACAGGGCCCGGGACTTCGTGCGCCCATGATGTGAAGACTTCTTCAAGTGACCACATCAGCATGATCCCAATTCGTGCCTGCACAGGGCCGTGAACGGCGAGGATCGGCCGTACAAGGTCGACGCGGCGGTGCCGCACGGCACCGCCGCACTGCCCGGCGACCCCACTCCACGTCATCCGACCGGCAGAGAGCGAATGGTCATGAAAGTCCCCCTCTATCAGGCCAAAGCGGAGTTCTTCCGTATGCTCGGGCATCCCGTCCGGATCAGGGTCCTGGAACTGCTCCAGCACGGGCCCGTTCCGGTACGGGACTTGCTCGCCGACATCGAGATCGAGCCGTCCAGCCTCTCGCAGCAGTTGGCCGTCCTGCGCCGGTCCGGCATCGTGGTGTCCATCCGGGAGGGTTCCACCGTCCGCTACGCATTGGCCGGCGGCGACGTCGCCGACCTGCTGCGCGCGGCCCGCCGCATCCTCACCGAACTCCTCGACGGGCAGAACGTCCTCCTCGCCGAACTCCGGGAGGCCGAGGCCTCCACCGAGCCCGTCCCCGCGCACGATCGCGGCTGACCGAGGGTGCGCGCGACGCCGACGGACGACGGATCACGCCGTACTCACCCCACCGTCGGACTCGGCGACACCGTGCTGTTCGCCGGCGGCGTGAGGACGACCTGCGGCAGGCCCGGGGCCGCGGGCGGTGGGGTCAGGTCCTGGGCGGCGAGGTCGGGCGAGGTGGTCTGCTGGACGAGAACCTGGCCGAAGTCGACAAGACCGGTCTTCTCGACCGCTGTGATGTGGTCGAGCACGGTGTCGTTGGCCTGGTCGGCCAGCGCGCGGACCAGCGAGTTCCTGGTGGTGGTGCGGACACCGGCGATCGTGGTGAGGAACTGGCCGTTCGTCGCGCGCACGGTGGTGGCCAGGTCCGTGTCGAACTGCTTGCCGCTCTCCGCCTTCAGCCGGTCCGCGAACCCCTGCTGCTGAGGTGACGGCTGGTCGGGCAGCGCGATGCCCAACTGCCCGGCTGCGGTGCGACAGGCGGCGTCCAACGCGGCGACCCCGTCGACCAGATGCTGCCCAGCGCTGCGCACCGCCGCCGTCGACCCCTTCCGCAACGCCTTTTCGCCGACGGGGTACTCCCACAGCCCCGCCGAGCGCACCTTGACCACGAAGTCCCGGTCGGCTTCCGTCAGCGGGCCGGTCGCCGGGTGGGCGATGATCCGTGCGGGTGCGCTGCTGACCTTCTGCACTCCCAGGAGGGAGGGGTAGAGGAGAGAGCCGAGGGTGATGCTGATCGCACCGCCAAGAAAGAGAGTTCCCGCCGCCTTCTGTGAAACGAGCACCGCGTCTCCTGATCCGGTTCATCGGATCCCGCACGCAGGGACCTACGGATGTGAAAGGTCCGCAGAACCTTTTGGGCTCGTCATGAATGGGCAAAGCAATCGGTGGTCGACGGCGACATGACGTGCCGTCAGTTCACTGCCCCTCCGTCAGCGGCGCGAAGTAGGGCCGTTCGGCCCTGTCCGCGCCGCGGACAGGGCCGAACGGCCCTATCGGGGCCGGGTGCCTGGTGGCCGACCATGTACCGGCGGCCGGGAAGGGCCAGGTCCAATCCCGCACACTTCTGGTCCTTCCCGGCCCGGTACGTCAGAGACTGTGGGTGAGGCGGTCGGTCAGGAGGCGGGTGAAGCGGGCGGGGTCGGGCAGGTCGCCGCCTTCGGCGAGCAGCGCGCTGCCGTAGATGAGTTCCGCGGTCTGGACGAGTGCCGGGTCGTCGGCGTTCGCGGCATGCGCCTGGCGCAGGTTGGCGATGAGCGGGTGCGTGGGATTGAGTTCCAGGATCCTCTTGAACGGGGGCAGTTCCTGGCCCATCGCCCGGTACATCTTCTCCAGGGTCGGTGTGATGTCGTGGGTGTCGCCGACGATGCACGCGGCCGAGGTGGTCAGCCGGGTGGAGAGACGGACCTGCTTGACGTGTTCGGACAGGGTCGTTTCGAGCCACGGCAGCAGGTCGGCGAAGTCCTTCTCGCGCTGCGCCTTGTCGGCCTGGGCCTGCGCATCGCCGTCGTCCGTCGGGTCGAGGTCGACCTGGCCCTTGGCGATGGACTGGAACCGGTGACCGTCGAAGGCGGGCACCTGGGCGGCCCAGATCTCGTCCACCGGGTCGGTGAGGATGAGGACTTCGTATCCCTTGGCGGTGAAGGCCTCCATGTGGGGGGAGTTCTCCACCACGGCGCGGTTCTCGCCCGTCAGATAGTAGATCGCCTCCTGGCCGTCCTTCATCCGGGCGACGTACTCGCGCAGGGTGGTGGTCTTCTCCGGGTCGTTGGTGGAAGCCGCCGAGACCAGCTCCAGCAGGGCGTCGGTGTTGTCGCGGTCCTCGATCAGCCCTTCCTTCAGCACCCTGCCGAACTGGCCCCAGAACGCCTCGTAGCCCTCGGAGTTGCTCGTCTGCATGTCCTTGACGGCACGCAGCACCTTCTTGACCAGGTGCCGGCGCACACCCTGGATCTGACGGTCGTGCTGCAGGATCTCGCGGGAGATGTTCAGCGAGAGGTCGTGGGCGTCGACGACCCCCTTGACGAAACGCAGGTAGTTCGGCATCAGCGCGTCGCAGTCGTCCATGATGAACACGCGCTTCACGTAGAGCTGCACGCCCGGTTTGGCGCCGGGGGAGTACAGGTCGAGCGGCGCCTGGGCGGGGAGGAACAGCAGTGCCTCGTACTCGAACGTGCCCTCGGCGCGCATGTGGATGGTCTCGGCCGGCGCCTGCCAGTCGTGGCTGATCTGCTGGTAGAACTCGCTGTACTCGTCCTTCGACACCTCGTTGCGGGGCCGTGCCCACAGTGCCTTCATCGAGTTCAGCGTCTCCGGCTCGCCCGCCGTGTCCTCGCCGTCCCCGGCAGCCTGCTCCCTCTCCATGCGGATGGGCCAGCGGATGAAGTCCGAGTACTGCTTGACGATCTGGCGGATCTTCCAGCCTGCCAGGTAGTCGGCGAGGCCGTCCTCACTGTCGGACGGCCGCAGATGCAGGGTGACCGAGGTCCCGACGGGCAGACCCTCGACCGCCCGCACCGTGTAGGTACCCTCTCCCTGCGACTCCCACAGGGTGCCTTCGTCGGTGCCGGCACGGCGGGTGCGCAGGGTCACTCGGTCGGCCACCATGAACGCCGAGTAGAAGCCGACGCCGAACTGGCCGATCAGGCTCTGCGCCGCGGCCGCGTCCTTGGATTCCTTGATCTTCTCCAGCAGCCCGGCCGTACCGGACTTGGCGACCGTGCCGATCAGCTCCACGACCTCGTCGCGGGTCATGCCGATGCCGTTGTCGCGCACGGTCAGCGTGCGCTGTTCCTGGTCGGCCTCCAGGGCGATGTGCAGGTCGGAGGTGTCGACGTCGAGCGTGGAGTCCGTGAGCGATTCCAGTCGGAGCTTGTCGAGTGCGTCAGAGGCGTTCGAAATCAGTTCACGCAGGAAGATGTCCTTGTTCGAGTAGATCGAATGAATCACCAGCTGTAGCAACTGGCGGGTCTCCGCCTGGAATTCGAGCGTCTCGGTACCGCTGCTCACTGGGGGTTTCTCCTTTGGGGAATCCGACGAGGGACAGGGGGTGGTGGTGCGATCCGGTCGCGCCGTCGCTCAGCTCTCCCGGCTACGGCCGCTACGGCGACGGCGGCCGCTGTCCGCGCGCAACTGCTCGGCGCGAGCACCGATCCGCCCGATCCGGTCGGCGATGCCCGGGTGATCGGCCTCAAGGTGCGGACGGACTTTCCCGAGCGGTTCGAGGAGCCGGGCCGGGTCGTCCTCGCCGAGAGCGTCCAGCAGGTGCTCGACGGCCGGGGCGGCGCCGCTGCCGAGATCGTCCATGGCGGTGATCTGTCCGGCGAGGCGGCGCAGATCGGTGGCGTGCCGGCGGGCCCAGGTGACGACGGCACGGTCGGCGGCGCGTTGGTCGCGCGTCGCCCGCACCCGCTCCTCCTTGGTGCTCCCGGTGACCGTGCCGTCCGAGGTGTCCGGGCGCAGCCGCAGATAACGGCGCTCGGCCGCCTGCCGGCTCGCCACCCCGAGGGGCTCCGCCAGATCGGCCCAGGTGGCCCCGGCGCCGCGCGCGGTCTCGATCAGACCGCTCTCCCAGGTCGCGAGCTCTTCGCGCAGGTGGCGCAGCAAGATCAGAGCCGCGAGTGCTTGCCCTGGGTCGTTCTGGCCGGTGTCGTCCGGTGGCGTGTGGCGGGCGGTGCGGACGGCGGCGTCCATCATGCCCAATGCTGCCGACGCGGCGAGAAATGACGCAGGGCCGACGGCCGCGGAGCGCGCACGGTCATCTTCGTGCACAGCCTGAACCCCTTCACTCGTGCTGAGGATGTCATCGTAACGACGACATCTCCGACCCGGCAACCGGACCCTGCGGCCGTACTCGTCACCGGACCGACGACGCCCCGCCCCGGGATCAGGCCTCGAGACGACGTGCGAGGCGGAGCAGATCCGACCCCGGACACGAGGCCTGCGGTCAGCCGGACGGACCGCGGCGTGTGCGCAGCGCCTGGGCCAGGCAGACCGTGGTGGTGGCGATGGCGAGGGAGGCGGGCAGACGTGCCCATGAGGTGCCTGCGACCGGCGCCTGGGCGGTGAGCAGTACCACCGCGGTCGCGGCGGCGGACGCCAGCGCGGGTGTCGCCTTCGGGTGGTCGGGCGGGGCGGTGACACCGGCTGTCCACGGGTCCGTCACGAGCAGGTAGGCAGGCAGCAGGGCGGCGATGCAGACGACCAGCCAGACCGGGGGACCGCTGACCGCGGCGACCGCGATCGCCGCCGCCGGCAACAGGGTGGTCCTGCGGCGGGCCGCCAGGGTCCGCCAGCGCGCGGAGGCCAGGACGGGG
The DNA here is from genome assembly GCF_055562175.1 of Streptomyces sp. NPDC020958. Classification (NCBI taxonomy): domain Bacteria; kingdom Bacillati; phylum Actinomycetota; class Actinomycetes; order Kitasatosporales; family Streptomycetaceae; genus Streptomyces; species Streptomyces sp. NPDC020958. The sequence goes on along the minus strand of NZ_JBVHFU010000007.1, from coordinate 164,244 downwards.
CGGGCGTCGACCATCGGAGCGGCCCACCACGCCGCCGTCGCCGCCCCGAGGACCAGCACCTTGACCAGTACTGATGCGTGCAGGGCGGCCGGCGGGTCGCAGGCGGCGACGGCAAGGGCCGTTCCGAGCAGGCGGTCGGTGACACGGGAGGTGAGACGTGCGAAGAGCAGGGCGGCTCGGCTGTCGGCCGGACCCGGGCCCGGCCGGGCCGCCCGGGCGGAGGGCGTGGTCATCGGGTCCCCCCGTGGATACGGGTGCGCAGCAGCGGCGCGAGGGCGAGGTCGAGAGTCTCGCCCGGCCGGTGGGCGACGACCGCGATGCCGCGTTCCATGAGGGCGAAGCGCATGGCGTCGCGGTCCGCCCGCCACAGCCGCAGCGCGAGTTCACCTTCGGTGTCGCCGGGTTCCAGGACCGGCTCGCCGGTGGGGATCTCGACCACGACCATCGGGTTGGCCCGTCCGCGCACCTGGTGCAGGATGTCGAGAATCCGCTGGTCGGTCAGCGGCGTGATGACGTACACCAGCGCTCCTTCGGGCAACGCGGGCGGTGGCAGCGGGCTCAGTCCCTCCGTGCGGTACGCGCGGTCCTTGCGGACCTCCAGCACACTGTCGACGATGCGGTAGAAGTACCCCTGGCCGCTGCCCGGTTGCAGCCAGCGGGTCACGCCACCGACCGACACGACGCCGACCCGGTCGTGGGTGCCCAGGTAGGCACGGACCAGGCCGGCAGCGGTTCGGAAGGTCTCGTCGAGCGAGGACGCGCCGGTGACCGGGTCGACCACGTCGGTGAGCACGTCCAGCAGCACCACGGTGTCGGCGGTGCGCTCCGCGGCGAACTGGTGGACCTGAAGGGTGCCGCGGCGGGTGGTGGCCGGCCAGTGGATCCGCCGCTGCCGTTCGCCGCGCACATACGGGTGTACGCCGGTGACCTCGACGCCCTCGCCGCGCTGCACGGCGGTGTGCTCCCCGAGCCGTTGCGGCAGCCGGACCGGTACGGGCGTGAGACCGGCGTGTCCGGGCAGGGGGAAGACGGCGATCTCACCGAGTTCGACCCGTACGGTACGCCGGGCCAGCCCGCCGCGGTCGTAGACGTCGACGTCGACCGTGCCGAGCGTCCAGCGACCCCAACGCTGCGCGGTCAGAAGCAGATCCACGCGGTACGGGCCGACCGCCAGGTGGTCGAGCCGAACCCCGTGGCCGAGGGTGACGCCGGGGTCCAGGCGGCCGGTCTCACCGTCGTAGGACACCCTGATCCGCACTGCCACCTGCTCGCCTTCGAAGCACCGCCGCGGCTCCACCTCCGGCTCGGCCGTCACCGCCTGCGGGTGCGGCCCGCTCGGCGGGGCGAGAGCGAGCAGTACCAGCGGCGCGGCGGCCAGCGCGACCACCCACGCGCGCCCGGTGACCAGCGCGGCGGCCAGCGCGACTGCGGCCAACGTGCCGAGTCGCAGGGCGCGTTCACCGGCGCGCGGGCCGGGCGGGGGCGGTGGCGGGGGGTCGGCGGTCACATCGTGACGGCCGACCAGGGCCCGTCGGACCGCGGCGGCCGCTCGTCGGGCCGGCACGTGCTCGGTCATGACGCGACGACCGGTGTGCGCGGCAAGGTCTCCGGTGCGGTCACGGACTGCACGATCTCACGCAGCACGTCGTCGCCGTCGATCTGCCGGACCCACAGCTCCGGCTTGAGGGTGACGCGATGCGCGAGGGCCGGCACCGCCACCGACTTGACGTCCTCCGGTGTCACGTAGTCCCGCAGGTCCAGGACGGCACGGGCACGGGCGAGCTGTACCAGGGCCAGACCGCCGCGCGGAGAGGCGCCGACCTGGACGTGCGGGTGGGCGCGGGTGGCGCGGACCAGCGACACGACGTACTCCAGCAGGTCGTCGGCCACCTCGACGCGTTCGACGGCGGCCCGCATGGCCAGCACCTCGCCCGGACCGCTGAGCGTGCGCAGCACGGCCTCGGATGCCGCCCGGTCGACACGCGCGCGCAGCATGCCCGTCTCCTCGGGCGCCGTCAGATAGCCCATGCGGACCCGCAGCAGGAACCGGTCGAGCTGGGCCTCGGGCAGGGTGTACGTGCCCTCGTACTCGATGGGATTGGCGGTGGCGACGACCACGAACGGCTCCGGCAGCGACCGGGTGCTTCCGTCGATGGAGACCTGGGACTCGGCCATCGCCTCCAGCAGCGCGGCCTGGGTCTTGGGCGGGGTGCGGTTGATCTCGTCGGCGAGCAGCAGGTGGGTGAAGACCGGGCCGGGGCGGAAGACCATGTCGGCGGTGCGCTGGTCGTAGAACGGAGCTCCGGTGACGTCGGAGGGCAGCAGGTCCGGGGTGAACTGGATGCGGCGGAAGTCCAGACCGAGCGTGGTGGCGAAGGAGCGGGCCAGCAGCGTCTTGCCGAGTCCCGGCAGGTCCTCGATGAGGACATGGCCCCCGGCGAGGATGCCGAGCATCACCAGCGCCAGCGGTTCGGCCTTGCCGACCACGGCCCTGCCGATCTCGTCGAGCACGGCCGCCGCCCTCTCACCCGCCTGCCGGGGCGTCAGGGCGTCGTGGTCCGGGATGGGCTGCGGGCTGGTCACGGTCGATTCCTCACCAGACGGGGTCGGGATGCGCGGGCTGCGGGGACGACCGCAGCGGCGCCGGTCACAGGTCTTCCAGACGGTCGAGCAGCAAGCGCAGGACGGGCTCGGGGAGGGTGGGCCCGGGAGCGGTCGCCGCGGGATCGATCCACGGCCACAGCTCGGGTCCGACCAGCGCCCGGGCCCGCTGGGGGTTGCGGTACATCGCCACGCCGTGCCGTTCGGCCAGCCGGGCGGCGAACAGCCGCTGCAACTGCGGACGCATGACCGTGGGGAAGTGCGCCTCGCCGTCGGCCGCGAGGGTCTTGGACACGACGTGCCGCCACCCGCCGAGCGCCGGGGTCCGGCTCGCCAGCAGGCGCACCGGCCTGCGGTAGCCGCTGTCCTCGGCGCCGCCGCCCGCGGCATACCGCCCCAGGGCCAGCGCGACCGCGGTGACGAGGGCGAGGCCGGTGGCGGCCGCGGCGGCACCGTCGGCCAGCGCGAGCAGCACGACGGCCGCGACCGCGGCGGTGCAGAGGAAGACCAGCGAGTGGCGTACGGAACCGGGTGCCGCCGGTACGGAGTTGACGAGGGCCCGGATCCGGGTGAACGCCTTCACGAGGCACCCGCCACGGCTCCCGACCCGGAGGCCCGCGAGCGCAGCCCGTCGGCGATCTCGGCGAGCGCCGCCGCGGCCCGGTCGCGGTGGCCGCCGTCCATCGGGTGTGTGGAGTAACGGGCCTCACGGAACAGCGCGGTGAGCGCTGCGGCGGCCGCCCTGCTGGGCAGGCCCCCGGCGACGGCCCGCTCCAGCAGGTCCTGCGGGCTGTCCGAGGCGCGCCGCGTCACGCCGGAGTCGGCGAGCGACTCCTCCATGGCGGCATAGCAGGCGATGACGGCCGCACGGGCGTCGGTTCCGTCCAGCAGGGCACGGCGCCCGGAGTCCACGGCCTGGGCCAGGCGTTCCCGCTCGTCGTCGAGCGTCGCGTACGTCTCCTGGACCTCGGGCGCCGGCGGGCGGGTCAGATGCCGCCACAGGTGCAGCCCGGCGATCAGGACGACCGCGACGAGCAGGGCGATGCCGAGGCCCAGCAGGATGCGCGTCAGTCCGAAGTGGATGCTGTGCCCTGCGTGCCCGGACGGCAGTCCGGTGGGCGCGCTGGGCGACGGTTCCTGCCGCGAGCTCGGCAGCGGTGACGGCTCGGGGGCGCCGCCGCGGCCGCTGCCCGAGGAGCCGAACCGGTGCAGGACCAGGACGAGCAGTGGGACGACCAGCGACGCGGCCATCAGGACGCGGCTCACGCCGTCGGCGAGCCGCTGTTCCACCGGGTTCAGGTCCCGGGCGGCGCCGACCTGGTCCCGGTACTTCGCACGCAGCGCCAGGCCGCCCAGGAACGACAGCAGGGCGAGGCCGATCACGAGGACGGGGTTGCCGCCGAGCGGCCCGCGGCCCTTGGCCAGCACTTCCGGGCCGGGGCGCAGCAGCAGTGCTCCGAGGGCCGCTCCGCCCACCACCAGCACTGCCGACGCCGCCTGTGCGGCACCGATCGTGCTGTGCCGTCGTGGCCCGCCCGCCGTACGCTCCCGCCCCACCGACCCGCCCTCCCTCGTGATCGCAGCTTCGCACACGGTTCGACGGTGTGTCAGCAGGGGGAGGTGGCGTCCGCTGCTCCTGGGCCTGCTCGGCCCGGCGGCGTACGACCTCCTCCAGCGGATCGCGGCGTGATTGATTCGATCGTTACTGCGCTTGATTCGATCGCGATGATCCGGCATCGTGCGTGTATCTGCTGTACCGGTGTGTGGTTCCCGTAGGGAGAGGTGCTTCATGGACGAGATCGACCGGGCCATCCTGCGGGAGCTGCAGGTCGACGGTCGTATTCCCTACGCCGACCTGGGACCCAAGGTGGGGCTGTCCCCTTCGGCCGCGAGGCTCCGGCTGCAACGGTTGATCGACACCAAGACGGTCCAGGTCGTCGGAGTGACCGACCCCATGACCCAGGGCCGGCAGGCGATGGCGCTCCTCGGCCTGCGCGTCGACGGCGACCCCCGGGCGGTGGCCGACGAGCTGGCCGGGCACGACGAAGTCGTGTACACGGTCCTGACCGCCGGGAGCTTCGATCTCTTCACCGAGGTCGTCTGCAAGGGGCCGCGCGACCTCTTGGACTTCATCAACGACGTCGTCAAGACCGTCGAGGGTGTCGCAGCCGTGGAGAACTTCCCCTACTTCTCGATCCACACCCACCGCTTCCTGTGGAACGCCGACTGAGGCACCCGAGCGCCCTGTTCCGCCCGCCCCGTCGACCGCCCGCCCCACCCCACGCTCCACGCCAAGCCGAGGACCCCGCATGCCGCACGCCGAACACCGCACGACCGACTTCTTCGCCGAAGGCGCCCTGCCCGCACCCCGGACGACGCCCGCCGAGGCCGAGCGCATAGCCGCCCGGTACCTCGGCATCACCGCGGCCGCGGAGGAACTGGGCAGCCAGCAGGATGCCAACTTCCTGCTGCGCGCCGAGGACGGGACGGTCCCGGCGATCCTGAAGATCGCCAACCCGGCCTTCGGCGCTGTGGAGATCGAGGCCCAGGACATGGCGGCCGACCTGATCGCCGCGGCCCATCCGGAACTGCGCGTCGCGACCGTCCTGCGCCGTGAGGACGGCTCCCCGCGCTGTGCGGTGGTGGACACCGGCAACGGCCCGGCGGTCGCCCGGCTGCTGCGCTACCTGCCCGGTGGTCCGCTGTCGGGACGCCGGCACCTGTCCCCGGGCACGGTGGCGGCCATGGGCACGATCGCCGGGAAGGCCGGCACCGTCCTGCGCGACTTCCGGCACCCGGGCCTGGAGCGCGTCCTCCAGTGGGACCTGCGGTACGCCGACCGGGTCGTCGCCAGGCTCGCCGGGCACGTCGGCGAACCCGACCGGCGCGCCGCCGTGCTGACCGCGACCGCCCAGGCCTGGGCCCGAGTGCAGGCGCTCGCGTCCGAGCTGCCGTTGCAGGCGGTGCACCTGGACCTCACCGACGACAACATGATCCGCCGCCCCGACAGCCGCCCGCCCGTGCCCGACGGCATCATCGACTTCGGTGACCTGACCACGAGCTGGGCGGTCGGCGAACTCGCCGTGTCACTCTCCTCGATGCTCCACCACGACGGCATCGAGCCCCATGCCGTGCTGCCCGCCGTCCGCGCCTTCCACGCGGTCCGGCCGCTCTCCCCGCAGGAGGCGGAGGCGCTGTGGCCGCTGGTCGTCCTGCGCGCCGCCGCCCTGGTCGTCAGCGGACGCCACCAGACCGCTGTCGACGGGGACAACGCGTACGCCGAGGCGGCGATCGAGCGCGAGTGGCGCATATTCGAACAGGCCACGCTCCCGCCCCTGTCGGTGATGACCCACCTCGTCAAGGACGCGGTCGGCCTCGGCGGCGTGCGGGCCGCGGCCGAGGCACCCGCGCACTGCCTGCTGCGCGGTCTCGCGGCCGCGGACATCACCACCCTCGACCTGTCCACCGGCGCCGACTCCATGGACCACGGGGCCTGGCTCGAAGCCGGCGTCGAGGACCGGCTGGCGGCCCGCGCGCTCGCGGACGGCGCGGTCGCCGTCACCACCCGGTACGCCGAGGCACGGCTCACCCGGACGCCGGCCCTCTCGGCCGTCTCCCGAGCCACGGTGCCCACCGGCATCGACCTGTGGCTCGGCCGGGACGCCGTGGTGCAGGCCCCCCTCGCGGGGCAGGTCCTCGCCGCCGGGCCCGGCCGGGTGGAGCTCACCCATGGCTCGCACGTGCTGACGCTGTCCCTTCCCCGAGCGGTCCGGCCCGCTGTCGCCCCCGGCGCGGTGGTCGAGGCGGGGGAGGAGGTCGCCCGTGTCCCCTCCGGATCCTCGCTCCACGTCGCGCTGCGCACGGCCGACAGCCCCGCCGTCCCCGACCTGGTCCGCCCCGAGTACGCGGCCGGCTGGCTCCCGCTCACCGCAGATCCCGCCCCGCTCCTCGGGCTCCCGGCCACCAGCCGTACGCAGGACGGGGACCTGCTCGACCGGCGCGAGGCCGTGTTCGCGACCGTGCAGGGGCACTACTACGCCGACCCGCCCCGCATCGAGCGGGGCTGGCGGCACCATCTCCTGTCCACCGAGGGCCGTGCGTACCTCGACATCGTGAACAACGTCACCCCGCTGGGCCACGCCCATCCCCGCGTCGAGCGCGCGGTCTCCCGGCAACTGCGGCGCCTCAACACCAACTCGCGCTTCCACTACGCCTCGGTGGTGGAGTTCACCGAACGCCTCGCCGCCCTGCTGCCGGCGCCACTGGACACGGTGTTCCTGGTCAACTCCGGTTCCGAGGCGGTGGATCTGGGTCTGCGGCTGGCCATCGGCGCCTCGGGCCAGCACGACGTCGTCGCGTTGCGCGAGGCGTACCACGGCTGGACCTACGCATCCGACGCGGTCTCCACCTCACTCCAGGACAACCCGAACGCCCTCACCACCCGCCCGAGTTGGGTGCACACCGTGGACTCGCCCAACTCCTACCGCGGTCGGCACCGGGGGGCGGACGCCGTGCGGTACGGGCCCGAGGCCGTCGCGGTGATCGACGCACTGGCCGCCTCCGGCCGCCCGGCGGGAGCGTTCGTCGGGGAGACCTTCTACGGAAACGCCGGGGGAGTGGCCCTGCCCGACGGCTATCTCGCCCAGGTGTACGCGGCGGTCCGCCGTCACGGTGGCCTGGCCGTCGCCGACGAGGTCCAGGTCGGGTACGGCCGCCTGGGGCACTGGTACTGGGGCTTCGAGCAACAGCGGGTGGTCCCCGATGTCGTCTGCGTGGCCAAGGCGATGGGCAACGGCCACCCCCTCGGCGCCGTCATCACGTCGAAGGCGGTCGCGGACCGGTACCGGGACCAGGGCTACTTCTTCTCCTCGACCGGGGGCAGCCCGGTCTCCAGTGTCGTGGGCCTCACCGTCCTCGACGTCATGCGGGACGAGGACCTCCAGGGGAACGCCGTGCGCGTGGGCGGTCATCTGAAGCGCCGCCTGGAAGCACTGGCCGACCGCTACGACGTCGTCGGCGCCGTGCACGGCTCGGGTCTCTACCTCGGCCTCGAGCTCGTCCGGGACCGCGTCGGCCTGGAGCCCGCCACGGAGGAGACCGCCGAACTGTGCGACCGCATGCTCGACCTCGGGGTGGTCGTCCAGCCCACCGGGGACCATCTCAACATCCTCAAGATCAAGCCGCCGCTCTGCATCGACCTCGTCGCGGCCGACTTCTTCGTCGACATGCTGGACCACGCCCTCGCCGATCTCGCGCACTGCTGACGCAGTCGCCCTTCAGGGTGCACAGGGAGCGTCGAGGGGCATACGGACCGGGCCGCCGGGAAGACGAGGAAGGGCCCGCAGCACCCGTACGACGCTCCCCCCACACGCATTGGCGACTCATGGCAGCCTTTTTCACGCTTTCCCGGACGCGCCCGCTCACGCTCCTGTCCGCCACCGATCTCGCGGTCGAGAACGAGCGGCTGGAAGCCGAGTGCGGACAGCTCCAGCGGGCCGTCACCTCGCACGCCACCATCGACCAGGCCATCGGCGTCGTCATGGTCCTGGGCAGGTTCCCTCCGGAGGAAGCCTGGAAGGTCCTGCGAGACGTCTCCCAGCGCACCAACACGAAACTCAGCACGATCGCCCAGCACATCCTCGCCTTCGCCCAGGGCGGCGACCTCCCCCCACCGGAACGGAGCGAACTGCGCCGGGCCCTCGGTCGCCATCGGGATGCGTGCGAGGTGCTCCGGCCTTCGGGCCGGGAGTGCAGCGAACCTCGTGGTGGTGACGCGGAGCGTCGCGGTGTCGTTCCGGCGGCGCCGGGCGGCGCCGGAGGCCGGTGACAGCTCGCGCACCTCGAGACGCCGAGTTCGTCGTCCCGGGCCCGGATCAGCTCGTCCGCTGCCTGTCCGTCCTCGGTGAAGCCCGTCATCAGCTGCGGAATGCCGTAGGGGAAGTCGTCGCGGTCGTACTGCCACGTGTGGGACGTCTTCCCGCACGTGGTCACCAGGTCCTCGAAAGAGGCGTGTTCGGCCATGTCGGGGATGCCGGGCGCGGTGAGGATGCCGGACTTCACCTCGTAGTGGTGGCTGTGCCTCAACCGCTTCTCGTCCTCCGGCAAGCCGCGGAAGCGTGGCCTCCACCTGACGGCCCATGGCGTCGGCGTACATGTGGAAGCCGTTGAGACACGTGCTCATCGCCTCCCTGCGGAAACCTCCGCTGCACGGCGCCGGCCGCCAGGTCGAGCGCCCGGTGCTTGAGCGGGTGTCCCTTGCCGACCTTGCTGACGGTGGCCACCTTGCGGCCGAACAGGAGACCGGCTGCGGCCGTCAGGCCCGCCGCGGCACCGATGCCGACGGTGGCGGCCGTTCCCCGCCCGGACCCGCGCGAGCCTGCCACCGAACCCGGCCCCGGAGCTCGTCAGTCCGCCGGGCTCAGCTCGGTGTGCACCAGATTCACCAGGTCGACGGCCTCGGGGGTCCGGGAGTCCCGAGGGACCCGGTAGTAGCCGCCCAGAGTGGCGATCACATCGATGCAGGAGTCGTCGTACTCGTGGCCGTCGCCCTGCCACCACCAGACCGTGTCCCGGATCTCGTCCTTCGACGGGCGCCCGGACAGGACGATGTCCCGGCCCTGGACCTTCCCCGTGATCCTGGCGGAGTTCGCGTCCGCTGCCATGTGCCAGGTCTCCCTTCCCTCACGGCTGCGGATACCCGCCGGACGAGGGCTCAGTCGGCCCGCCCGCCGACCGGGATGCCGAGCCGGTCGGCCACCGTGGTCAGGGCCGCTCCCAGCGGAAGGGCGACCCGGGTGAGGGCGTGCGGGTCGCCCCGGGTGGGGTCCCGGTTGACGATCAGCACCGGCTTGCCCTCCTGCGCCGCCTGACGGACGAACCGCAGCCCCGACATCACCGTCAGCGACGAGCCGAGGACCAGCAGTGAGGTGGCCTCGCGGACCAGGCGCCGGCAGTGCTCGACGCGCTGCGGCGGCACCGCCTCGCCGAAGAACACCACGTCCGGCTTGAGGACGCCCCCGCAGCCGGCGCACGGCACGACGCGGAAGTCCCCGACCTGAGCGTCGGTGAGGTCGGCGTCACCGTCCGGATTGACCCCCGCGGCCACCGGGTCGAAGCCCGGGTTCTCGGTCTCCAGCCGCCGGGCGAGCTCGCGGCGCGGACTGAAGGCGCGGCAGGAGAGGCAGACGACCCGGTCCAGGCTGCCGTGCAGCTCCACGACGTCCTCGCTGCCGGCGGCCTGGTGCAGACCGTCGACGTTCTGGGTGATCACACCCGAGAGACGGGCGTCCCGGGCGAAGGCGGCCACCGCCAGGTGCCCCGCGTTCGGGCGGGCCCGCCCGAAGGTGCGCCACCCCAGGTGGCTGCGCGCCCAGTACCGGCGGCGCGCCTGGGCGCTCCCGGTGAAGTCCTGGTAGGTCATCGGGGTGTGCCGGCTCAGGCTCCCGCCCTCGCCCCGGTAGTCGGGAATCCCCGACTCCGTGGAGATGCCCGCCCCGCTGAGCACCAGCACCCCGCCGGCGCTCAGGGCGTCGACGACGGGCCGGGGATCGGTGGTGCCCGGCGGCAGCTCCGCGGCGGGGGTCCAGCTCAGGGTGGGGCGCATGCGCATGCCGCCAGGGTAAGGAATCGGCGGCACTCCGCGGCGGGCACGGCCCCGAGATCTGGTTCCAAGGCGCCGGTCGCGTGGGCTTCAGCCTGGCGGCGTCGGCCGCGTAGTACCGGACACCGTGCCGACGCTCGTGGCCTTCCCCGGTGGCCGTCTCATGCCGCCAGGGTCGAGTTCTTCTGCCTGGTGGCGTCGCGGTCCGCGCGGTAGCGCTGCAGGAGCGCGTCCGCGGCGGGCAGCGCCTGTTCGACGGTGCGGGCTCCGGTCAGCGCGCACAAGGTGTAGGTGGCGTCTTCGAGTGCCCTGCTGGTGCGACCGGTCGGACGAACATCGTGCTCGATACGGGCCTGGGCGAACTTGGCCAGTACGGCGCGCAGTTCCTTCTCCGCCGGAAGGATCATGGGGGGTTCCTTTCACACAGGCACAGCTCGCAAGGCACCGGGGCGCCACCGCGAAGAACGGGTTCGATCGACGGCCTTCCGCTGCCTGCGGCACCGGGGGACGTCGAGCAAGTGATCAAGTGCCCCGCCCTGCGGGATCTACGCAGACCCTCGCCGTCCGGCCGCGGTGCCCCGCCGACGCGCCGTTCCTCCGAGATCGAATCAGCGCCACGGGTGCCGGTGGTCGTACCCGCTTCTCAGATGTGGATGAGAAAGGTCGGTGTGAGACTGGCAGGGAAGGGGTGATCTCCGTGCCCGACCCATCGCACGCCGGGGCCGATTCCGCCCCGGCCCCGGACGAGAGCCGACTGGAACGGCTGATCATCGAGGCACAGACGGCCCTGCCGGTCGAACTGCCCGCCCTGGCCGACAGGTGCGCAGCGGCTCTCGGCCTGGGCACCGCGCTGATCTACCTCGCCGACCTGCAGCAACGGCTCCTCGTCCCACTCGACGAGGCCCTGGTGTCGCTGCCGGTGGAGGGGTCGACGGCCGGCTGGGCGTACCGGACGATCTCCTCACGGGTGGCCGACGCGGGTGACGGCCTGGTCGTCTGGATACCGCTGGTCGACGGCGCGGAGCGGCTGGGCGTGCTGGGTGTGCGCACCGCCTCGCTGGACGGACTGCTGATGCGCCGCGCGCGGATGCTGGCCCACCTGCTGGCCATGCTGATCACCTCCAAGCGTGCCTACAGCGACTGGCTCGCCGCCCGCACCCGTACCGCACCCATGCGGCTGCCCACCGAGATGCTGCGGGCCTTCCTGCCGCCGCGCACCATCGGCACCACCAGGTGCGTCTCGACCGCGGTCCTCGAACCGGCGTACGACATCGCAGGCGACGCTTTCGACCACTCGGTGATCAAGCACATCCTGAACACGATGATCCTCGACGGCATGGGCCACGATCTGACCGCCGGCCTCACCACGTCGGTCGCCATGGCCGCGGCCCGCAACACGCGCCGCGGCGGGGGCGACCTGGCCGACGTCGTCGGCTCCGTCGACCGGGCGGTCGCCCAGTGGCTGCCCGACCATTTCTGCACGGGTGTGCTGTGCCGGCTCGACACGAAGACCGGGGTGCTGCAGTGGGTGAACTGCGGCCACCCCCCACCGCTGCTGATCCGTGACGAGCGCGTGCTCGCCGGAGCGCTGGACAGCGCTCCGCAGCCGCCGCTCGGCCTCGCCGGCCCACTCGCCCCGGCAGCCCGGCGGGTCCAGGAGACGAAACTGGAACCGGGTGACTGCGTCCTGCTGTACACCGACGGTGTCGTGGAGGCGCGGGACGCCGACGGCGCCGAGTTCGGTCTCGACCGGTTCACCGACTTCATCATCCGTTCCAAAGCCGCCGGTCAGCGTCCGGCCGAGGTGCTGCGGCTGCTCGTCCACGCCATCCTCGACTACCAGCGCAACCAGTTCCGGGACGACGCGACGATCCTGCTCTTCGAATGGCGCCCGCAGGGCGGCAACGTGGTATCGCGTTGACACGCGGTCGCGGCTCGACAGCCGGTACGAGTCGAGCGCCGGCTTCAACGCGATCTCTCCGAGCCATACTTGACCTGCGGGGAGCATCCCGTGACGGTAAGTGTCGGCGGGAGAGGGAGCTTTCGGTGAGCGGCGGCAGCAGCGAGGGGATCAAGAAGGCCGAGGTGCGGCTCAAGTGGGATCCGAGTCCCTTGCGTCAGTCGCCTCACCACCTCGACATCATCGCCACGACGTACTCGGCGGACGCGCCCTACGGGCGTCCCGTGTACGTCGTTCACTACGACAGCCGTTCACCGGACGGCACCATCAACATGAGCCGGCACAGCCGGACCGGCCTGGGCCTCGGCTACGTCGAGGCGATGACCCTCGAACTCGACCGCCTCGCGCCCTCGTTCGCACGGGTCGTCGTGGGAGTCGTGATTCACCAGGACAGTGGCCCCAAGACCTTCGGTGACCTGACGAACACCGGAGTCCTGGTCGTGCACGGGTACGTGGAGCTGCTGAAGGACGACTTCGCCCAGCTCGCCGGGTCCACGGCCGGCACCGTCGCGGAGTTCGTCAGGGACGCTTCGGGAGCATGGGAGTTCCACAGCATGATCCGGGGGTTCGACAGCGACCCGGTGACCTTCACCGGGGAAATGGGCGCTGCGCCGCAGCCCTGACCGAGCTGCTCTCCTCGTGCGGCCGGGCCGCGTGGTGGACCCCCGGGTCGGCGGTGGAGCGGCTCGGGTCGGCGGCACGCGTGATGGCGGACTCGACGGCGGAGACGGCGGCCGCAGCTGCCGCTCCCTGGGGCACCCGGCGGGCCGTGTTGCCGATCGGTATGCGGCCGAGGGCAGTGCGGAGAGCGGTGTCTGCGTCCCGGCGACGGCATCGCTGCGGAGCCTCACCCCGCGGTGGCGGAGGGGTGGGCGTGGGCGGCCTGGAGGAGTTTCGCGGCGCCGCGGACCGCGGCGGTGTGCGCGTGGAGCCGCTCGGTGAGGGAACCGGTGATGTCGGCCCGCAGTACGTCCCCGCCGACGAGAAGGACGCCCTGCCGGAGGGCCTGGCGCCACGGGAAGTACACGAATCCCGCCGCGACCATCGCTGCGATCGACACGGCCAGCGCGACCGCAAGGTGCTTGTGACGCACCGGGGTTCCCGACGCCCAGACGAGCGATTGCTGATAGCGCAGGTAACGGCTGTCCCAGTTGTTCGCCACGAACTGGTAGTTGCCGGTCCTGCCGGAGCCGTGCGGCGCAGACGCTATGGACACAGATGTGTCGGCCGTCCTAGATTCGTCCTGTGCGAGGTCGGCCAGGGGGAGCGGCGCTCATCGTCACGTAGCTGGGGGAGCATGAGATTCGGCTTACTGGGGCCGTTGCACGCCCAGATCGCCGGACGCGCGGTCCCGCTGAACGGGCCACGGCAGGCCAAGATGCTGGCAGCACTCCTGATCGACGCCAACAACACCGTGGCCATGGAACGGCTCGTCGCCGTGATGTGGGACAGGAACGCGCCCGCCACCGCGGTCCGTCAGGTCCAGGACGCCGTCTCCGGACTGCGCCGCAACCTCGGGGCCTGTGGAGCGCCCGCCTCCCTGATCAGCACCCGGCGCGGCGGCTACGAGATCCACCTGGACCAGGACCAGCTCGACCTGCTGGAGTTCGAGCACGAGCGTCACGTCTGCGAACAGCACACGGCCCCGGTCGAGAAGGCAGCCGCGCTGCGGCGGGCGCTCGCCTGCTGGCGCGGAAACGCCCTGGTCGACACGCCGAGCCAAGCCCTGGAGATCGATGCGGCGCGGCTGAACGAGCGACGCGCCGCCACGCAACGACAGTGCCTGGCCATCGAACTCGACCTGGGGCGTCATCGAGAGGTCATCGACGAACTGGCCGCCCTGCTCCGGGAGCACCCCTACGACGAGCAGGCCGCCGAACACCTGATGGTCGCCCTCTACCGGTGCCGACGACAAGGCGAGGCGCTGCAGGTGTACGAGCGCCTGCGCCGGACCCTGGCCGACGAACTCGGCGTCGACCCGGCCGCCCCGCTGCGGGAGCTGCACCAGCGCATCCTGACCGCTGATCCCGACCTGACGGCCACGATCCCCGCGCAGGTGCCCTCGCCCACCGCACCGCAGAGCCCCGCCCCGACGGTCACCGGGCCGGCGATGGCGCTGCCGGTGCGGCAACTGCCCCACGACGTACCCGACTTCGTGGGCCGTAGGGACGCGCTGGCGGAGATCGCCGGGTTGCTCGGCGGACCGGCGCCGAACCGGGCCCCGGTGGTCGTCGTCGTGGGCGGTCCCGGTGTCGGCAAGTCCTGCCTGGTGACGCATGCCGCGCGGCTGGCCGGCGCCGGCTTCCCGGACGGCCAGCTCTACCTCGACCTCGCGGCGACATCGGACCAGCCGCGGGACCCGGGCCTGATGCTGGCCGAAGCACTGCGTGCGCTCTCGATCACCGGCAGCGCGATACCGAACGGACTCTCCGAGCGAGCCGCGCTCTACCGGTCGCTGCTGGTGGACCGCCGCATGCTGGTGGTGCTGGACGATGCCGGCCACGCCGATCAGGTGCTGCCGTTGCTGCCCGGCGCCGAGGGCTGCGCGGTGCTGATCACCAGCCGCACCCTGCTGACCCAGCTTCCCGGTGCCCGCCACATCGACCTGGACGTGCTGAGCCGGGCGGAGGCACGGGAGTTGTTCACCGGAATCGTCGGCCGGCGGCGGGTCGAGCGGGAACCGGAGGAGGCCGACGCGATCCTCGACTGCTGCGGCAACCTGCCGCTGGCCATCCGGATCGCCAGCGGCAAGCTGACGGGCCGCCCCGCCTGGTCGCTGCGGGTACTGCGGGAACGCATCGAGGACGAGTCACGACGGCTGGCCGAGCTGAGGATCGGGGACCTCAGCGTACGCGCCAGCGTCGAGCTGAGCCTACGGCTGCTGCCGGCCGACGCGGTGCGCGCGCTGAGCCTCCTCGGTCTCCTCGGCCCCTCCACCCTGCCCGGCTGGGTGGTCGGCCCGTTGTTGGACCGCCCGGACGGCGACGAGGTGCTGGACACGCTCGTCGACGCCAGCCTGGTGCGGCTGACCGCCACCGATGCCCTCGGTGAGCCGCGCTACCGGCTGCACGACCTGATCAGGACCTGTGCCGTCGAGATCGCCGCCTCGCTGCCCGCGGAGGACAAGCGGGACGCGATCATCCGGGTGCTGTCCGTCTGGCTCGACTTGGTCGGGCGCGGCACCGATCGGCTGCCGCCGGCCGGGGTGCTGGCGGCAGCGCCGGGTACGGCACCGCGCCGGTCGCTGCCCGACGCGGTCGCCGGCCGGTTCACGGCCGACCCGCTCGGCTGGTTCGACGCGGAACGCGACAACCTCCTCGGCGCGGTGAAACTGGCCGTGGACTGGGGCCAGGACGAGCTGGCCTGGGAGCTGGCGGCCGGCGCGGCGACCTACTACGACCACCGGTGTCTCTACCAGGACTGGCAGCACGGGCACCGGCTCGCGCTCGAAGCGGTCGAGGCCGCGGGCAACGTGCACGGCGCATCGGTGCTGCTGCGCGGTCTCGGCCAGCTGTACATCTACCAGGACGAGTTCGATCGGGCCACCCGGGCCCTGGAGTCGTCCCTCGGGCTGTGCCAGGACGGTGGGGACAAACGCGGCGAGGCGCTGTCGGTCGCCATGCTCGCCACGGTCAGCCGGGTGCAGGGGCGGGACGACGAAGCCCTCGAACGCGTCGAGCACGCGCTGGCCATCGCGATCGGTGCGGGCGACCGGGTCGTCGAAGCGCAACTGTCCTGCTCCATGGGCGTCATGAAGCTCATGCAGGGCAAACTCGACGAGGCGCAGTCATGGTTCGACGGGGCCCTCGGCCAGGCCCGGGCGCTGGGCGACGACCACCGCGTGGCCGTGGTGCTGCGCCGGTACAGCCGGCTGCACGACCGGCGTGGTGATCCCGACGAGGCGCTGCGCTGTCTGGGGCAGGCGCTGACCACCTTCGAGGAACTGGCCGACGAGCGGTGCGCCGCGTACACGCTGCTGGAAGTCGGCCGCGTGTACGCGGGTCGGTACGACCGGGACCGGGCGAGCCCGGCGCTGGTGCGCGCGGCGGCCCTGTTCCACCGGCACGGCGACCGCCAGGACGAGGCCACCTGCTGGCAGCTGATCGGCGACCTCGACGCCGCCGCGGGCGCCCACCACCTCGCGCACCAGCACCGCGGTCGGGCGCAGCGGCTGTGGAACACGATCGGCGACCTCAACGCGACGAAGACGCCCGCACGACCGTCGTCGCCGTGAGGGCACCCGCCCGCTCACCGCAGGTCGCGCAGCCGCAGAAGGTACGCCGCGGTCAGCGCCACGGCACGGTCCCCGTCGTGCGACAGCTCCACCAAGGCACGTGACGCCGTGCTTCCGGGGATGTCCGCCAGCGCCTGGGTCAGCCGGCCGCGCGCGGCCGCGTCGGTGGTTGCGTGGGCGAGGCGGTCCACCAGGCCGGCCGCGATCTGGTCCGTCGTCACCGCGTCGATCGCCAGCATGCCCAGCGCGTCGGCCGCGTCCGTGTCGTTGCGCCCCGCCACGATCATGTCGATGAGCGTGGGTACCGCGTCGAACACGCCGCGTGTCCCGAGCGCCAGAGCCGCGTGTCCGCGGACCGTCACCTCGGGGTCCGCCAGGGCGTCGCGCAGCCGCGCGGTCGTCTCGTCACCGGGGATCTCGGCGAGAGACCGGACCGCGCGTTCCCGTACTGCGATCACCGGTGAGCCGAGGCCCCTCGCGAGCAGTGCCGGACCGGCGGCCTCGCCGGATCGCGCCAGCGCCCAGCGAAGGGCACCGGCGACGTTGGGCTCCGTCTCGCCGAGCACCGCCTCGACCAGGGCCCCCACCGGCGCCGGAACCTCGTCGGCGCAGGACAGTGCCGCGCGCTGGCGCACTCCCGCGCTCTGCGCCCCGAGCGCCTGGAGGAGCGCGACGGTCTGGAGGACGTCCTCCCAGCCCGCGGGCTCCGCGGCGTCGATGCGGCGGAGCCACGTGAGCAGCTCGGTCTCGGCCGTGATGCGGTCGCGCGCCTGCCGGATGAGGTCCGCGACGAGCGCCGCAGGCGTGAACCCGGGATCGTCGAGCGCCCGCCCGATCTCACGCAGTGACAGGCCCAGCGACCGCAGACTCTCGACGTGGAAGATCCGCCGGATGTCGTCGCCGGAGTACTCCCGGTAACCAGAGCCCGTACGGCCCGACGGCCGCACCAGACCCAGCGATTCGTAGTGCCGGAGCATGCGCGCACTGACCCCGGACCGTCGCGACATCTCACCGATCAACACAGGTGACATCATCCGCCCTGGGGCGCCCCGGTGAGAGCCACGATCCGCTTGGCCTCCTCGATCGCCGCCGCGAAGCCGGTGTCCGGGTCACGCAACAGCCGTCGCGTGGCGAGGGCGTGCGCCCGCACGCGCGGGTCGGAGCTCGCCGTCGCGTCCCGCAGAGCCGGCGCGATCACGCCGCCCAGGGCGACCAGCGCCTGACTGAGACTCAGCTGCGTCTCCTGCCCGCCGCGCCCGAGCTGCGTCGCCAGCACCGTGGCCAGGCCGGGTTCCTCGCCGTCCGGTACGAGGACGACCGCGGCCCGCCAGGCGCTCCTCGCCACCTCGTCGTCGGCGTCCGCCGACAGCGCCGGCGTGATCGCCGGCCAGACCTGCCGGTCCCCGATCTTGGACAGCGTGTGCAGCGCCTGGCTGCGTGCCTGGGCACGCTCCGAGCGGACCTCGCGGAGCAGCTCGGGGAGCGTCAGGGACACCGGGTGCGGGTCAGTGCCCAGGTGAGCATGTCACGGACGAAGAAGTCGGACTCGACCGCGCAGCGCTCGACCAGCGTGCGGACGAAGCACGGGTCGGGCGCCGAACCGGCCGCCAGAGCGGCCTGCAAGCGCACGGACGACCGACTGTCCTCCAGTGCCCGGAGCACTCGTGTCGCATCCGTGTCCTGTCTCGTCATGGCCATCGGGACCACCTCCTGGGGAGGCAGTGAAGACCTTGTCACCGTGTCAAGGTCAAACGGGGGGCCACGGCGCGGACTCACCCGGGGAAGCGCCCCGTGGAGCGCAGCTCCCAGCGCCGTTCGGCGTAGGCCAGATCGTCGCGCCACAGACGGCCCGCCGCGTAGCGCATGACGGGACGCAGCAGCGGGGCGGTCCGACGGGCCACGGCGAAGCCCGGGCGCTCGGAGGTGGCGATGACCGCCTCCACCACCGCGGTACGCGGCCTGCCCAGGCTGTCCGGGCCCAGCGGGCTGGCGTGGGTCTCCACGACGGAGCCCTCACCCTCGCCTCCGGTGATCCGCATGACGACCGTGCGCGGGCCCGGAGCGGTGAACACGGCCCGGACCGGGACGACGAGCCGGCCGGCGAGCTTGAAGGAGACGTCGACCGTGAACGCGTCCTCGCCGTCGTCCCGTCCAGGAGCGTCCACGACGGTGAGGTCGACGAAGGAGTACGGGTGGAACCAGGCCCCGTGCCAGGGGTCGAGGCGGTTCGCGACCACGTCCGCCGGTTCGCAGACGCCCTGCCCGGTGTACACCGCGGTCAGCGCGCCGGCCGCGGCGGGCCGTTCGGGCACCGGCGGCCGAGGCGTGGGCTCCTCGCCCCCGGCGCCGTCCAGCCGCACCCACAGCAGCACCCCGTCGTCGTACGCGGGCCAGGGCTCCCAGCCGCCGAACGGTCCGCCGTCCAGGGCCAGTCCGTGCCAGTGGCAGACGAGTGAGCCGCACCGCACCGGACTGTCCCGCAGCGGCGCCCCCAGGTGCGGGCAGACACCGGGGCCTGCGACGAGACGGCCTTCGGCGTCGCGCCACAGCACCACCTCCTGGCCCGCGACGGTGCGGGCCAGCGGGCGGTCCCCGGGGAGGTCGCGGGCGGCCCCGACGACGTACCAGTTGCCGCCGGGCCGCTGCTGCGCCCGCTTGAGGGCGTCGGCGATGAGCGCGGGCCGGGCCTCGCGCCAGGTCGGGCGCTGGCGTTCCCAGGCGACCGGGTCCCGGCGCAGTCGCAGGGGGAGCCGGGCTCGCCGGGGCGTACGGTCGGACGTCATGCGGCCTCCTCGCAGGGGGTGGGCGCGGCGGCGGGTTCGCGGCGGGCGGCCAGCCGGGCCGCGGCGACCCGGAGCAGGCCGTCGGCGGCGACCAGCGCGCGGCGTCTGCGGGGGACCACGGCGCGGCGGGTCAGTACCGCCCAGCCGTCGGTGGCGACGGCGTCCAGGATGCCGCCGTAGAGCACGAACGCCGTGCGGATGCAGGGCCGGGCGACGGGGTCGAGCATCGGCACGCCGGGCGCGGCACGCCGGTAGGCGGCGCGGGTGAGCTCGGCGAAGGCGCGCAGGGCCGCCGTGACCCTGCGGTCGGTGCGGCCTTCCTGCCGGCAGTGGCGCAGCAGTGCGGTGTCGGCCCCGTGCGCGGCGAGCAGGTCCTGCGGAAGGTAGACCCGGCCGCGGTCGAGGTCCTCGCCGACGTCCCGCAGGAAGTTCGTGAGCTGGAAGGCGACGCCCAGTTCGGCCGCGTACGGGGCGGCCTCCTCGCGCGGCACCACCGTGCCGAGGACGGGCAGCATCTGCAGGCCGATCACCGCCGCCGAGCCGTGCATGTACCCGCGCAGCGCCGCGTAGTCGGCGTACTCGGTGACCGTCAGGTCGCTGCGCATGGAGGCGAGGAAATCGGTGAAGTGGCTCCGCTCGATCGCGTAGCGGCTGCTGGTGTCGGCGAGGGCGGTGACCACCGGCGCGGTGTCCGGTACGCCCGTCCGGTCGCCCGCCGGGCCGCCCGCCAGACGCCGGGTCAGGTCGTCGGCCAGGCGGTCGAGAGCGGCAGCGCGCCGTGCCGTCTCGTCGCCGGTGGGGGCGCCGGGGCCGTCCTCGAGCGAGTCGACGATGTCGTCGGCCCAGCGGGCGAAGCCGTACAGGGCGTGCACCGCGGGGCGCCGCTCGGGGGGCAGCAACCGGGTGGCGAGGAAGTACGTGCGGCCGTGCCGGGCGTTCAGTTCTCGGCAGTGGGCGTAGGCGGCGCGCAGTGTCGGGTCGGTGATGCGAGCGGCGTCCAGCTCGCGAGCGGTCACGGTCGTACTCCTTCGGCGGTCGGCCGGGCTGCCCGGCGGGCAGTGGCGCGGGAGCGGGTGCCGCCGGTGACGCGGGCCGCGGCCAGCTTCCCCGACAGCAGGACGGGCGGTACGCCCACCCCGGGGGTGGTGCCGCAGCCGGCGAGGACGGCGTTGGCGGTGCCGCGCACCAGGTTGCGCGGACGGAACGGACCGGTCTGGGCGAAGGTGTGCGCGGCGGAGAAGGGGGTGCCCGCGGCGTGTCCCTGCGCGCTCCAGTCGGCCGGGGTCACCAGGCACTCCTCCTCGATGGCGGCCGCGATGCCCGCGAGGCCGCGCCGGTCGAGTTCGCGCAGCAGGCCGTCGCGGTAGCGGGCGCCGAGCGCCGTCCAGTCGGCGCTGCCCGGCCCGATGTCGGTGTTGGGGCACGGGGCGAGGACGTAGTGCAGGTGGCGGCCCGGCGGGGCCAGGCCGGGGTCGGTCGCGGTGGGCCGGGTGATCAGCAGCGAGGGGTCGCTCATCAGCTCGCCGGTGTGCGTGAGTTCGCGGAAGGTGCGCCGCCAGGCACCCCCGAAGGAGAGCGTGTGGTGCGCCAGTTCGGGCCAGGTGCGGTCGCAGCCGGCGTGCAGGACCACCGCCGACGGGGCGTGCCTGAGCCGCGCCGGGCGGCGCGGGGTCCGGCCCAGCAGCCCGTAGGCGACCGGAAGTTCGGGGGTCAGGACAACCGCGTCGCAGGGGATGCGCAGGTCGTCGGTCACCACGGCGGTGACGCGGTCTCCGGCGCGTTCCAGACGGGTCACCCGCTGCCCGTAGTGGAACACCGCCCCCGCCTCGGTCGCGGCGTCGGCCATGGCCCGGGGCACGGCATGCATGCCGCCGCGCGGGAAGTACACCCCGGCGACGGTGTCCATGTAGGCGATCACCGCGTAGGCGGCCATCGCCCGCTCGGGCGGCACCCCGGCGTACAGGGCCTGGAAGGAGAAGACGCGCCGCAGCCGCTCGTCGCGCAGGTGCCGGGCGACCCGCGCCTCCCAGCGGCCGAAACCGCCGAGCGCGGCGAGCCGGACCAGGTCCGGGCCGAGCAGTTGCAGCGGCGAGTCGAAGTCGGCGTCCAGGAAGCGGCCGCGCTCGGCCTGGTACAGCTGCCCCAGCCAGTGCCGCAGCCTGCGGTAGCCGGCCGCTTCGGCGCCCCCGGCGAACCGTTCGATCTCCGCCTCCATGGCCTCGCCGTCGGTGTGCACGTCGAGGGTGCTGCCGTCGGCGAAGAGCGCCCGGTAGGCGGGGTGCAGCTCGATCAGCTCGACGCGTTCGCGCAGCGAGGTGCCGACCGCGGCGAACGCCTCGTCGGCGATCTCCGGCATGGTGAGCACGGTGGGGCCGGTGTCGATCCGGTAGCCGCCGAGCTCCATGCGGCCGGCCCGCCCGCCGGGCAGGGCGTCGCGTTCGACGACCGTGACCCGGCGGCCGGCGCCGAGCAGGTGCAGGGCGGCGGACAGACCGGCCAGTCCGGCGCCGACCACGACCACGTGGTCGGTGGGTCCCGCGATGGTCCGGGTCACCGGCCCGCCTCCGTTCCCGCGGCGGCGAGAGCGGCGGCGCGCGGGCCCGCGGCCGGTTCGGGCACCTGGCCGGCCGTGCCGGTGATCTCGGCCAGCAGGTCGCGCAGCCGTCCGGCCGCCTCCGGCTCCAGGGCGGCTTCGCCGAGGTGGCGCAGACAGCGCCGGTCGAGCCGCGCGATCCGCGCCTCCACGTGGTCGCGTGCCCCGGTGCCGGCGACCACTTCCCGCACGTCGGCCAGTTCGCCGTCGGTGAGGTCGGGCCGGCCCATCGCATGGTCGAGCACGCCGAGCGCGTGGTGGTCGCCGGCGGCGGTGGCGAAGGCCCGGGCCACGACCAGCGGATAGGTCGGGGTGCCCTCGCGCACATCGCCGCCGGACGGCTTGCCGGTGGCCCGGGGGTCGGCGAACAGGTCGTCGAGGTCGTCCCTGAGCTGGAAGGCGAGACCCGCGCAGCGTCCCGCGCGGCGCAGCGGCCCGGTGGTGGCGTCGTCGGCCCCGGCGAGCACCGCGCCCAGATGCAGGGGCCGTTCCACCGTGTACAGGGCACTCTTCAGGCACGCGGCCCGGATCGACCGGCCCGGGGTACCGGAGGACACGGCCTGGCCGCGCACGTCGAGGTACTGGCCCGCCACCATCTCGGTGCGCATCGCCCGCCACACCTCGTGCAGCCGGTACGCGGTGTCGCGTGCCAGCCCGGGCTCCAGCAGCAGTCCGGCCAGGGTGTCGTCCGCCCAGGCCAGGGCGAGGTCGCCGGCGAGCACCGCGGTGGACGCGCCGAGCCGTCGCGCGGCGGCGCCCGGGGCGGTGCCGGCGTACTGCTCCGTCACGTCGGCGTGCAGCGCCGGGCCGCCGCGGCGGGTGGCCGCCTGGTCCATCAGGTCGTCGTGGACGAGGGCGCAGGTCTGGAGCAGTTCCAGCGCCGCCGCCGTCCGCAGTGCCACGCGCACCTGGGCCGGGTCCCCGCCGCCGCAGGCCCGCAGCGACCACCACAGCAGCCGGGGCCGGATGCGACGGCCGCCGCGCCGGGTGAAGCCGGCGGTCCGCTCGGCCACGTCCCGTGCGAACACCGGGTCCAGACCGTGGCAGGCGGCGAGGCGGTCGGCGAGGAGGTCGCGCAGTTCCCGGCCGACGGCGCCCGGCACGTCCTCGTCCACGGCGTACGCCCCGCCGGAGACGGCCGGTTCCCCGGTGCCGCGGGAGCCGGTCACGGCGGGGGGCCTGCGCGGCGGACCTGCCGTGAGACGGCCGATCGCCTGGGTGGAACGCATTGCGGATCCTCTCGCCGGTCGGTGATCCGGCCCGCCTGTCGGCCGGCCGGAGTGGTCGCGCTGTCCGTTGAGACACATTCCGCGCGGACCACTCCGCCGGATGCACCATTCGGTGGACATGCCGACGCCCTGGGCACCCACCCGCACGACACGCTCCCCGGTGCATCCGCCACGGCCGCCGCGCACGAAGACTGTTCGTGCCGCCGCCGGTCCGGAAGACGGATTCGCCGTCGGTCCGGGAGACGCGTGCGCCGTCGGTCCGGCAGAGGGAGCCGTCGTGGAAGGAGCCGCCGTGGAGGTGGAGTCGGACGTCGCCGTCGTGGGCGCCGGGGCCGCAGGCCTGTCGCTCGCGCTTCGGCTGGCCCGCCCGCCCGCGGGCGGGCGCCGGGTGACGGCGGTGCTGCTGGCGGCGCCGCCGGGGCCGCTGCGCGCACCGCGCCGCACCTGGTGCTTCTGGGAAGCGGACGCGGGACCGTACGACAGTGCCCTGACGGCCTCCTGGCAGCGGCTGCGGGTGCGTTCCGGCGACGGACGGACGGTGGACGCCGGGATCGAGCCGCTGCGCTACAAGATGCTGCGTTCCGACGCGCTGGAGGACCTGGCCGGGCAGGTGCTCGCGGCCGCCCCGTGGGTGACGAGCGTGGAGGCCGTCGCCGACCGGGTGGAGTCCGTGCCCGGCGGGACGGTGGTGCACGCCCGCCGGGCCGACGGCGAGCGGGTGACGGTGCGCGCCCGCTGGGTGTTCGACTCACGGCCGCCCGAGCGGTTGCCCCCGGCGCGCACGACGCTGCTGCAGCACTTCCGCGGCTGGTTCGTACGCACCCGCCGGCCGGTGTTCGATCCCGCTGCCGTGGAGCTGATGGACTTCCGTACCCCGCAGCCCGCGCACGGTCTCTCCTTCGGTTACGTCCTGCCCACGGGCCCGTGCGAGGCACTGGTGGAGTACACCGAGTTCTCCCGCGGCCCGCTCGGCCGGGACGCCTACGACCGCGCGCTGCGGCACTACCTGCGTGAGGTCCTGGGCGCAGGCGAGCACGAGGTGCTGGAGTGCGAACAGGGTGTGATCCCGATGACGGACGCGGTCTTCCCGCGGCGGACCGCCGCGTCGGTGTTCCGGATCGGGGCCGCGGCCGGGGCCACTCGTCCGGCGACCGGCTACACCTTCAGCGCCGTGCAGCGACAGACCGGCGCGGTGGCCGCCGCGTTGCACGCGGGCCGCCGCCCCGTCCCACCGCGCGTCCACTCGGTCCGCTCGCTGTACATGGACGCGGTGCTGCTGCACGCCCTCGACCACGGCCGGGTGGACGGCCCGGCCTTCTTCACACGGCTGTTCACCCACGTGCCCACGCCCCGCCTGCTGCGCTTCCTGGACGGGCGCACCGGTCTGTTCGAGGACCTGTCCATCGGGCTGCACGTGCCCGTCCCCGCGATGCTCGGCTCGGCGCTGGCCCTGCCGTTCACCTCGCGCCGCAGCGCCTCCGCCACCCCCTCGCCCTCCACGGCCTGACCCCGCCCCCTTCCTCTCTCCCGCCCGCTTCCCCATCCGACGACCTCTTACGGAGATGGCATGCCCGTGTTGCGCGACGCCGAGCTGGCGACCGCGTTCGACCACGCCGCCCGGAGCTACGACACCCTCGTGGCGGCGAATCCCGGTTACCACGCCCACCTGCGCCGCTCCGCGCGGCGCCTCGGACTGGCCGGCCGCGGCCAGGCCCTCAGGGTGCTCGACCTCGGCTGCGGCACCGGCGCCTCGACAGCGGCCCTGGCCGACGTCCTGCCCGGCGCCGACATCACCGCCGTCGACGCGTCGGCAGGCATGCTGCGACGCGCGGCCCTGCGGCCCTGGCCGACGCCGGTGCGCTTCGTGCAGTCGCCG
The DNA here is from genome assembly GCF_055562175.1 of Streptomyces sp. NPDC020958. Lineage (NCBI taxonomy): Bacteria > Bacillati > Actinomycetota > Actinomycetes > Kitasatosporales > Streptomycetaceae > Streptomyces > Streptomyces sp. NPDC020958. The sequence continues at coordinate 139,368 of NZ_JBVHFU010000007.1, read as the reverse complement.
GTGGAGCGGCTGGCCGCGGCCGGCGTACGCGGACCGTTCGACGCGGTCTTCGCCGCCTACCTGCTGCGCAACACCGCCGATCCGGACGCGGTGCTCGCCCAGGCCCACCGGCTGCTCGCGCCGGGCGGCCGGCTGGCGGTGCACGAGTACGCGCTGAGCGGGCGGGCGGCGCACCGGGCGGTGTGGAACGTGGTGTGCGGCGGGTTCGTCCTGCCGGTCGCCACGCTGCTCGGCGACGGCACGCTCTACCGGCACCTGCGGCACAGCGTCCTCTCCTTCGACACGGCCGGACAGCTCGCCCGGCGGGTGGAGCGGGCGGGCTTCGAACGGGTACGGGTGCTGCCGCTGCCCGGCTGGCAGACCGGCATCACGCACACCGTCGTCGCCCGCCGCCCGTTCACCGCCGACGGGGAGACGGCACGATGACCGGACCGCGCCGTCCCTCCTCCCCGGCCGCCGCCCGCGGCCCCCGCCCCGGCCGGGACCGGCTGGCCCGGCTGCTCCCCGCACCGCCCGGCGCCGCCCGCGCACAGGAGTCCACCGCACCCCGCGTGGCGGTCGTGGGCGGTGGCATCGCCGGGCTGACGGCGGCCACCGCGCTCGCCGAGCGCGGGGTGCGCGTCACCGTCCTGGAGCGCGACGCGCAGCTCGGCGGCAGGCTGGCCGGATGGTCCACGCGGCTCACCGACGGCACGACGGTGACGATGAGCCGGGGCTTCCACGCGTTCTTCCGCCAGTACTACAACCTGCGGGCCCTGCTGCGCCGCACCGATCCGGTCCTGGACCGCCTCACCCGACTGCCCGACTACCCGCTGCGGCACGGCAGCGGCCGGCAGGACAGCTTCCGGCACGTGCCGCGCACACCTCCGCTGAGCGCGCTCGGGTTCGTGGCGCTGAGCGAGTCGTTCGGCATGCGCGACCTGGTCCGGATGCACCCGCGTGCGGCGCTGCCGCTGCTCGACGTGCGGGTGCCGGAGGTGTACGAGCGGCTCGACCACGTCAGCGCCTACGACTTCCTGGAGGAGATCCGCTTCCCGGCGGCCGCCCGGCACCTGGCCTTCGAGGTGTTCTCCCGGAGCTTCTTCGCCGATCCCCGGACGCTGTCGGCGGCGGAGATGGCGCTCATGTTCCACATCTACTTCCTCGGCTCGGCGGAGGGCCTGCTGTTCGACGTGCCCAGGGAACCGTTCCCGCAGGCGCTGTGGGACCCGATCGCCGCACGTCTGGAACGGCTCCGTGCGCGGGTGCGCACGAACACGCCGGTGGAGGGCGTCAGCGTCCTGCCGTCCGGCGGCTACGGCGTGACCACCGCGAGCGGCGAGGAGTCGTACGACGGGGTCGTGCTCGCCCTCGACCCGGCGGGGCTGCGTGCCCTGGTGGGACGTTGCGACGACCTCGGGGACGCCGAGTGGCGCGAGCGCGTGGCGCGGCTGCGTACCGCTCCGCCGTTCCTGGTGTCCCGCCTGTGGCTGGACCGGCCCGTGCGCGCGGACCGGCCGGGCTTCCTCGGCACCAGCGGCTACGGGGCGCTGGACAACGTCAGCGTGCTCAGCGCCTGGGAGGGCGAGGCGGCCCGGTGGGCGGCCCGCACCGGCGGCTCGGTCGTCGAGCTGCACGCCTACGCCGTGCCCGAGGACGTCGGTCCCGGCCGGGAGGCCACGGAGAAGGAGCTGCTCGGCCAGCTGCACCGGCTCTACCCCGAGACGGCCCGGTCGCGGGTGGTGGACGCCCGTCACGAGTGGCGGGCCGACTGCCCCCTGTTCGCGGTGGGCGGCCACGCGGACCGGCCCACGGTCACCACTCCCACCCCGGGCCTGGTCGTCGCGGGCGACACGGTCCGCACCGGCCTGCCGGTGGCCCTGATGGAACGGGCCGCCACCAGCGGTTTCCTCGCGGCCAACGAACTGCTGGGCCGGTGGGGCCTGCGTGGCCACGAGCTGTGGACCGTCCCCGGCCGGGGACGCCTCGGCGTCCTGCGCCGGGCAGCGGCCCTGGCGTAGGACGCCGGCCCGGTGCCGGAACGCTCCGGCGGACCTTCCCGACGGCTGCGTGGCCGGGTTCAGCCGCCCGGCCGCGGAGAGCCGGCCGGGAGACCGCCGGCAGCGTCCCGCACCGGGGTCAGGGCCGCCCGGGCCCGTTCCCGGCGCCGGGCGGCCAGGGACTCCCGCGCCGCCTGCCGCGGGTGGCGGCGGCGCCAGTACGGGTTGTCGTGCGCGAGGCCGCCCGTGACCCGGCCGTACATCCCGAAGGTGAGGATGAGCAGCCCCATGACGAACGTGAAGAGGACGTTGGTCATGCCGAAGTCGAGGACGTTGGCGCTCCGGTCCAGCACGAGGAGGTGGCCGAACCCGCTCAGCAGGAACAGGGTCCCGACGGCCATGTTCAGCGTGGAGGCGAAGTTCCCGCCGACCACGGCGCCGCCCACCAGCAGCAGCCCGAAGAGGACGGAGATCAGACTGAGCAGTCCGTTCGTCGACATGCCGGCGATACGGGCGCCGTCCGTGCCGAAGGGGCTGAGTTCGTCGGCGAAGCCGAGACAGCCGAACAGCAGCAGAACGGCGCCGCACAGCCCGGCGCCGTACCGGTAGACCGTGGCCAGCCGGTGATCCACCGGCCATTCGTCGCGAAGCCTCATGACACATCCCTTCCGATGCGTGCCAGGCCCCCCAGGGTTGGGCGGGCACCAGTCACCCACCCGCCCGTCTCACCGTCACTTCCGGCGGCGCCCCCGCGTCGGATGCACCCCACCGGCCCGCGGCCTCTCCCGCGCCCCGCGCGACACGCGCCGGTCGGCCGCATCCACCGGCTGCCCCCGCACGGAAGTGGGTGTGCGGGGCTTCACGCAGGGCGAAGCCCACGACCCACCCCCACCGGGAGGCGCCATGCACTCCACCGGCCGGAGCAGGCGTCTGCACACCGACCTGACCATCGAGCTGGTCATCAGCGACGCGGAAGCACTCCGGCTCGAGGTCCGCTTCAGCTACGACACGGCCGACCCGTTCGCCGTACGCCTGGACCTGCCCGGCGGCTCCGGGGCCGCCGCTCCCTGGCTGTTCTCCCGGGACCTGCTGTACGCGGGCCTGGGCGTGCCGGTCGGCGAGGGCAGCGTGCGGATCTGGCCGCCGTGCCCCTGCCACGGACCCACCTCGGTGCGCGTCCTGCTGCGCGGCATGGGCGCGGCCGCCGTGCTGTACATACCGGCCGGCCCGTTCGAAGACTGGCTGGCCGAGACGTTCCAGGCGGTGCCCGCGGGAACGGAAGGCTCGTACCTGGACTGGGACGCCGTCGTGGCAGAGCTGCTGCGCCGCGGCTGACCGGCGAGGCCGGGCGGGCGAGGCGTGAACCCTTCGGAGAGGACAACGGGTTGACCCGGCGTCACGTCTCCGGACCACGCGGCACCGGCGATGGAAGGCCGTGACCCGGATGAGACGTTTGTTCGGGCGTAATCGGTGCACACGATGAGCTGACACAGCCCTTATTCGAGGAAGCGAGACGCAACATGGGCATCATCGCGTGGATCATCATCGGCCTGCTCGCCGGCGCCATCGCCAAGGCCTTGATGCCGGGCAAGGACCCGGGCGGCATCATCGTCACCATGCTCATCGGCATCGTCGGCGGTCTTCTCGGCGGCTGGCTCGGCAAGGTGATCTTCGGTGTCGACTCCATCGACGGGTTCTTCGACCTGTCCACCTGGATAGCCGCCATCGTCGGCTCCCTCATCCTGCTGGTCCTTTACCGCCTCGTCACCGGTAACCGGCACTCGCACCGCCACGCGTAGCCCGTCGAAGGCATACGCCGACGCGACCTGGAAAGCTCCCTCCTTGTCTCACAGGGCGGGAGCTTTCGGCGTGTACGACCATTTCGATCGGCACCGGACGGCGAGCACTCGATGTCGGAGACCGTCGCGGCCGGCGCGGGGGCCTGGCGGGGGCCGGAGGCGGTGTGCTCGTCGAGCCCGCGGGCGGTGTGGATCCGCAGCAGTCCTTCGATGCCGCGCAGCAAGGTCTCGCCGGCGAGGACGGGATCACCGAGGCAGCAGCGCCGGCGCTCATGGCGCCGTCACGGAGCATGACGAAGTGCCGCCCGGCGTGCTCGGCCTGTGCGGCCGTGATCTCGCGGTGTGGCCGCCCTCCTGTGGGCGCTCGGCTCTGAACTCACCGTCGCGGCCCGGCTGCTGTTGTTCCTCTACCCCGCCTTCGACGTGGCCGCGGCCGTCGTCGACGCCAGGTCGGCGCGCGTCGCCGGGCCGGTCAAGGGGCTGTACGTCAACATGGCGGTCAGCGCGCTCGCCGCCGTCGGCGTAGCGGTCGCCGGCGCGTCGGGCGTCGCCGGGGTGCTGGGCGTCTGGGGCGCGTGGGCGGTCGTCTCCGGCCTCGTACAGCTCCTGGTGGGCGTCGCGCGCCGGTCGATGGGCGGCCAGTGGGCCGTGATCCTCAGCGGCGGCATCTCCGTGCTCGCGGGCGCGTCCTTCATCCGAAGCGCCACAGAGGACGCCCTTTCGCTGACCGCGCTCGCCGGCTACGCCACTCTCGGCGGGATCTTCTTCCTCGTCTCCGCGATCCGCCTGCCCCGTTCGGCCCCCAGCGACCGAGTGGCCCCTGGGGCCGCCGGCGAGGTGCCAACCTGACACCCCACCCGTGAGCCCTGCCACCCACCCGTGAGCGCCCCGAGCAGTGTCGTCCTGGAACATGCCGGGTGGGCGGCCGAAATCCCGTACCGCGGGCCCGGTCGCAGTCGGGTCAGGGGGCTGCCTGTCTGGAATCCGAGTGGCGACGCATCCGTGGCCCGCCAGCGGGAATCCGGGGTGGTGGACTGGGAGGTGCCTGTGCTGGACGGTGAGAGCCTGCCCCTGGATGAGGTGCTGCGGGCGGCGGAGGATGCCGCGCCGGTGGAATCGGTCGACGTGGTGGCCCGGAACCTGGAGAAGCGGTTCTCGGCGAGCGAGGTGTCGTTCTGGCTCGTGGACATGCTCGGGCAGGAAGCCGTCCGGCTGCCCAGGGCCGGCACCGCAGCGCAGACACGGGGCAGGACGGAGACCCTCGAACTGGCGGGCAGTGTCTACGACCGGGTGCTGCGCTCCCAGCGTCTGCTCCACGAGCCGGACGAGGAAGGCGGCTGTCGGCTGGTGGCCCCGGTGACCAACCGAGGCGACTGCATCGGCGTCCTGGACCTGACCGTACCCACGGCCGACGACACGGTGCGGGAGGCGGTGGCCCAAGCAGCCCATGCCCTGGCGTACATCGTGGTCACCGACCGCCGCTTCACCGACCTCTACCACTGGGGACGGCGCACCACCACCATGAGCCTGGCCGCGGAGATCCAACACCAGCTGCTGCCCACGGCGTCCTGCTGCGAGGCCGCCCAGTTCACCCTGGTCGGCGGCCTGGCCCCGGCCGACGACATCGGCGGCGACACCTACGACTACGCCCTCGACCAGGACGCCCTCTACCTGTCGATCACCGACGCGATGGGCCACGACACGGCCTCCGCGCTGCTGGCCACACTGACCGTGAACGCCCTGCGCGGCGCCCGCCGCGCCGGACGCGGCCTCCTCGACCAGGCCTACGCCGCCCACCAGGCGATCACCAGCCACGGCCGCGGCATGACCACCGGCCAGCTCCTGCGCGTCCAGTTGGAGAGCGGCGCCTGCGAGCTGGTCAACGCCGGCCACCCCTGGCCGCTGCGGCTGCGCGGCGAACGGGTGGAGGAGGTGCCCCTCACCGTGAACATGCCGTTCGGCGTGCCCGCCCCGGTGACCTACCAGGTGCAGCGGCTTGCCCTGGAGCCGGGTGATCGCGTGATCCTCCTCACCGACGGCATGCGCGAACGCGGCGCCGCCAGGGCCGACCTTCCTGCCCTCATCCACGCCACCCGGAAGGAACATCCCCGTGAAGTGGTCCGGGCCCTGACCTCCGCGGTGCACGAGAGCTGCGGAGGATCGTTGCGCGACGACGCCACCACGATGGTCCTCGACTGGCACGGCAGCCGTACCGGACAGCGCCGCACCAACGGCGGCTCCAACTCCTGACCCCGGCTCCCGACGAGTCTCTCCTCAGGCCCTTCCAGGAGGCCGGGCAGCGTTGCCTCCTTCAGTTGGGCGGCCCTCCGCATCCGGGTGGTGCGCAGGGGTGGCCGGGGCCGGGACGGTGAGCTTCCCGTCGTGGATCTCGGCGACGCGGTCGGCGGCGCCGAGGTGGGTGCGGTCGTGCGTGACCAGGACCGTCGCGGTGGCCTGCCGGCGTGTCAGACGGCTGATCAACTCGATGACGGCGGCGCCCCGTTCGTGGTCGAGGGCGCTGGTGGGTTCGTCGACCAGCAGGACCCCTGGGTCGTTCATCAGGGCGCGGACGACCTGCAGTTCGGCAGGGGCATGGGCGGGGCCGAAGCCACCGCCGCCATCACCGCACGCCCCGGCGCCCCACGTGTACTGATCGTCACCACCTACGACTCCGACGCCGACACCCTGCCCGCCATCGAGGCCGGTGCCACCGGCTACCTCCTCAAGGACGCTCCGCCCGAGGACCTGGCGGCCGCCGTCCGGACGGCCGCCGCAGGGCGCACCACTCTCGCCCCCGCGGTCGCGGAGAGGCTCATGAGCCGGCTGCGCACACCGGGCACCTCCCTGACCCCGCGGGAGACGGAAGTGCTCGCACTCGTCGCCCGGGGCTTGTCGAACCAGGCCGTCGCCGGGCGCCTCCACCTCACCGAGGGAACCGTCAAGTCCCATCTCGCCCGGGTCTACGCCAAACTCGGTGTCGACTCACGCACCGCGGCCGTCGCCGCCGCCACCGCCCTCGGGCTCATCCGCCGCTGACCGCCTGACTCCTCGCCCTCCCCACGGGCGGTTCCCTTCCGGCCCGCGTCCCTGTCACCGCGGCGGTCGGCCTGCCCCGGTGCGCGCCGACCGAACCAGTGGTCAGCACCCGTGGCAGCAGCGACCCCTTGCACCGGCAACCGGCCGATCATCGCCGACGAACCCACCAAAGGCCTGGCGCCCAAGGTGGCCACCGCGGCCGCCCAGGTGCTGGAGTGCGCCGCCGACGACCGGGGCGCCCAGTGGTGGCAGAGCACCTGCCGGCCGCGGCCGACGTGGCGACGACCGGGAGGGCCGACGGTGCGCGGGCGTACTGACCCGGGGCCTGCGCCGTCCCCCGTGCGCATCCGTGCGGGCGTCAGTCGCCCGACAGAAGGTGCAGGCGCAGGGCCAGTTGGAGTTCCAATGTCTGTTCGGGGGTGTTCCACTCCGGCCCGAGCAGCGCCTGGATCCGGTCCAGGCGCTGCACGACCGTGTTCACGTGCACGTGCAGCGCCTCCTTGGCCCGGGTCAGGCTCCCGCCGCAGTCGAAGTAGGCCCGCAGGGTGCTGATCAGTTGGGTGCCGCGCTGCGCGTCGTAGTCCAGCAGCGGTCCCAACGTTGCGGTGACGAACCCGTCCACGTCGTGGAGGTCACCCAACAGCACACCCAGAAAACCCAGTTCGGCGACGCTCGCGCCGTGCCCGTCGCGACCGAGCGCATGCAGGGCCCGCAGGCAGCGCACGGCCTCGGCGTGTCCGGCGGCGATGGCCCGCGGCCCGGCGGCCGGCCCCGCCCCGGCCACCGTGACCACGGCGCCGGTCAGCCGGCCGAGTTGCCCGGCCGCGCCGCGGGCCGCCTCCCCCGGACCGGTGCCGTCGCACGGAAGCAGCAGCACCACGGCGCCTTCGTGCTCGGCGCTGACGCCGCCGCCCCCGAACAGGTACTGCACAGCCGCGTCCGCGAGCCGTCCGCGGGCCGCGACGCCGGTACGGGCGACGAGCAGCAGGTGGGGGCGGTCGAGGTCGAAGCCGAGGCGACGGCCGCGGGTCACCAGGCCGGCGGGGTCGCGGTCGGGCGTGGTGAGCAGATCGGTGATCAGATCGCCGCGTACGCGGTTCTCGGTCTCCGCGACCGAGCGTCTCAACAGGAGGAGCAGCGAAGTCACGACGCTGCTGCGTTCGAACAGACGCCGGTCGGGGCCGTCGAGATCCGGCCGCCCGAACAGCACCAGACAGCCCAGCAGTTCCTGCCCCGCCAGCACCGCGCACACCCAGCGCCCGTCACGGAAGACCGCGTGGGCGGCCGTGCGTGAGTTCTCCGCCGCGGCGACCAGCGCCGCCTCCTCCTCCGTGCCACCGGCGTCCCCCGGCTCCCCGGCGAACGCGTCACCGTGCACGGCGACCGAGGTGAGTGGCCGTCCGGAGCCGTCGTGGACCGCGACGTCCCCCTTCAGCAGACCGGCCACGGCGGCGGCCACGTCCTGGAGTTCGCCGCCGCGCAGCACCAGATCGGTGAGTCGGTCATGCGATTCCTCGGCACGCTGCATCGCCACCGAATGCTCACGGATCACCGCGTTTGCCTCCGCGAGTTCGGCCATGGCGACCCGCGCGTCGGTCATCGACCTGGCGGTGTCGATGGCGATGGCGGCATGGTCGGCCAGCGAGCACAGCAGGGCGACCTCGTCCGGGGCGAACGTGCGGGGCGTGCGGTCCGCGGCGAACAGTGCGCCGATGACCTGGCCGCCGCTTCCCGACCCCAGCAGCAGCGGCACGCCGAGAATCGCCACCAGGCCCTCGTCCAGAACCCCGGCATCGATGCTGCCGGTGTGCAGGAAGCGGTCGTCGGTGCGGTAGTCGGGGGAGGCGTAGGGGCGCGCGGTCTGCGCCACCAGACCACCGAGGCCCTCCCCGAGTTCCAGGCGCAGGTTCTGGAACAGCTCCGACACCGAGCCGTCGGTGACGCGCATGTAGGTGTCACCGGCCTCCTCGTCGGGCAGCGTGAGGTACGCGGTGTCGGTGCCCAGGAGCATCCGGGCGCGCCGGACGATGGAGCGCAGCACGGCGTCGAGGTCGCGCAGCGCCGCGAGATCACCGGCGGTGTCGAAGAGCGCGGTCAGCTCCGCCTCCCGGCGCCGGTGCTGCCGCAGCGTGGTCTGCACGCGCAGCGCCGCCTCGGTGGCCCGCTCGACCTCCGCGAGATCCTCGGCCCCGGCCCCGCTGTCACGGGCCTGGACCGCGACGGCACCGAGGTCCTCGGCCGGGGCCCCGGCGGCGAGGAGTTCGAGCAGCCGACGCAGATGACGCGTGACGGAAGCGGGTTCATGCGGCATGGGTGGGCAACCCTTGCGTAGTGGGTGGGCCTGGGGGATCAGAGTAGGGGCGAGAAGGGAAGGTCGTGCCCACGAGGGCCGGGCAGGGACGACGGGCGTCAGGCGGACGCGGTCGTCTTCCGGTCCCCGGCGACCCCCGCCGCCGAGTCGTCCGGCTCGATCGCGGCCAGGTCCCGGCCCCGGGTCTCACGTGAGGCGACGACGGCCGTCACGGTGATCAGGGCGGCCAGCGCGACGTACACCGAGACGGGAGTGGAGTCGCCGTAGGAGCCGAGCAGGGCCGTCGCGATCAGCGGGGCCGGGGCGCCGGCCGCCACCGAGGACAGCTGGGCTCCGATGGAGGCGCCGGTGTAGCGCATCCGGGTGGCGAACAGCTCGGAGAAGAACGCCGCCTGGGGCGCGTACATGGCGCTGTGGAAGAAGAGCCCCACCGTGACGGCCAGGACCAGCGCGGGGAACGACCTGGTGTCGAGCAAGGCGAAGAAGGCCCACGACCACAGGCCCACGCCGACCGCACCCACGAGGTACACGGGCTTGCGCCCGACCCGGTCGGAGAGCGCGCCGAACAACGGGATGAGGCAGAACTGCACGGCCGAGCCGATCAGTACCGCGTTCAGCGACGTCTGCTTGTCGATGCCCAGGTGATCGACGCAGTAGGTGAGGACGAACGCGGTGATGACGTAGTACGAGATGTTCTCGGCCATGCGAGCGCCCATCGCGACCAGGATGTCCCGCCAGTGGTCGCGTACGACCGCGACGAACGGCAGCCGCTCGGCCCGTTGTTCCGCCTTGCGCCGCTCGGCCGTGGCCAGCGCCTCCTTGAACAACGGGGACTCGTCGACGGACAGCCGGATCCACAGACCGATCATGACCAGTACGGCGGAGAGCAGGAACGGTACCCGCCACCCCCATGAGTTGAACGCGTCGTCGCTGAGCACGGTGGTCATCAGGGAGAGCACTCCGACGGCGACGAGGTTGCCGGCCGGTGCGCCGCCCTGCGGCCAGGACGCCCAGAATCCGCGCCGCTTCGCATCGCCGTGTTCGGACACCAGCAGCACCGCGCCGCCCCACTCGCCGCCGAGGGCGAAGCCCTGGACGAGACGCAGGACGGTCAGCAGCACGGGAGCGGCGACGCCGATCGTGCCGTAGCCGGGGACGCAGCCGATGAGGGCAGTGGAAAGCCCCATCATCAGCAGGCTGATGACCAGCAGCTTCTTACGGCCGAGCCGGTCGCCGAAGTGACCGAAGACGACGGCGCCGATCGGACGGGCGGCGAAGCCGATGGCGTAGGTGAGGAAGGACAGCAGGGTGCCGGTCAGCGGGTCCGACTCGGGGAAGAAGACGCGGCCGAAGACCAGGGCGGCGGCCGAGCCGTAGAGGAAGTAGTCGTACCACTCGATGGTGGTGCCGATCAGGCTGGCGGCGACGACGCGGCGGAGATCGGACGGAGCGGGCGGGGAACTGGTCGGTGACGACATCGGCACCACTTCCTGGCGTTCGACGGGGACGGTTGCGTGTCGCCATACCGTAGGAAGGCGCAGGTCACAGGCGTATGTGGTGGGGCGCCACACTTCTGGGCCCGGGAGTGTGCGCGGCAACCATGGAAGTGGTGTCACGCTTCCAGGGCGGCCGTTCGGCCAGATCCTCAGCCGGGTCCGGCAGGCCTACGTCCACGACTACTACCGGGCCGCCCCGACGCGGGCGCCGCCCGTGGCTGGAGCTCACGGCGAGCCCACACGTGGCGCCGACCGCGGTGGTACCGGTGCCCTCGCGGGCGGCCGCCACGGGCGAACGGGGCTTCAGTGGGCCGTCCAGCCACCGTCCAGGGGGATCGAGCTGCCGGTGAGGTAGCCGCTGCGTTCGGTGCACAGCCACAGCGCGGCCTCGGCGACCTCGGCCGGCTCGATCAGCCGCTTGATCGCGGTGCGTTCCAGGAACACCTGGTCCATCACCTCCGCCGCGGGAATGCCGTGGGCGAGCGCCTGCTGGGCGATCTGCTCCTCGACCAGCGGCGTGCGGACGTAGCCGGGGTTGATGCAATTGCTGGTCACGCCATGGGCGGCGCCCTCCAGGGCGACCACCTTGCTCAGGCCCTCCAGCGCGTGCTTCGCCGTGACGTACGCCGACTTGTAGGCGCTGGCCCGCAGACCGTGCACCGAGGAGATGTTGACGACCCTGCCCCAGTGGTGCGCGTACATGTGGGGCAGCGTGCGGCGCAGGATGCGGAACGGAGCCTCCACCATGACGCGTTGCATCAGGGTGAAGCGCTCCGGGGGGAACTCGTTCACGGGGGCGACGTGTTGCAGACCCGCGTTGTTGACCACGATGTCGGCGTCGTCCGGCAGCGTGTCCACCGCCTCGGCCTGGGAGAGGTCGGCCACGACGGCGACACCGTCGATCGCTGCGGCCACCTCCTCGGCGGACTCGGCGGCCCGGTCCACCACGTAGACCTCGGCGCCGGCCGCGGCGAAGCCCTCGGCGCAGGCCCGGCCGATCCCGCTGGCCGCACCGGTGACCAGGACCTTGCGACCGGCGAGAAACCGGCTCGAGGCCAGACCGGGATGCTGGGGCGAGCCCTCGCGGGGGCCCTTGGTGCTGTCCATGGCCGAACATGGTAGGGAAGACCCACGTAGTGAAACATGTGGGTCGTCCATACATTTCAGGCCTCCGGGGTGGCCTCCACCATCATGTGTCACAGCGGCATCGCCGACACCATGGCTGCGCGTGCCATGCCCGGCTCCGCAGTCCTGGCACCCCCTCACATGTCGCCGGCCGGCCGGTCGGTCGTACTGTCCGCTTCCAGCAAGCCGGTACGACAGCGGGCCGGGTGCACCCAGTCGGCGAGTGACCAGCTCCTCGGACAGCGAGCAGTGCGCCGCCCTCCCCGCACCGGGGCCGTTCGGCCCTGTGGAGGGGACGGACAGCACCTGCCCGGCGGGGCGTGTCCCGCCCGACGCTGAAGGGGAGCCGAGGAGGGCCACGTCATGGTCCGATACGTGTACGACTTCCACGAGGGCCGCCGTGACATGGCGGACCTGCTGGGTGGCAAGGGCGCGAACCTCGCCGAAATGACCCGGCTCGGCCTGCCGGTCCCGCCGGGGTTCACCGTCACCACGGACGCCTGTCGCGTTTTCCTCGCCTCCGGCGAAGAGCCGGAGGGCATGGCGGCCGAGGTCTCCCGGCACCTGTCCGCGCTGGAGGACTCCGCCGGCCGCCGGCTCGGACAGCCGGACGATCCGCTGCTGGTGTCCGTCCGGTCCGGCGCCCGTTTCTCCATGCCCGGCATGATGGAGACCGTCCTGGACATCGGCCTCAATGACGACTCCGTCCTCGGCCTTGCCAAGGTCTCCGGCAGCGACCGCTTCGCCTGGGACTCCTACCGCCGCCTCGTCCAGATGTTCGGCAGCACGGTCATGGGCGTCGACGCCGCCCGCTTCGACGAGGCCATGGGCCGCTTGAAGGCGGCCCGCGACGCCCCCGACGACCTGCACCTGGACGCGAACGATCTCGCCGGGCTGGTGGAGACGTACAAGCAGCTGATCCTCGACGACACCGGCCGGGCGTTCCCCTCGTCCCCCGCCGAGCAACTGCGCCTCGCCGTCCTCGCCGTGTTCCGGTCCTGGAACGGCGAGCGCGCCCGGCTCTACCGCCGTCGCGAGCACATCCCCGACGATCTCGGGACGGCGGTCACCGTGCAGCGCATGGTGTACGGCAACCTGGGCGCCGACTCGGGCAGCGGAGTCGCCTTCACCCGCGACCCGGCCACCGGCCGGCCCGGGCTGTACGGCGACTACCTGGCCGACGCCCAGGGCGAGGACGTCGTGGCCGGCATCCGCAACACGGTGCCGCTTTCCGAACTGGCGCGGCTGGACCCGGTCTCGTACCGGCGGCTGCGCGACAACGCGGGCGTCCTGGAACGGCACTACCGCGACCTGTGCGACATCGAGTTCACCATCGAGCGCGGCACCCTGTGGATGCTCCAGACCCGGGTCGGCAAGCGCACCGCCGAGGCCGCCTTCGCCATAGCCGCCGAGTTGGTGGAGGAAGGACAGATCACGCCGGAGGAGGCACTGAACCGGGTCAGCGGGGACGGCCTGGCCCGCCTGATGTTCCCGCGGTTCGACACCGGCGCCGTCGGCCGGACGCTCGCCCACGGTCTTCCGGCCTCCCCGGGCGCCGCGGTCGGCGCGGCGGTGTTCGACTCCGCCGAGGCGGTACGGCGCGCCGCCGCCGGCGAGAAGGTCGTCCTCGTCCGCCAGGAGACCACCCCCGACGACCTGCCCGGCATGGTCGCCGCCGAGGCCGTGCTGACGAGCCGGGGCGGCAAGACCAGCCACGCGGCCGTCGTCGCCCGGGGGATGGGCACGGTGTGCGTCTGCGGTGCGGAGGAGGTCACCGTGGACACCGCGGCCCGGCACTTCACCACCCGCGACGGAACCCTCGTCGAGGAGGGCACGGTCATCTCGGTGGACGGCTCCACGGGAGCCGTGTACGCCGGCGCGGTCCCGCTGGTCGCCTCCGCGGCGATGCGGTACCTGGAGACCGGCGAGCAGTCCGGCGGCCTGGTGGCCGCCGTGGCACGCGCCCTCGCACAGGCCGACGCGGTGCGGCGGTTGGAGGTGCGGGCCAATGCCGACACCCCCGAGGACGCCCGGCGGGCCCGACGGTTCGGCGCGCAGGGCATCGGGCTGTGCCGGACCGAGCACATGTTCCTCGGCGAGCGCCGCGAACTCATCGAGGAGATGATCCTGGCCGACGACGACACCGAACGCGCGCGGGCGCTGGCGGCCCTGCTGCCGCTCCAACGGCAGGACTTCATCGGCATCCTCGACGCGATGGACGGCCTGCCCGTGACGATCCGGCTGCTGGACCCGCCGCTGCACGAGTTCCTGCCCGACCGCACCCGGCTCGCGGTACGCGTCGCCGCCGCCGAGGCCCGGGGCGAGCGGCCGGATGCGCGCGAGGCCGCATTGCTCGCCGCGGTGCACCGCATGCACGAGGAGAACCCGATGCTCGGCCTGCGCGGCGTCCGTCTGGGTCTGGTCGTTCCCGGTCTCGTGGCCATGCAGGTGCGGGCGATCGCCGAAGCGGTCGTGGCGCGCACCAGGGCCGGGGGGTCGCCCATGGCGGAGATCATGGTGCCGCTCGTCGGCGCCGTCGAGGAACTGCGCATCGAGCGGGAGGAAGTGGAGCGGGTCCTCGCCGAGGTCTCCCGGGAGTCGGGCGTGCCCGTACGGTGCCCGGTGGGCACCATGATCGAGCTGCCCCGCGCCGCGCTCACCGCCGGCCGGATCGCCGAGGAGGCCGAGTTCTTCTCCTTCGGCACCAACGACCTCACCCAGACCACCTGGGGCTTCTCCCGCGACGACGTGGAGGCGGCCTTCTTCTCCGCCTACCTGGACAAGGGCGTCTTCGCCACGTCACCCTTCGAGACGATCGACCGGGACGGCGTGGGCCGCCTCGTCCGCATCGCCGTCGACGAGGGGCGCGCCGCACGTCCCGACCTGGCGATCGGCGTCTGCGGCGAACACGGCGGCGACCCCGCCTCCGTCCACTTCTTCCACGCCGTCGGACTCGACTACGTCTCCTGCTCGCCGTTCCGGGTCCCCGTGGCCCGGCTGGAGGCGGGCCGGGCCGCACTGGAGACGCAGACCTCCGGGGCGAGATCGGCGGGGGTGCGGTGAGCCGGGCCCCGTCAGCCGGCAGTTCCTGGATGCCGGCCCTGGCCTTCGCGCTCTCCTGGTGTGCGCGATGCCGACCGGAGACGGCCGCACATGTGCCCGGGCCGGGAGGCGGCACCTGCCGCGATGGTGCGGCCGCGTAGCGGGTTCACCGCCCGGCCGCCGGGGCGGGCACCCGGCAGAGCCGAGCGGGCGAACGACCCGTCTGCCGGGACTTTCGCCGTGGAACAGTGGAGGAGTGCGTGAACGGGTCCCGTGGGCGAAGGAGGACACGATGAGTCACCCCGTGCTGGCCGGTGTCGACGGGTCCGAGCCCAGCCTCGCCGCCGCCGAGTGGGCGGCACGGGAGGCAGGGCTGCGGGGTGTCGCCCTGCGCCTCGTGCACGCCACGCCGCCCCTCCCGGGCGACACGGTTCCCCGCCAGGCCGCGGAGACGCTGCGCCGCGTGGGCGAACGCATCGTCCAGGGGGCGATCGCCCACCTCGGTGCCCGCCACCCCGCTCTGCCCGTGCACGGCTCGCACAGCGGCGCAGCCCCGGCGGAGACTCTGCTGTCCGCGGCGCACCATGCCGGGCTGCTCGTGGTCGGGGCACGAGGCTCGGGCGGCTTCGACGGCCTCGCGGTCGGCTCGGTGGCCCTTCGGGTGGCGGCCGCGGCCGATCGACCTGTGGTCGTGGTGCCGGGACCTCGGCCCGGCGGCTTCGGCGACGGCGCACGCCCGGCGGGCGCCGTCCCTCAGGTGGTGGTGGGTTTCGACGCGTACCGCCCGGTCGACGAGGTGGTGGATTTCGCGTTCGTGGCGGCCCGGACGCGCGGGGCGACTCTCCGCGTGGTGCAGGCCTGGGCCTTTCCCGCGGAGTCGGTGTCGCCCCGGACGCTGTTCGTGACCGAGGAGGACCGTGCCACGTGGGAGGACCAGGAGGTCCTGCGGCTGTCCGATGCGCTGCGGACCTGGCAGGAGAAGTATCCGGAGGTGACGGTCCGCGCCGATGTCGTGCTCCTCCATCCTGGGCAGGCGCTCGTGAGCATGTCCCGGAGAGCCGGAGCCGACCTGCTGGTCGTGGGCCGGGGCGGCGGCGAGGGCCGGCTGGGGCCTGTCGCGCACGCCGTGCTGCACCACACCGACCGCCCGGTGGCGGTCGTACCGCACGCGGCCTGACGCCTCACCGGGACCGGTCGGGGGACCTCGTCGGAGTCAGCCGAAGAACACCCCGAACTCGTCGTACAGCGCCGGGTCGACCGTCCTGGTCTTCGCCTCGGCGCCCGGGAGGGGGACCCGTACGATCCGGGTGCCGCTCAGGGCGACCATGGTCCCGAAGGCGCCGTCCTTGACCGCGTCGACGGCGTGCAGTCCGAAGCGGGTGGCCAGCCACCGGTCGAAGGCGCTGGGCGTGCCGCCGCGCTGGACGTGCCCGAGCACCGTCGTGCGGGCGTCCGTGCCGGTGCGCTGAGAGATCTCCCGGGCCAGCCAGTCGCCGATACCGGACAGCCGCACATGGCCGTACTCGTCCAGCGACCGGTCCTTGAGGATCATCTGTCCCTCCTTGGGCACGGCTCCCTCGGCGGTGACGACGATCGGCGCGTAGTGGAACTCGAAGCGGTGCCTCACCCACGCGCACACCTGGTCGATGTCGAACGGCCGTTCCGGTATGAGGATCACATTGGCGCCACCCGCGACACCGGCGTGCAGGGCGATCCAGCCGGAGTGCCGTCCCATCACCTCCACCACCAGGGTGCGCATGTGCGACTCGGCGGTGGTGTGCAGCCGGTCGATGGCCTCGGTCGCGATGCCCACGGCGGTGTCGAAGCCGAAGGTGTAGTCGGTGCCGGGCACGTCGTTGTCGATCGTCTTGGGCACGCCGACGATCGGGATCCCCTGGCGGTCCAGCTCGGCGGCCACCCCGAGGGTGTCCTCACCGCCGATCGCGACGAGGGCGTCGATGCCGTGAGCGGCGAGCGTGTCCTGGATGCGGCGCACGCCGTCCTGGTGCTTGAACGGGTTGGTCCGGGACGAGCCGAGGATGGTCCCGCCGCGCGGCAGGATGCCCCGCACCTCGGGAATGCCCAGCGGCACCACGTTGCCCTGGAGCGCGCCGCGCCAGCCGTCCCGCAGACCGGCGAACTCGAATCCGTACGCCTGGACGCCCTTGCGGACGACGCTGCGGATCACGGCGTTGAGCCCGGGACAGTCACCGCCGCCGGTCAGTACTCCTACCTTCATGGTTCCCTCCCCACCTCCGTGCGCGGGTGAGGTTCTGCGTCGATCGTGAGATCCATTCTGAGCGACGGCGCCCACGTCGGCGACTCGCTCCGGGTCCGGCCGCCGGGAGACGTCCGGCCGGCGCCCTGCGGAGGGCCGGTCGGGCCCCGAACGGACCGTGTGGCCCCTGATGCGGCCGGCGCCGAGGCGGCACGCTGATGTCGGAATCCTCGCACCGGGAGGTGGGCACCATGTCCGGCACCGTCACCGTCGGCCTCGACGACTCGCCCGAAGGCAGGGCGGCAGCCGAGTGGGCGGCTCGCGAAGCGCTGCTGCGAGGCCTGCCGCTGAAGATCGTGCACGCCCAGGAGCCGACGCCCAGGTACCTGGCCCGATCCCCGTTGCTGGACCTCGACGGTTACCGGCACTGGGCTCAGCGGCTGACACAGGAGTCCGCGGAAGGCATCCGGCTGCGGCATCCGGGCATCGAGGTGATCACCGAGCAGCTCACGGGGACCGTGGCCGACGTCCTGTGCGAGGCGGCGGGCTTCGCCGAACTGCTGGTCCTGGGCTCCCGGGCGCTCGGCAGGGCGCGGGGTTTCATGGTCGGCTCGGTGAGTCTGGGCGTCGTGGCCCGTGCGGAGCGTCCGGTGGTGCTGGTGCGTGCGCACGAGCAGGCCGCCGACGAGCACATGATGGACCCGACGGGCGTGCCGTCCGCCGCGGCGCCCTTCCGGCCGGTCGTGCTCGGCCTCGACATCGAGCGTCCGGACGACACGCTGCTGGAATTCGCCTTCGACGCGGCCGCCCGCCGAAGAGCTGATCTACGGGCCGTCCACGCCTGGCCCGAACCGCCCACGTCCTTCCACCACTTCCCCGGCGACGTCGAACTCCAGGACACGCTCGCGCGCGGACAGGCCTCTCTTCTCAGCAAGGCACTGCGGCCCTGGCGGGAGAAGTTCCCGGACGTCGAGGTGATCGAGGCGAGTCGATGCGGCAGCGCCGCGCAGGTCCTCGTGAGCGACTCCCGTGACGCCTCCCTGGTCGTCGTCGGCCGGCGCATCCGCACCGGCTCGTTCGGCGCCCATATCGGCCATGTCGCGCACTGCGCCCTGCACCACATCGCCGCCCCTGTCGCGGTCGTCGCGCACGGCTGAGCCGACACGACCGGTTCCTGGTGACGCGGAAGCCGAGGGGGGCAGCGGACCGCGGAGCACGGCCGATGGGCCCGTCAGCACCGGGTACTCACCGTTCCGACGGCGAGGGGCCCGCTGCGGGCCGGCCGCGCACGCCGTCCGGGAGACCGGCCCCGTCGGTCCGCGGCCGGCGTGCCGCCGGATTCGCCGTCGACACGACATCCCGGGCGGTGTCAGCGACGAGCCCCCGCACCTGTGTTCAGCGTGCGGCCGAGCGCATGCGCCTCACGCAGCAGGAGCGCGCCCAGTTCGGGTCTGCGCTCGGCGCGGAACCGCGTCTCCACACCGGTCACGGTCAGCGCCCACCGGGGCTGTCCCGCGTGGTCGAACACCGCCGCCGCCATGCCCCAGCTGCCTTCCACGACGAGTCCGGGGTTCACGGCGTAGCCGTCGGTCCGGGTCTGCGCGATCCGCTCCCGCACCGCGTCCGCCGCGTGCGCGGGACCCCACCGGTCGACCAGGTCCCCGCCTGCCAGGTAGGCGTCGATCTCGGCGTCGTCGAGGAACGACAGCACCGCCAGCCCCGCGGACACGACCCCGAGCGGGAAGCGGGCGCCCTCGTAGAGCACGAACGAGCGGATCGGGAAATCTCCGTCCTCGCGCAGCAGGCACACCGTCTCGTCACCCCGCCGGGCCGAGAAGAACGCGCTCTCCCCCGTCAGAGCAGCCAGCCGGTGCACGCTCTCGCGCGCGTGGCGAGTGATGTCGTAGCGACTGCCGGCCACCCCGCCGAGCAGATACAGCTCGGGGCCGAGGAACCAACGACCACTGCGCCGGTCGCGGTCGACGAACCCCTCGTCCGCCAGCGAGACCAGGAGCCGATGCACCGTCGGCCTCGGCAGGCGCGTCGCCCTCGCCAGTTCAGCGGTGCCCGCACCGGCCTCGTTGACCGTCGACAGCGCGCGCAGAAGCACGCCCACCCTGGCGACGAGGTGGGCTCCCGGGGTGGTGTCCATAGCCTCATCGTACGTTCACTCAGTGAACGCCGTACGCGGTCCCCGCTCACCCGGCAACCGGTTCCCCCCGTCCGACGCCATACTTCTTGCTCACCGAGGGTGCGGCAGCGTTGACTCGGACGCTCAGACAGTGAACGCCCCAGGCGGGAGGTGGACGAGTTGAGCAAGCTGCGCGCGACGGCGGAAGAGGCCTTGGCGGGAGTACTGACCGACGGGATGACGATCGCGGTCGGCGGGTTCGGTCTCTGCGGCGTCCCGTACGACCTCATCGACGTCGTACGGAACAGCGGGGTCACCGGGCTGACGGTCGTGTCCAACAACATGGGGGTCGACGGCAAGGGCCTCGGCCTGCTGCTGGAGAACCGTCAGGTGACCAAAGTGATCGCGTCGTACGTCGGCGAGAACAAGCTGTTCGCCCAGCAGTTCCTGGACCAGGTTCTCGACGTGGAGTTCTCCCCGCAGGGCACGCTCGCCGAACGCATGCGCGCCGGCGGAGCCGGCATAGCGGCCTTCTACACGAGGACCGGTGTGGGCACGCCGATCGCCGAGGGCAAGCCGTACGCCGAGTTCGACGGCCACGTCCATGTCCAGGAGCGCGCGATCGTCGCCGACCTCGCACTCGTGCACGCCCACACCGCCGACCGGGCGGGCAACCTGACGTACCGCGCCGCCGCGCGCAACTTCAACCCCCTCGTGGCCACCTGCGGCCGGGTGACGGTCGCCGAGACCGAGCAACTCTCCGAGGAGTTCGTCGACCCCGAATCGGTCACCACCCCCGGCATCTACGTGAGCCGTCTGGTGGTCGCGCACCAACGGGCCAAGGAAATCGAACAGCGTACGGTCCGTTCCCGCGTGACCGTCGAAGCATAGGAGCGACGGATCGTGCCCCGGACACGCGACGAGATGGCCGCGATCGCGGCCGCCGAACTCAACGACGGCGACTACGTGAATCTCGGCATCGGCATCCCCACCCTCGTGGCCAACCACATACCCGACGGCGTCCAGGTGACCTTGCAGAGCGAGAACGGCATCCTCGGCCTCGGCCCGTTCCCCTGGGAGGGCGAAGAGGACGCCGACGTCATCAACGCGGGCAAGCAGACGGTCACCGTCAACCCCGGCGCGAGCTTCTTCGACTCCGCGACGTCCTTCGGCATGATCCGCGGCGGCCACATCGACATCGCGATCCTGGGTGCCCTGCAGGTGAGCGCCAAGGGCGACCTCGCGAACTGGACCATACCCGGCGCCCTGGTGAAGGGTATGGGCGGCGCCATGGACCTCGTCGTCGGCGCCCGCCGCATCGTGGTGCTCACCGACCACGTCGCCAAGGACGGAAGCCCGAAGATCGTCGACGACTGCACGCTGCCACTGACCGCCGCCGGCGTGGTCGACCGCATCGTCACCGACCTCGCCACCATCGATGTGAGCAGGGACGGCCTGCATCTGAGGGCACTTGCTCCCGGCGTCACCGAGGAGGAGGTCCGGGCGAAGACCGGTGCCACGCTGCGACCGACGCCACGATGAGTCGACGGGCCGGTGGGCCGGGGGCGATGCACCGTGAACAGAGTGCCGCCGACGTCGGTGCCCGTCGCCCGGTACGCCCGCGGCTTTCAGCGCCCGTCGTACTCCGCGCAGAGGGGCGTGATGATCTCTTCGACGAGCCAGTGTGCGACATGTGCGGGGTAGGGGCTTCGCAGGCTGAGCACGATGTGCGTCAGGCCGGCGCCTATGAGATCCCGGATGGCCTTGCGGTCACCGGCTGGGTCGTCGTAGGAGACGATGTACTGCACGGAGCGGGTGATCGTCCGTGGGTCCCGACCGGCAGCCACGTAGTGGGCGTCCAGGACGCGGCTGCGTTGGATGATGTAGTCGAGGGTGTTGTGCGGCGGGCCGGGGATGTTCCAGATGTCCGCGTGTTCGGCGACCAGGCGAAGGGTCCTGGTTCCCCAGCCACCGATCAGCAGGGGCGGCCCTGGTCGCTGGACGGGCCTGGGTTCGTTGCGATTGGCCTTGAGTGTGTAGGAGCGGCCGTGGAAGTCGAGGACATCCTCCGTCCACATGCGCTTGAGGATGGTGATGGTCTCGGCCAGGCGGGCGATGCCTTCGGCCCGGGGGACCAGGGTCAGGCCGTAGGCGTCGTACTCCGCGACGGCGGGGTTCCCGCCGGTGATGCCACCGGCGTCGGGTGGCTGGTGGGTGCCGCCCACACCGAGGCCCATGACCAGGCGGCCACCGGAGATCACGTCCGGCGTCGTCGCGATCTTGCCCAGGACAGCGGGCTGGCGGATGCGACAGCGGCCAGGCGGGGGCCGGGGCGCCGCCGGGCTCGGCTGCTCGGGGCGCCAGCACCGGGCACGACATCGACCGGCGACGTCACACGCGGATTATTGATCCGATGTTTCCATCTCCCGGCATTGACGTCTCGTCGCCGTGCTTCTACTTTTCCCGCATGTTTCCAAGAAGTCGACAGGTGCGCTTCGTGCGGCCCACCCGTGCGTTCCGCTTATTCATCGGACCTTACAGGGTCGGTGCGGCCCTCCTGTGCACGCTGCTGGCCGCCGGGGCGCTCACCCTGCCCGCCCGCGCGGCGAGCGCGGTCACCTACTACGTCTCGCCCAACGGCAGCGACAACAACCCGGGGACCAGCGCCGATGCTCCCTTCCGGACGCTGACCAAGGCCCAGACGGTGGTCCGGGCGATCGACAAGTCGACGTCCGGACCGATCACCGTGACTTTGGCCGGTGGCGTCTACAGGCTGGCCAAGACACTCACCTTCACCGCTGCGGACTCCGGAGGCGGTACGGCCGGCACCGTCTGGTGGAAGGCGGCGTCCGGACAGTCCCCGGTCGTCAGCGGCGGTGTCCAGATCACCGGCTGGGCCCGGACCGGCGCGGGCAGCGGCATCTGGTCCGCCCCGGCCCCCACCGGCCTGGACACCCGGCAGCTGTACGTGGACGGCGTGCGCGCCCAGCGTGCGACCGGCGCGCTGCCGGTGTCGGTGAAACAGACGGCGACCGGATACACCACGGCGTCCGGTGACCCGATGGCGGGCTGGCGCGATCCCTCGGCGTTGGAGTTCGTCTACCGGGGCGGACTCGGGTTGTGGACCGAGCCGCGCTGCCCGGTCGCCTCGGTCACCGGTACCGCCATCACCATGGCCCAGCCCTGCTGGAACAACTCCACGCAGCGCGTCATGCGTACCGACGACTCGGGCCGCACCTACAACCTGGTCGGCCGCAAGTCGATCACCGAGGCGCCGACGGCGGTGGAGAACGCCTACGAACTCCTCGACAAGCCAGGTGAGTTCTACCTGGACAAGAACGCGCACCGGTTCTACTACATCCCCCGTCCCGGACAGGACCTGACCACCGCGGACGTCGAGGCACCCTCGCTCGACACTCTGGTGGCGACCTCCGGCAGCGCCTCCGACGAGCCCGACCACATCGGCTTCCAGGGCATCCAGTTCAGCTACGCGAACTACACGACCTCCAGCACCGGCACCGGCTTCTCCGAGATCCAGGCGACGTACCAGGTCACCGGTGCCACCGGCTACGCCATCCAGGGGCTGTGCCAGTTCGTGTCAGGGGGCACCTGCCCCTACGGCAACTGGACGAAGATGCCCGGCGCGCTGCGGTTCACCTACGACAAGAGCATTCACTTCGACCACGACTACTTCGTCCACCTCGGCGCGGCCGGACTGGACCTCGGTGACGGCTCGCAGAACGACACGGTCACCGCCTGCGTGTTCACCGACATCTCCGGCAACGGTCTCGACCTGGGAGGCGTGGACATCCCGCAGCCGACCGGCTCGGCACAGCACACCAGCGGGATCACCGTGAAAGACAGCCACTTCTACGACACCGCCGCCGAGTACCACGGCGGGGTGGCCATCGACGCCGGATACATCGAGACGTCGACCATCACCCACAACCAGATCGACCACGTGCCCTACACGGCGATCTCCATCGGCTGGGGCGGCTGGCCCGACAAGGTGAGCCTGCCCGCGCAGCCGAACTACTCGAACAACAACACGATCTCGAACAACCTCATCTACGATCACATGTCCCTGCTCGGCGACGGCGGTGCCGTCTACACCAACGGCATCACGGGCACCTCGATGGCGAGTGGCGAGAAGGTCACCGGCAACGTGGTCCACGACCAGCTCAACACCTCCGGCGGCCATGTCCTGTACACCGACAACGGTGCCACCTACGTGTCGGTCCTCGGCAACGCGGTGTGGAACATCGACGTCTCGCCGTGGGGCAGCAAACACGTGAACTACACCGCCGGAGACGGTACGTACGACCCCACGGACATCGAGGGCAACTACTGGCCGAACGGCCCGTCCGACTACGACAACAAGAAAGTCCTGATACAGGACAATCACGCCATCACGGGAGCTGCCCAGGTTCCGTCGACCATCATCGCGGCGGCCGGCGTCGAGTCGCAGTACCAGGCGATCCTCTCCTGGCAGCCGGCCTGACACGGGAGATGCGCACCCGGCGTCGGACGGCGGAGCGGTCTTGACCGGTGTGCTTGACCGGTGTGGCGGGCGGCCCCGTCAGGACGAGGCCGCCCGCCGTCCCTCGCGCGCGTCGGCAGCCCGGTTGTTGCGGTCGATCTCCGGCATGTGCGTCTCGGCCCAGAGCCGCAGGACGGAGAGCGGCTCTTCGAGGGACAGGCCCAGTTCGGTGAGACGGTAGTGCACGGCAGGGGGCACGGTGGGTTCCACGCGGCGCGCCACCAGGCCGTCGCGTACTGAGCCACCTGCCAAACCCACGCGTTGACGCTGAGCAGTCGTCAGCGCACCGGACGGTAGGTCGCGATGATCACTCCGCTGCTGGTCGGCTGGGCGCTCACCAGTTCCAACCTCTTGAGGGCGGCATCGTCGGCGAACAGCTTCTTGCGGCCCTCGCCGGCCACTACCGGGTGGATCAGCAGTACCAGTTCGTCCAGCAGGTCCTGCTCCAGCAGCGAACGTACCAGCGTCGGGCTGCCCGCGACGGTGATGTCCTTGCCCTCTCCCGCCTTGAGCTCCTCGATCGCGGCCGCCGGATCGCCGTTGACGAGCGTGCTGTTCGCCCAGTCCTCGACGCTGTCCAGGGTGGAGGAGACGACGTACTTGGGCGAATCGTTGATCCACTTGGCGAATCCGGCGTCCTCGCCGCTGGTCACCGTCGGCCAGTATCCGGCCCACTCGGTGAAGGTCACCCGGCCCAGCAGAATGGTGTCGGCCGTCTCCAGCACCTTCCCCAGGGCCGCGCCCATCTCCTCGTCGAAAGCGAACTGCCACTCGTTCGGCGACTGGACGACGCCGTCGAGCGAGACGAACAGACCCGAAACGACCTTGCGCATGATTCCTCCGTGATGAGATCCCGTGGGCTACGTCAGGAAAACTACGCGGGCGTCGTGTCCGAGGTCTTGTACAGAAGCGACAGGGGCTCCGTCCTGTCCGGAGAGTTCAGTTGAGTGGCGGTACGGCCGATGTACCGCGCCAAGGACCGCGCCAGATGCGGCTGGTCGAAGTAGCCCAGCCGGTGCACGACATCCTGGGCCGACGTACCGTCCTGGATCAGCAGCGCCGCCTCACGGGCGCGGTGGATCTGCCGGACGGCGCCCCGCGTGAGGCCCGTGGCCGCGACGAAGCGGCGCTGAAGGGTGCGTTCCGAGACATCGGGGGCAGCACCGTCGAGCACGGCGGAGACGATCGGGTCGCAGTCCACGACGCCCTCACGCACCATGCGCCGCACGAACGCCTCCGCGTTGTCGTAATCGGGCGGATGCCAAGCTGAGCCCTTCAGCCAGACGGAGCGCCGCGTCACGTCGGGTATCTTCGCGCTACCGCCCACGAGCCGGCTGATCGGGACGTGGGGCATCGAGGTGCCGAGGGCGAAGCTGATGCCGAAGAACGTGGCGTTCTCGGGTACGGGGGCCAGGCATGCCTCGGGTTCTGGACCCAGTACGGCCGCATGGACCTGGCCGTGGTGCTCCCAGAAGACGAGCTCCCAGTGCGATGTCGCGATCGACGTCATCCGACCCACTTCGTCGCTGCGACTGCGCCATACCCGCTCGATGTACGGCAGCTCCGACGCCCTGCTCTCGATCTCCAGACCCAACCGGACGCCCCCCGTTCACCGCTGCCTGAGCCGCCAGTGTGCCACGCCGTCCGGACGGCCAGAGTCTCACCCGAATCCGCGCTCCCGTGAGCGAACGTCGCGTGTCGAGCGGCCGTCGGTCGGTGTTGCCGTCGGGTGCCACTCACGGCGCAGAAGACCGAAGACCCAGGAGTCGGAGACGTCGCCGTTGACCACGCAGTTCTCGCGGAGGGTGCCCTCGTGGACGAAGCCGAGCTTCTCCAGGACCCGGGCGGAGGAAGGGTTGCGGGTGTCCGCCTCGGCCTCGACGCGGTTCAGGTCCAGGGTGTCGAAGGCCCACCGCAGGACGGCGTGCGCGGTCTCCGTGGCGTAGCCGTGGCCCCATGCGGTGGCATCGAAGACATAGCACAGGGAAGCGCTGCGGAAGTCCGGGTTCCAGCTGTTCAGGCCGCACCAACCGAGGAACGCGCCGTCGGAGACGCGGTCGACGGCCACCCGCGCTCCGGTGCCTTCGGCTTCGATCCTCCGGCAGGTCGCGATGAAGCGCTGGGCGCGCGCCGGTTCGGTCCACGGCGGGGAGTCCCAGTAACGCAGCACGTGGGCGTTACTGTGCAGGGCGTAGAGCGGCGCGGCGTCGGCGTCGGTGAACGGTCGCAATCGCAGGCGCGGAGTGTGCAGTTCGGGGGTGGGCAATGCCATGCGGGGCATCCTGCCGCGTCACACCTGCTCCCCACCATCCGTTTATCCGCACTTGTCGGCGCCACAGCACAATCGTATACATCGGACCACTGGTCGACTTCTCGATACCTGAAGGGTCAACTCCCCTTGTGTCCTGGTGCATTTCGTTGACAGACATCGGATCTCCTCTCCATACTCTCCGCTTACGGCCTCGTAGCAGACATCGGTAGCCGCCGCTCGTGCAGTGTTGATGGCCAAGGAGAGCTGATGTGAGACGTCACCTAGCGGTCATACCCGTGCTCGCGATGATCGGGGCCCTCACCGCCGCCCCCGCGTTGGCCGCGGACGTCGGGCCGTCCGGCCACCACGGGTTCAAGGTGCCGCAAGCGGTACTCGACCATCTCCGCCAGGACGACTGGACCCAGCTCCAGAAGATCCTGTCCGGCATCTCCGGTTCGGTGACGTCCCCACTGAGGATCGGCGACGTGGACAAGGGCAGCTACACGACCGGCCAGCTCATGGGCAACGGCGACATCGGCGCCGTCGCCGCGGGCGTGTCCGACACCTCGCAGCAGTTCTACTTCGGCAAGAACGACTTCTGGGGCACGCTGCACGCGCAGGGCAGCTCGGTCAAGGACAACGCGGGCATCCTGTCCGGCGGCGGACTGGACGTCTGGCCGACCGGCGCGGCGGGTACCGACGCGGCGAGCGCGTTCTCGATGCGGCAGGACATCCTCGACGCCCAGGTCACCACGGACATGCAGCTCAAGGACGACGAAGGTGCCGACGCGCCGCTCCAGTTGGACTCCTGGACCGCCGACACCGCGAACGTCTTCGTCACCGAGATCCGCAACAACGGCACCGGGCCGGTGACGCTGAGGATCAAGCAGTGGGTCCCGGCGATGGCGTACGCGAACTCCAGCGCGACCGACCTCACCGATGCGCAGAAGACCTACCCGTACACCGGGGGAGTGGACACCTCGCAGGCCGGCCCGGTCCTGTGGACGACGCGGGACAGCACCACCACCAACACGAGCGGCTATCGCAGCCGGATGGCGACCGCGACGACCGTCGTCGGCTCCGAACTCGCGAACCCGCGCGAGCAGATCGAAGCGAACGATTACTACGACAGCAACAAGGGCAAGTACTACAACTCGCTCGGCGAGTCCGGGAACGTCACCGTCGCGCCGGGCGCGACCACGTCCCTGGTCACCTACCTGAGCAGCAGCAGCGGCGACTACAACACGATCAAAAGCGTTGCGGACGTGCAGAAGGACGCCGTGGACGGGGTACACGCGTATGCGTCGCAGGGCGCCGTCGACCGGCTCAAGGCCGAGCACCGGGCATGGTGGAAGGACTACTGGCTGCGCAGCTACGTCCAGTTCGCCGATCCTGAGGTCGCTCAGTACTACTACGGATCGCTGTACGTGCTCGGCAGCTCCAACCGCCCGACGAGCGCGAACGGGAAGGTGAATCCGCAGAACCTGCCGGGCTCCATGTACGGCGAGTGGGTCCCCGCCGACAACGTGGGCTGGGGTGGCCGGTACTTCCTCAACTACAACCAGCAGGCGCAGTACTACGCGGCGGGCTCTAGCAACCGCATCGACACCGAAGTGCCGTACAACCGGGTCATCGCCTACGACCTGCCGTGGCAGCGGAACAACGCCGCCGCGCAGGGGCACGACGGCGCCGTGCACGTACGGACGCTGTCCCCCTTCCACCTGCTGGCAAGCGATCAGCCGGCACTGAACCCGAAGGCACCCGTGCCGGTCTACGGCTTCAGCTCGGGGTCCACGGACCAGAAGTCGAACGGCTTCTTCGCCGCGATCAACATGCTCTCCTCCTACGAGTACACACTGGATGATCAGTACCTGCGCAGGGTGCTCTATCCGTATCTCAAGCAGCTGCTCGACTTCTACAGCTCCTACGTGCTGAAGCAGGACGACGGGAACGGGCAGTACCATTACTCGGTGATCGGCTCCTCGATCCACGAGGGCGACGCCGCCGACATCAACCCTGATCTCGACATCGGCGCCATCAAGTACCTGTCGACGTTCCTCTCCGCGCATGCCCCGGAGATGGGCGAAGCCCAGGCCACCGTCGCTCGGTGGAAGGACCTGGCCGACCACACGGCGTTCCCGGAGGCCGAGCTGCCCAAGGGCGTCTTCTCCGCGAACAACAACGACGACTTCGTCCCGACGCTGACGGCCACCGACTACCAGTCGCCGAACCAGGCGCACGTCGACATGATCGAGCCGGGCGATCAGCCGGTCGAGCTCGAGGGCGTGGTCTTCCCCTTCGAGAACGTGCAGCAGCTGGACGGCGACCCGGAACTGCTCGGCAAGGTCCGCAACACGCTCACGTACATGAACTCCTGGGCGGCCACCGGGTTCGCCGGCTGGAACAGCCAGAACAACGGCTTCCCCAAGGTGTTCCCGATCGCGGCGCACGCGGGCTGGCCGGCGGCCGACCTGCTGACGAAGTTCAAGACGGCGCTCAGGGCCAAGGTGCGAACCAGCAACCTGACCTACTACGGCAGCGGTGGCGCGGTCGAGACGGTCGGCGCGATGGAGGGCGTCAACGCGATGCTGCTGCAGAGCAGCACCACGCCCCGGATGCCGACGACCCTGTCGGTGTTCCCGAACTGGGACCGGACCCGGTCGGTGAGCTACGAGCGGCTGGGCGCGAAGGGCGACGTCGAGGTGTCGAGCGCGTTCGACGCGGACAAGGGCTCGGTCGCCTACGTGGACCTGACCAGCAAACGGGACGGAAGGATCGCGCTGGTCGACCCGTGGGCCGACGGCCGCCCCGTCATCCAGCTGGTCAACGCCGACAACACGCTGGGCGAGCGCGTCGACTACGACGTGCGGGGCGGCAAGCTCGTGTTCGACGCCGAACAGGGCAAGCGGTACATGGTCATGGTCGACACCACCGACCATGACCACACCATCACCGGCATCTCGCTGTCCACGTACTCGACCACGCTGGTCCACGACGGCGCGCACCGCCACGCCCCCGCGGGCACCGGCACCGTCACCGCCGCGCTCGAGGGCGGCAAGCCGGGCGACACGGTGGTGTGGACGTCCTCGAACAGCCACGTCGTGAAGGTGACCGGGTCCGGCAGGACGGCGACACTCCAGGCGGTCGGCACCGGCGGCGGCACGGTCGCGAACGTGACGATCACCGCGCGCGGTGTCGAGCACGGCGGCCTGTCCGACGACGGGGTACGTCAGACGATGCACGTCAAGGTCGCCGACGTGTCCACGGTCCCGACCGGACTGCGGCTGCTCAGCCCGCCGCAAGCGACGATCTACGGGCCGGCGTCCACCAGTGCCGACACGGGCAAGGTGACCGGCACGAACCGGCTGCAGCTCACTGCTGCGGTGTCGCCGGCCAACGCCTACGACCGGCGGATCGCCTGGCGGTCGAGCGACCAGAACGTGGCGATGGTCGACAAGAACGGGCTGGTGACCGCACGCGGGGCGGGCACGGTGACCATCACCGGCACCAGTACGGCCGACCCGGGCCTGCCACCGGTCACGACCACCGTGACGGTGACCTCATCAGGAGCGGACTCCAGCGGGTACGGCCCGTTGGCGTCGGTGCTCGCCGCGGCGAAGAAGGTCTCGGCGTATTCGGGCGACACCACCGGAAGCGGCGGCTTCACGCGGGTCTCGACCAGCCGGGACTGGGAAGGACTGCAGGAACGCTTGCAGATGGCGTACATCAACGCCTTGGGCGTGAAAGCGCGTTACTCCGGCTACTCGGCGGTGAACGTCAGCGAGGACACCGCCTACTTCGCGGCCGTCGCGCTGAACGAAGCGATCAAGGCGATCGACCCGGCCCTCGCCGTCACCCTGCCGGACAGGACCGACCCGGCCGCGGCGATCGCCGGCGAGCCGAAGTGACCGCACGACTTCGCCACCCAGAAGGCATGGGACGACCCGCGGGGCACGTGCCCAAGGCCGATCTGCACACCGGGCATCGAGCGAGAACCACAGAGAACGTCCCGCCCGCGTAGACGCCCGCTCGAAGGGCGACGCGCGAGCCCCTGTCCTCTTCTCGCCGAAGTGGGCCGGAAGGGGGCATGGTGTTGAATGTGGCTCCATGAGCGAGAGCGGGCGTGCGGCGAGCCGGACCGCCGTGCTGGTCTGTCAGGGGCGGGCGGTCGCGGACGGGAGGGCCGCTGCCGGCCGGTTCGCGGATCCGGTGGCGGTACGGCTGCTGCGCGACGCGGAGCGCGGACCCGTGGACGAGGTGCGCGCGGACACTCCGCCGCAGGGCTGGCAGGCGCGCACCGTGTACGAGACCGTGCGGGCGTGCGCCGAAGTGGTCGTGCCGCGGACGGTGGCGATCGATGAGGCGGTGCGCGCCCGCGTGACGGGCCAACTGGTGATTCTCGGCGCCGGTCTGGACACCCGCGCGTGGCGCATGCCCGAACTCGCACGAACAGACGTGTGGGAGGTCGACCATCCGGCCTCCCAGCAGGACAAGCGCGCCCGCCTCACCGAGGCCGCGCCGACACCGCACGGAGCGGACGAGGGGAGTGCCCTCGCCGCCGGGCTTCCGCCCGTTGCCCGTTCGGTGCGGTTCACGCCGGTCGATTTCGCTGTCGACGATCTTTGTGCGGCGCTGGAGACCGCCGGCCACGACTCGTCGGCGCCGACGACATGGCTGTGGGAGGGCGTCGTCCCGTACCTCACGCGCGACGAGGTGCGCGCCACGGTGGCCGCACTCGCCGCCCGGACGGTGCCGGGCAGCGCACTCGTCGTCAACTACCAGGCCCCGTCTGCGAAGGCGGCCGCAGGGCGGCTGCTGGCACGCGTGCTGGGCAGTTCCGTCACCGCGGGCGAGCCGTGGCGTTCGCTGTGGACGCCCCAGCAGCTGGCAGCACTTCTCACCGAGTACGGCCTGTCGGTGGTGTCGGACGACGACCTCCTCACCCTCGCACAGTCCCTCAGCGGCCCGGTGCACGGCAGGGCATCCTTGCGATCGGGTCGCGTGGCCGTCGCGGAAAGTCGTCGCTCGACCAGGCGATTCGGTTCGGATCAAGACGGGGGCGAGTGAGGGGGCGGTCCGCATGCGGGACGGCTCCACGGGAGTCCCGCACGGACGCAGCGGCACCCGTGCGGAGCTCTCCAGGCGACGGTCACCGGAAATCCAGGTGCTCCGCAACCTGACGGCGGGTTAGGGTCACGGCCATGTTCTTCCTTCAGTTCTACGGCTGACACGGCCGGGCAGCGCCCCGTCCCCCGCCCTTCGCCGTGCGCATGCCTACGTCCGGGGTCCTCGGAGAGGCCGGCGCACCGGCTTGCCGTGTCCCTACCGCCGTAGAACCGAATCGAGTGATCGCCCATGTCCCGTCGCCGTGCCCACATCGCGATGGTCGGTATCCCTGCCGTCAGCCACGTCCTGCCCAGCCTCGAGATCATCCGCGAGCTGGTGGCCCGCGGCCACCGTGTGACCTACGCCAACGACCCGGTCGTGGCCGACCTCGTCACCGCCACCGGCGCCGAACTGGTCGCCTGCACGTCCGTGCTGCCGGTCGCCGACAACAACTGGCCTGAGGACCCCATCGCCGTGATGGACCTCTTCCTCGCCAACGCCGTCCAGGCACTGCCCCAGTTGCACGCCGCCTACCACCACGACCCGGCGGACCTGTACCTGTACGACATCGGCGCCTACGCCGCGCGCGCCCTGGCGGAGACGCAGGACCGACACCTCCTGCAGCTGTCCCCGACGTTCGTGGCCTGGGAGGGCTACGACCGGGACGTCGCGGCCCACCTGTGGCAACTGCCGGGTGCCGACGCCTACCGGGCGAGGTTCGCACGCTGGCTCGCCGACTCCGGGGCGTCCACCACCGACGTGGACGCCTTCTCCGGCCGGCCCTCGCGGACCCTGGCCCTGATCACCCGGGCCATGCAGCCGCACACCGGCCGGGTCGACACCGACACGGTGACCTTCGTCGGACCGTGCTTCGACCCTGCGGCGGGCACCGCCGACTGGACCCGTCCGGCGGACGCACAGAACGTGCTGCTGATCTCGCTGGGCTCGGCATTCACCCGTCAACCGGAGTTCTACCGCCACTGCCTGACGGCCTACGGCGACCTCCCCGGCTGGCACGTCGTACTCCAGATCGGCAAGCACACCGACCCGGAAGAACTCGGTGACGTCCCGCCCAACGTCGAGGTGCACACCTGGGTCCCGCAGCGGGCGATCCTGGAGCAGGCGGACGCCTTCGTCACCCACGCGGGCATGGGCGGCTGCGGTGAGGGGCTGCTGGCAGGCGTGCCGATGATCGCCGTGCCGCAGGCGGCCGACCAGTTCATGAACGCCGACCGGCTCGTGGAACTGGGTGTGGCCCGCCGCATCGACACCGCGGAAGCCACCCCCGAGACCCTGCGGGCGGCCCTGAACGAGCTCGTCACCGACGCGGAGGTGGCCCGCAGCTCAGCACTGTTGCGCGCGCAGGCGCGCGCCGAGGGCGGCACCCTGTACGCCGCCGACCTCATCGAGGACATGCTGACCTGATCCCTGCCCACCGCAGCCGGGTGTGGTGGGGCAGAACTTCCCCGTTCCAGTGTCCAGGAGGGGAGAGGCGTCAGCGCCTGCGGCCGGGGAGCATGGCCAGGGCCTGGGAGCGCTGTGCGACCAGGTCGTCGTAGGTGCCGTCGCGTTCGGCCCAGCGGTGCATGAGGACGCCCTTCACGAGGATCTCGTGGGGGGTGGGGTCCTGCGAGAGCAGGTCCATGACCTCGGTGGCGAAGTCGTCGAGCGGCAACGCGTGCGGGTTCACTTTCTCCTGCCCTGCCGTGGCGACGGCCGGGGGGACGAGCTCCACGACGCCCACACCGGTGCCGTCGAGTTGCGCGCGCAGCGCCTCGGAGTAGGCGTGCACCGCGGCCTTCGAGGCGGCGTAGCTGGGCATGGGCGGGAAGGGCAGAAAGGCGATGCCGGAGGTGACGGTGACGAAGGTGCCGGCACCCCGCCGGACCAGGTGCTCGGTGAAGGCGTCGATGACCCGGATGGTGCCGAGCAGGTTGGTGTCGATCGTCGTCTGCGCCGCCGCGAAGTGCGCGGGGTCGCGCAGGTCCTCCAAGAGCATGACGCCCGACATCGTCACCACGGTGTCCAGCTCGGGGTACCGGGCGAGCGCGGCGTCACGGGCAGCGGCGACGGAGGCGCTGTCGGTGACATCGATACTGATCGTGCCGAAGCCTTCTTCGGCGAGTTCCGAGAGTGCCTGTGGGCTGCGGCCGCCGACGGCCACGGTGCTGCCCGCCGCGGCGAACCGCCGGGCCAGCTCCCGCCCGATGCCCGAGGTTCCGCCGACGACGAGAACGGTGCGGTTGGAGAGATCCACGAGGTCTTCCCTTCGGTCCAGGATGCCGCCGGCGTGCTGCAGGCTCGCGGCGCACGCGGCGACACTCTCTGTCTCTTTCACCACGCAGTCTTGACGGCACCGGCCAGGTGGGGGAGAGCCCCCGTCTTCCCTGGTCCTGCCAGGGCCCCCTCTGGGACACGCGCACCGCGTTACCGTGTCGGTATGAAGGACGAGGACTCCGGTAACCGGCTCGGCAGCTACCTTCGTGCCCGGCGTGAGCTGGTCTCCCCGGCACAGGCAGGAATCCCGCCCGGCGGCAACCGCCGCGTGCCCGGCCTGCGACGTGAGGAAGTCGCCCTGCTCGCCGGAATCAGCCCCGACTACTACCTGCGCCTGGAACGGGGCCGTGACAAGAACCCCTCACCACAGGTCCTCGAATCGCTCGCGCGCGTCCTGCGGCTCGACGACATCGAACAGACCTATCTGCTCGGCCTCGCGGCAGCGCGCTCCAGGGCGCCACGCCGGAAGCGGCCCGAGCACGTGCCGGCCCGGGTGCACGAACTGCTGGCCCACCTTCAGATCCCTGCCTTCGTCGAAGGCCGAGCGTTCGACGTGCTGGCCTCCAACCCCATGGCCGTCGCGCTCTCCCCCCGCCTGCGGCCCGGCCAGAACCGGTTGCGTTCTCTCCTCCTTGACCCTGAGGAACGGGCCTTCCACCAGGACTGGGCGAAAGCCACCGCCGACTTCGTCGCCGCCCTGCGCACCACCATCGGCGACGACACCGAAAACCCCCGGTTCGTCGAGCTCGTCGGAGAACTCGCACTGTCCAGTCAGCGGTTCCGGACCCTGTGGGCCCGTCACGACGTCCGCAGTCTCGACGGAGGTACGGCCACCGTCCACCATCCGGTCGTCGGTGAGCTACGCCTCCACCGCGACAAACTCCCCATCGACGACGTCATCCTGGTCGTGTACTACCCCGACAAGGACAGTGACAGCGACGAGAAACTGAAGCTCCTCGCCGCAGTCGTAGTCTGAAGTCCCGTCAGGATCAGTTTGCATGGGGGTGCATGGGCCTTGCGGGCGCGCGTTGTGTCGAACACTCCTGTGCATGCCTACGACTGTTATCGACGGGGCCGTACCCATGCGTGTGGGTCGTCGTGCGCGGTGGCGGTCTCCCGTTGACCAACCGGCGTAGGCGCGCCTTGCGCTGCCGGTCATCACGGTGCTCGCCGCCGTGTTCCACACGTGGGGGATCGGTCACAGCCAATACCGCGCGTTCCACGCTGCCCGGGGTATGACGGAGAGAGGGCTTTCTCCTTCGGCTCTTTTGATCCGGGTAATTCCATCACGCTCGGCACATTGCCGGGATGACGCCGGTGCGGCAGGTGCCCGGCCGGCCTCCGCAGGCCATAGGGAGACGGACGGCACCGCGATCCATGGGGCCCCACCGAGGCCAGGGCCTCCTCGTCTCCGCCCCGCCATGGCGTCGACGTGCCTCCGGCGTCAACCCCCCTCCGCATACCTCACACATGGGACTACAGCCAACAGCCCAACGCTGTCGGCAAGTTCCACGAACATCTCCCCGGCAAGCCGACAAGCCGAAGTCAGGGTCGCTGTGACGTGGTCACCGAGTGGCCTCGGCCACAGCCCGGTCGGGGACCAGGGCGAGGAGCTGTTTCGTGTGGCCGGGCAGTTCTACCTCCGCCAGTCCGGTGACGACGTCGCGCAGCGACATGGGCTGATCGACCAGGAGGGTGTCGTTGGACAGGAGCCGTACCGGCACCAGGGTGCCGAGTTCGGCATCGGT
This sequence comes from Streptomyces sp. NPDC020958, assembly GCF_055562175.1. NCBI lineage: Bacteria > Bacillati > Actinomycetota > Actinomycetes > Kitasatosporales > Streptomycetaceae > Streptomyces > Streptomyces sp. NPDC020958. The sequence continues at coordinate 104,309 of NZ_JBVHFU010000007.1, read as the reverse complement.
GAGCGCCGTACCTCCGGCGAGTGCGCACAGTGCGGCTGCCTGGCCACTGATGCGGTCCCGGAGCCCGGGGCTGCCGCCGGCGTGCGCGATGGTTTGCTCGATGGTCCAGGCGTCGAGGGCGATCCGGTTGTCGTACGTCGTGTTGGCTCCCGCTGCGATACCTGCGACGGCGGCGATGGTGGCGGCGCTGACGAGAGAGACGTGTGCGAGGACCTGGTCGACGTTCCACTCGCCGTCCGGCGGGGCGGGGCCGGGGTCGTCGGCGTCGGCCACGTCGGCGGCAGCGTCGAGCAGGGCGCGGTAGGCGTCCTGGAGCGGGGCAGTGACCAGCATGTGTCGCACCTCTCTGTGCGGGCGTATGCGGAATGAACGAGGGGCGGGGAGGCGCGGCTCAGGTGTGAGCGCCGGACATCTCCCAGGGCGCCTGCGGCAGGACCTCGCCGGTCTCCAGCATCGACTTGAGATTCGCCAGCACGGCCGGCCAGCCGGCCGAGATGCCACCCAGCATCTCCTGGTTGGGGAGGCGCTCATGGGTCACGGTGAGGCGAACGATGTCCTGATGCGGTTCGATGAGGAAGGTGACGACCGACGGCTCTCTCGGTGATTCGCCGTCGGGGACGTCATCGAAGGTGATGACCAGCCGGGTCGGCGGCTCGGCAGCCAGGACATGCCCCACCACGTCGATCTTGCCCGAGCCGTCGGCTCGCCGGTGTTCCCACCCGGAGCCCGGCTGCCAGTCGGAGACGTTGGAGTGTCCCCAGTAGCGCGCCGTCAGGTCGGCGTCGGTCAGGGCCTGCCACACCTGCTCCGCACTGGCCCGGATGTAGGTGACGTATACGTAATCCGGCACCGCTGTTGGTGCGTTGGTCATGGCGTACTCCTCTGCCTGGTGCTTGATGGCGCTGATCGCTTGCAGGCGGGGCTTGTCGAAGCCGGAGATCCAGCGCTCCTCGATCTCGTGGATCGGGGCCGGGTTGAGGTAGTGCAGTCGCTCCCGGCCGCGCCGTACCACGGTGACGAGGTTGGCTCGCACGAGGATGTCCAGGTGCTGCGTCGCCGACTGGCGCGCCATGTCGAGGTGCTCGCACAGTTCGCGCAGCGTCTGCCCGTTGTGCTCGCGCAGCCGGTCGAGCAGGAGCCGCCGGGTGGGATCGGCCAGCGCCTTGAACACCAAGTCCATCGTCGTTGCTTCGAGGCTCACGTTCAACATTATGCAGGCATTCACCTGCCTATCGTCAAGGGCGGGGCCAGAGAGGCGAGCCCGAGCGCAGCGCTGTGCGCCGACGTCCGGGCCGCCCCAGGCCCGTCCTCCTGGGGCGTGCCTGCGTCGCCGCCTACGCACCGGATCTGAACCCCGTCGAGGGAGATGGGCGCACGCGAAGCGCGGCCCGGCCAACCCCCACTTAGGCTCGAGCCCGGCTCACGGCATATGCACCAGGGACATCAGCTCGGCCTCGGTGGTCCGGGCTGGTGGACGCAGCTGAACGAGACGGCCCGCCGTGGCTGATGGGTGATCACGCGTCGGTGCATCAGACGGGTGCTGCGCGGTCGGAGTCGGCGGCGTGGAGGACTTCGCGAAGGAGCAGATCGAGGTCGCTCTCGCTGGTGCGGTAGTTGCAGAGGCAGGCGCGCAGGACCGTGCGGTCGTGGACGGTGACGGTGGCGAGGTAGGCGCGTCCGGCGGTCTGGACGCGGTGGGCGACGCGGGTGTGGAGGGTGTCGGCGTCGGGTGCGACGGTGCCGGTGAGACCGAAGCAGGCGACTGGCCAGGGGCCGCCGGCCACGAGTTCCAGGCGGGAACTGGCGGTGATCTTCTCGCGCAGGTGGTCGGCGAGGGTCAGGTAGTGCTGGAGCAGGGCGGTGACGCCGTCGCGTCCGAGGTGCTGCATGGTGGCCCACAGGGCAAGGGCGCGGGTGCCGGGGCGGGTGAGTTCGATGGTGGCGTGGGAGAGCCAGGGACGTGTGTCGGGTTCGCCGGGGGTGAGGTAGGAGGCGCGGTGGGCGAAGGCGGTGTGCAGGTGCTCCGGGTCGGTGACCAGGAGAGCGCCGCAGCCGACCGGCACGCTGAGGGTTTTGTGCGGATCCACGGTCATCGAGTCCAGACCGGCGACGCCCTGGTAGAGGTGTGCCAGAGCGGGCACCATGGCGCCCAGTCCGCCCCAGGCTCCGTCGGCGTGGTGCCACATCCCGATGCGCCGGCACAAGGCGGTGACCGGTTCGAGGGGGTCGACGGCGCCGGTGGCGGTGGTGCCCAGCGTGGTGACAGTGCAGAACGGCAGGAGCCCGGCGGCCTGGTCCCCGGTCACGGCTGCGTACAGTGCGGCGGGGTCCAAGCGGTGCTGTGCGTCGCTGGGGATGGGGCGCAGGCGGTGGGCGGGGATGCCGATGCAGGCTGCGGCCTTGGCGACGGACATGTGGGCTTGGGTGTTGTAGTAGAGGGTCAGCCGGGCGTGGTCGCGGTCGTAGGCGTGGCCGTCACCGGAGCCGCGTCGGGTGAGGAACCAAGTGCGGGCGGTGGCCAGGGCGAGCAGGTTGGCCATGGAGCCTCCGCTGGTCAGGACCCCTCCGGCAGTGGCGGGGAGTCCGGCCAGGTCGGCGAGGATGCGCACGGTGCCGCGTTCCAGGTCCATGAGGGCGTTATCGCCTATTCCGCAGGTCGCGTTGACGGCGGATGCGAGGAGTTCGGCGATCAGGCCGGCAGGGGCGGGCGGGGAGTTGATCCAGGCGAAGAAGGCGGGGTGCCCGTTCCCGGTGGGGAAGGGTGCGATCTCCTCGCGCACGAAGTCCAGGATCTGGCCCAGCTCACCGCCGGTACGGTCGAGCGAAGCATCACGCAGGCGGGCGCGCCGGCGCGCGGGCATCGGACGGCTCACCGGGGCTTCCGGAAGGTGGCTCAGGTACCGGCATACCCACTCCGCGGCCGCGACGAGTTCGTCCCGCAGCACCTTCGGATGCGCTGCCGGAGGCCCCTCGCCCAACGACGGCGGACGCTCGTTGAAAGGGGCCGGGACGTGCTTCGGTGCAAAGCGGTTCATGGCGGCGCGTGGAGCCTTTCATCGGCGTGAGGCCCAGGTCAGCGCACCGGGGCCACGATCGTAACGAGCGCCATGGCCCGCCGTCACGTCCAGGTGCGAAGACTCCCTCCGTAGCGTCAATCACCCGGCGGCAACCCCGCTTGCTCGCAGGGGGTCCGGGACCGGCCTCAGGACGGCTGGGGGGCGGGGCGGAGGCCGTCCATCAGCAGGTTCAGCAAGCGATCGGCCTGGGCTTCCTGCTCGGGCCGGGGGGCCACCGTGAAGGTGCCGATGAGGGCGGCGGCGATGTCTTCGGCCGCGACATCGGCGCGGAGGTCACCCGCCGTACGGCCCGCCTCAAGAATCGTGGAGACGGCCGTCAGAAGCTCGGCCCGGGTCTGCGCGTGGGCGACCTGACCCGAGTCGATCATCGCTCGCAGCGTGTCGAGCATGCCGTTCTTGGTCGCTATCCAATCCCCGAACAGGTCCATCCAGCGCCGCAGCGCCGCCGCGGGGGGCAGATGGTCGAGCAGCTCGCGGGCGCCGCTCGTCAGCCGTACGACCTGGTCCTTGTAGACCGCGTCGACCAGTGATTCACGGGTCGGGAAGTGGCGGTAGAGGGTGGCGATGCCGACTCCGGCCTCACGGGCGATCGCGCGCATCGAGGGCTCAGCGTCGGCCGACATGAACACGCGAGTCGACACCGCCAGCAGCTGTTCGCGGTTGCGGGCCGCGTCCGCCCGCGGCGTGCGGGTCCCCACCTCACCAGAAACGGAACATGCTCCGCTTGTGCTACGGTCGCTCATGCAAACGGAGCATAGTCCGTTTCGTTTCTCCCTTCGTCATCGAGGAGACAGGCGCCATGCAGAGGCAGAACGACCACTCACTTGCCACCCGCAGCAGGGCAGTTCGGATGGGCTCCTTCGGCGGCGCTGAGAACCTGGACGTCCAGAAGGTCCCGGAACCGCAGGCCGGGCCAGGGCAGGTCCGAGTGCGGGTCACCGCGGCCGGCCTGAACCCGATGGACTGGATCATGACCGCCGATGCAGACACCGCTGCCAGGTTCGGCCTGACACTTCCGGCCGGGTTCGGGACCGACTACGCGGGCGTGATCGACCAGGTCGGCGACGGAGCGAGCGACTTCGCAATCGGCGACCGGGTCTTCGGCGGTGCCCTGTCCCGCGCGGTGTCCGACTTCGTGGTGGTCGACTCGTCCGGGAAGATAGCGGCGAACGAGGTCCACCCCACCCCTGACGGCGTCGACGACCGCACCGCAGCCACCCTCACGATCGCCGGCCGGACGGCATCCGCCGCCCTCGACGCGGTCGCCCCCGGTCCAGGGGACACGATCCTGATCGGCGGCGCCGGCGGCGGGGTCGGCGTGTTCGCCGTCCAGCTGGCCCGCATCGCAGGAGCGCGCGTGATCGGGACGGGATCGGCAGCGTCAGCCGACCATCTGCGTGACCTCGGAGCCGAGCCGGTCACTTACGGCGACGGCCTGGCCGAGCGGGTTCGCGCCCTCGCTCCTGACGGCGTCACCGCCGCCATCGACCTCCACGGAACCGACACGGTGGACGTGGCAAGAGAACTCGACGTCCCCGACAGTCGCATCTGCACCATCGCGGCGCAGGTCGAGGGAGTGGGGGGCGCCAACGGCGCGAACGCCGCCCCCGGTGCCCTGGAAGAGATCGCCCGCCTGGTCGCGGAAGGCCGGCTGAGGGTGCCGGTCGCGGCGATCTTCCCGATCGACCAGATCCGGGCCGCAGTCGAGCTACAGGCCGGTCGGCACGTGAAGGGCAAGGTCGTCATCGACCTCTGAGGCCGGCAGCGCACGCAGGCAGGTGATCACCGACTCCCTGGCCGAGGCCGGCATCCGCTGCTGGGCCGACAAGGGATACCAAAGAGCCCGCGGAACCGTCCGTTTGCCCTACCACGGGCGCTGGAGGAGCTCTCCGCCGGCCAGCAGGCGGTCAACCGGGCCCAGGCCGAAGTCCGGGCGCAGGCCGGGCAGGCCGTGGCCGCGCTCAAGACGTGGCGACTGCTGCGCAGGCCGCGGTGCAGCACCGCCCGCGGTACCGGCCTCGTTCAGGCCGTCTTCACCCTCCACTGATCTGCTCGAACCAAGGTTGAAATGGGCTGGGTGCACGGTCGACGTGATCGTCCTCGCTCGCGCGGAGGTACCGACTCGCGGCCGCCGAAGAGCAGCCGACGGCTGCCACGGGGCACAGTTGTGTGCAGTACGGCTGGGCGCCCGAGGCGGCCGGCTGCCCGGCTCGGCCTGCTGTGTCTCGTCCCCGTCGGCGGTGGCCCATCCGATCTCCGCCACGCGCCCGCGGGGCATGACCACCCAGGCGTCACGCAAGCGCTCACGCGCCGCCCTTGGTGACCATCTCGATCAGAGCGTCGGCTGCGGGAGCCGAGGACGCCGGGTTCTGCCCGGTGATCAGCAGACCGTCCTGCAGGACGTAGGGCTGCCAGTCGCCGGTCTTGGAGTAGACGCCGCCGAGCTTGGTGAGTTCGTCCTCGACCAGGAAGGGGACGACGTCGGTGAGCTGGACGGCCTCCTCCTCGGAGTTGGCGAACCCGGTGACCTTCTTGCCCGAGACCAGCGGGGTACCGTCCTCGTTGACGGTGTGCCGCAGGACGCCGGGGGCGTGGCACACCAGTGCCACCGGCTTGCCGGAGCGGAGAGTGGTTTCGATCAGCCGCGCGGAGACGGCGTCCTCGGCCAGGTCCCACAACGGCCCGTGCCCGCCGGGGTAGAAGACCGCGTCGAAGCCGCCGACCGCGACCGCGTCGAGGCGTACGGTGTTCGCCAGTGCGTTGGTCGCCTCCGGGTCGGCCTCGAAGCGCCGGGTGTCGTCGGTCTGGGAGCCGGGTTCGTTGCTCTTGGGGTCCAGCGGCGGCTGTCCACCCTTCGGTGAGGCCAGGGTGATCTCCCAGCCGGCCTCCTTGAAGCGGTAGTACGGCGCCGCCAGCTCCTCCAGCCAGAACCCGGTCTTGCGGCCGGTGTCCCCCAGCTCGTCGTGCGAGGTGAGAACGATCAGAACCTTCATGACACACTCCTCGGCTGAGTAGACCAGTCTACTGATGATGGTGAAACGAGGCGTCGCATGGCCGGGCGGGCACGGCGTGCGTGTCTTCGCCGCGCCCCGCCAACACCTACGCCTGTGCGAGGTCGTGGGCAGGGCGAACGTCGCCTGAGGCGGCCGCATCCCGACGGAACAACGCGGTCCACAGGAAGGCCACGCCGAACAGTGCTGACTCGGGGGGCTCCTCCCGCATGCGGCGCAGTTCCACCTCCACCAGGTCGGAGAAGATCCAGCGCAGCGATGCGGGTGTGTAGGCGAGGCCGCCCTGCAACTCGCGTTCGCGGTAGATGTCGGCGTCCGTGAGTTCCGACCCCATTCCCCCCGCGCCGGCGGCGAAGCTGGTGAGCGCGAGGTGGCCGCCAGGGGTGAGGACCCGCTCGAGTAGGGCCAGGTAGCTGACCCGGCGGTGCGGCGGCAGGTGGTGGAAGCACCCTGAGTCGACGACCAGGTCGTACGGGCCACTCAACTCGGCAGCGGGCAGCGCGAAAGCGTCGCCGCACAGGAAGCGGACGTCGACTCCGGCCTCGTGAGCCCGGTCCTCACCCCAGGCGACGGCTACCGGGGAGAGATCGACGGCGTCCACCTGGAAGCCGCGTGAGGCGAGATAGACCGCGTTGCGGCCTGGGCCGCATCCCAGGTCCAGAGCCCGGCCGGGAGCGATCAGGCCCTGGTCGAGGTAGCCGGCCAGGTTCTCGTCCGGCTTCGACACGAAGAACGGGACCGGCCTTGAGCGGTCGGCGAAGAAGCGGTCCCAGAAGTCCTTGCCGTCGCCCGTTGCCAAGCGGCCGGCCTCGGATTCAGATGCGAAGAGCCCGTCCAAGAGCTCGAGAACGTCCTCGACAGTGCGTACGGTCCGGTCCATCCGGCCCCCTTTCGACCCATGTCGATCATAGGAGCGAGGAAGATGAAAGGGCAGATCAGATGGTGTACAGCGATGGCCGCAACGGGCCCCTGGGAGCCCCGGAAACCACCGGTGAACACCCAACTCCAGACCTCGACTCCGCGTCCGCCCAGCCTGTCGTCGGAGAGCAGACTGAGGCCATCCTCAGGTACTGCGGGGAGACTATTTCGACGAGTTTTCCAGAGGTGCCAGGGAAGGATCATTTCGCCGCGGTGGCCAGCCGCCCCGCCGCATCGGCGACCGCGGGAGCGGCCCTTCTGCTGCTGGTGGTCTGGGTGCTGCTCTACCTGCGCATCAGCGCGCCCGTCAACCGCAGGCTCACCGCTGCCGCCGACACCCTCGAGACCCCCGCCGTCGCCCGCGCCCTGCAACAGGACTGGGACCGCATCATCGTCCCCCGAGCCGTCCTGCAGGCCTGGCCGTCCTCGCCCTCGGCGCAACCTCATCACTGACCCCCACACTCCGCCCCCTGCCGTACAGACCGAACCGAAAGGGCCCTGACCATCGTGTACCGGCTCCGGATCTACACCCTGTGTACGGCCGTTGCGTTGCACGACTACGCGACTGTGCACTGGCCGCGACACATCCCCCGTCTGCATGCCTTCGGTGTCACCACGCACGGCGTCTGGACCGACCACGACGCCGATGTACACCGCCTGATCGCCCTGATCGCATACCCCGACGGCGCCGATCCCGGCGAGGTCACCACCGCCTACATGGCCGGCCCCGAGTTCGCGGCGGAGATGCACGGCCTCGACATCAGCAACATCCCCAACATCGAGGAAGTGCTGCTCGGCCCGACCACCGTGTCACCGGCACGGTTCCAGGCAGTCCAACGGCAGCTCTCCGGCCGGACCGCGACCTGAAAGGCGTCACATGGTCGGCCACAGCTGAGGCGGCTGCCCGGTACCGGCGCCGCGCATGCGCCGGCCGGCCGGGTACGGTCGCGTCGTCCACTGCCCGGTCGGACCCGAGCGAGGTGTTACGACAACCGGTGCGAACGTCGACACCACACCCTTCGGCCGCCCCGGGCAACTTCGCCAAGGTGGACGGGGTCCTACCGTCCTCTCAGGTCTGCTCCGCCTGCGGATTCCGGGACGGTCCCAAGCCCCTGCACGTCAGCGAGTGGACGTGCGGTGAGTGTGCCACCGTGCACGGCCGCGACCACAACGCGGCCCGCGACGTCCTCTTCGAAGGACGCCGCATCGTCGTCACCGGACGGGTGGAGACGCTGTACGCCTGTGGAGTGCCGGCAGCGCGGGCACGGCGGTCCTTCGTGGTCACTGAGTAGGGGGATCAGGAGCGTGAGGTGTGCACGGAGCGGGGGGGCGACCGGGTTCGAGTTCGGGGTGGGTTCACCAGGGGAGGTTGCCGGATCGGTCGATGAACTGTCCCGTCGGTCCGTCAGGGCCGATCGTCGCGAGGGTCACGATGGCCTGAGCGCCGTCGGCGACGCTGTGTCCGAGGCCGCCGGTGAAGTCGGTCGCGGTCTGCCCGGGGTCCGCTGCGTTGACCTTCACGTCCTTCAGTTCCTTGGCGTACTGGGTCGTGAGCATGGTCACCGCGGCCTTGGAGGCGGAGTAGAGGGGCAGGGCGTACTGCGACTCGATCCGCGCCGGGTCCTGGGTCATGCCGAAGGAGCCCATCCCGCTGGACACGTTGACGATGACGGGGTTCGGCGACTTGCGCAGCAGCGGGAGAAAGGCGTGCGTGACGCGCACGAGTCCGACCACGTTCACCTCGAGCACGGCGCTCATGTCGGCCGCGGTGTAGTCCTCGACGGATCCGACCTTGCCGAGGACGCCGGCGTTGTTGACCAGGACGTCGATCGTTCCTTCGTGCGCGGCGACATCCGCGGCCGCGTTCTGGACCGAGGCGTCGTCGGTCACGTCGATCTGCACGAACCGGGCGCCGAGCGATGCGGCCGCGGCCCGGCCGCGCTCACGGTCGCGGGCTCCGAGGAGGACGGTGTGCCCCGCCTCGACGAGGCGACGGGCGGTTTCGAAACCGAGGGACTTGTTGGCGCCGGTGATGAATGTGGTGGTCATGCTGGTTCCTCCTGGCCCGAACAGCGCGATGGCGCGCTGTTCATGCCCTCCATGCTGGATTGCCGGGAGGGCTGGCGGGAGCTACGGCACTTCCTGGTACAGCGCGTACCACCCAGCGGCGTGGTCCACCGGACGAGACGGAACGCGGGCCTTCATCCCTGCCGGGACATCCTCTGGACCCCGATGGCGGCGAGGAGTTCGAGTTTGCCGCGGGCGTCGGTGCCGGGCTGCGGCGTGTACACCACGAGTCGGAGGTTCGTGTCCTGGGTGTTGAGGATGTCGGAGTTCATGGTGATCTCACCGACGTCCGGGTGCCGGACGATCTTGTGCGCACTCGTGTGACCGCCCACCGCCCGGCGGCTCCACAGCTCGCGGAACCGTGGGCTGAGGTTCAGCCTCGACACCAGCGCCGCGAGGTCGGGATCGTCGGGGTACCGGCTCGTCGTCGCGCGCAGGTCGGCGACGAGGGACTCCTCGAACGCCGCCCGCTCGTCCGCCGTCTGCCGGATGCGGGGAAGCTCACCCAGGAACTGCCAGACCAGGACGTTGCGCTCGCCCACACCGCGGACCGTGGGATCACCGAACACGGCCGCGAACAGCGGATTCCAGTGCAGCAACTGCCAGGTGGCGTCGTAGACCGCCAGCGGGTTGCCGGCGAGCTGGTCCACGATGCGGTACAGGCTCCCTGGGATCATGCGTGGCACCCGGCTCCGATCCGCCGCATGACCGGCCAGCCGCATGAGGTGAGCATGCTCGTCGTCGGACAGCTGCAGGGCGCGAGCCAGGGCCGAGCAGACCTGCGCCGAGGGGGTCGCCACCCGTCCCTGCTCCAGCCGGACCACGTACTCCACCGAGATGCCGGCCAGCGTCGCCAGCTCCGCGCGTCGCAGACCGGGCACCCGGCGGGGTGAACCGTGTACGAAACCCACCGTCGCCGGGTCCAGCCGGTCCCGCCACGCCCGCAGCGCGGCACCGAGTTGATCCATGCGCACCATCCTCCCGCACACCCCGCCCCACGGGGTGCTGTCCGCTCGACCACGAAGACCCGTCACTCCCGCCGACGCTCCCCGAGGTCCGCGTCGAGTCATGAACGGCGCACAAAGGGCCACGCTGAAGGAGTTCATGACAGCCGTCGTCGGCCGAGACCGCGGACTCACCCTGAGGGCGTCGAGAACTGAGTCCATCGGGCGGGCGAACCACGGCCGGCGCAGCTCGACAGTCAGCGGGCGATGGAGATCGCGAAGGGTGTGAATCCGGCGGACCGGATGACGTGCGGTACGAACAGGACCGCGGCCTCCGTGGCGCGGGCGGTTCGGATCCCGCCGAGGTCGGTGATCCATTCCTTCTGCCAGCCGAGGTCGGTGAGCAGTTCGCGGACGGCCTCCTTGGCCTGCGGGTCGTCGCCGGAGAGGAACGCGGTCGGCGTCTGGGGGAGCGTGGCCGGCGAGGTCATCACCGGGAAGAGCATGGTGTTGAGTGTCTTGACGACGCGCGTTTCGGGGAGCGCTTCCTGGAGTTGTTCGGCGAGGCTCGAGCCGGGGTAGAGCAGATCGGCGGGCAGTCCGTCCGGTCCGTCGGTGGTGGCGTTGGAGACGTCGACGAGGATCTTGTCCCGGAGTTCTTCGCGTAGGGCGCCCAGCCGGTCCAGCGAGCCGGCACCCGGGGTGGCGTTGATGACGATCCGGGCAGTCCGGGCGGCGTCGGCGGCGACGCCCGGCGTGCGGTCCGCCACCGTCACTTCGTGTCCTGCCCGGGTGAGGGCTGCGGCCAGGTTGCCGCCGACGCGGCCGTTTCCGAGAACTGCGATCGTGGTCATGATGCTCTGGTCCTTCCGTGCGTGCGGGTTGTGGTGCGCGGTCAGCGCGAGAGCGTGGCTACGGCCTCGGTGTGGACGCCGGGCGCGGCAGCCAGGAAACTCTGGCTCTGTGGAGTCCAGGGGCGGCCCTCGGCATCGGAGATCCGTCCGCCGGCCTCGGTGACGAGCAGCGCTCCCGGAAGCAGGTCCGCGCGAGCACCGGCGAACTGCCAGAAGGCGTCGATCCGGCCGGCGGCCACGTTCAGCAGGTGCAGGGTCGCGGGCACGGCGGCGCGGACGACGAGCGCGTCGAAGAGCATCGCGGTGATCGAGGAGCCGACGCGCCGCACGACCTTCTCGTCCTCGTCCGGCCGGGCCTGGCTGGTGGCCACGATGCTCAGGCCGAGGTCCGCGGTCCCGGAGACGTGCAGCGGCCGGCCGTCGAGGTGGGCGCCCGCGCCGGTGAGCGCGGTGTAGGTCTCGCCGGTCAGCGGCAGGTGGACCGCGGTGAGCACCGGCTGGTTCTCACGCACGAGGGTGGCGGTCACCGCCCACTCCGGCAGGGCGTGCAGGTGGTTGACGTTGCCTTCGGCCGGATCCACGACCCACCATTCGCCGGGCGGCAGCGCCCCGCCGTCCAGTTCGTCCTCCACCCAGCCGGCGTCCGGGCGCAGGCGCGTGAGGCGGGGGCGCAGGATGTCGAGGGCCGTGTCGTCGTTGACGGCGAGCGCGCGCATGAGCTCTTCGCGGGTCTGGTGACGGACCACCTCGCCGAAGCGGTCGCGCAGCGCCGAACCCGCCTCCCACACGGCTGTCGCGGTCTGGGCGAGCAGGTCGGCGTCGGAGGTGACGACGTCGGTGGTCTGAAGCATTTCGGACATGGGGATATCCCGTCTGAAAAAAAGGGGGGCTGAGGCCGGTCGAGGGCCGAACTGCGCGTTGGTTCTCGACCTTTCGCCTCACGGTATGCAGCCCTGTGATTAACTTCAAATGCATGTAAGGCACGGCTAGGATTACTCACATGCAATTGGATTTGAATCTGCTGGCCGCACTCGACGCGCTGCTGGAGGAGGGCAGTGTGGCCGGAGCGGCGGCGCGCCTGCATGTCACAGCCCCCGCGATGAGCCGGAGTCTGGGCCGGATTCGGCGCACGACCGGGGATCAGATCCTGGTGCGCACCGGCCGCACGATGACCCCGACGCCGTACGCGATCGCCGTCCGGGAACAGGTGCACGAGCTGCTGCACCAGGTCCAGGGGGTGCTGGCACCGAGCCGTGAACTCGATCTGGCAACGCTGGAGCGCACTTTCACACTCCGCTGGCATGATTCCCTGGTCGCCCTGAGCGGCCCTGCACTGCTCGCGGCCGTGCGCGAACAGGCGCCGGGCGTGCGACTGCGCTTCGTCGCGGAATCGAGCATCGACACCCCCGAGTTGCGACGCGGCGAGGTCGACCTGGAGGCGAACGCCAACCGCCCGAGCGCACCCGACATCCGTGCCGAGAACGTGGGCGAGACCCGCCTCGTCATCGTCGTGAGGCAGGGGCACCCCCTCACCCGCGTCAGGACCGTCACCGCACAGCAGTACGCCGCCGCTGAGCACGTCACCGTCTCGCGACGTGGAAGCCTCAGCAATGCCATCGACGACGCCCTCGCGCGGCTCGGCCTCACCCGCCGCGTGGTGGCGACCGCGCCCACGGAAGCGGCCGCGCTGGAGTTCGCGCGCGGCTCCGACCTCCTGATCAGCGTCCCCGAGGCCACCACGAGGTCAGCGGTGGCCGACCTCGGCCTGGTCGTGCTTCCCCTCCCGCTCGGACTGCCGTCGGCACCGGTATACCTGTCGTGGCATCAGCGCTACGACACCGACCACGCCCACGCCTGGCTGCGCGGGCTGGCGCGAACCGCGCTGGCCGGTTGCGGAGCGTCGTAACCGGCGCCGTCCGGCCGCTGCACCCGTACGTCCACGATCCACGCGACCGCCACGGCGATCTGCTTGAACGTCAGCAGCGGCCTGTCCGGGCGGGTGCCGGCCGTGGAGGCGGCCGGACCGACGCCCGCGGCGCACGATCACGGATCGCCGGTGTGCAGGTCGCCCCAGGCGGATCTGGGCGCCTGGGGCGACCCTTCGCATTCCCATGGCGTCAGGAAGCCGTGCCGGCGCGCTTGCCCAGTTCGACGGCGTAGACGAAAGACCGGGCACTCATGGCCATGGCCGGCACGTTCTCCTGCATGAGGCGCATGCGGTGCGGGGCGTCGTGGAACGCCGGGTCGAGCTGGAACTCGGCGGCCAGGGAGAACCAGGTCACCGGGATCGCACCTGCCTGGATCATGCGCTGCACCGCCGCGTCGTGAGCCTCCAGCGAGGGGCTGGCAGAGGCGTCGACGGCCACGTGCACACGGTAGCCCTCGCGCAGGCCGCCCAACACGCTCTGCAGCACGCATCCGTCGGTGGCGATACCGCCGATCAGGGCGTCGCCGCGGTGCGGCGACGCCCGCCCTGCCGCTTGCCGGCGCCTCACGGCCGTCTGCCGCAGGGCCGCAACCGAGGCCGGAGCGTCCACCGCGTCGCGTGGCGGGGCTGGCGCTGCGGGGACTCAGTAGACCGTGACGTCCCAGTGGTTGCCCTCGTCGCAGTAGAGATTGCCGGAGGCGGCCTGCCACTGCGGGTAGCCGTCGCCGCGGTAGCCGATGTACGTGAAGCTGTTGTGCACGTAGCCGTCGAGGCACGAGTTGTGCGCCAGGTCGACCTTGTAGCCGTTGTAGTGGCTGTAGGTGCCGGACGCGTGGCCGACCTCCGTGCCGCCGGTGATGTCGACGGCACAGCCGCTGGCCCGCTTCAGCGTGATCATGGCATCGACCGTGCCGGAGTTGAGCTGGTCGAACGACGTGCACGTCGAGTTGGAGCGAGTGGTGCAGTTGCCGCTGGAGCTCCAGGTGATGCCGGCGGCGGAGAGCTTCGCGGCCGCGGCCGACTGGGTCATCTTGGTACCGCTTGCCTCCGCGGCCGGAGCCGCGAGGGCGAGAGCGGCCGCCGTGAGCAGGGCGGGGACGGCGAGCCGGCGAGGACGGATGGGCACGGAGCCTCCTGTGCGTGGAAGGCGGGACCTGCTGACCTGGCACCCCCACGCTAGCGGGGCACGACGGCCGCTGTCTGCCCGCCGCACGGCCGGCCGCCGGGTCGCGCGGCACCGTCATGGAGACCGACGCGACCGCCGCACGCCTGCTCGTCCAGTCCGCGCGGCGCAGGGGGATGCCCGGAGGAGACCAACCGCGGCGACGCCGAGGCGTTTGCCGCCGCGTTCACCCATGACGCCCGACTCGACGACTGGGGCCGCGAGTATCCGCGGCCGCGACGGTGTGTGCGCCCGGGACCGGACCGACGACATCGGCGGACAGGCGCACTTCACGCTGGACGCGATCGGTCCCGGACCGTCGGCCGGCACCTACGTCGCGACCTTCAGCGTGACCGGGAACGGGTACAACGGCACCGGCCCGATGGCCTTCCGCCTGCGCGACGGGCTGATCGCGAGCCTGCGGATCGATCCGTGACACCGCGTGTGCCACCCGCGGCCCCGCGGCGCCCAGCGCGCGCAGGACGCAGGACCGGACAGGCGGGTGCGTGATCCCCGTCGGCTGCGGGGATCACGCACCGTCGGCTCACGCCAGGGCGAACTGCTGGGCGGCGGAGCCGTTGCAGTCCCAGATCTGCAGCCGGGTGCCGTTCGCGGTCGCGCCGGAGGGTGAGTCGACGCAGCGGCCGGTGGTCGGGTTGTACAGCGAGCCGTCGGCGTTGGCGACCCAGTTCTGATAGCCCCCGCCGTTGCAGGTGGCCAGCTGGAGCTTCGTGCCGGCCGTGCTGACACCGCCCGCTATGTCCAGGCATCTGCCGAGGGTGCGCAGGGTCTGGCCGTTCCAGGTCCACTTCTGGTCGAGCGAGGTCGCCTGCTGGCAGTCCCACAGCTGGACCGCCGTGCCGTCGCCGCCGGTGTCGTCACCGGCCACGTCCACGCATGTGCCGCCCGGACCGTAGATGGGGGTACCGATGGCGAACTGCTGGGCGGCGGAGCCGTTGCAGTCCCAGATCTGCAGCCGGGTGCCGTTGGCCGTCGCGCCCGACGGCGAGTCGATGCATCGGCCGCTGGTCGGGTTGCGCAGTGTACCGTCGGCCTGGCGCACCCATGACTGGTAGCCGCCGCTGTTGCACGTGGCGAGCTGCAGCTTGGTCCCCGCGGCGCTGTCGCCGCCGGCGATGTCCAGGCACTTGCCGAGGGTCTGCAGGGTCTGGCCGCTCCACGTCCAGTGCTGGTCCCTGGCCGCCGACTGGCAGTCCCACAGCTGGACCGGGGTGCCGTCGCCGCCGGTGTCGTCACCGGACACGTCCACGCACTTGCCGCCGGGGCCGGTGATCGTCTGGCCGGTCACCGAACCGCCGCCACCGCCGGAGCCGGGACCCTTGTTGTACACGGCCACCGAGTCGACGACCAGCTTGCCGCCGGAGACCGTCGCCGCGTTCGGGCCCCCGCCGAACGCGTCCGGGAACCCGCCGCCGATCGCGAGGTCGTAGATGATGAAGAAGGGGTGGTCGATCGCGTCGGACCAGGTCGTCGCGTCCACCTGGTTGGCGTTGACCGTGAAGAAGTTGTTCCCGTCCAGGTAGAACCGGATCTGTTCCGGCGCCACCGAGCGGTCGATCTCCACCGCGTAGTCGTGGAAGCCGGTCTGGCAGCCGGCGCAGGCGCGCTCACCCGAACCGATGCCGGTCGACTCGTTGCACGGCCCGCCCGGGTTCACCCCGCAGTGGATGGTGCTGAAGACGGAGCCGCGGCCGTTGATGTCCTCCATGACGTCGACCTCGCCGGACTTCGGCCAGGTCACACCGGAACGCAGCGGTGCGCCGAGCATCCAGAACGCCGGCCAGTACCCGGCGCCGTTGCCGGTGGTGACGTCGGGCTGCTGCAGGACGGACTCGATGCGGACGACGCCGCCGGCCGGGGCGCCGAAGGACGCCGACTGGGTCTCCACGCGCCCCGAGGTCCATCCGCTGCGCGGGTCGGAACCCGAGTGCAGGGCCTGGAGCACCAGATGGCCCTGGCCGTCGTAGTAGACGTTCGAGGTGCTGCTGGTCATTGTCTCGATCTCACCGGTGCCGAAACTGCTGCCCGGCCCGGTGTCGTACTTCCACAGGCTCTGGTCGATGCCCGTGCCGGACGCACCGTTGAAGTCGTCGCTCCACGTGAGCGAGAAGCCCGCCGGCGTCGGGGGTACGGCCGCCTGGGCGGAGAGCGACCCGCTGACGGTGGCCGCCACCGTCAGCGCGACGACGGGAATCAGACCGAGGGTTCTTCTCCATCCACCGTGAAGTGGTCTTGCGAGACTCCATCGCATGTACCTGACCTCCGGGTAAGGGGAATGACGGCAACGGAAGAGGGCGAGTACTCGGCCCGGCACGATCGGCGACGGCGGTGCCCGCGGCGGTGAAGGCGCAGTCGGTGGTCTCGGTGCAGGTCACCGCGGTGCCGTCGGTGACCTTCGCGGCGACCTGTCCGGGCGTGTACGTCGCGGCCGCCGGTTCGTTGTCGGTGGTGGCGGGCCACCGCTCCTCGGTGCAGCAGGGCCAGGCCACGCCGCAGTCGTGCGGGCTGCAGCGGCACTGGCCGCCGGGCCGCGGTGAGCGCGCCTGGGAACGAAGTGTCTGCGGTTCAGGGGCATGGGGGAGCCTCCTGGCACGATCCGGGAAGTGCGGGGAGCAGGGCCTGCGATCTCGCCACTGAGGAGCCTGGGGCGTTGCAACGTCGGAAGGTACAGACCAATCGGCATGACAGCACGGACCGGGTGCCGTGTCCAGGGGGTGCGCAGGAGCCGGGGCGGTCCGCCGCCGCCGTTCGGACGGCGGCGGACCCACACCCCTCTCACGGCTGGCGCAGGGCACTCGGCGCGGCGCGGGGAGGCGTGCGCCGACTCCGCGCGGGCGTCAGGGAGTGCACCCGGCCGGGACGGCCCGTGAGGCGTCCGAGATCAGCGCCTGCTGGGCCGTCCTGAGCCGCTGGACGTCGGGCTTGACGACCCTGCGGTCGTACGTCATCAGGCCGTTGAGTTCACCCTCGACGTCCGAGATCTGGGTGTACACCGCGCCGTTGCCGCCCTGGCAGGCCAGCGCGTGGACCTCGGCGAGCTTGGCCAGGTAGTCGTCGGTGTAGGTCGCCGGGTCGACGTCGACGTACGACTGCTGCACGGACCAGGCGTGTCCCGGTACCGCGAGGCCGAGGCCGCCGTACTCGCCGCTGACCAGGGCACGTCTGCCGTCGGGGTGGGGAGGCAGAGCCGGACTGGGATAGCCGTGTTCGTCCATGACGTCGCCGGTGCCGCCGTCCTCGCCGAGGTTGAGCCCGGACATGGAGTTGACCAGCCGGGTCGGATCCCAGGACTTGGCCTGGTCGGCGATGCGGGCCATGTCGTACTGGCCCCAGCCCTCGTTGAAGGTGACCCACATGACGACCGAAGGGCTGCTGTAGTGCTCGTCGATCATCTGCTTCATCTCGCGCTCGTACTCGGCGCGCGCCTGCGCGGACGGGTTCACCCCGGCCGTCATCGCGGGCATGTCCTGCCACACCATCAGTCCGAGCCGGTCGGCCCAGTAGAACCAGCGGTCGGGCTCGACCTTGATGTGCTTGCGCACCGCGTTGAAGCCCATGCTCCTGTGCATCCGCAGGTCGTAGGCGAGCGCCTCGTCCGTCGGGGCGGTGTACAGGCCGTCCGGCCAGAAGCCCTGGTCCAAAGTGGCCATCATGAAGACCGGCTTGCCGTTGAGGAGGGTACGCGGAACGCCGTCGACCTTCTCGACCTTGACCGACCGCATCCCGAAGTAGCTGCCGACGCGGTCGGCTCCGACGCTCACCTTCAGGTCGTAGAGGTACGGGTCGTCGGGCGACCACAGCCGCGGGTTCCGGATGCGCAGGGTCAGGGGCCCGCCGCTGCGCCCGGTGACCGTGGCCACCTTGCGCTTGCCCTCGTAGGCGGTCGCCGTGACCGGCAGGCCGGCCCGGACGCCCTGCGGCTCGACGGTGAGCGTGCCGGCGTCGACGTCCGGGGTGAGCCTGAGCTGGTCGACGTGGTCGGCGGCCACCGGTTCGATCCACACCGTCTGCCAGATCCCGGAGGTCGGCGTGTACCAGATGCCGCTCGGGTCCAGGCGCTGCTTGCCGACCGGCGGGTTCTCGCCGCCGGCCGCGTCGGTGGGGTCGTAGACGCCGACGATGAGCTCCTGGGTGCGGCCGGGCTTGAGCGCGTCGGTGATGTCGGCGCTGAACTTGTCGTACCCGCCCTGGTGTTCGGCCACCTTGGTGCCGTTGACGTACACCTCGGCTCGCCAGTCGACCGCGCCGAAGTTCAGCTGCAGTCGCTTGCCGGAGCCGATCTTCCAGCCGGCCGGGACGGTGAAGGTACGCCGGTACCACATGCGGTCCTCGTGTCGTTCGAGCCCGGACAGCTGGGACTCGACGGGGTACGGGACGAGGATCCTCTCGCCGAGCTTCCTGCCCACCGGCGGCTGTTCGCCCGCCGCGGCGGCGGCGAACTGCCAGGTGCCGTTGAGGTTCTTCCAGTTGCCGCGGGTGAGCTGGGGCCTCGGGTACTCGGGGTGGGCGTTGTGCGGTCCGACCTTGGCGGCCCATTTGGTGCGCAACTCGTACGTCGACCTGTTGGCACCGCTGCTCCAGAACGAGCCGACAACGTTGCCATCCGTGCCGACCAGGCCGCCTTGACCGTCGTAGCGCACGTCGGCGAGACCCGACGCGGTGCCGGTCCTGTTGCCGACGACGGGCTGCTTCAGTTCGATCAGCAGCTTCCGGGGGTCGGCGGAGTCCAGCCGGGCACCGCCCAGAGGCCAGTCGGCGCCCCCGATCACGGCGTCGAGATGCTCGCCGAGACCGGCCGGCGGCGCGCCCAGCGGCTGCGCGAACTCCAGGGCGAGAGTACGGCCGCTCGCCTGGACGGCGGTGGAGACGGGGCCGTCGTAGTCGAAGCCGTCGGGCAGACGGAACGCGGACTGCGGCACGGCCGTCTTCGTGCCGCCGGGCGGGGTCCAGCGCAGGTGGAGGTTGGAGCCGCCGTAGTGCTCGAAGTACTCGACCTTGATGTCGTAGGCCTTGCCCGCCGTCAACTCGACGGGCTGCCCCGTCTGTTCGATGTCCCAGTCGTCCACCCAGTGGTCGATGACCAGCCGGCCGTCCACCCACAGCCGGAAACCGTTGTCGCCGATGATCGAGAAGGTGGTGGGGCCGGTCTTCTCCGGGACGATCTTCCCGGTCCAGCGGACACTGACGTCGTCCGACTGGCCGGTGGCGAAGTCCAGGCGCGGCTCCAGGGTGTCGAAGTCGAGGTTCGGGTCGAGCCCGGTGGCTTTGAGCTCGTGGAAGTCGAAGGCGCCGGGGGCGGACTGGGTGTAGTAGTCGCCCTTGAGGCCGTGGACTTCGACGGGATCGCCGGCCGCGGTGGCGGCGGACGGGGCGGTGAGGCCGGCCAGGCCCAGTGCCGCGGCGAGCAGCAGGGCGAGGCGTTGCCCGAGGGGTCTGATGCGCACGAATCCTCCTTGGGTGAGGAAGGGTGGCGGCTCGTTGCTTCAGTCTGTACAACGTTGCAAGGAACGGCAGTTGGCATGAGAGCACGGCGCTCGGCCTGTGTCCAGGGACATGACAAATGGCCGGGTGCGGGGCCACTCATCGACGCTGAGGAGATCCCTTGCGGGTCAGCCTGAAAGACGTGGCGGAACGCGCGGGCGTTTCGATCAAGACCGTGTCCAACGTGGTGAACAACCATCCGCACGTCACCCCGGCCATGCGCGCCCGGGTGCAGGCGGCGATCGACGAGCTCGGCTACCGGCCCAACCTGACCGCGCGGCATCTGCGCAAGGGCCGGACCGGGATCATCGCCCTCGTCGTTCCCGAGCTCGGCAACCCGTACTTCGCGGAGCTGGCCGGAGCGGTGATCGACGCGGCCGCGGAGCACGAGTTCACCGTCCTGCTCGACCACACGCGGGGCGAGCGCGAACAGGAGATCCTGGTCAGCCGGGGCTTTCGCGGCGGGGTGATCGACGGGCTGATCCTCAGCCCGCTGACCCTGGAGGCCGCGGACCTGCGTGGCCGGCCGGGCGACGTGCCGCTGGTGCTGCTCGGGGAGCGCGAGTACGGCCTGCCCTTCGACCACATCGCGATCGACAACGTGGCGGCGGCCCGGTGCGCCGTGCGTCACCTGCTGGCCCGCGGCCGGACCCGGATCGCCTACCTCGGCGCGCGCACCGACTCCGTGAACCAGCCCGCCCACCTGCGGCTGGACGGGTGGCGCGCGGAGCTGGCGGCGGCCGGGGTCCCCGCGCCGGACAGCCTGGCGGTGCCGGTCGGCGGCTGGGACCGGGACGACGGCGCGCGTGCCATGGCCGAGCTGCTCGACTCCGGCGTGCGTCCGGACGCCGTCTTCGCCTTCAACGACCTGATCGCGATCGGCGCGATGCGGGTGCTGCACGAACGGGGTCTGCGGGTGCCCGGGGACGTGGCGGTGGTGGGTTTCGACGACATCGCGGAGGGTCGCTTCGGTGCCGTCACCCTGACGACGGTGTCACCGGACAAGCGGGCCATCGCGAAGATGGCCGTGGCCTCGCTGCTGCGCAGCCTGTCGGGCCGCGCGGAGCCCGGCGGCCGCGAACTTACCGCCGCATTCGAGCTGGTGGAGCGGGAGAGCACCGTGGGCCGACGGTGACGAGATTTCGGACAGAAGGCTTTACACGGCCCTTCCAACGATGTAAAAACCTCCCCTGAACGACGAGCACGCAGAGTCGACGCAAGAGCAAGCCTCCCCGAGAGCGCTCTCAGCTCAGGGGCCGTGCCGTTTGGGGACACTCATGAAGCCCACCGCACTTGCCCGTCGCACCTCCCCTCGCACCCTTCTCGCCCCCGGCCTCGTGACGAGCCTCGCGCTCGCGACCGGATGCACCAGGTCCGAAAACGACTCGGACGAGTCCAACCCGCGCTTCGGGCCGCTCGCCATCCAGACGCTCGACACCCTCACCACGGGCGGGAAGGCCGGGCCGGACATCGTTGTCAAGGGCAGCGCCGTGTACACGCTCTCGGGCCTGTGCGCCGGGCTCGCCGTCGCACTCAACGCGGCCTGGCTGCTGTCCGGCGTGACGATCCCCGGCAGCGGCATGCAGCTGGACGCCATCTCGGCCGTGGTCATCGGCGGCACCCTGCTCAGCGGTGGTTCCGGTTTCATCAGCGGCTCGCTCGTCGGGGTGCTGCTGCCGAAGGTCATCCAGAACGTGATCAACCAGATCGGCTCGCTCGACTCCGCGTCTCAGCAGGTGGTCAGCGGTGCCTTCCTGGCCGTGGTGGTCGTCGCCCAGACATGGCTGGGCCGGAGACGGAGAGTGCTGTGAAACTTTTGTCGTCGAGATCCCGCCGCACGCCGACCGCAGTGGTGGTGGCCGCCGCGTTGGCGGGGCTCTGCCTGGTCACGCCGGGCGTCGCGGCAGCGGGCTCCGCGCCCCACCGCGCCCGCACCGCCACGGTGCGCGTGGACAACGCCCGATTCGAGGTCCTGTCACCGACGTTGATCCGGACCGAGTACTCCGGAGACGGCCACTTCGAGGACCGCGCCACCTTCAACGCGATCGGCAGGGACGCCTTCACCCCGCCGCACTACACCTCGTCCGTGCGCGACGGTGTCCTGACCATCACCACCAGCGCCATGACCCTGCGCTACCGGGTGGGCTCCGGGCCGTTCACCACCGACAACCTGACCACGTCCGTCAAGGTGGGCCCGACGCCGGTGCTGGCGGCGCCCTGGCAGCACGACGTCTGCGCCGTCGGCGCCCTGTGCGAGGCGGAGGACCAGCAGTACGACGGTCCGGGCCTCGCCGCCGACCACGGCGGATTCACCGGCAAGGGCTTCCTCGCCGGATTCGAGACCGACAACAACTCCCTCGACGCGGACCTGAGGTCACCAGCCTCGGGCACCTACGACCTCGCGGTGCGCTACGCCAACGCCGTCGGCAGCGACGGTCGGCACGAAGCCCGCACCCTCAGCCTCAGCGTGGACGGCGGCGCCGACAGGACGTTCACGCTGCCCGCGACGTCGGACTGGAACACCTGGGCGGTGGCCCGGCTGCCGCTGACGCTCGGAGCCGGCCCGCACACCGTCCGGCTGCACCGCACCGCAGCCGACTCCGGAAGCGTCAACATCGACAGCCTCGCCCTGCTCACCTCCGGAGCGGACTACCCCTCCCGAGCGCAGAGTACGGTCAACGGCTGCCGGTTCGGGACCAGTTGCGAGGCCGAGGACGCCCTCCTGACGGGCTCCGCGACCGTCGCCACCGACCACAAGAACCACGCCGGCTACGGATTCACCGCCGAACTCAACCAGGGATCGCGGGTCTCGACCCACGTCACGGGAGTACCCGAGGACGGCACGTACGTGCTGAACCTGCGCTACGCCGACGGAACGGGCAGCGACGGCCTGCACCAGGCCCGCACGATCGACGTCGCCACCGGCGGCGGTACCTCAAAGACCCTCACGCTCCCGGCCACCGACAACTGGGACACCTGGCAATCGGCCGCCGTCCCGGTCGAGTTGCGGGCGGGCACCGACGACGTCGCCCTGAGCTGCCCGGAGGCCGGCAGCTGCCACGTCAACATCGACACCCTGGCGCTGAGCCGGCAGGGCGAGGCCGCCCCGGCACCCCACCTCGCCCTGGGCGGCTACCGGCGCAGCCTGGACGGCCTCAACGGCGACAACGACCCCACTCCCTGGACCACCCCCGGCCTGCTGCACCGCGACGGCTGGTACCTGCTCGACGACACCTCGTCCGCGATCTACGACACCGCCACCGAGAAGGCGTCCGCACGCCCCGCCCACGAAGGCCGCCCCTATCAGGACGGCTACCTCTTCGGCTTCGGACACGACTACCAGCGGGGCCTGTCCGACCTGGCGACACTGACCGGACCGTCGGCGCTGCTGCCCCGCTGGGCCTACGGCGTCTGGTACTCCGAGTACATCGACCGCACCGCGAGCGACTACGAGAACACCATCCTGCCCGCGTTCCGCGTCGCGGACGTCCCCCTGGACGTGCTGGTGACGGACACCGACTTCAAGTCGCCCAACACCTGGAGCGGCTGGAACTTCGACCCGGCCAAGTTCCCGAACCCCAAGGGTTTCTTCGACTGGTCCGCCGGACAGGGACTCCACAACACCCTGAACGTGCACCCGAGCATCCTCGGCACCGACCCGCAGTTCGCCCGGGCCCAGAGCACGGCCAAGGGCAAGCTGCGCAAGGGCGGTTGCGCGGGCAGCGCGGGCCCGGACTGCTACACCTTCGACTTCGGCGACCCCGACCAGCTCAAGGCCTACCTCGACCTGCACCGGCCGATGGACCGGGCCGGTAACGACTTCTGGTGGCTCGACTGGTGCTGCGACGCCTCCCGTTCCTCCCGGTCCGGAGTCACCCCGGACGCGTGGATCAACCAGAAGTACGCCGACCTCACCTCCTCGGAGACCGGCGACCGCGGCTTCGTCCTGTCCCGGGCCTACGGCTCCCTCCAGGCCGGCGGCTACAGCGGCGGCGTGGGCCTGCCCACCGGGCCCTGGGCCGACAAGCGCAGCACCCTGCACTTCACCGGTGACACCACCTCGAACTGGGGCACCCTGCGCGCCGAGGTCGGCTACACGCCGGGGGAGGCGGCCGCCACCGGCCTCGCCGCCGTCAGCCACGACATCGGCGGCCACAACGACGGGTACGGCATCCCCGGAGCCGAGACGTACACCTCGAACGGCCAGACCCACCGCACCACCAAACTGCCCGACGACCTCTACGCACGATGGGTGCAGTTCGGCACCTTCCAGCCCGTCGACCGGCTGCACAGCAACCACAGCGACCGCCTGCCGTGGCAGTACGGCCCCGAAGCACAAAGGTCCGCCGAGAAGTTCCTCCGGTTCCGCGAGGCGCTCGTACCGTACACGTACACCCTGGCGCAGCAGGCCGACACCACCGGCACCCCGATCGTGCGCCCGCTGTACCTCCAGTACCCGGAGGAGGAGAACGCCTACACCCGGGAGGACAGCGAGTACCTCTACGGCCCCGACATGCTGGTCGCCCCCGTCACCACCCCCGGCACCGGCACGACCACTTCGGTGTGGTTCCCGCCCGGCCGGTGGACGGACTACTTCACCGGCCGCACCTACACCGCGCCCGCCGACGGAGCCACCTACGACATCACGACCACCCTGGACACCATGCCGGTCTTCGTCCGGGCGGGCGGCATCGTCACCACCCGCTCCGACGACGTGCCGAACGACAGCCAGAGCCCGCTCGACAAGGTCACCGTCACCGTGGCCCCGGGAGCGTCCGGCGCCTTCTCCCTCTACGAGGACGACGGCACGACCTCAGACCCTGGACGCACGGCAACCACCCGGATCCGCTACGCCGAACACAAGGACACCCACCTGCTGACGATCGCACCCGCCAGGGGAGCCTTCCCCGGCCAGGCGAGCCGCCGCACCTGGACCGTGTCCTTCCTGGGTGTCGGTGCGGCACCGAGCCGAGTGACCGCGGGCGGTGCCCGGTTGGCCGCCTCGGCGTGGCACTGGGACGCCGACACCCAGGTACTGCGGATCACCATGCCCCCGCGGAGCATCCGCACCGCCACGGTCATCTCCTACAGATAGAAGAACGGGCTCGGCGGACCTCCGCGCGGTCGGCGTGCCGAGGTCCGCCGCCGGTCACTGCTCCTCGTCGGGCAGGGCCGGGGACTCCGGCTTCTCCTCGGGGGCGGTCGCGGCGCCGGTGACGATACGGCGGATCGTCTCCAGCGGCAGCTTCGGCGAACCGTCCGCGTACAGGAGGCCGTTGGTCTCCTGGGCGGTGTCCATGAACTGTGTGTAGCAGAAGCCGGCGACGATCGGGCTCCTGTGCAGCACCCCGAAGAGGTCGTCGAGCAGGGCGGCGTACTGCGTGTCGGAGCTGGTCCGCGTGTAGGAGAACTCGTCCTCCTCGGCGCCCACCGACAGTCCGCCGAACTCGGTGACCATCAGCGGGACTTCGCCGACGCGGTAGCGCTCCGTCTGCCGTGCGTCCAGGGAGAGGGTGCGCCCGGCCGGCCCCGGCGAGGCCAGCAGCGCCTCGAACCCGGCGGCGTCGCCGTAGCGGCGGGTGAGCAGCTCGGGGTCGGATGAGTAGTCGTGCACGCCCAGGATGTCGCTGTCGGTGTGCTCCCAGCCCTCGTTGGACATGACCGGCCGGGTCGGGTCCACAGCCCGGGTGAGGTTCGCGAGCGCGACCGTGTAGGCCTGCTGCGCCGGGTCGTCGGCGATGTCGGAGCAGCCCCAGCTCTCGTTGACCGGAACCCAGGTGACGACCGAGGGGTGGCTGCGGTCACGTCGCACCAGATCCAGCCACTCACGGGTGAGCAGCCCCACGGCCTCGGCGCCGTACTCGTACGCGGCTCCGGTCTCGCCCCACACCAGCAGGCCGAGACGGTCGGCCCAGTAGAGGAAGCGGGGGTCCTCGGCCTTCTGGTGGATGCGCACCGCGTTGAAGCCCATGGCCTTGATCAGCTCGACCTCGCGGCGCAGTTCGGCGGTGCCGGAGTTCGCGATCAGGGTGTCGGGGCGGTAGCCCTGGTTGAGGACCGAACGCACCTGGTAGGGACGGTCGTTGAGCAGGAAGGCGCGCCGGCCCACGCCGGCGCTGCGCAGGCCGACGTAGCTGTCGACGGTGTCGAGCACCTTCGAGGTGGCGGTGTCGCGGACGGTCACCCGCGCGTCGACCAGCGTGGGCCGCTCGGGGCTCCACAGCAGGTCCTCGCGGTCGATTCCGTTGCGCAGGGCGGGGACGACGAGGTCGACGCGGGCGCGCGGGGTACGGACGGCGGTGGTGGACTCGGCGAGCACCTCGCCGTCGTGGCGCAGCACGATCTCCACGCTCACCGGGGCGGCGGGCACCGCGGCCAGGGTGATCTCGGCCGTGACGCCGCGCTTCGGGTCGGGAACCCAGGCCAGGTCGCGGATGTGCTGCGCGGTCACGGTCTCGGCCCATACGGTCTGCCAGATGCCGGTGGTCCGCTCGTACCAGACCGCGTGCGGCCGGTCCTGCCAGTCCTGCTTGCCGCGCGGCTGCGCGAGGTCGGCCGGGTCGTCCTCCGCGCGTACGACGAGTACGTGTTCGCCGGCGCCGGGACGCAGCGCGTCGGTGACGTCGGCGGTGAACGGCGTCTGACCGCCCACGTGCTCGGCCACCAGGCGGCCGTCCAGCCAGACCTTCGCGCGGTGGTCGACGGCTCCGAAGTGCACCAGCGCCCGGTCGCCGTCACCGGCGGCGAGCACCTCGTGGGGGACGCGGCGGCGGTACCAGACCACCGGGTGCGCGGCGGTCTCGCCGATGCCGGAGGCGGGGGCCTCGGGCGGGTAGGGGACGGTGATCTCCCGGTCGAACGCACCCGCCGCCGGATCGGAGAACCACGCGTCGCGCTCGCCCTCGCGGGCGTCGTCGTACCCGAACTCCCAGACGCCGTCGAGGCTGTGCCACCGTTCCCGCCGCAGGATCGGCCTCGGATACGTTCCGTCCTGCTCGCTCGCCTTCACGGACCCTCCTCCTGCCTTTTCCGGAATTCCCGGCATAGGCGTTTCCACGGTCGAAGCCCTGCCATCATGAGTGATCGTTTGCATCGATGCAATACCCGGATGGGATGCGACGATGAGGCGGGGCTTCCCGGTGCGGCAGACTCGGAGAGCCTGTCGGGCGCCCGGTCGCGGCCGGCCGGCGGGCTCCGAGGGCCGGCGCGACGGGAAGGAGGCTCCAGTGGCCAAGGTGCGGATGCGGGACGTGGCCGAGCACGCCGGGGTGTCGGTGCGGACGGTGTCGAACGTGGTCAACGGCTACTCGCACGTCAGCCCCGACACCCGCGCGAAGGTGCAGCGCTCGCTCGACGAGCTGGGCTACCGCATGGACTACCTGGCCCGCGGCCTGCGTTCGGGCCGCACCGGCTTCATCGCCCTGGCGGTGCCGTTCCTCGCCGAGCCCTACTTCGCCGAACTCGCCCAGGCCGTGATCCGGGCCGCGGGCCGGCGCGGCATCACGGTGCTCGTCGAGTCGACCGCGGGCGACAGCGAGGTGGAGCGGCGGATCATCGAGGGCGGTCTGACCAATGTGGCCGACGGCGTGCTGCTGAGCGCCCTCACGCTGCCGGCCGCCGACGTCGCCGCCAAGAAGCCGGACTTTCCGCTGGTCATGCTGGGCGAGCACAGTGTCGGCGACCAGTTCCCGCGGGTCGGCATCGACAACGTGGCGGCCGCGCGGACGGCCGTGGAGCACCTGCTGGAGCAGGGCTGCCGGTGGATCGTCGCGCTCGGCCGCAACGGCAGCGAGAACGGCCGCCAGCGCACCGAGGGGTACCAGCAGGCGATGTCGGCTGCCCGGGTGCGGCGGGTGAACTGGCTGGTCGTACCCGTGGAGGACTGGACCAGGGAGCAGGGCTACGTGGCCGTGCGCGAGTTGCTGGAGGGTGACGGCCCGCTGCCCGACGCCATCTTCGCCTTCAACGACGCGCTCGCCGTCGGTGCGTTGCGGGCCCTGGACGCCTCCGGGGTGCGGGTGCCCGAGGACGTCGCCGTCGTCGGTATCGACGCCGTCCAGGAGTCCGCCTACACCCACCCGCCACTCACCTCCGTCGCCCCCGACCTCGACGCCATCGCCGAACGTTCACTGGCCCTGCTGGAGGAGCAGATGGCGGCCCCCGGGGGCTCCGAGGAGACCGTGTCGGGCGAGGACGCGCAGGCGGGGGCGGTGGTGGCGGCTCGCCAGGAGGCCACGCCGTACCGGCTGGTCGTCCGCGAGTCCTCGCGCCGGGTGCCCGCGCCGGAGTGACCCCCGAAACGCGACGAGGGCCGGGGACGACTTCTTCCCGGCGGTCTATTGCATCGATGCAAAACGTATGCGAGGGTCTGCGCCATCGAGTTCACATCGAATTAACGAGGTGAATACCCCCATGAGCGGAGCGATGGCGCGCCGACGGTTTCTTGCCCTCGGCGGTGGCCTTGCCCTGACCGGAGGGCTCGCGGCGTGCTCCTCCCCGCTCGTGTCCGGTCTGACGGGCGCGCAACCGAACACGGCGGACGTCGTCTTCTGGAACCTCTTCACCGGCGGCGACGGCGCCAACATGGTGCTGATGGAAAAGGCGTTCCAGAAGGCCGACCCGGGAACGACGGTCGAGGCGACCGTCCTCGGATGGGGCAATCCGTACTACACCAAGCTGGCACTGGCCATCGCGAGCGGCACACCGCCGGACGTCGGCATCACCCACCTCTCGCGGCTTCCCCTGCTGGCCGCCTCCGGCCTGCTGGAGCCGATCGAACGGACCCCTCTCGGAGAACTGGGCGTCACCCAGGACAAGTTCACCCCGGCGGCCTGGAAGAAGGCCACTGTGGACGGCACCGTGTACGCGGTCCCGCTCGACACACACCCCTTCGTCCTCTATTACAACGTGGACATCGCCCGCAAGGCCGGCCTGCTGAACTCCACGGGCGACGATCTCGTGCCCCTCAAGGGCAAGGAGGACTTCGTCGACGCGGTGAAGGCGATGAAGGACGTGGGCGGCGCCCAGTACGGCGCGGCGATGTCGATCACCGCCGACCCGTCCACCGCCTGGCGCTTCTTCAGCATGGTCTACTCCGCCCTCGCCGGCCCGATCGTCACCGACTCCGGAACGAAGATCGCCATCGACGAGGCGGCGCTGCGGGAGACGGTCGCCTTCCTGCAGAGCCTGACCGGCCCGGACCTGATGCCGAAGAACCTCACCGGCGCCGGAGCCAACGCCCTCTTCAGCACCGGCAAGGCCGGCTTCCTCTTCGACGGCGAGTGGCAGATCCCCACGTACCGGCAGGTCAAGGACCTGAGGTTCAACGTCGTGCCGTTCCCGGCGCTGCTCGGCCCGAAGCCGGTGGCGTACGCCGACTCGCACGCGCTGATCCTGCCGCGCAACGACCGCGGCGACGAGACCCGCACCCGCAACGCGGCGAAGTTCGTCAGGAGCCTCCTCGACAGCAGCGCGGTCTGGGCCGAGGGCGGCCACATCCCCGCCTGGCTGCCGACGCAGCGCAGCAGGGCGTTCCTGAACCAGTCGCCGCAACGCAACTACGTCGAGGCCGCGTTCAACGCCCAGTACGACCCGGTGGCCTGGTACACCGGCGCCGGCTCGGACTTCCAGGGCGTGATCGGCGGCACGGTCATCGAGGCGCTCGCCGGGCGGATCACGCCGGGGGGCATGGTGGCCGCGATGCGCTCCGCCCTGAAGCGGTACACCACGTCCCGACCGCCGGTCACGATGAAGTAGGAGGCCGCCACCATGACGACCGTCGTCCAGACGCGACCGGCGCGAGCCGCGTCCCCGGCAGACCTCACCACCGACCGGCCCAACCCTTCCGAACGCCGGGCGGGCAGACTGCTCACCGCCCCCTTCCTCGTGATCTACCTGCTGTTCCTGGTCGGCCCGCTGCTCGTCGGCGTGGTGCTGAGCTTCTTCAACACCACCACCGTCAAGAGCGGCCTCGGGGACTTCGTCGGCCTGTCGAACTATCACGAGGTGCTCACCGACTCCCTCTTCTGGGAGAGCATGTGGCACTCGGTCCTCTTCACGCTGCTGACCACGCCCCCGCTGGTGGTCCTCGCGCTGGGCGTCGCCGTCCTGGCCTCGCGCATCCGGCGCGGCCGGCTCTTCTACCGCATCGCCTTCTTCGTGCCGTACGTCGTGCCGTCCTCCGTGGTCACCCTGGTCTTCCTGTGGATGTACACCCCGCAGATCGGCCTTCTCCCCAAGGTCTTCGACGCCGTCGGACTGCCGGTCCCGGACTTCATCGGCAGCACCTCGGGCGGCTGGACCGCCGTCGTGCTGATGACCGTGTGGTGGACGTTCGGCTTCAACTTCGTCCTCTACACAGCCGCCATCCAGGACGTCCCCGCGGACGTCTACGAGGCGGCGGCGATCGACGGCGCGAGCCCCTGGCAGCAGATCCGCCACATCACGGTCCCGCTGCTCGGCCGGACCACCAGCCTGGTGCTGATCCTCCAGATCCTCGCCTCGCTGAAGGTGTTCGACCAGATCTACCAGCTGCTCGGCGGCGGACCCAGCCAATCCACCCGGCCCGTCATCGAGTACATCTACGACACCGGCTTCACCGCCTACCGAGGTGGCTACGGCGCTGCCGCCACCATGGTGTATTTCGTCATCATCGTCGCGATCTCGGCGGCCTGGTACGGGCTGCGCCGCCGTCGCGCGACCGGCAGCGCGGCCTGAGCGGAGGACCCATGACCACCATCACCCAGCCGCAGATCGCCGACCCGAAGGGCGCCGTCGACGGCGCCAGGCTCTTCAACCGGCTCTGCGCCGTGTGCCTGACCCTGTTCGCCCTGATCTGGCTCGTGCCCTTCGTCTGGGCCCTGATCACCTCGCTGCGCGACGACGCGGCCATCACCCGGAGCCCCACGTCGATCTTCGACGGCGGCTGGTCGCTGCACGCGTACGCCACCGCCTGGGACAACCACCCGATCGGCACCTGGTACCTCAACAGCCTGGTGATCGCGGCACTCGCCGTGATCTTCACGGTCGCTTTCTGCTCCATGGCCGGATTCGCCCTGGCCTTCCTGCGCTTCCGTGGCCGGGCGCTGGTCATGGCCGTCGTCACGGCCGGCCTGATGCTGCCGACCGAGGCGCTGGTGCTGCCCCAGTTCATCGAGTACCGGTCGTTCCACCTGCTCGGCACGTTCTGGGCGCTGGTCCTGCCGTCGGTCGCGGCACCGATCTCGGTCTTCGTCTTCCATGCCTTCTTCCGCGGCATCCCCACGGCGCTGATCGAGGCGGCCCGCATCGACGGCGCGAGCTGGTGGCGGGTCTACGCCACCGTCTGCATGCCGATGTGCCGCCCGGCGGTGTCCACGGTCGCGATCTTCACCTTCATCGGCTCCTGGAACTCCTTCCTGTGGCCGCTGCTGGTCCTCAGCCAGACCAGGTCCCAGACCATCCCGGTCGGTCTCGCCTCACTGGTGGACCCCACCAGCCCGCAGTACGCCGAGATCATGGCGTCCTCGGTCCTCGGCTTCATCCCGCTCGTCGCGGTCTTCCTGGTCTTCCAGCGCCAGATCGTCCAGGGAATCGCCACGACGGGCATCAAGTGACCCTCCCTCGGCATCCGCTCGGTCCGCGTCGCCACGCACTGCACCGAGGCCGACGTCGCTGCCCAGCACATGGCCGCCGGCCGAACCTGCTGATCCCACGCCGGCGGCCGCCTGACCATGGACGGCGTCCGCGATCGCGTCCGGGCCTGTCGCGATGCCCTCGACCCGCACACCGGCATGGGCATGCACGCCCACCACAACCTCGGTCCGGGGGGCGCCAACTCCGTCGTCGCCGTCGAGAACGGCGTCACCCGCGTCGACGTCTCCCTCGCCGGCCAGGGCGCCGGAGCCGGGAACTGCCCGCTGGAGGCGTTCGTCGCGGTCGCTGACCTGATGGGCTGGGGGCACGGCTGTGACCTGTTCCCTCTGATGGACGCGGCCGACGACGTCGTACGTCCCCTGCAGGACCGCGAGGTGCGGGTCGACCGTGAGACGCTCACCCTCGGCTACGCGGGCGTGTACTCCAGCTTCCTTCGGCACGCCGAGGCGGCCGCCCGCCGTCACGGCCTGGACACCCGGGCGATCCTGGTCGAGGTCGGTCGGCGCAAGATGGTCGGCGGCCAGGAGGACATGATCACGGACGTCGCGCTGGACCTCGTGGCGGCCGGCCCCGTCGGTTGACCAGGAACGACCAGCGCGGAGCGCGCAGCCGCCCGACGCAGCCGGTGCGAAGCGCTCAGGCAGCTCGGCCAGGGGCCCGCAGCCAGGCGGTTCCCTCGACGTCCGTGGGTTCCCCGTCCCGACGCGGCCGGCCGCTGCCGGTAACGAGACGCACCGGCGGGCTGGACGACTTGCGGCCCTCCGCTGACGCCGACCAGGCCGAAACTCACCCTCGTCCTTCCGCTGAGCGGTGAGGTGACGGTGAGCACGGTCGTCTCGATCCTTTGACCCTCCGTCACTCCACTACCAAAAGCGAGCCAGAACCTCGTGTCACCGGTGGAGTGGAGTATGTGCGGTGTGACTGTTCGACGTCGTCGAGCAGACCGCCGTGCGCTACCTCCGCGCGGTCCGCCCGCGGTGGCCCGCCTGGTTCAGCTGTGAACTGTGGCGAGCCAGTCGATCAGCAGGCTGTTGACCTCGTCGGGGCGTTCCTGCTGGACCCAGTGGCCGCAGTCGCCCAGGAGGTGGGAGGCGGACAGGGCGGGGAGGGTGGTGGGGTAGGCGTCGATGGCATCGGCCATCCAGGTGGTGGAGGCGTCCAGCGCGCCGCCGACGAACAGGGCGGGTTGTTTGATGGGGGATCCGCGGTAGGGGGCGAGGTCTTCCCAGTCGTGGTCCATGTTGCGGTAGCGGTTGAGGGCGCCGGTCAGGCCGGTGCGCTCGAACTCCCCGGCGTAGACGTCGAGGTCCTCCTCGCTCAGCCAGGCCGGGAGAGGCCCCGCGGGGAAGCGGTCACGTAGTTGGCCGCCGTGGGCGACGAAGTGCGGGTCGGGCTCGCCCCCGCCCGGCATCGTGTCGGCGGACAGGGCCGCGTAGAAGCCTGCGAGCCAGCCCCGGACGTCGGGCTCGATCTCCGCTTCGGCGCGGCCGGGCTCCTGGAAGTAGGAGACGTAGAACTCCTGGTCGGGCCCGCCGATCCGGCCGAAGACGCTGGTGGGGCGGGGGCCGCCGGGCGGCGCGTACGGGACGCTCAGCAAGCCGACCGCAGAGAAGACTCCGGGATGGAGCAGGGCAGAGGTGGCGGCGATGTTGGAGCCCCAGTCGTGGCCGACGACCACCGCGCTTTCCTTGCCGAGAGCACGCACAACGGCAAGGTTGTCCTCCACCAGGTCGAGCATTCGGTAGGCGTCGGACGTGGCGGGCCTGGAGGAACGCCCGTAGCCGCGTACGTCG
Source organism: Streptomyces sp. NPDC020958 (assembly GCF_055562175.1). Taxonomy (NCBI): domain Bacteria; kingdom Bacillati; phylum Actinomycetota; class Actinomycetes; order Kitasatosporales; family Streptomycetaceae; genus Streptomyces; species Streptomyces sp. NPDC020958. Next base: position 71,420 of record NZ_JBVHFU010000007.1, on the reverse strand, counting down.
ATCGCCACCGCCCGGTACCCGGCCGCGGCGAGGGCCGGGAGCTGGCGGCGCCAGGAGTACCAGGACTCGGGGAAGCCGTGCACGAGCAGGACCAGCGGGCCGCAGCCCTGCTCGACCAGGTGCAGGCGCCCGGCAGGGCCGTCCACGATGCGGTGGCTGAGTGCGGAGGTCGGCTCGGATCGCATGGGCGGCTTCTCCTCGGTTCGCGGGCGGCCTGCGATTACCCACCGATCATGCGACGCGGCGGCCACACGACGCGATCAGCATTGCCATTCTGGCAAGCTTGCAGGCCATGGCGGTGAAGCGGCACAGCGAAAAGGAACGGGGACGGTGGCAGGAGACAACGTGGCGCAGACGCTGGCGGCGATGGGGCCCCGGCTGCGGGTCGTGCGCGAGCGCCGCGGCGTCACACTCGCCGATGTCAGCCGCGCGACCGGTGTCTCGCCCAGCACGCTGTCACGGATCGAGACCGGCCAACGCAAGCCCACCCTGGAAGTGCTGCTCCAGCTGGCGAACGCATACGGAGTCGCCCTGGACGAGCTGGCCGGCGGCACCGCACCCGCCCCTGCGGCCGGGCCCCGCGGCACGGCGCCGCACAGCTTCGGCGACGACAAGGCGGTGGTGCCACTGACCCGCTACGTCGGCGGCCTGCACGCCCACAAGCATGTCCTGCCTGCCCGTGCGGAGCCGCCGGGGCGGCCCCGGCAGGTGTCCCACGAGGGCTACGAGTGGCTGTGTGTCCTGTACGGGCGGTTGTGGCTCGCACTGGGTGGTCAGGACCTCGTCCTGACTGCCGGGGACGTCGTCGAATTCGACACCCGCGTCCCTCACGGAGTCGCGAACGCCGGATCCGACGGACCGGTCGAATATCTGATCATCTTCGGGCCTCAGGGAGAACGTCTACGACTGCGCACACCCCCAGCAGCCGGTCGCGGGACTGGTGACAGAAAGGCGGCTGAATGAGGAGTGCGACGTATCTCGACGGCGAGGGAGGCGCTCAGTCCAGAGCAGCGATCACTGCCTCAGCCACCACCACTCCTGCCTCCTGGATCCGCTGACGCATGTTCCCTTCGTACAGCCAGGCGCAAGCCTCGATCGATGGGTGGAGTTCGGCGAGGATCAACGCCGCACGCTTCGGTACGTGGGTTTCTTCCCTCCACGTCGTCCCGCAGTGATCGATCTGCTCCTGTAGCTGTAGGAGCGCCGACTCATCGAACCCTTCGTTCATGCGCAGGGGGATCACGAAACGATCCGCCGCCTCTTCCAGACGGCTCACCAAGTCTGTCTCCATATGCGCCTCCGTATCGGCCAGTTCCGCAACGTGGTGGGGCGATCTTCTCGTGGCAGGTGTGATCACGGCGTCACACCTCTCCTGGACGGGTCCGTTCACCGGGCTGAGCCCGCGATGCTTCGGCAATCTGGTGAACGCCATGCGCCGCGCGGGAGCGGACGCGGAGCTGGCGCCGCTGTTCGGAATCTCTCAGTCCGTGGACGCCGATACAGGCTCGTCGTCGGCGGTGGCGATTACCGTGACACTGGCATGGTGATCCCGCACCGTCATGAGCCTGGCCAGGCGGATCTCCCGGCCCGGAACGAGGAGTACAACCGCTCACACCGCAAGGTCCGTGCTCGTCTCGAGCACACCTTCGCCAGCGTGAACAGCTGAAAGATCCTCCGAGACGGCCGGTTGTAGGGAGACGGTGATCATCACGCCATACTTGGCATAGCCCGCCTGCACATCCTCGAGCCCGCCGGAACAGGCCGGAGGCGGCCAGGCCCGATGCTGAACGGTCGGCTCAGTTGATCGATGCGTGGCAGTTTCTCTGTGTCACCGCGAGCCTGCGGCCACGAGGGTCGCTGTGATGGGTCCGAGGTGGGTGATCAGTTCGTCGAGTTCGGCGGGGGACAGGGCGTCGTAGGGCGGGGTGGCGAGTTCGTCAGTGAGGATTTCGATGCGTTGTTTGGTGGCGCGGCCTGCGTCGGTGAAGTGGCCGTCGATGTCGACGAGTCCGCGTTCGCGCAAGCCGTCCATGACCGCGGCCAGGCGCTCTGTGGGCAGGTGATGGATGCGTCCGAACGACTCCGGGGGGTGAATGCCCTGTTCCAGAGCGGAGAGCACGTGGGCCTCCGTGCCGCCGATGCACGCGCCGACGAGCGCGGCGATGTGCCCGTCGCCGCGGTGCTCGCGCAGCATGGTCGCGGAATGCCACAGTCGGGCGACGGGGTCGCTGGGTACCTCAAGACTGCGCATGCCGGCGTACATCACCCGGCCTTCGGTAGGGACGCTCGTCGCGGCCTTGGTGGTCAGGTCCGCGGCGCGCACCAGGCCCGGGGACTCGGCCAGCTCGTCGCCGAGGATGCGCCGTAGGGAGGCCGCGCTGCCCCGCTCCCGTGCGGCGACGGAGGCTTCGGGCGAGATCGTCTCCCAGGCGCTGGGGATGTGCCGTGCGGCTTCCCCGTCGGCGAAATTGTAGAAGGCTGCGTGCACGACTTGGGCCGGTACCCGTCCCAGTGGTGCGGCGCGGCTGGCGAAGTAGCCGTCCCAGTAGGTGCGGTGGCCCAGCGCTGCCAGTTCCTCGTTGCACTCGTCCGCGAGGAAGGTGACCAGGCAGATCGGCTCCAGGAGCTCGAACATGCGACGGGCGATGTGAGTTGTCGGCTGCGGGCGCGTCCTGCCCATCGAGTTCTCCCTTTGTCGGGTGTGCCGACTTGGACCGTCCGGCGCACCGAAACTCATCGGCGACCTACGGGAAGCAGTGCAGACGGGTTGGTGTCTGTGTGGCTGTGTATGCGGGAGCGGATTCAGGTGCAATATGAGGGCAGAAAGGCTGCTCAATCAGCGTCTATGACAAGTCGGATGCCTCGTGGGTGCAAACCAGGCTGCATCGATCGCTCGAGGGCGCGCGCTTCGACGCCCGACAGGACTCGTGGCGTGAGGACCTGGCTGTTGCGGACCAAGGCATCGACGTCGGCGGTCACTTGCTACTGATCAAGGGTTGTGGTCATCGACCGCAAATTCCTCACATCGGATGATCAAGGGTCCCAGACGAATGTCGCGCAGTCCGTGCACTCCTCGAGGTACCGATGACGACACTCGACGGTGTGCCGGAGGAAGGTGATCGCTTGCTGTCTGCTGCGGACCTCACTTTCGAGCGCAGCGATCTTCGCGCGCACGACCTCCTGCGCTGCGGACTTCTTCGGGGACATCGCTGCGGTGACCTCTGACAACGAGAGCCCGACGTGCCGCAGTTTCAGCACGGTTCGTGCCTGCTCAAGGACGTCGTGGTCGTAGAGACGGTAACCGTTCGCGTCCCGGCGCACCGTGAGCGCTCCGACGTGCTCCCAGTGCCGTAGGACATGGGCCTGTACCCCAAGTTGCGCAGCCGCCTCGCCGATCGTTATCGCCATTCCGCCCTTGCCTTGATGTCGACCTGAACCTTTAGCCTCCCCAGCATGCCTGACAGTTCTCCCACCCCGCCTACTCCTGCTTGTTCCCCATCGGTCCTCGTCACCGGCGCGACGGGCAACCTCGGCCGTGAGCTCCTCGCCCGGCTGCATGCGCGCGCAGCAGCTGTGCGGTGCCTCGATCGTCGCCGTGTTGGCCCGCGACCCGGCATCGAGTCGGTGCGCGGTGACCTGATCGACGCCGACTCCGTCCGTGCGGCGCTCGACCTCATCGACACCGTCTTCCTCATATGGCCGCTGCTCGACACCGCCCCCGCCGAGCCTCTGATCGCAGAACTCGCCGCAGTAGCACCGCGCGTCGTCTACCTCTCCTCGACTGCGATCGATGACGCCTCATTTCGCCAAAGCGACCCGATTGTGCAGGTACACGCAGACATGGAACGCCGTCTCCGTGATGCTGGCCTGCATCCCACCGTGCTGCGCAGCGACACGCTGGCGTCCAACACCCGCGGCTGGGCGGCGCAACTGCGCGCAGGCGACGTGGTCAGAGGTCCGGACGTAGCGCGCACAGCAGTCGTGGACGAGGGTGATGTCGCGGCCGCAGCCGCGGAGGTGCTCCTTCGACGCCAGGACGATTCGGATCGCACCCCCTACCTGCTGACCGGGCCCGAGCCGCTCAGCAGGGCCGATCAGGTCGGAATCCTCGGTGCCGCCCTCGGACGAAAGTTGCGTTTCGAGCCAGTCCCCGTGGATGTCGCGCGCGCACGAATGCTCGCGGACGGCCGTCCCGAACGGCTGGTCGATGCCCTCATCACGGCGTCAACGCGGCGACCCGAATCACGCCTTGTCACGGATGATGTCGAGCGCCTGACCGGTAGGCCGGCCCGCTCCTTTGCGCAGTGGGCCATCGACCACAGCACCGAGTTCGGCCCGCGGCCATGACCACACACTTCAGTCAGTCTCTCACCGGTGTGATGACCGCCGAAGATCGCTTCCCCGACAATGTCGAAACTGTCACGGGAAACTGCCCATGAGGCACGCCAACGCTCCACTGACCGTCGAAGGTCGACGCCGACTTGTCGAGCGTTGCCGGACTCGTCCAATAGCGCACGTCGCCGCCGAGATGGGGATCTCTCGCACCTGTGCATCGGAGCTGGTCAACCGCTACTTGCCGCTATGGGGCAATCGGTGCTCGACCGTTCTTCGACACCACACCGTCAACCCGCCGCGACGGACTCTGCAGTCGTGGCCGAATCGCAGACCTTCGGCGCAGCAACAAGTGGTCAGCGTCGCGGATCGCGTTCGAACTCCAAGCTCAGGGCATCACCGTCAGTCGCCGCACAGTGACCCGGCACCTGGCGAGGCCCGGGTTCAACCATCGCAAGTCCGTCGACCCGAGGTCGGCCGAATCCCCGACGGCGGAGGTTGGCGTGTCCACGGCCGCGGGAGCGAGCGGGCCAAGAACGCCGATCGACTGAAGAAGAGCAGACGCGGCGGTTGTGTGTGTCTCCGCTCCGCAGTTGACGGGTTCGGTCGGCTCGCATACACGGAAGCGTTGCCTGATGAGAGGGCAGTCACTGCGATCGTGTTCATGCACTGTGCCCTCGCATGGTTCACCGCCCATGGCATCACCCACATCGAGCATCGAGCGGATCGTCACGGACAACGGAGCGTGCTACCGCCCCGACGCATTTGCCCGAGCGCTGCTCGGGTCACGCCACCGGCGCATCACGCCTGCACGCCACGGCATAACGGCAAGGTGGGGCGCTGGCAACCGGATCGTGGCAGAGGAGTTCCTTTACGCCCACGAATGGAACTCCGCGTGTTGGTCTCCTGCATCTGGTCAGCCCTAGCGGGCACCATGAGCCTTACGTGATCCGTTGTCAGTCCTGGCCTGTTGAGGCGACGAGGTCGAGAAGGCCGGGGAATCGTTGGTTGAGGTCGTCGACCCGAAGGCGGCTGCGCCGCTCCAGTCCGTACTGCCTCTGGTGGATCACGCCCGCTTCGCGCAGGACTTTGAAGTGGTGAGTGAGGCTGGACTTCGGGCGGTTGAAGCCGAACCAGCCGCAGGGATGGTCGAACTCATCGGAGTCCAGCAGGAGCTTACGCGCCACGGTCATGCGTAGCGGGTCGGCGAGCGCACCCATCACGACCTCGAGTCGTAGCGCATCAACGGGCGGCTCTGGCAGGAGCGGCGGCCTCTCGGTCCCGGTTACGGCGTCAGGCATGCGGCCATCCTAGCGAGTTGTACGAGGATTCTCGTACTGCTACGGTCCTGTACGAGTTTTTTCGTACAAAGAGGTCGGCGGTGGCGGTTGTGCATGAGGTCCGGGTGCGGGCTGGAGCGGGATGGCAACTCGTCAGGGCGGCATGGGCGGTGACGGCCGTGTTCGCCCTGTCCAACTCGCCGACTCCGCTGTATGTGTACTGGCAGCGTGAAATGAAATACTCCTCAGGGACCCTGACAGTCGTCTTCGCCGCCTACATCGCGGGTCTGGTGGTGACACTGCTCGTCGCGGGACGCGCGGCCGACCGGTACGGCCGCAAGCGGGTGGTTGTCCCGGGGATCCTGATTGCGTTGGTCTCGGCGTTGCTGTTCATGACTGCCGGGAGCGTCGCGGCCCTGGTCGTGGCGAGGCTGCTCGTCGGCGTGGCGGTCGGGATTGTTGTGTCCGCTGGCATGGCCGCGGTCGTCGACCTCGGTGGGGAGGACCGCCGCCATATGACGTCGATGCTGGCCTCGATCGCTATGGTCTTCGGCGCCGGTCTCGGGCCGCTCCTGGGCGGGATCGTCTACCAGGCCACACCCCGACCGGTCGGGTGGGTCTTCACTGTGAACATCGTGCTGCTGGTCGTCGCCTTGCTCGGGTACATCGGATTGCCGCTCGAACGTCCGTCGGGCCAAGCGTCAGGGTTCTTGTGGCCGCGTCTTCCCCGTGTGCCCGCGCGGAATCGCAGGCAAGTCGCCAGCGGTGCGGCGGTCTTCGCCCCCGGCCTGACCGCCACGTCGTTCGTGCTGTCCCTCGGCCCCTCCCTGCTGATGCTCGCTGTCGGGAACACCTCGCCGCTCCTGGCCGGCGGAGCAGCATGCGTGATGTTCCTCGCCGCCACCGGATCGCAGATCGCCCTCGCCAGGCTTGCCGCGCGTCGCCTGTTCGCCTTGGGGGCTACCAGCACCGTCCTCGCGATGAGCGCCGTCGTGGTCGTTCTCTTCACCAAAAACCCAGCACTCTTCGTCGCCTCGGCCATCCTTGCAGGCAGCGGGCAAGGACTCGGCCAGCTCAGCGGCCTCCGGCTCATCGCCCACCACGTCGAGGGCAATCGGCGCGCCGAGGCCAACGCTGCACTGAACATCAGCGCCTACCTCCCCGCCGCGATCCTCACCGTCGCCACCGGATACGCCGTCAGTGGATGGGGCATTCGCCCCGCGGCCACGGTCCTCGCGGCCACCCTGGCGGCCCTCGGCCTGCTCCTCGGCGTGGCCGCCTACCGCGCCAACGCGCACGAATGAGGAGTTCACGCCCCATGGTGCATCGCAATGCTCCTCTGACGATCGAGGGTCGGCGCCGTCTCGTTGAGCGGTGCGAGAGCCGACCGATCGCTCATGTCGCCGCGGAGACGGGGATCTCAAGGGCGTGCGCGTCGAAGTGGGTCAACGGCTACCGCTGTCACGGTGAGCTCGGCCTGCTCGATCGATCCTCAACACCGCCCCATCAGCCGACTGCGACGGATGCCGAGGTCGTGGTCCGGATCGGGATCTGCGCCGCACCCAGAAGTGGTCGGCCGCCCGGATCGCGTCCGAACTCCACGCAGACGGGGTCTCGATCAGCCGCCGCACCGACGCCTCGAGGGCACGGTCAGGCACCGACACCTCCAGGCCTCGCACAGCACAACGAACTCCTCCAGGCGCTCCACCAGAACGCGGAGGAACAGAACGTGCCTCAGGCGCCCTCCCACCACGGCTCCATGCCCTCCTCGGCGACGAACTCGTGGAAGTCCATGTTGGCGATCTCCAGGTTGCACACCATCGATCCGACCTCGCGGCATGGAAGGACGGCCTGCTGCCCCGGGCTGTCGTACAGGTCGACGACGGTCAGCGGTCGTCCGGGCTCGGCAAAGGTCCGGGCATCGGCGAGCGCGACCAGCGTGGTGTGCTCGTCGGGCGGGACGAGCGCCGGGACCTGGCCCGGCTGGAGGCCTTCGAAGGCAGGGCTGCTGACGACCAGCGCTGTCAACGGGTAGTGCTCCTCGTCGACCTCGCCCGGGTCCAGGTCCGCGCCGACCCAGCCGTCTGCGTCTGTTCCGCCCAGTTCGCCGAGCAGGGCTTGCCAGCCGGCCTCGTCGTCGAAGCAGGTGCGGACCAGCAGGGCCGCGGCGGTGGAGGGAAGAGGCGGGAAGGACCGGTGCGGCGGTGTCGACGTGGGTGTGGGGAAGGCCGGTCGGCCGCCGTCGCCCTGGTACGTCCCGTACCGGTCCATGTCGCGCACCAGGTCGTCGAAGGTGAGTGCGCCGTCCAGCAGGCCGGCGAGGATCTCGCCGAGGCGGCCCGACGATATCCGGACACCTCGGCCGGGTATCACCGCCAGGTCCACCAGCAGTGGGCCGTCCCCGCCGTACACCACCGGGATGTCCGCCATGACGGCGACCGGCGGCACGGGACTGCTGCCGGGAACGAGCGCCGGGATGTTTCCCCCGTGCAGATGGTCCCACGCGTTGTCCTCGACCATGCGCAGCCGCACGCCGCTGCCCTCGAGGACGAGCCCGTCGTCTTCCCGGCGGGCTGCGATCTCGTCGAGGAGCCCTCCCCACAGCGCCCTGTCGTCCTCGTAGCACGTGCAGACCAACAGCACCTCACCGGGCGCGGGCTGCGGAAACTCGGGAAATGACATCTCTCTCCTTACGGCGGTGTCAGATGAGTTAGGTGGCGGCGGGGGTGGCGAACTCGTCGGGGGTGGCGAGGCGGGCGATGAGGGGTACGGCCGACCCGTTGGAGTTCCTCGTCGTGGTCGATGCTCCGGAGTCTGCCGCCGCGCCGGGGCAGGGCCAGCTGCTCGCGGAGCAGGGGCAGTGCGGGTGCCGCGAGAGGGCCCATGCGGTCCAGGCAGCGGACAACGTGGTTGGCCGTCGCGGGGTTCTTGGCCATGGCCTGCAACAGGGCGTTCAAGACCGCCGGTGCCTCCGCCTCGCCGCCGACCTCCCAGAGCGCCGCCGCGCAGTGCACCCGCACCCATTCGTAGTCGTGCGTCAGGAGCTTGCGCAGGCGCGGCAGGGCGGCGGATGCGGGCGGCCCTATCTCGCCGAGGAGATCCGCCGCATCCCTGGTGTGGTCGTCGAGGAGGCCCAGCAGAAGCGGCATGACCTCGGGCAGGTCACCGCCCACGGCCCACAGGGCGGTGACGACGGCGGGGCGTACGTGTGCGTCGCTGGCGGTGCTCAGCGACCGGATCGTGTCCCGTGCGCCGGCCGCTGCCCGGCCGAACGCCGCCAGCGCCTTCAGCGCTGATCGCGTGATGCCGTGCTGATCATGGCGTATCGCGGTACCGAGGGTGTCCACCACCACAGTGACCGCGGCCGGGTCGCCGAGTGTGAGCAGGGCGGCGAGGATTGCGTTGGCGCTCATCTCGTTCCGCTGCTGGGAGAGGTCGATCCGGCGCAGGTGGTCGCAGATCCGGGGTACCAACTCGCCAGCAGCCTGCGGCAGATGCCCGGCGACCTGGATCGCCCGCCAGGCGTCGACGCCGCTGTCCAGGCCTGCCAGCAGACTCGGCAGCGCGCGTGCGTCGCCCAGGCGTGCCAAGGCCCGGACGGCCTCTTGGTGGCTCCTGCGCACGAGGGCATCCGGTGCGGCCCACACGTTGGGGCCGTGCGCCGCGCGTTGAGCGTCGATGCGCGCGGCGAGTGCCTCTTGGGCCGGGGCGGCGATCGGGTGGCAGGCTTCCAGGACGGCCGCAGCCTCGGCGGCGACCTCCTCGTTGGTTGCGGAGAGCTGGTCGGCAACGATCAGGAGGAGGCGGGTGTGGTCCCCGCGCCAGGTCCGCATCAGCTCCCCGCTCATACGCACCGCGTCCAGGCGCGAGCCGGGATCGGGGCTGCACAACTGCTCGGTCAGCACCGCGGTGCGCTCCAGCACCCGGGCACCGAGAACTTCATGAAACGTCCGCAGCAGTGTGGTGGTGGGTGCGAACACACGCGTGCGCCGGTCGAGATCCTCGAAGGCGGCGACAACCTCGGGCGCAACGGTGTCCGCGGATGTGACCGGACGGTTCGGGCCGGGCGCGATCGGCCGCACAGGCAGGACGCGGGCGCTCTCGCGCAACAGGCCGAGGGCTGCCGGCACGACGTCCTCGCCGATCGCACCCGGAGCGCAGCGGGCCCGGTGGATCAGGGCCGCGAGCCGGATCGCCGGGCCCCCGGCGGGGTCGGCAGCGAGCCCGGCAAGCCAGTCCATCACCTGGTGGGCGGCCGCCGGCAGGCGCAGTGCCAGGGTGGCAGCCGCCTCCATGATCCGCAGCCGTGCCACGACACTGTGCTCGGCGGCCAGCCGCTCGCGCAGTACTGAAGCGGCCCGGTCAGCGTCGTCAAGGAAGAGACCCAGGCCGGGAAACGCGGCCAGGCGTACGTCCGGGTCTGCGTCGCGGGCGAGGTCGGCGAACTCCCCTCCCCGCTCGCGCAGGAAAGCGATGGCCTGCCCGAAGCCTGTCGGCGGGTAGTACTCGATCTCGGTGCCGTCGTCCGCGAACCCCCGCTCCAGGGACTCCCGGCCGATGCTGACCAGCAGCGCCACCACGGCCGACCGCCCAGGCGCGGCGCCATCGGCGACCAGCTCGAACAGGAAAGGGAGAGCGGCTGCCGTGGACGGGTACACGTCGCCCTGGTGGTGAACCGCACCGTAGAAGCGATCGAGGGCCGTGCTGCGCTCCCCGGTATCCGGGGAGCGCAGCGCCCGCAGCAGCGCCGGTACCTCCTCGGCCGAGCCGTACGCGTGCTCCATCGACGCCCAGTCGATGTCATGAAGTCCGTCGAACATGATCCGAACCATGCCAGGCACCACTGACAACAGCCGTTCCCGTAGAACGGGCTGAAGGCGGGAGGCGCCCCGCTGCCCTCCGCCGGCTCGAGGAACGGCACGATCATGTTCACGCGAGAGGCAGTTGCCCCGTACCCCGCCTACCGGAGGGAACGGGCGGTCAGGGTCACAATCTCCGCGCCGCCAGGGAGGTGCAGAAGCGGCTTGTGCGGGGCGGGGAGCAGCAGGCGCGGATGACAGTCGCGGGGACCGGTGACGGGAACCGATCCAATCCCCCAGGTGAGGGCCCCTGATGGGCCCTGCCGTCCTGCTCCTGCGATGGCGGGGCCCGCCGCCCCTCCCGGCCTCCCCTGGTTCGCGGACCGGACGCAAAAGGCCGGCGCCCAATCCGCGAGCGCGGGTGGCAAGGGCGCCGGCCACCGGACAGCACGCGTGGCCGACGTTGCCCAGACGAGCGATGGCTACTGAACGTGAAGTACCAGAGTTCCAGGGAGTGGTTTTCAGGGGCGAAAGGTGCGGCGGTAGGCGTCGGGTGGAACGCCGACGCTGCGGTGGAAGTGGCGGCGCAGGGTGGTGGCAGTGCCCATGCCGGTGGCCGCAGCGATGGCGTCCACAGTGGCAGTGGTGGTTTCCAGGAGTTCCTGGGCGTGGCGGATCCGTTGGGTGTGGAGCCAGTGCAGGGGTGTGGTTCCGGTGAGGTGTTTGAAGTGGCGGGCGAGGTGGCGTGAGCTCATGCGGGCCTGGCGGGCCAGGTCCTCCACGGTGAGTGGCTGGTCCAGTCGCTCCAGTGCCCAGGGGAAGAGGTCGCCCAGGGGGTGGTTGTCGGGCTCGGGCAGGGGGGTGGAGATGAACTGGGCCTGGCCGCCGTCGCGGTGGGGTGGGATGACCAGGCGGCGGGCGATCTTGTTGGCGTTGGCTGAGCCGTGGTCGAGGCGGACCAGGTGCAGGCACAGGTCCATGGCGGCGGCCTTGCCCGCGGAGGTGAGGACGTCGCCGTTGTCGACGTAGAGGACGTCCGGATCGACGGTGGCCTTGGGGTGGCGCCGGGCCAGTTCCCGAGTGTGGGCCCAGTGGGTGGTGGCGCGTCTGCCGTCGAGGAGCCCGGCTGCGCCCAGGACGAAGGCGCCCGTGCACAGGGAGGCGACGCGGGCGCCGGCCGCGTGGGCTGCGCGCACCGCCTCGACCAGGTCGGTGGGCGGTTCGCGGTCGGTGTCGGCCCAGCCGGGGACGATCACCGTGTCCACGCGAGTGAGGTGGTCGAGTCCGTGGTCGGGTTCGAGGTGGAAGCGGCCGACGCGTACCGGGCCGTTTCCGCAGAGGGAGAAGTCGTACCAGGGGTTCACGACGTGCGTCAGGTCGGCCCCGAAGACCTCGACGGCCACGGACAGTTCGTAGTGGAGCATGCCGTCGGTGACGGCCAGCGCGACGGTGGGCATGTCCGAAACTGTAGGTGCCATGTCGTTTCCGACGCTCGTGCGGGGTGCTGCCGCGAGGCCAGGATGGGGTGTCAGGCCGCGGCGGATCGACGACGCAGCGGCATTCGAGTGCACGGGAGCAGTCTCATGGGGTCAGGTCAGCTGGTGGCGGTGTTCGGCGCGTACGGCCACACGGGGAAGTTCGTGGTCGCTGAGCTGGCCGCACGCGGGTTCGTCCCGGTGCCTTCCGGCCGCAACTCGCAAGCTGTGCAGGAGCTGGCCGACGAGCACGGTCTTGAGGCCCGAGTGGCATCGGCCGACGATGCGACGTCGCTGGACCGGGCCTTGGCGGGAACAGTGGCGGTCATCAACTGCGCGGGCCCCTTCGCGACGACCACCGGCTCCGTGATCGAAGCCGCGCTCCGTGCGAAGATCCCCTACCTGGACGTGGCTGCCGAACTCGAGGCGAATCTCGACACCTTCACCCACTACCGCAACCGGGCCGAGGAAGCGGGAGCGGTGATCATCCCGGCCATGGCCTTCTTCGGAGGTCTCGGCGACCTGCTGGCCACCGCTGCGATGGGCGACTGGACGAAGGCCGACGAGGCACACATCGCCTACGCGCTCAGCAGCTGGCACCCTACCGCCGGCACGCGCCTGTCCGGTGCCGTCTCCCGCGAGCGGCGCGGCGATGTCCGCCTGCGCTACCACGGCGGACAGTGGGAGCGGCGCACCGACGCCGCGCCCACCCTTCAGTGGACCTTCCCGGAACCGACAGGAGTCCGGGAAGTGATCGGGGAGTTCACGATGGCGGACGTCGTCACCGTCCCCCAGCACCTGTCCATCCCCGATGTGACCACCTACATGACCGCTGAGGCGGTCCGCGACGTCGCCGCCCCCCACACACCTGCCCCAACCGCCAGCGACGAGAGCGGGCGCTCGGACCAGACCTTTCTCGTTGACGTCATCGTACGCTCGGGCGGAGCCGAACGCCGAGCCACGGCCGGCGGCCAGGACATCTACGCCGTCACCGCGCCCCTGGTCGTCGAGGCCCTCGACCGCGTCCTGACCGGCCGCACCAAGATCGTCGGCGTCGCCTCCGCCGGCGCGATCTTCGACGCCCCTGACTTCCTGCACGCACTGACCCCGCACATCACCCTCGACCTCCACCCGCACAACACCTGAACGCGACGCTCCACGACGCAAGACGATCCCGGGATTTCCGGAAGGGGACGCTCAGCAAAGCCCGTTCTCGGGTTCTGGTCCAAGTTCTGTGAGGTCGGGTAGATCCTCAGCGTTCGAGCTCAGCGAACCCGGAGAACCGGCGAGCTCACCCCCGACCAGCGCGCCGACACCTTCGCAGCCTTCGCCGCCGCCGACACCGCGATCCTCGCCAACGCCGTCTGATCGCCGAAGGGGTCGTGAGGAACGTTTGGCGTTGGGCTGAGCATGGACGCGCACCGTCACCGGCAGGTGGCCGTCGGGCGGCGCGGGACATCGTCGCGCCACTCCGCCGCGAACGCGCGGGCCGGGTTACCGGTGAAGATCGCGGCGGCGATGTCGGGTCCAAGTTCCTTCTCGATCCGTGGGCGCAGGCCGCTCAGCAGGAACGGCATGCCCGGACCGTCCGCGGTGGACCTGGCCGCCGCCGTGACGGTGTCACCCCCGAGCAGGACCTGGTCGACGTGACCGGCGTCGGCGAGGGCGGCGAGGGAGTCCAGCAGTCGCCAATCGGTGGCGTGGTGGGCCCGGGAAGGGCCGTCGAACGCCAGGAAGGCGCCCGTCTCCGCGGCCTGCCGGTGGACTGTGGCGTCGGGCAGTCGCTGCAGGTGTCCGAGGATCACCCGTCCCGGTTCGACGCCGTGCGATCCGCACAGGAAGTCGAGTACGTTCAGGGCGGCGGTCCCGGCCTCCAGGTGGACGGCGATGGGTGCGCCGGTGGCGTGGTGCGCCTCGGCCGCGGCGGTCATCACGTGCCGGGCGTGGTCGTCCAGGCGGTGATAAGCCCCGGCGACCTTGATCAGTCCGGCCCTCACGGGGGTCTCGGTCAGCTCGTGGACGAACAGTTCGGCCAGTTCGTCCAGCACGCGTTTCAGATCGCCGGGGTCGTAGTGTCCCGCCTGGTGCAGTCCGGTGGCGGCGATGACGTGGACACCGGAGCGCCGCGACAGACCGGGGAGTTCCTCGGCTCGGGCTCCCATGTTCCAGGGTGTCCACTGGGCGACCGCGCGGCCGCCGAGCGCGGCGAAGGCGTTGAGTTCGGCGAGTGCGGCGTCGACGTCGTCCAGCTCCTGGCCCGGCAGCAGGGGCGAGCCGAGGAACAGGTGGTCGTGGGCGTCGCAGGTGCCCAGCTCGCCGGGCGGGATGTCCCCGAGCACGGTCCGTACGGCGAGACTCGTCACGCGCTCTCCTGCTCGGCGGTGGCCAGCGCGTCCGCGGCCACCCGCAGCCCGGCCAGTGCCTTGGGAACGCCGATGTAGGGCGCCAGATGAACGAAGACCTCGACTATCTGCTGCCGGGACATCCCGAGTCTCAGCCCGGTCCTGACGTGTCCGCGCAACTGCGGGTCCACCCCGCCGAGTGCGGTCAGGGCGGCCAGGTTGACCAGCTGCCGGTCGCGCAGCGACAGCCCCTCGCGCTGGTAGGTGCCGCCGAACAGGGCGGTGACGATCCAGTCGGCGTATCCCGGGGCGAGCTGCTCCAGTCCCGGCAGGGTGGCCTCCTGGGTGGCGTCGTCCTGGAGGAGGTCCAGCAGCCGGTATCCCTCGGCGCGGTCCAGGCGGCTCGGTGTCAGGCGCTCTGCCAGCGCGGGGTCGGTTGTCACGGTCGTGCCCTCCCATGTCGTAACGCTTCAAGCGTTACCGACGATAGCAGCAGTAACGGATGAAGCGTTACGATGTCGTCATGGTCAAGGAGGACAAGTTCGCGTTCCGTTTCGACTGCGGCGCCGTCTGGCTGAACCTGCTCGCCACCCGGGGCCGCACGTTCAGCGCGGAACCCGTGGAGCGGCTCGCCACCCCCGCCCGGCTTGCCGAATGGCTGGAGCACTGCGAGCTGTCCCCGGCCCGCACACCGGACCAGGCCGACCTGGAGGAGTCGAGGCACCTGCGGGAGACCCTGCGCGCCCTGGCGCTGGCGACGGTCGACGAGCGGACGCCGCCCGCGGACGACGTGGCGGACCTGGCCGCGTTCCTCGCAGCACACGACGAGCCGATCGACCTGACGGCGGCCGACAGGCTGCGACGCCGGCCCCCGGCGACGACGCTGCACGCCCTGGCCCGCATCGCCCGTCAGGCCGTGGACCACCTCACCGGCTCGGACCGGCTGGCACTCAGGAGCTGCCCGGAACACGACTGCAGAGGCGTCTTCATCGATCCGCCCGGCCGCCGGCGTTGGTGTCCCTCCCCGGCCTGCGCGAGCCGGGGCAGAGTCCGGGCCATGCGCGCCCGCCGCAGCGCCACCGCAGCCTCGGAGAACGCGGCAGGCTGATCGGGAGTTTCATGAATCATGAAAATCAGGTGACAGCCCTTTCGGAAGGGTCATCTGATGGACACGAAGATCGGTCACCTGATCGAGGCCCTGTTCCCGTACAGCTACGGCGAACGCTTGGCGGCCGATCTCGCCCCGGTGGCTGCGGCCCGGTCCAGCAGAGCCTGCAACGGGCCGGCCTCCTCGCCCGTGGTTGCGGCGGGGCCGGGGCGGAGCATCGCCGGTGGTGATCCGAGTCCCAGTGCGTCTCCTCGAGGACGCGGACATCGTGGCCGACCGCGCGGATGCACGGCCGGCTGGCGGAGTGGGAATCGCGTGGTCACGCCCTCACGGGGTAACGGATAGCAGGAGATCCCGGAAGGGCCGTCGGCTGGAAGGGCTGCCACATGGAACGCGCCGACTGGCTGCTCACCCCCGCTCAGCGGGGGAATCCCGCGTCGCGGGTGGACCGCCGTCATGCTGACGGTACGGCGTGGTCCACGGGCAACGACGTCCGCCCCCTGGTACACGGGGCGGTGTACTTCGCCGAGCTGCTCGCGGCCATACGGGCGCAGCGCGCCGGCGACATAGTGATGTTCACGGACTGGCGGGGTGACCCTGACGAGCTGCTGGATGGTCCGAACAGCGCTATCGGCGACGTGTTGTGCGACGCCGCACGCCGGGGTGTCGTCGTGAAGGGGCTGGTGTGGCGCTCGCACCTGGATCGGTTCCAGTTCAGCGAGCAGGAGAACTATCACCTGGGGGAGGAGATCGAGGAGGCGGGAGGGGAGTGCCTGCTCGACATGCGGGTGCGGCCGGGTGGCTCGCACCATCAAAAGTTCGTGGTGCTGCGCCACCCGGGTCGGCCCGAGCGGGACGTCGCGTTCGTCGGCGGGATCGATCTGTGTCACAGCCGCCGGGACGACGCCGTCCATCAGGGTGACCCGCAGGCGCAACGCATGGCCGATGCCTACGGTTCCCGTCCGCCCTGGCATGACGTCCAGCTGGCGGTGCGTGGGCCCGCCGTGGGCGATGTCGAGGCCACGTTCCGTGAGCGGTGGACGGACCCGGCTCCGCTCAGTCGAAGCCCGCGCAGCCGGCTGCGGGCGGCACTCCGGGGCGAGGACACCCAGGCGGATCCGCTCCCGGTACAGCAACCCGACCCGGGCCCCCGCGGTTCCCACACGGTCCAGATCCTGCGCACCTACCCGAATCGCCGCAGGGGCTATCCGTTCGCCCCCGACGGTGAACGCAGCATCGCCCGCGCCTACATGAAGTCCCTGCGGCGGGCACGCCGGCTGATCTACCTGGAGGACCAGTACTTGTGGTCAGAGAATGCCGCCCAGCCGTTCGCTCAGGCTCTCGCAAATCATCCGGGCCTGCGGATGATCGCCGTCCTGCCCCCACTGCCGGACCAAGAAGGGCGGATCAGCACACCGATGAACCTCCTGGGCCGGATCCGCGCCCTGGAAGTCCTGCGACAGGGCGGCGGTGACCGGGTGGCCGTCTACAGCCTGGAGAATCACGCCGGGACGCCCGTGTACGTCCATGCCAAGGTCTGTGTCATCGATGACGTCTGGGCCTCGGTCGGCTCCGACAACGTCAACCGGCGCTCCTGGACCCACGATTCGGAGCTCAACTGCGCTGTCCTCGACGAGACCCGCGACCCCCGCGAACCGACGGACCCCGGCGGCCTGGGGGACGGCGCCCGCGTCTTCGCGCGCGAGCTGCGGTTGTCGTTGAATCTCGAACACCTTGACCGTGACAGGGACGAGGAAGCGGCCGCACTCTGCGACCCCGGCCGCGCCTTTGCGGCCTACGCCGACTCTGCCGCCGCTCTGGACGCGTGGCACGACGGCGGCCGCCACGGTCCACGACCGCCGGGACGGCTGCGCACCTATCACCCGCCGCATCTGTCCCGCATCACCCGGGCCCTGACCGACCCGCTCTACCGTGTCGTCGCCGACCCCGACGGCCGACCGCGCTCCCTGCGTCGGCGGAGTGCCTACTGACAGCCCCCGGAGGCGGACCCAGGCAGGACAAGCCAGGCATACGCCAGTTCAGAACCCCGGGCGGGGGAATGCGACTGTCCGACTGCGAGCCGTGGCAGAGGACGGTCCTCCGCAGCGAGAGCTGAGAGGTCGTCGGCGAGAGCAGCGAGCTGGTCCTCGGATTCGGTGCGGCCGTTGGCGGCCGGGGCACGGGTGAGATACGCCAGGGTTTGCTCAGGGGTGAGCAGGCCGACCCTGACCAGTTGCCGGCCGTTGCCAGGCCAGGGCGGTGTCCCTACGCCGGGTCGTGGCCGGCGTGAACCCGCTGGGGCCGGCCGGTGGCCAGAGCCCCTTCACATCGCTGGGGTCGCCGATAGCGTCCAGCACGACCAGCCACCGGCACCGCCGTCTGCGCGGCTTCGGTTCCGGCCAGGCCAGTAACTCCCCTGCGGCCGTTTCGGCGTCGCTCGCGTCGGCGGCCAGAAGTTCGGCGCCTGCCTGGGCATAGCCCGCGACGATCGCGCTGCGGGTGCCCGCCGTGACCGACACCAGCACGTCCAGCTCGCTCGTACTCCAAGCAGTGCGGGCGTGAGCTGCGGCGAGCTGGGTCTTACCGACCCCGCCCATCCCTGCCGGCACCCCGCCCGCCGGTGAGGGCTGGGCGGATTCGACAACGACGGTCCCGCCGCCGGACAGGAGGCCGGCCAGCCGTGCCGTCTCGGCCCGGTCCCGGAACCACGGCGCGCCGGGGGAAAATCACCCCGACCTGATGCGACCAGGACGCCCTTTCCCGGGCAGCGGCGTAGAAGTGGACTTGATCGGCGTGACCGAAGGCCATGCCCCCGCGATCCGCCGGGATGCTCTTTCCCGACGAGGAAGAAGCAGCGGGTGCGGCTGCGGGCGTGCTGTCGGAAGCGGGGCCGAGTCGGCTCAGCCCTGTTGCGGGCGCGGCTGTTGAGGGTCCGGCGGCGGCGTCCCGAGGGTCACATCACCCATGGACCAGGCGGCAGCCGAACCACGGTCGGCGCGGATGGAGACGTTGCCGGCGACCGCGCCCGCCCCGTCGCCTGTGGCAGTGACTGCGCGGCCCTGCTGTTTCAGTTCTTCGAGTCGGTCGACAGCGGCCTGCAGGGTCCGGCCGAAGTCGGGGTCGTCATCGGCAGCGTCCTCAAGGGCAAGCTGGACACGCTGTCGGGTCCGCTTCGAGGGCTCCTGCCCGGACTGGCCTTCCAGGGTCAGCCGCTCAAGAGAGGGATCGCCGCCGAGCTTGCCCGCGACCAGCTCGTGCAGGCGGTCCATGCCCGCGTCCAGGGCCTGGTCGACCTCCTGGTCGGCGCGGCCGGCCACACGGCGGCCCTTGCGTACCGCCCACGCGGCCAAGTACCCGACCACCAGCTCAATCCCCGTCACGAAGCCCCCCCGTAATCATGTCGACCCTGTATCGGACCGTATCGCCAACATCCCCACCGCACCCGGTAAATGACGAAGCCGGGCAGGCGGCCGGCCTGCCCCGCTGGAGAGGGTGACAGGGGCCCGTTCTTCTCGTCGGGTCTCACCGCTTGCGCCGAGGCCAGAATTTTTGACCTCCGCGCTCACCTCGCTGAATTAGGCCGAGGCGGCCTGCGAGGGTGAGGCGCAGGCGCGCTGCGCGCCGGTGAGTCGCTTCGTCACCCGCTCACGCTCAGCCTCCCCACCTACTCGCGGACGGCGACCGGGCGGCGTTGGCGCCGCCCGAACCGACGCCGACGCCGCTACACCCACACCTCGAGCGTGGCCACCGCTCGCTCGAACGAGTCGGTCGTCGCTCCGGCAGCACCCAGCGTTCACTCGCCGACGCCGCTGCCGCTCTGCTCGACGCACACCCCGGCCTTCTCGCAGACTCCGACGACGCGTGCGGCCACGGACTCACCGCCGCTGACGAAGTCCCGGAGCCCAAGACACCCTGCCGAAAACCGGTTTGCCCAGCTCATGGACGAGCGACTTCTCGCACTGCTCCGCTCCGTCCTGTCCGTCCACGGCGCCATCGCCTTCCGCAACGGCCGCGGCGGCACCGCCTCCTCGGCGGGCAAGGCGCAGCTCGCCGAGATCAAGGAGGACCTGGCGGTGCAGCAGAAGTGGTTCGGCTGGCCATGCGATGTGCACGATCACCCAGTTGACGGCACGTCAGTCAGTCCGGCGATCTGTCTGCGGCCCGCCGCCCGACCGGCATACGATCGGCCCGAAGTCTGCAGCCGACACCGAGGGGGCGCCGTGCCGGACCGAACAGGTGGACAGGAACGGTCGGCAGATGGCCGCCCGGCGCAGACCAACATCAGCGCGATCGGCCAGAGCGTCGCCGCTCACACAATCCACGGCGGCGTCCACCTGCACCAGTCGCCTCGCGAGCCCGTCCAGTGGCCGCAGGTGGTCGGCCGCATCCCGGCCCGCGCGGACATGTTCCGCAACCGTGCAGAGGTCGCGGCGCTCGCCGCGGCGCTCGCCGCCGACGGCGCCACAGGTGCCGTGCTCAACGGGCTCGCCGGAACTGGGAAGACGCAACTCGCCGCCGACTACGCCCACACGGGCCGCGCCGACGGATCGCTGGACTTGGTCGTGTGGATCACCGCGAACAATGCCACGGCGGTCGCCAGCGGTTACGCCCAGGCCGGCCAGAAGATCCTCGGTATCGCCCCCTCCGAGCCACAGCGGGCCGCAGACGAGTTCCGCGAGTGGCTCGAACCTCGCCGGGACGACCGACCCTGCCGGTGGCTGGTCGTCCTGGACGACGTGACCGACCTGTCCCAGCTGCGCGACTGGCTACCGCCCGAAAGCCCGCACGGCCGCACACTGATCACCACCCACCGCCGCGACCCCGCCCTCCGTGCATCCCACCGGCCGACCATCCAGGTGGGAGCCTTCAACCCCGCCGACGCCGTCGACCACCTCGCACGCGTCCTGGCGCTTCACGACCGCGTCGAACCGGCGACCGAGCTGCGCGCTCTCGCCGCCGATCTCGGACACCTCCCGCTGGCCCTCACCCAGGCCGCTGCCTACCTGGCCGAGGCACAGACCAACTGCGCCGACTACCGGGAGAAGCTGGCGAAGCGCGGTGACGCCCTCGCCGTGCTGGCCCCAACGATGCTCCCGGACAAGCAGGCGCGGACCGTTGCCGCCGTCTTCGCCCTGTCCATCGAACGCGCCGACCATCTCCAGCCCGCTGGCCTGGCCCGGGAACTCCTGCAGGTCTCCGCGTTCCTTGACCCCAACGGCATCCCGGGCGAGGTGCTTGCCGGGTCTCCCGTGCTCGGCCACCTGAGCAGCCGCCGTAACAACGCCGCCTCCCTCCACTGGGTGACCGCCGAGGAGGTCGCCCTCGCGCTCGGCGGCCTGCACCGGCTCAGCCTGATCGACTACACCCGCGACGACCCGCGCCAGACCGTCCGGGTCCACCAGCTCGTCCAACGCGCAGCCCGCACCGGGCTCTCCGCCGCCGCACACACCTGGCGGGTCCGGGTCGCAGCCGACGCCCTGGTCGCCGCCTGGCCCGAGCTGGAGACCGACCCAGGCCTCGCCCAGGCCCTGCGCGCCTGCGCCACCGCACTGTTCGGCCACGCGCAGGACGCGCTCTACCGCACCGACGCCCACCCGCTACTGCTCCGCCACGGCCGTAGCACGGACGGTGCCGGACTACCCGTCGAGGCGCTCGCCCACTTCACCCGCTACATCGACACCGCCCGCCGCTGCCTGGGTCCGAACCACCGCGACACCCTGACGGCTCGCTACCACGCCGCCGGCTGCCAGGGACGCGCCGGAGACCCACCCGCCGCGGTCGAGGCGCTCGCGGAACTCCTGGAGGCCCAGACCCGCGCCCTCGGAGCGGACGACGTCGACACGCTCAGAACGCGCTCCTCTCTTGCGATGCTCCGAACTTACAACGACCAGGGTGAGGAACTCGGGGAACTGCTTGCCCTCCTGGAGGACCAGGTGCGGGTCCTGGGCCCGGACCACCGCGACGTGGACGACACCACGCGTCGGGCCTTCATCCTGGCAGCCGAGCTCGGACACCGAGAGCAGGCCATCATCCAGCTGACTCAGCTGCTCGCCAGTGAGGAGGAGAGATTCGGTGCCGACGACCCTGCCACCCAGGCCACCCGGGAGGCACTCGCGGCCCTAGGAGCCAGGGGCGAGCCGGCCGCGTCCGATTCCGGTCTGACAGAGCTGGCCGAGGTGCTGGAGGACCAGATACGAGTGCTCGGTCCGGACCACCGCGACACCCTCGCCACCCGGCGCAAGATCGCCCTGGTGGTGGGCAACGCCGGACGGTACACCGAGGCCGTCGACTCGCTCGTCGAGCTACTCGGTGACGAGACTCGTGCGCTCGGGCCGGACGACCGCGACTCTTTCGCCACCTGGTCCATGATCGGGCTGTTCCGGATGCAGTCGGACGGACCCGCGGCCGGCGTGGAGACATTGCGAGAGCTGCTCAGCCGGCAGACCCGGATCCTCGGCCCGGACCACATCGACACCCTCAGCACCCGTGGTGACCTCGCGGACTGGCTGGGCTTCGCGACCCGCGCGGCCGACGCGGTGGTCGCGGAGGCTCAGCTGATCACTGACCTGGTCCGGGTGGTGGGCCCTGACCACAAGACGACAGTCGGCGTGCTCGGCGAACTCGACGACCGGCAGCGTCGAATCCGCACCAAGCGCGAGCTGGCGGAAACCGTGCGCGGGTCCTACGAGACGATGGTGGCCATCGTGGGGCCGGCGCATCCCAGCGCGGTGCAGGCGGCGAGCCAACTCGCCCAGCTGCGAGCTGAGGAGGGCGATCGGCAGGCCGCCGCGACGGCGCTGGAACAGGCGCTGGCAGCCCTCGTCGAACGCCTGGGCCCCGACCATCCGGCGGTTGCCGTCGTGCGGGCGAACCTGGACTTCTGGCGGGAGGCCTGAGCACGGCGGCCGGCTCACCCGCGACCGTGCCGAAGGGGCAGGCCTCGGTCTGCCACGGCCGGGGCCAGGCAGTCACCGTGACCGTCGCCGTCCTGCTGCTGACCGGCTCCGTCCCGCTCGTCGGGTGCGCCCCGGGCTGGCATCAGAGCGGCACCTGCCCCTGGGCCCGGGCCGGTGCCGCTCGCCGACTACTTCGCACATCGAGAACCAGCCATCTTGGAAACAGCCAGCTCTCATAGGTCGGCTTCAGTTCATCCCTTCGCATCTGTTGGCATCTGTCGGTTGCGTCTCTGGAAGTGGTGTACCGGTTCCCACCTGATCCGGGTGTTTGTCCCGGCGTCGGAGTGAGGGTCCGGATATGAGAACGGCCACCGGCTGATCTTCGAGATGTCTAGGCTCGAAGGAGATCAGCACGATGACCGCACCAGACAGTCTGCCCCTGCACGCTCTCGCCGAGGACAACCTCGCCGCGGCGAGTCCCGATCTGCTGCGCGCGATGGTCAAGACGTTCGCCGACGCGCTCATGTCCGCGGAGGCCGATGCCCTCTGCAATGCCGAATACGGGCAGGTCAGCGAGGAACGCGTCAATCACCGCAACGGTTATCGCCCGCGCGAGTGGGACACCCGCGCAGGGACCGTCGAACTCGCCGTCCCGAAGCTGCGGCAGGGCAGTTACTTCCCGCACTGGCTCCTGGAACGCCGCCGGCGGGCCGAGCAGGCCCTCATCTCGGTGGTCGCCACCGCCTACCTGCTCGGTGTGTCCACCCGCCGCGTCGAGAAGCTCGCCGAGTCCCTCGGCGTCACCCAGCTGTCGAAGTCCCAGGTCAGCGCGATGGCCAAGCATCTGGACGATCAGGTCACCGCGTTCCGCAACCGGCCGCTCGATGCCGGGCCCTACACGTTCGTCTGGGTGGACGCGCTGAGCCAGAAGGTCCGCGAGGGCGGCCGCATCATCAACGTCCACGCTCTGATCGCAGTCGGCGTCAACGCCGACGGACACCGCGAGATCCTCGGGATCGACGTCGCCACGGCCGAGGACGGTGCGGGCTGGCTCGCCTTCCTGCGCTCCCTGACCGCCCGCGGCCTGTCCGGTGTCCAGTTGGTCGTCTCCGACGCGCACACCGGCCTGGTGAACGCGATCGGCGCGGTCCTGCCCGGCGCATCCTGGCAGCGGTGCCGCACGCATTACGCCCGAAATTTGCTGAGCCAGGTCCCGAAGTCCGCTCAGCTGTGGGTGGCCACCCTGCTGCGGACCGTCTTCGAACAACCCGACACCGACGCTGTCCAGGCCCAGATGCGGCACGTTCTGGATGCCCTGGAAGCCAAGTTCCCCAAGGCAGCAGCCCACTTGGACGCCGCTCAGCACGACCTGCTGGCCTTCACCGCCTTCCCACGCGAGATCTGGCGGCAGATCTGGTCCAACAACCCACAGGAACGGCTGAACAAGGAGATCCGACGTCGCACCGACGTCGTCGGCATCTTCCCCGACCGCACCGCGCTGATCCGCCTGGTCGGCGCCGTGCTGGCCGAGCAGAACGACGAATGGACCGAGGCCCGCCGCTACATGGGACTCGACCTGCTGGCCAAGGCCCGGCTCCACCCGATCGAGTCAGAAACCGACGAGACCGTCCTCCCGACCGAACTCACCGCAGAGCCTCAAAACGAGATCACCGAGTGGCCGGCGATACACCACTCCAGCGGACGTGACCCATCTGTCTCCATCTCTTTTCGTCTCTACCGCCTGCTGAAGCGGTGACCTGGCTGGGAAGTTGTCCGTGCAGGCGCGATGGTTTGTCGGGGCCGTCTACCGTGTCTTGAACGTCGCAACTAGTAGGGCTTGGTCAGGTTCGTAGTGGTGTGGGTATGTCGCGGTGGCAAGTGGGGCAGGCTCCGGCCCAGGTGGCGAGGAGGGTCTGTAGTTCCCGGACGACCTGGTAGAGGCTCAGACCTGCACCGCTTCTTTTGGGTCTTGTGCCAGCCGTTGCAGCGTGCAGAAGGCGTGGGCGGCGGAGACGAGGGTGACGTGGTGATGCCAGCCGCCCCAGGTGCGGCCTTCGAAGTGGGCAAGTCCCAGGGCCTGTTTCATCTCGCGGTAGTCGTGCTCGATGCGCCAGCGCAGCTTCGCCAGCCGCACCAGCGTGGACAGCGGTATCCCGGAGGGCAGGTTCGACAGCCAGAACTGCACGGGTTCGCTTTCGTCAGCGGGCCATTCGGCCAGCAGCCACCGCTCGGGCAGCTCAGGATCGTCGCCCATCTTGCGGATGCCGCGTCCGGCCGGGCGGATCCGCAGGGCGACGAACCGCGAGTACATGCGCTTGAAGCCACTTTGGCCCTTGCCCGGCCGGGAGCCTTCCCTCCAGGACACCGGCCGCGCGGCCGTCCGGCCGGCGGCGATGACCAGGTCCTTCATGGTCTGCGCGGGCTCGGGGTACTGCATTGCCGGTGGCCGGCCGGTGCCCACGTAGGCGGGCTGGACGGGCCGGGCGTCGGCCGGATGAGCGGTGTGGCGGGAGGAGATACCCACCGCATAGGGCAGGTTGCGTTCTTCCAGGCCGTGGCGGAAAGCGGCGGCATCCCCGTAACCGGCGTCCGCGACGACCAGGGGAACATCGATGCCCCACGACCAGGTCTCATCAATCATGTCCAGGGCAAGCTGCCACTTCTCCACATGCCCCACTCCTGCGGGAATGCCGCAGCGGATGCGGCGGGCGATCTTGTCCGGGTCCGCCTCCGAAGAGGCCGGATCCCAGGACGCGGGCAGGAACAGCCGCCAGTTCACCGCGGCCGAGGCATGATCCCGAGCCAGGTGCAGCGACACTCCGACCTGGCATTTGGTGACCTTGCCCGCGGTGCCGGTGTACTGCCGGGACACACACGCCGAGGCGTCCCCGTCCTTCAGGAAGCCGGTGTCGTCGACGATCAACGCCTCCGCCCCGATCGCGTCCTGCATCC
Source organism: Streptomyces sp. NPDC020958 (assembly GCF_055562175.1). Lineage (NCBI taxonomy): Bacteria > Bacillati > Actinomycetota > Actinomycetes > Kitasatosporales > Streptomycetaceae > Streptomyces > Streptomyces sp. NPDC020958. The sequence continues at coordinate 46,236 of NZ_JBVHFU010000007.1, read as the reverse complement.
TCCAGGCCAGTCGGGCCCGCACATGCGCCGGATCCCACGGGCTGGAGGTGATGAAGTGAGCCAGGGCCTGCCGGTTGCCGTCCTCACCGAGGCGGGCCGCCATCGGTTCAACCGACTTGCGCCGCCCGTCCAGCAACAACCCCCGCACATACGCCTGCCCCCACCGCCGCTGATCCGCACGGAAGAACCCGTCGAACAACTCTGCCGCGAATGCCTCCAGGGCCTCCCGGACCCCGGTCATCTCCTCAGGGGTCACACCAACCCAACGACACCCAAGCACCAACAGACACGCCACTCACGGATGAAGATGACCAAGCCCTACTAAGGGCCTGCAGAGAATTAACTTGCTGGTTCGCAGACTTGACTTCGCAGGTCAGCGCGTCACGAGTCCGCATGTTGTTCTTCTGCAGGCCCTAACCTAAGTGGCTGTTGTCGTTCCGATCCTGAGCGGCGGCGGTCGAACGGAACGACAACAGCCACTGACGGGTTGGGAACCCCCGATTGTGGACCTACGCTCTGAACCATGCACCCGGCACCCGCAGCAGCGCCCCGCCCGGCGCAGGTGTTCTCGACAGCGCACCTGCCGCCGGCGGAGCGGCTGCGGGCCTGGGAGACGCACAACGCCGACGCCCTGATCGCCTTGAGGTGCCGCACGCCGGGCGGCGAGGACTTCCGGGCCCGTGAGGACAACCTCGACCTCGGGCGGGTGCGTCTGGCGCGTGTGCGCACCACGGCGCACGTGGTCGAGCGTCCTGCCGACCTCATCGCACGGCGGCCCACGGGCTCCGTCGCGATCTACGTCTCCCTGCGCGGGGAGGCCCTGTTCCAGCAGGGCGGCCGGCGGCAGGTCGTCCGCCCTGGCGACGTCCTGGTCTGCGACGCGGACGGCAGCTTCGTCCGCGGGTTCGGCCAGGGGCTGGACGAGCTGGCAGTGCGCGTGGACCGCGGTGCGCTGCCGGACGGTGTGCAGGTCGGGGAACCGCTCGTCGTCCGGCGTGACGAGAGCAACCCGTACGGCCGCGCGCTCGCCCGTCTCGTCGGACGCGCCGTCGGTGTCGAGGGCGCGACCCGGCCCGACGAGCAGGCCCTCGTCGATCTCGCGTCCGTGCTCGTGAGCGACGGGGCCACGCGTCGGCCCGTCATCCACCGCGCGCTCGCCTGCGCCCTCGTCGAGGACCGACTGCACGATCCGCGTCTGTCGGCCCCCGAGGTCGCCGGCGCTGTCGGCATCAGCGTCCGTCAGCTGACCCGCGTCTTCGCCGACGCGGGCACGACGTTCCCACGGTACGTGCTCGGCCGGCGCCTCGAAGTCGCCTACGGCCTGCTGACCGGACCGGCCGCCGCCGAGGTGCGCACGGCGACGGTGGCGACCAGGTGCGGATTCAGCTCGGCCGCCCACTTCTCGCAGACCTTCCACACCCGGTTCGGCATCACCGCGGGCGAGTTGCGCCGTACGGCCGCGAAGCGGGACTGAACTCAAGCAGGCGACAACGGGCGCCACAGCGACGAAGCGCCCTCGAAAGAGCCGCGTCATACGGATTTCGGCCGTCCTCCACCCCGTCCCGCCCGATGCGGTCGCGGCCGGGGGCACGCTGCCTTCAAAGCTCAGCGAGAAGAAGGCGAGAGGCCCCGTGCCCGAGTTCAACGACGGTCAGCGAGAGACCGGACTCCCGGCATCGTCGCACGTAGAGACCGATGTCCTGATCGTCGGCTCCGGCCCGGCCGGCGCCTCGGCGGCGCTGTTCCTGTCGACCCTGGGGATCGACAACATCGTGATCACCAAGTACCGGTGGACCGCGAACACGCCGCGGGCGCACATCACCAACCAACGGGCGATGGAGATCTTCCGCGACATGGGGATCGAGGACCAGGTGCTGGCCGACGCCACCGGCCACGACCTCGTCGGTGACACCGTCTTCTGCACCTCCATCGCGGGCGAGGAGATCGGCCGCATCCACACCTGGGGCACCCGGCCCGACCGCGAGGCCGACTACCGGCTGGCCTCGCCCTGTCTCACCGTCGACATCCCGCAGACCTATCTCGAACCGATCCTCGTCAAGAACGCCACCGTCCGCGGCACCCAGACCCGTTTCTCCACCGAGTACCTCTCGCACACGCAGGACGACACGGGCGTCACCGTCCGGGTCCGTGACCGGCTCACCGGCCAGGAGTACGACATCCGTGCGAAGTACCTCATCGGCGCCGACGGCGCCCGCTCCCGGGTCGCCGAGGGCATCGGCCTGCCCTACGAGGGCGCGATGGACATCGCCGGTTCGATGAACATCACCTTCAAGGCCGACATCGAGTCCTACGTCGGCCACCGGCCCTCGGTCCTCTACTGGGTGATCCAGCCGGGCGCCAATGTCGGCGGTATCGGCGCCGGCCTGGTCCGGATGGTCCGCCCGTGGAACGAGTGGCTCATCGTGTGGGGCTACGACATCGACTCCGAGCCCCCCGTGGTCGACGAGGCCGAGGCGATCCGCATCGTGCGGCAGCTGCTGGGGATCCCCGACCTCGAGGTCGAGATCACCGGCACCAGCCTCTGGGGCAACAACGAGATGTACGCCACCCACCTGCACAAGGGCCGTGTCTTCTGCGCGGGAGACGCCGTCCACCGTCACCCGCCGAGCAACGGCCTGGGCTCCAACACCAGCGTCCAGGACTCCTACAACCTGGCCTGGAAGCTCGCGGCCGTGCTGCGCGGCCAGGCCGGCCCGTCGCTGCTGGAGACGTACTCGGTGGAGCGGGCGCCCGTCGCGAAGCGGATCGTCACCCGCGCCAACAAGTCCAGCCGCGAGTTCGTCGACATCTTCCAGGCCCTCGGCGTCCTCGACGCCAAGGACGAGGACGAGATGCGGGCCCTGATCGAGGAGCGCAAGGCCAACACCCCCGAGGGCGCGGCCAAGCGGGCCGCTCTGGTGGCGGCGATGGAGACCAAGAACTACGAGTTCAACGCGCACGGCGTCGAACTCGGCCAGTTCTACGAGTCCGCGGCCGTCGTCTCCGACGGCACCCGTCCCGCCCCGAGCCGGGACGAGGACCTCTATCACGTCATGTCCACCAGCCCCGGCGCGCACCTCCCGCACGCCTGGGTCGGCGACAACGTCACCAAACTCGCCCTGATGGACCTGGCGCCGTACACCCGCTGGACCCTGCTCACGGGCATCGCCGGTGAGGACTGGGCCGGTGCCGCCGAGAAGGTCGCGCAGGACCTCGGCATCCCGCTCGAAACCGTGGTGATCGGCCCCGGCCGCGAGGTGACGGACCTCTACTACGACTGGGCCAAGCTGCGTGAGGTCGAGGAGTCCGGCGCGATCCTGGTGCGCCCCGACAAACACGTCGCCTGGCGCTCGATGAGCCTCGCCGACGACCCCGAGGCGGCCCTGCACGGTGCCCTCGCCCAGCTCCTCGGGAAGGCGTGACCGTGCGGTTCACCCACGAGACCCTGCCGCAGCGGGTCGTCTTCGCCCCCGGCGCGGCACCGGCCGCGGTGGCCGCCGAGGTGGCCGCGCTGAAGGCGACGAAGGTGATGCTCGTCGCCGCACCGGGGGAGGCGGCTCTCGCCGACCGTGTCGGCGCGGACCTGCCGGTGGCCGTGCGCCACGACGAGGTCGTCATGCACGTCCCGGTCGACGTCGCCGAGCGCGCCCGGAAGGCCGCGACACAGGGTGCCGTGGACGCGCTGGTGTGCGTCGGCGGCGGCTCGACGACCGGCCTGGCGAAGGCGGTTGCGCTGACGACCGGCCTGCCGATCGTGGCCGTCCCCACCACCTACGCCGGTTCGGAGGCGACGAACGTCTGGGGCCTGACCGAGGGCGAGGTGAAGACGACCGGCGTCGACCCGCGGGTCCTGCCGCGCTCGATCGTCTACGACGCCTCGCTGCTGTCGAGCCTGCCGGTGGAGATGTCCGTGGCCAGCGGACTCAACGCACTGGCCCACTGCGTCGACTCCATGTGGGGGCCGCGCGCCGACCCGATCGACCGGGCCCTGGCTGCCGAGGGCATCCGCGCTCTGGCCCAGGGCCTGCCCGCCGTCGCCGCCGACCCCACCGGACTGGAAGGGCGCGAACAGACGCTGTACGGCGCCTACTTGGCCGCCGTCGCCTTCGCCTCGGCCGGCTCGGGCCTGCACCACAAGATCTGCCATGTGCTGGGCGGCATGTTCAACCTGCCGCACGCCCAGACCCACGCGGTGGTGCTGCCGCACGTGCTCGCCTTCAACGCCCCGGCCGTACCGGAGACCGAGCGGCGCATCGCCGAGGCCTTCGGCAGCCCCACCGCGTCGGCGGGGCTCAGGGCACTGCGCGAGACGCTCCATGCCCCCCACGCCCTGCGCGACTACGGCATGCCCGAGGACGGCATCGCCCGGGCGGTCGCCCCCGTCCTGGCCGCCGTCCCCGTCGGCAACCCCACTGCTGTCACCGAGGAGAACCTGACCGCGCTGCTGCGCGCCGCCTGGGAAGGAAGTGCCCCCGTATGACGCTCCACGATGTGTCCTTTGAGCAGGCGGCCCGGGAGGAAGACCTGATCGCGCGCGTACAACGCTCCTTCGACGCCTGCCAGGACCCCCGTCTGAAGGAGCTGATGCAGGGGATCGTCAGGCACCTGCACGCCTTCCTGCGCGATGTCCGCCTCACCGAGGAGGAGTGGAACAAGGGCATCGAGTTCCTCACCGCCGTCGGCCAGCTGACCGACGACAAGCGCCAGGAGTTCATCCTGCTCTCCGACACGCTCGGGGCGTCGATGCAGACGATCGCCATCAACAACGAGGCCTACGGCGACGCCACCGAGGCCACCGTCTTCGGCCCTTTCTTCGTCGAGGGCTCCCCGAGGATCGAACCGGGCGGGGACATGTCCTTCGGTGCCGCCGGCGAGCCCTGCTGGGTCGAGGGGACCGTCTGCGACGCCGACGGCACCCCGATCACCGGGGCGAAGATCGAGGTGTGGGAGGCGGACGAGGACGGGTTCTACGACGTTCAGTACGACGACGACCGGGTGGCCGCCCGCGCGCACCTGTTCACGGAGGGCGACGGGAGCTACCGCTTCTGGGGCGTCACTCCCACGCCGTACCCGATCCCGTACGACGGCCCCGTGGGCAGGATGCTGGCGGCGACCGGCCGCTCACCGATGCGGGCCTCGCACCTGCACTTCATGGTCGAGGCGCCCGGGTGCCGAACCCTCGTCACGCACATCTTCGTACGGGGCGACGAACTGCTCGACTCCGACACGGTCTTCGGTGTCAAGGAGTCGCTGGTCAAGGACTTCGACCGGCGTCCGGCGGGCACGCCGACACCCGACGGGCGGGCCGTCGACGGCACCTGGACACAGGTCCGCTTCGACATCGTCCTCGCCCCTGCCGACGGGCGGGGATGACCGGGTCCGCGGCAGGGTCGTGCCTGCCTGAGACCTGCCGGACGTCGTGCGCATGACGGCCGTGGGGCGTGGCCTCTTCGCTGCCCGGCCACGACGGTGCCGTCGCCGCCAGGCAGGTGGAGCGGGTCCGTCGCAGCCACCGACACGCAGTCGACAGGCGTCGCGGTGGCGACCAAGTCGGCCCAGTCGGAGTCGTCCGGCCCTGACTCGGTCCCCCCCCCTGCAGCCGTTGCACGATCACCCGCTTCTCCGGCTTGTGCCCGGCGAGTTCGGTCGCGCGGTCCAGCAGCGGCTTGTACGGGATGACCTGCTTGCCCTCGATGCCGCAGGAGGCGGAGACGACCATCTTCGGGGCGGCGTCGTCGATGCGGACGGCGGGTTCGGGCGCGACGAACCCGCCGAACATGAGCGAGTGGATGGTGCCGATGCGGGCGCAGGCCGGCATGGCGACGGCCGCCTCGGGGATCACCGGCATAGAGATGACCACCCGGTCGCCGTGCCCCACGCCGAGGTGCTTCAGGCCTCCGGCGAAGGATCGGCGCCTCCTGCCCTGCCTGGCCCTCTGACCTCGCCGCCATCGCGGCCGCCGATCCGCGCCGCTGTTGATCCACTTGTCCCACGCCACCGGGAGCACCCGAACGGCCGCCCGGGGTCCCGCAGCCGACGCACTCCGGAACCCTGGACGACCTGGTCAGGGCCCGCATGGTGACGTGCGTCGCGGTGCGGTGCAGGTCGTGCAGAGCCCGCCGCCGGGGACTCAGGCTCTGGTACTCGGCCGGCGTGAGCCGCGGCGCGGGATCGAAGGTGCCGCGGATCCTCCGCCACTGCTGCCAGCCCTCCCATTGGGTACGGTCCGGCGGCGGACCGGCCCACACGCCGTCGCGGGTGCCGGGCATGTTGCGACGCACAGCAGCGCCGCCCTATGCTGCACCACGCCTGGCCCCACCTGATCCGCCTCATGGAATCGACGCGGGACCCTGAGGGATTCGCACGACTGCGGCGTCACCTCGCGGCGTTCGACCCACCGCCACGAGCTTCGGCGGGCAACCTCGCTCTTCACTGCATCGCGGTCCTCCTGGCAGTCAAGAGCGGCCTGGTCCAGGAGATCGTGCCCGGCGACTGCGTCGAACTCCTCGACGTCCAGGACACCACGCACCACGACGGCGGCCAGGGCAAGCTCCTGCCCTACCATCTTCTCCACACAGCCAGGATCTTCCCGGCCGACGCCCCGCCAAGCGTTCGCTGATGACCAGACGCATCACCCGAAGGTCTTCCCGCAGGAGCGGACAGCCCGCCTCCCGCGAGGCCCACCGGGACTGATCGTTCTCAAGTTCACGGTCGGCAACTCCACCCGGACCGGCCCGAGGTCCCGGACCGGCACCAACTATCCCACGGCATCACCGGCTTCGTTCCCTTCCAGCCCCGGCAGGATGAGCACATGCTCATCGTGATCAGCGGACTGCCCGGCACAGGCAAGACAACTCTGGCGCGACTGCTGGCCGCGCGCATCGACGCGGTCCACCTGCGCATCGACACCATCGAGCAGGCCATCGTCCGCGCCGGCCTGGCTCAGCACCCCGTCGGCCCCGCCGGCTACGTCATCGGATACGCCCTGGCCGAGGAACATCTCCGGCAAGGACTCACCGTGATCGCGGAATCCGTGAACCCCCTGGCTGTCACCCGCGACAGCTGGCAAGGCGTGGGCAATCGGGCAGTCGTCCCCGTCGTCGAAGTGGAAGTCATCTGCTCGGACCCGGACGAGCACCGAGACCGCGTGACCACGCGGTCGAGCGACATCCCCGACCTGTCACTGCCCAACTGGCAGCAGGTTCTCCAGCGCGACTACGAACCGTGGAACCGGGAGCACATCGTCATCGACACAGCCGGGCAAGACCCGCAACAGTCACTTGTCCTGCTCCTTCACCGTCTTGATCACGCCCGGCGGAAGCCACGCAATCCCAGCGCCCATCGGGCCCCAAACGGAGCGGGGTAGACCCTGGAGACCGTCCGTTACTCCAGCACCGCACGAAAGGCGCGCTCGCCGATGCCGCGCATCAGTGGGTTGTCCGCCGAGTGCGACAGGAAGACCAGGGACAGGGCAAGCGCCCATCCGCGGGCCCGCTCCCATGTTGCGTCGTCCGCGCGGCCGTACGCCTGTCGAAGGGCAGCACGCTGCTCCGCGGTGAACAGCGTCCAGGCCACGGACAGGTCGGTGGCGGGATCGCCGGAGGTGATGTCACCGAAGTCGATCACGGCGCTGATTCGGCCGCGATCAACCAGAATGTTCGCCGGGTGCAGATCCCCGTGCAGCCACACCGGCGGCCCGTCCCAAACGGGCGCAGCGGCGGCCGTTTCCCAAATCTGCAGTGCGGTGGCACGGTCGTCCAGATCAACATGTGCCAGCCCGGTCAGGACGCCCTTGGCACGTCCGGCAAGCGGAATCCCGCGAGCTGGGTTGAAGGGCGCCTCCGAAGGGGCTGGGGCGTGCAGCGCATCCAGAAAACCGCCGAGCGTCGCCGCTGCCGACCAGGAGTCGTCGAGCTCTGATCGCGCTGCGATCCGGCCTGGGAAAAACGGCACGACACTCCAGGACCACGGGTACTGAGCCGTCGGCTGCCCGATACGCACCGGCGCCGGCACAGGCAACGGCAGGTGGTCGGCCAACTCCGGCAACCACTGCTGTTCGTGCGCAACGAGACTGGCGGCCAGGGCACGCCGCGGTAAACGGACGAGGAACTCCTCGCCAAGCCGACATACAAGGTTGTCCCAGCCGTTGGCCAGCACCTCTACCGGTAGGTCCGCCAGGTCGGGGTGCTGTTCGTCGAGTAGACGGCGCACCAAGTCGACAGAGACTGAAACCTCCGCGGAAGGCATTCGGTGAGCTGTCACAGCGAGAACTCTACGGCGGTGGCCCGGCTCGCCATGTCATGCCCGGCTCAGGAACAGGCTCTCACCGGCAAGGAGAAGAGCGGAGCGCCGCCTCCTATGGTTACACCGCCGCATGGCGGAAGCCGAGTACGACCATCTGTTATCTGGCGTTGCGACGGTGAACGGAAACATTTGCGCTGGTGACAGCGTCAGTGGCAAGACGCCGACGGATGCAAATCAAGGACGCGTTCAAGGACTGATTGACTTCCGTGGGCGCCTTGCAGACGCCATGAGGGATTACCTGGTGGGCGGGGCTGTGATCAGGTCCATGCCCGGGTAGCGGCCGGTGACGAAGCCCGCGGCTTCGTACACCGGCTTTCCGGCCTCGCTGGCGTGCAGTTGGACGTAGTGGATGCCTGCTCCGTCGAGCCAGCCGACCAGTTCGTCCACGATGCGGCGTGCGTGGCCGCGGCCGCGGGCCGGGGCGTCGGTGACGATGCCGTCGAGGTAGCCGCGGCGCCCGTCGGGCCAGCGCGGACCGGGCAGATGGTAGGTGACCCAGGCCATACCGCAGGCATGGAGGGTCCCGCCGGGGTCGCCGCCGACGACGAGGCAGACGTAGTCGTAGGGCCCTTTTCCGGGCTGATCAACCCCTCGGGGCCGAAGCTCAGTTGGCGACGGTGAACCGCCGCCGGCGGTGGGCGGGCCGCTCAGCTTTGTCGATCAGGGCGACCGCGTAGTCCTCGGCGGAGATGGCGTCACCCGCAGGGGAGTCGCCGCCGAGCCGGTACGACCCGGTCCGCTCGCCGGGCTGGATGACCGGGGGCGGTGACAGGAAGGTCCACTCGACGCCCTCGGGCTGGGCCCGCAGCATGTCGAGGGCCTCGGCGACGATGAGCGCCCAGGGCTTGTGGGTGTCCGGGACGCCGGGCATGTAGACCAGCCGCACCCATCGGCCACCAGCGACCCGGCGCCGCCCACGACGATCAGCGGGGTGCCGCCGGAGGCGTCGGCCAGGTTCCGCGTGTGGTCGATGAACTCGCGCAGGTTCCCGCTTTCGCGGTTCGACCCGAAGTTCGGCCCGATCGCCGATACGACGACGTCGGCGTTGGCGGCGACGGTCTTGGCCAGGTCGGCGTTGCCCGCGTTACCGCGTAGGGCCATGACGCCCTCCGGCAGGCTGCCGCCGGACCGGGTGATGCCGGTGACCTCGTGGCCGCGCGCCAGCGCCTCGGCCACCACCCGGCTTCCGATCATGCCGGTTGCCCCGTAGACCGCGATCTTCATGGTCTCTCAACTCCTTCGCCGCGAGTAGGCGGCGAAACTATCCATTGAGCCCTCCGCACCTGGCAGGGTGGGCGGCCCGGCGGCGCTCAGGCCCAGGGAGCGGGCGGGTTTGAGTCGGTGGAGGCGCCCGTGACGTCGAGGTCGACGGAGAGCCGGGCCCGCTCGTGCCTCCTACCGGAAGATCTGCCGCTGTGCGGCGGGTTCGTGACTTTCCCGCCGTCGGGGGGTGAAGGCCCGCAAGGATGAGACGACGCGAAGCGGCGGACACCGCCGTCACCCTCGTCGCCGGACTGTCCCGGTGGTCGACGGACTTCCTCTGCCAGTGACCCCCGGCCGCACCCTGAACGCGCAAGAGCAAGAGGAGATGCGTGAGTAACCACGACACCCCACTGCCGCCCCACGTCCCGGGCATCGCCGAAATGCAACTCCGGGCGGCGAGCGGGCACTTTGCCGACGAAGCAGCGATCTTCATCCTGCAACCCCACACCCTGCAGGTCCGCGATGCCCAGGATCAGGTCGAGATCCCCGACGCCGTCGAGTACCTGGTACGACGCACGGGTGGACAGCAGCTCACTATGACGTCCCTCTTCACCCCGCAGCGCACCCCGGGCTGGAGCGCCGAGCTGCGACTGCCCGACGAGGCCCTTGTGATCCGTTTCCCGGACACGAGCTACCTCTACGACGGCTCCATGCCGTCGCAGTCCACGTGGCAGCGCGCTGTCGCCGCCACCGGTGACGTCGTCGTCATCACCGGGCCGATGGCCGACGTGGACTGCATCGACCCCGCGATCCATGCCGGGCTCACCAGCTACGTGCGCGTACCGCTGTCGATCGAGCGCTGACAGCCCAGGCCAAGGCTGTGCCGACGACGGGGATGCGGTTGCCGACGACGCGGCCTGTAGCCTTCAGGGCAGTTCCCACGCCTGGAGCCAGCCGCTGCAGGTGGAGACGAACATCGTGTGGCCCTCGACGGCCGGCTGCCCGCCGCCCTCTTCGCTCCACCGCTCCAACTGCTGTGCCAGGGTTCGGCGGGTGCCCGGGTCCCAGCTGTGCAGGACTCCGGTACGGTCAGCCGCCCAGATGCGATCGCCCGCCACGAACGGCGCGGCGGTGAAGGCGCCGCTCACGCTCTTGCGCCACAACTCGCCACCCGAGGAGGGATCGAGGACCACCAGCCGCCCCGGGGCGAAAGAAGCGATACAGACGCCGTCGTCGGTGACCAGGGGAGCCGTAGTGATGCTCCGGGAGGCCTGAACGTCCCACCGCAGGCGTCCACCCTCTGCATCCCAGGCCAGCGCTCGGCCGCACCGGGTTGTCAGATGAACCGCCGTACCCGCATGCACCGGTGCTGTTGCCGCTTCGCCGGTCAGTTCGTGGCGCCACAGCAGCCCTCCGCTGATGCGGTCCAGGGCGACGATCTCCCGCTTGTGATCCGGTGTGTCGACAACGGCGGTGAGGACCTGGTCGCCGGCACTCCAGTGCGCGATGGCGCACGAGCCGCTTGGCCAGCACCACACCGTACGCCCGCTCCTTGCCTCGAAGGCAGCAAGAACCTGCTGCTCGCCCGCGGCTGCCGACGGGGCCTGCAGCAGCGCGAACACCGTGCCGCCATGAGCTTGGGGCGCTGCCGCGACCTGCAGGCGGTTCCCGGCGTACGACCACAGCACCGCCTTGGAGGCGACGTCGTAGGCGCTCAGCCCCGTCGCGGGGTGCGCGGCGAACAGCACCCCGTCCGACACCGCGGCCAGGCCGTCCTGCATGCGCAGGCGTAGCGGCGCGCTGCGCTGACCGGTGTGCAGATCCCGGGCCCGGGCATGGCCCAGAGGGTCGGAGGCGAAGCACGCCCTACCGGCGACCACCGCTCTGTGCCCGCCGCCGCCCTTCTTGCCCCAGCGTTGGTCGCCGGAGTCGACATCGAAGGCGAGCGTCCAGCAGCCGTCGACCACCACCACGGTGCCGTCGTCCACTTGGGGCTGGTGGGCCGTCCCGGACAGCAGACGTGCCTTCCACCGCAGCTTGGCGCGTGCAGGGCGCCGGCTCGGCCGTGACGTTCGCGTCGCTGGCCGGGCGGGCGCAGCAGCGGCGGGGGAGGGCAGGTACGCCGGGGCGAAGCAGTCCAGTCCCTGGAGGTCAGCGTGCAGCCGGGACAGATCCACCACCGCGCCGCCGGGAGCATAGGCGCCCACTTGCTCCGCGAGATGGGCGAACAGGGCGTGCGCCGCGTCGTTGCTGCGCTGCGGCGTCACGTCCCGCAGGCGTTCGACACTGTAGGTCCGGTCCGTGCAGTCGGCGCCTTCCAGGCGCATCTCGGTCAGACGCAGGACCGACAGCAGCCGCCAGGTCTCCCGCGCCGCCTGCGCCGACCACTCGGGGATCAGGGAGGCGACGATCGCCTCCAGCTGGGTCAGCCGGTTGCGCACCGCTGCCTGCAAGCTCCCCGGACGGCGCAGCCGGTCCTGAAACTCCGTCCAGCTGCCTGAGGCCGAAGCCATCTCGGCCAACGCCTTGAGCTGCTGAGCGGGAACACAGGAGGGCACCACGGCCAGAGCGAGCTTCCAGCGGCCGCTGTCCACCAGCGCCCGCCTGGTACACGCGACGTGCAGGAAGTCGGCGATGAGCTTGACGGAGTCCGCCTCGCTCGGTACCAGCTTCGGCTTTCTGCGCACCCCGATGGACAGCACAACTTCTGTCTTGTTGGGTGCCGTTCCGACCACAACGATGTCGTCCACACGGCTGACGGAACGCGCCTGAAAACGGATCCGGACCGGTGTCACGGCGTCCCCCAGGCCAGGCACCGGCGTCCCGGTCAGCAGATGTGACAACAGCACCGCTCCATAGCGCTGCTCCAGGATGGTCCCGCCACCCCCGGTGGAGTAGGGGCTGGCGCCGGCCGGACCCGGCGAACCGTCCTGCTGCAATGCGCCGCGCTGAACGGGCAACGCGGCCGGAGCGCCGATACTGCGACGGTAGGACACGTCCCTCCCCAGGGTGATCCGTGACAGCCGGCGCACGCCGGGCCGGCCAAGGGGGAGTGACCCAACACGCGCGCACGCGCCCCGGTGCGTGAGTCCATCGGAGTGTCGCGCCTTGGGCGCACTGCCCCCTCTGGGCAACGCGCCATCGCACAGTCGGTTACCGGCTCTTTGGTACCGACGGCCCCTGGCCGGGGCTCGGGCGCCCGCCGATACCGGCGGCTCGGCTGGTGCTTCCGCTTCTCCACCGGCCCGCAGGGGTACGGACGCCGCGCCGTGGGGCCGCCGGACGACCCCCTAGCGGCGGCGGAGCGGGCAGACAGCGTGAAGCGCGAAAGGGCGGAATGAGCGACGGCCGGCGACATCGACCTCCTCGAAGAGACCGATCCCTTTGGCCTGTCCGAACGTGTGTCCGGAGTTCATTCGGGCTGCGGCTCCTCATTGTTCACTGGATGAACACTGTCGTTGTGCGGGCCGAACGGCCTTCCGATACTTGCGTCGCAGTGTCGGCCACGGGTCAGCGGCCGACCGTCTCAAGGGGATGCCGACGTGATCATCCAGGACGAAGAGCAGCTCACTGCCGCGGTACTTGCCGAGACGGAGCGGGCCGGCGACCCGCGAGTCAAGGAGATCGTCCAGGCACTGGTGCGCCACCTGCACGATTTCGCTCGCGAAGTGCGGCTGACGGAGAAGGAGTTCGACACCTCCATCAACATCGTGACCAGGCTTGGCCAACTCACCACGCCCAGCCACAACGAGGTGAGGCTGATGGCGGGCTCGCTGGGCCTGTCGACGCTGGTCGCCCTGATGAACAACGGCAGCGAGGACGAGCCGACCTCGGCGAACCTGCTCGGTCCGTTCTGGCGCCAGGGCAGCCCGGTGATGAAGAACGGCGAGTCGATCGTCCGCTCGCCGACCGAGGGGCCGCCGCTGTTCTTCACCGGCCGGATCGTCGACACCGATGGAACGCCGGTCGCCGGCGCGGAAGTCGACGTCTGGCACGCGTCACCGGCAGGTCTCTATGAGAACCAGGATCCCGGGCAGGCCGAGTGGAACCTGCGCGGCAAGTTCTTCAGCGATGAGGAAGGCGTGTTCGCCTTCCGCAGTATCAAGCCTTCCGGTTATCCGATACCGATCGACGGGCCGGTGGGAGATCTCCTGACCGCGCTGGAACGCCATCCCTTCCGGCCGGCGCATCTCCATGCGCTGATCCACAAGCCCGGTTACAAGACGATCGCGTCCCAGCTCTACAGCCACGACGACCCGATCCTGGAGACCGACGCGCAGTTCGGCGTCGTACAGAGCCTGGTCGGCACGTACGTGCGCCACGAGAACGAGCCAGCGCCCGGCACTGACGTGACCGAGCCCTGGTACAGCCTCGAGTTCACTTTCGTCGTCGAGCCGGGTGAGGCATGGCTGCCGACCCCGCCCGTGTCGGGCAAGCGCGGCACCACGCCGGACGACGTGTGACCCGACTGCGCCGTCGCCGGGCGGGGGCGGCGCTGTGCCGCCGTACGCCGTGCGACTGCACTCCGTACCCCGAGAGGAACCCCGTTGATCACCGAAGCAGAACGTCGCGCGGCCGCAGTTGCTCTCATGCGGGCAGACGGTGAGCGTCAGCCGATCACCCAGCTCAGCCGGACTTACCCCGATCTGGAGATCGCCGACGCCTACGCCATCCAGCAGCTCTGGGCGGCGGAGCGGGTGGCGGCCGGTGCACGGCTCGTCGGGCACAAGATCGGACTGACGTCCCGCGCCATGCAGATGGCCTCGCAGATGACGGAGCCCGACTACGGCTTTCTCACCGACGACATGCTCGTCAACGACGGCGCCTGTCTCGACGCGAGCCGCTACATGAAGCCCCGACTGGAGGTCGAGCTGGCGTTCGTGCTCGGCGCCGACCTGCATGGGCCGAACCTGCGCGTCCACGACGTCCTGCGGGCGACGGAGTACGTCGTTCCCGCACTGGAGGTCATCGACTACCGCACCGAGGTGCCCCGCGCGATCACCGACACCATCGCGGACAACGCCGCCGCCGCGGCGATGGTCGTCGGCGGCCGGGTTGTGCGCCCGATGGACGTCGATGTGCGCTGGGTGGCCGCGACGTTGGCGAAGAACGGGGTGATCGAGGAGTCCGGCGTCTCGGCCGCCGTCATGGGACACCCGGCGGCAGGCATCGCCTGGCTCGGGAACAAGCTCGCCGCGGTCGGCGAGCACCTCCAAGCCGGTCAGCTGTTGCTGTCGGGCTCGTTCACCCGGCCCGTCCCGGTCGAAGCGAACACCGTCATCCACGCCGACTTCGGCCCGTTGGGCTCGATCGGGGTGTCGTTCCGGTGACCGTGCACCACCCGATCGGCACGTCGCGGCCCGCACCGGGCCAGTGGCCCCTGCCGCCGAACGTATTCAAAGCGGGGCTTGCCCGAGGCGAGCAGATGATCGGCCTGTGGTGCTCGCTGGCCGATGCCTACCCGGCCGAGATCGTCGCCGGTGCCGGCTTCGACTGGCTGCTTCTCGACACCGAACACTCGCACGCCGATGTCGCGACCGTGCTCGCACAGCTCCAGGCGGTCGCCCCCTACCCCTGCTCACCCGTGGTGCGTCCTGCGGTCAACGATCCCGTCCTGATCAAGCGGCTCCTGGACGTCGGCGCGCAGTCGTTGCTGATTCCCCAGGTGGAGTCGGCCGAGGAAGCGCGCGCCGCGGTCGCCGCCACCCGTTACGCCCCCGCGGGCGTCCGTGGCGTGGCCGGCTTGACCAGGGCCACCCGGTTCGGCCGGGTCAAGGACTACGCCACGCGCGCCCACAGCGAACTGTGCGTGCTCGTCCAGGTCGAGTCGCACCACGCTCTGAGAGAGATCGAGCAGATCGCGTCCGTCGACGGCGTGGACGGCATCTTCATCGGCCCCGGCGACCTGGCCGCCAGCCTCGGCCACCCCGGGGACCTGAACGCTCCGGCGGTCATCTCGGCGGTGGAGGAGGCGATCGGGCGGGTACGTGCGGCTCGCAGACCGGCCGGCGTGCTGACGACCGACCCCACGTTCGCGCGCCGGTGCATCGACCTCGGGACCACGTTCACCGCCGTCGGTGTGGACGTAGGCCTGCTGGCGCGCGGTGCCGACGCCGTCGCCCGGAGTTTCACACAACAGGTCACGGCGACAGCTGCGCCGGTCGCCGCGAACCAGGATCTGGTGTGAAGTGCCGCGTCGCGCCCGGGGCGCATGCGCGTGACGGAGAACGGCCGGCCGTCCGGGCGGAGCGTTCCGCGGAGCGTGCCCCGTCCTGGGATGCCTGGGACGTGCCGTCCAGGGCGCGATGTTCACGAGGTCTCGCGGGTGCCTTCGCGCTGGATGCCCGACTGCTCGATGACCCGGGGTCATGGGTCGGCGTGCAGGATTTCCTGGGCGGCCGCCGTCTGTGGATGAACGTCCGGTCAGCGTGAGGGGTCTGTGCGGTGGACGCCGTCGCCGTGGTCGGGGGCGATGGTGTGCAGGATGCGCTGGCCGATGTGGCCGAGCTGCCTGACCTGCGCTTTGGTCAAGGGGTCGAACACCAGCCGGCGCACTTCCGCCACGTGGCCCGGAGCAGCGCTGACGATCTTGGCGTACCCCTCGTCGGTCAGGGTGGCCAGGGTGTAGCGGCCGTCGGCCGGATCGGGGCGGCGGTGGACGTAGCCCTTGCGTTCGAGGCGTGCCACGACCTGGGACAGACGGGAGAGGGAGCCCTCGGCGTACGCGGCGAGCGCGCTCATGCGCAGTTCACGCTGCGGAGACTCCGACAGCGCCGCCATCACCCCGTACTCGAAGTGCGTCAGCCCTTCGCCGCGCAGTTGCGTGTCGAGTGCCTGTTCCAGGCGTCGCATGATGCCGATCAGGCCGAGCCAGGCGCGACGCTCCTCCTCGTCAAGCCAGCGGGGCGCCTCGTCGGCCGGGGTGTTCGTCATGCCCTCCACTGTACCGACGCTTCATGCTTGAAGTGAACCCGCCCCGCGATCACTTGAAGGTTGAAGTCATTGCCGCTACTTTTGACTTAAATCTTGAAGTGACTGCCCGGGGTTCCGAGCAGCGTCGCAACCTTGAGGAGTCCCTCTGTGAAGCTGCTCGTACTCGGCGCCACCGGTGCTACCGGACGCCTCGTCGTCGACCAGGCACTGGCCGCGGGCCACACCGTGCGGGCGCTCGTCCGCTCACCCGGCAAGCTGAATGCGCGGCCCGGCCTCGACGTCGTCGCCGGTCAGGCCACCGACCCCGGTGACGTCACGCAGGCCATGACGGGCGTCGGCGCGGTGATCAGCACGCTCGGCGCCACCGGCGGAACCGTCATCACCGACGCCACGCGGGCCGTCATCTCCGGTGCCGCCACCACCGGTGTCAGCCGGTTCGTGGAGCTGTCCTCCTTCGCCGTGCTGCGCGAGCGCCTGAGTGCACCCGCCAAGCTCATGGCCGGCACCGCCATGGCCGCCATGGTCAAGGACAAGGCCGCCGCGGAGGACTCGCTGCGCGCCAGCGATCTCGACTACACGCTCGTCCATGCAGTCCGCCTCACCAACGGCCCCGCCACCGGCACCACCGAGCAACTGCCCGAGTCGGCTACCTTGCGCATGGCCGACACCATCAGCCGCGCCGACGTCGCCGCCTGGATGCTCACCGCCCTCACCAACCCCACCACCAGCCGCCGCTCTGTCGTCATCGCCGGCTGACCACAGCCGCAGCCTGAACCGACCCACGCCCTGCACCGCCCTCACCCGATCCGGAGAAACATCATGAGTGGACAGCTCGCTACCCGCCCGGCCCGCCCCGGCGGCCTCGTCGTCGCCGGCGGCCTGATCGGCACCGCTGTCGTCGCCGTCGCCCTCAACGCCATCGTCGCCGCGATAGCCCACGCTGCGGGTGCCTCCCACGATTTCCAACCCCTGCAGCTCTCCGCCTACGCGCCCCTCACCGTCATCGGCGTCCTGGCCGGCGCCGTCGGCTGGGCGATCGTCCGCGCCCGCTCGGCACGCCCCTCCCGGCTGCTGCGCATCCTCGTGGTCGTCGTCGTCATCCTCAGCCTGATCCCGGACATCATGGTCGGCGTCTCCGACAGCAGGCCCGGCACCAGCTGGGGTGCCGTCGTCGCCCTGATGGTCATGCACGTCGTGGTCGCCGCCGTCGCCGTCCCCGCGTACCACCCCCTTCTCCCTCTCCCCGCCGCCCAGGACTGACCTCATGCGTCCCGCCCGGACGGGCGCGGCTTCACCCCTTCATGTCCCACTTTCCGCGCAGCCGCAGCTGCACCCTTTCGAGAAAAGTGCGATGACCTCCATGGAAAACTCCACCACGGCCTCCGCCGCAACCCACCTGAAGAAGCGCTCCACGCGTGTGGCGGTGATCGCCGCGGCGGCCGTCCTCGCCTCGGCACCGTATGCCTCCGCGGCGACACAACAGGCGTCCTCCAAGCCGGTCGTCACCGACGTGAGAACGCTCGCCGCACTGGACTTCACCGCCGGCGAATCCCCGGAGAACATCACTGTCGGCCCGGACAACTCGCTGACCGTCTCCACGCTGGGCGGGCACACCGCGGCGGGCGAGCGCCCGGCACTGTTGCGGATCGACCCGTCCGGGCACAGCACGGTGCTCGTGGCCGGGCAACCGGGCGACGCGTTCAGCGGCATCACGCGCGGCCGCGACGGCACCACCTACTACAACGTCGCCTCTGACGACGACTCCCGGGCCGGTGTGTGGAAGCTGCCCCCGGGTGGCACCCCGCGCCGCATAGCCGCCCTGCCCACCGACGGACTCGCCAACGGCCTGGCCCTCGACCCCGCCGGGCGCACCCTGTACGTGGCCGACAGCAGCAAGGGCACCGTATGGGCCGTCCCGGCCTCCGGCGGGAAGGCGACCGCCTGGCTGACCGATCCCGCCCTTGCGCCCGACCCGTCCGTTCCGTTCGGCGCGAACGGGCTCCGCTTCCACCGGGGCGCCGTCTGGGTCTCCAACAGCGCGCACGGCACTCTGCTGCGGATCCCGGTCACCGCCGCCGGCGCCCCCGGCCGCATCCACACCGTGACCGGCGGCCTCACCAGCGTCGACGACTTCACCTTCCTCAACGACCGCTCCGACGTGGTGTTCGCCGCACAGAACGGCCTCAACCAGGTCGCGGTCGTCCATCCCGACGGGACCAAGGAAACCGTCCTGACCGCCTCGGACGGCCTCGCCTCACCCACCTCCATCGCGCTACGCGGAGACCGGATCTACATCACCGACGCCGGTTTCGCCGAGCCCCACGACGCGAAAGTGCAGCGCGGAACGATCAACCCCGCCGCCCTGAACTGCGGTCCGGCCGCCTGAACACGCCACCGCTGGCGGCGTGTTAGTGACGGCGTTCACTGTCAACTCGGTGGACGCCGTCACCGCTGTCATCCGCCGCCGAGGTGAGACCCTCCGAAGTCACCCGGCCGGCGGGCCTGTCGCGCGCCCTCTGGCCGGTCCGGAACGGGAAGGCTGCGATGAATCGGCCCGGCAGGGGCACCGCTTCACGAAGGTCTCCGCTGCTGCGCCGGACTTTCCGGGTACTCCCACACGTGACGGCCCCCGGAGATTCCGGCGGCGGTCGGCGCGAGCCGGGACAGGGCGCTGCCGATGCCGTAGTAGCGCAGCTGGTGTCTCAGGCGTTCCAGGGATCGGTTCGCAGATGGCGGTCGAAGAAGCGCTCGATCAGCGCGGGGGTCAGCCGCACGGAGTGCTCGGTGTCCGCAGTGCGGGAGGAGAGCAGGGTGGCCGTCATGGGGTTCAGTTCCCAGCCGCCGGTGTTGAGCAGGCCGTGGTCGGCGCCGTGCACCAGCAGCAGGTGGGACTCGGCGCCCGCGGCGGCCAGGGCGTTGTGGAGGCGGCGGCTCTGTGCCGGGCCGATGAGGAGGTCGGCGTCGCCGTGCAGCAGGAGCACGGGTGGCACCCGCGCGTGGACCTGCCGGGCCGGGCTGGCCTCGACCGCGGCGGCGGCCCTGTCCGAGGGAGGGCCACCCAGCAGACCCCAGGCCGGATCGGAGGCGTCCACGCCCAGCATCCCGCCGGGTAGCGCGTCCTCATCGAGACGGAGCAGGTCGGTCGGGGGATAGCCCGCCACCACCGCGCCTACGCCGGACGCCGCGGGGGAGCCGTCGGTGTCGGTGGCGAAGGCCGCGAGCAGCGCGAGGTGGGCGCCGGACGAACTGCCCCACAGGCCGACCGACGCCGGGTCCAGGCCGTGCGTGTCCGAGAGGTCGTGCAGGTGGCGCAACGCGGCCTGGACGTCGTGCAGTTGCGCGGGCCAGAGGGCGGCCTGGGAGGAGCGGTACTCGATGTCCGCCATGGCGTATCCGCGTTCGGCGAAGAGCCGGGGCAAGCGGGGCCCGTAGCCGCGGCGTTGGTGGCGCCAGCCGCCGCCCGCCAGCCACACGATCAGGGGAGTGGGGGCCGTCGTGGACGGCGGGAGATACAGATCCATCCGTAGGTCCGCGCCCGGTGCCGAGCCGTATGCGATGTCGCGCACCACCCGGACGGGAGTCGGGTCGACCCTCTCGGGCGGGAGCGGTGCCCGGCTGAGCCCTTCCATGAAGCGGCCCATGACCGCGGCGTTGTTCGCCGACACGGCCGTCAGGTCAAGGGCGAGCGACTGCTGCGGGGTCTCACTGGTCACCGGCTCGTCCTGTCCTGGTCACGGCGAGGAGGGGGAGGGTACGGCGCTTGTGTTCGCGGTGTTCGTCGAGCCGTTGCCGGTAGTGCGGTGCGAGCTTCTCCGGGGTCCAGTCGAAGTCGTCCGCAAGCCGCACGTCCACCGCGGACACACCGGTCAGAGCCGTGAGCCGGACCTGGGCCTCGGCCGCGAAGGAGCCGATGAGCACACAGCTCGGCTCGGTCACGCCGACGGTGACCGCGACGCGCTGACCGCCGGTGCCGTCGTCCTGCACGTGAATATCACCGACGAGTCCCATGTCGTCGAGGCCGGCGGGGACTCCCGCGGTGATGCTGCACGGATCGAGTATCTCGTTGAGTGCCGCGCGGACCTGGGTTTCCGTGACTGTCATCGGGCACCGGCCAGGGCGTCGTCGGCCGGGGCGACCCGTCCGCCCCAGGGCTCTTTGAGTTCGGTGGTGTCGAACTCGTCGCCGCGGATGCGCTCGCGGAGGTTGTTCTCGTCGATGCCGTGCATTCGCAGGAAGTTGCGGCCGAGGATGTCGGCCTTGATCTCGTTGGTGAGGTCGGGCAGCCCGTACTCCTCGATCAGGTCACGGGGCATCTCGAAGTTCCAGAACGCCTCGATCGCCGGCCGGGGGTGGACCGCGTCGCAGCCGGTCGCCCAGATGATCCGTTCGGCGGCACCGGCCTGCAGGAAGGCGCCCAACGCCTGGGCGAAGCGGCGGGGTGCGTAGACCGCCATGAAGGACGTGGCCTCCAGGTTGACCCATACGTTGCGGAAGGACTCCAGCTGGAGGGCCGTCTCCTCGACGAAGGCCATGCCGCCGTGGACGACCTCGAAGGTGAGGTCGGGGAAGGCCAGCGCGGCTGCCTCGACGTCGCCCATCCCGAGGGCGGAGGTCGGCCCCGGCCCCACCGGGAGCGCCTTGTGGATGGCCACGACCTTCAGGCCGTGCTGCCGGGCCCGCTCGAACAGCGGGAAACAGATCTCCGGGTCACCCATGTCCAGCGCGGTCACCCGGCCCTCGACGACATCGATCGGATAGAGCTTGAGCGCGTTGACCCGGTGCTTCTCCACCAGCTCGTCCACCCGGTCCAGGGCGCCGGGGCGCAGCGGGGACACCGCGCCGTAGATCAGCACGCGCTCGGGCCACTTCTCGCGCATCTCCAGCCCGACGCCCAGCGCCGAGCCCCCGTCCCGGAAGTGGCCGTAGATAGGCGTCTCGTGGTACGCGATCACATCGGTCTGGCTCTCCGCGAGCAGGGCCCGGCCGATGATGTCCGCGCCCGCACCCTGCATGTAGGTGGAGCGCTCCAGGGTGTACGCGGGGCCGCTGACCCGCTTGTGCAGGCCGTAGAGGTGTTCGCCGATGGCCGCCCCGCTGTGCGGGTTGACGCAGTTCTCGGGCCGGAAATTGTAGTTGTGGGCCACGCCCTCGACGACGAGGAAGTCATCGATCACGGTCGTTCTCCTTCACGTGCCGGGGACATCCCGGGAGTTGTGGGTGCAGCGGGGAGCACGGCCGCTTGGCCGAGCAGGTTCCCCAGGCCCTCCAGGGCGCGGCAGGCGAGTCGTTCGTCGGTCTCGGCGTCGGCACCGCCGACGCCGACGGCGCCGATGACCTCGCCGTCGTCCACGGTGATGGGCACACCGCCCGGCACCGGCAGGAGCTCGGCGTCGACCAGGTGCACGGGCGCGTGCGCCATCGCGGGGGACGCGGCGAGAGCGGCGAACTTCGAGGTCGGCAGGCCGGTGACGGCGGCGGTGTAGGCCTTGCGGCGCGCGGTCTCGATCCCGATGCGCCCCACTGCGTCGTCGCTGAGCAGCACCTTGATGACGCCGCTGCGGTTGACGACCGCCACGCAGACGCGCGCGCCCTCGGCCCGGGCCGCCTCCAGCGCGGCCTCGGCCGCCCCGTGAGCGACGGTGTACGACAGGGCTTCCCTCATTCCGCGCTCCTCTCCTGAAGCGCGGCACCGGAGGCCGCCGGGATTCCCCGGATCAGGTCCGACGCCTTCTCGGCGACGGCGATGACGGTGGCGTTGATGTTCGCGCCGGGCACGCTCGGCAGCACCGACGCGTCGACGACGCGCAGTCCGTCGACGCCGCGCACCCGCAGCTCGGGGTCGACGACGGCCGCCTCGGAGGTGCCGATGGCGCACGTGCCGCAGGCGTGGTTGGCGGAGTAGCCGGTCTCCCGGAAGTAGCGCTCGAAGTCCTGGTCGGTGCGCACGTCGGGGCCCGGCGCGAGCTCCGCCCGGATCATCGGGGCGACCTCGGGGCTGCGCAGGACGGCCAGCGTGGTGCGCACGGTCTCCCGCAGCGCGGCGACGTCCTCCGGCTCGGTGAGCAGGTTGAACGTGATCCGCGGCGGGGCGGCCGGGTCTGCTGAGCCCAGCCGTACCTCGCCGCGGCTGCGGGGGGTCGCGACGGCGTTGAGGGCCACGCAGTGACGGTTCTTCAGCGGCCGTATGCCGGGGAACCAGGGCCGGGCGTCGAAGCCACCGCCCAGGATGCCGAGGAACCCGTCGGGACGGTCGAGGTCGGGACGGGTTCGGACGTAGGCGGACAGGAACTCGGGCATTCCGGCCAGCGGGCCGCTCCCGGCCAGCAGCCAGCGGACCGCGCCCAGGACCGCCCGGTCGGCACGCAGGTGCTCGTGGAAGGTCACCGGGTCCTTGACGTCGAACAGCACGGGCGCTGCCGGGTGGTCCTGCAGGTTGGCGCCGACCCCGGGAAGGTCCAGCGCCGTATCGACACCCAGCCCGCGCAGCTGGTCCGCCGGACCGATGCCCGAACGCATCAGCAGTTGCGGTGAGTTGTAGGTGCCGGCGCACAGCACCACCTCACGGGCGGCGCGGATCACCCGACTGCGTCCGCCCTTGACGACGCGGACACCGCTCGCACGCCCTCGCTCCAGTACGACCTTGTCCACCAGCACGCCGGTGAGCAGGGTGAGGTTCGGCCGCTGCCGCAGGACGGGGCGCAGGTAGGCGGCGGCGGTGCTGTGGCGGCGGCCGCGGCGGATGGCGGTCTCGTTCTGCCCGGCTCCGGTGGGATCCCCGCTCTGGGTGTCGTCGGGGAACTCGATGCCGAGCGATCGGGCGGCGCTGTCCAGACGCCGGCCGAAAGGACCTCGCCGGACAGTGGTCGACACGGTGACGGGCCCGTACCCGCCGTGGTGCTCGGTCTCCCCGCGCCAGCTGCTCTCCGAGCGGCGGAAGTACGGCAGCAGGTCGTCCCAGCCCCAGCCGGTCGCACCGGACTTGACCCAGTCGTCGTAGTCGAGGCGGTGTGCGCGGACATGGGTCGAGCCGTTGATCGATCCGGTGCCGCCGACCAGCCGGCCGCGCGGGACGGGGATCCGCCGGCCGTTCAGGCCCGGCTCGGGCTCCGACTCGTAACCCCAGCTGATGTCCTTGCGTTTCGACAGCAGTCCGACCCCGAGGGGCAGCCGCACCAGCAGGCCGCGATCCGCGGACGGGCCGGCCTCGATCAGCAGTACCCGTGTCCCGGGGTCCGCGGACAGGCGCGCGGCGAGGACGCACCCGGCCGTCCCCGCGCCGACGACGACGTAGTCGTATTCGGTGCCGCGCCCGGCGCTCATGCGGAGGCTCCGGTGGGGGGTCGGGACATCTCGCTCTCCTTCGGCTCTGGACGAACGCACGCTTAAGGAGCTGCGGAAAATCGCGGGGGAGGCGGTCGCCGGCTCGGCACGTTCTCAGGTGTGGGCCCGAGGTGCTGGCTCGGTCCGCGAGCGGCTCGTCACCTCGGTGCCGCACCACCGTAACAAGGCGTCCGGCGATCCGACAGAGGTCTGCAAGTAATTCATCAAACGAGGTCAGAGCCATTGACAGTTTTTCATCAGACCCGTACAACGGCATGAACGCCCTGTGGGCGCCAACCGCTCGCCGCGCCCGTCCGAGCGTGCCGCAAGAGCCGCCGCACGCACCTGGGACGACGCCTCGCGACCGTACGAAACGGCCTCGACCGCGGGTTGTCCGAGCCTTCGAACGGCCCTCATACAAGCGTCCCCGCTGCCTCAACGCCGAGGAGATGGATCCACATGACCGACACGACCGTGCCCGACACGGGAACCGGCTACGGGCGCAAGCCCTCCTCGCACGACGCCCGTCTGACCGAGGTCGGCCCCGGCACGCCGATGGGCGAGGCGCTGCGCCGTCACTGGCAGCCGATCGCCAGCTCCACCGCCCTGACCAGCGACGTTCCCCACCGTGTCCGCATGCTGGGTGAGAACCTGATCGTCTTCAGGGACGGCCAGGGCCGCCCCGGTGTCGTCTTCGAGCGGTGCGCACACCGCGGCAGCAGCCTTTTCTACGGCCGCATCGAGGAGGACGGCATCCGCTGCTGCTACCACGGCTGGAAGTTCGACGTGCAGGGCCACTGCCTGGAACAGGCCTGCGAACTCGACGGCGGCCGCCGCCGCGACCTCGCCCGCCAGCCCTGGTACCCGGTGGAGGAGGCCTACGGCCTGGTCTTCGTCTACATGGGCCCGCCCGAGCTCAAGCCCCCGCTGCCGCGCTATGACAGCCTTGAACCCCTGGGCGAGGGCGAGAGCTACCACACCAGCTGGATGGTGCCCGGCGCCGAGGTGATCGGTCTGGAGCAGGACTACAACTGGCTCCAGCTGTTCGAGAACGCCGTCGACCCCGTGCACGCGGCGTGGCTGCACTCCAACCACAGCGGGTTCCAGTTCCAGGGCACCGGCACGACCGGCTTCCCCGAGCACTACTACGACCCCTCCACGGCCGCCGAGCGCACCACCTACCTCCGCACCGGCAACGGCGTGAAGTACATCTGGCGCTACCAGGACGACCTGGGCGCCGACGGCGCGAGCGTGGACCTGGAGTGGTCCGTGGAGTGCATGCTGCCCAACATCATCGCCCTGCCCGACTTCATCCGCTCGACCCCCGACGTGCGCTGCGACATGCTGATCTGGGTGGTCCCGGCCGACGACACCCACCACCGGCTGGTCTTCTCCGTCCGCTCCGCCGATCCCGAGCGGGCCACGTCCTTCATGTTCGGCATCAAGCAGAACGGCAAGGACGGCTGGCTGCTGAGCGAGGAGGAGAAGCAGCGCTTCCCCGGCGACTACGAGGCCCAGTGGTCGCAGGGCCCCATCACCCAGCACTCCGAGGAGACCCTGGCTCCGTCCGACAAGGGCGTCGTCATGCTCCGGCGCCTGCTGCGCACGATGATCGACGACGTCGAGGCCGGACGCACCCCGCTCGGCGTCGCCACCCCCGGCGAGCCGGTCCGCCACGTGGAGGCCGGCCTCGTCACCCGGCCCCAGGCACCCGCGGAGACCGACCGGGTGGCCGCGCCCACGGCAGCGGGGGCGTGACCGAAGCGTGAGCACCACCTCCTGGACGGACGTGGTCGTCGTCGCCCGCTACGACGCCACGCCCAGAATCGCGGTCTTCGACCTCGCCCGCGCCGACGGCGCCGACCTGTGGGAGTACGAACCCGGCGCCCACATCGACGTAGAGGTCGGTGAAGCGGCACTGGTCAGGCAGTACTCCCTGTGCGGGCCTCCCGGCCTCCACAAGCAGTACCGGATCGCGGTCCTCGACGAGGCCGCCTCGCGCGGCGGATCACGCGCCATGCACGCCCTCACCGAGGGCGACACGCTGCGCATCGCCGCACCGCGCAACCGCTTCGGTCTGACGTCCGCACGCCGGCACCTGCTCCTCGCGGGCGGCATCGGCATCACCCCGCTGCTGTCGATGGCCCAGATGCTCGACACCACCGGGGGCGACTACCACCTGCACTACTGTGCCCGCAGCCGGAGCGAGGCCGCCTTCCTCGCCGAGTTGGAGGACCATCCGCGGGTCACCCTCCACTTCGATGACCAGGCACCCGAGCAACTCCTGGATCTGCGGCGCGACGTGGGGGCACCCGCCCCCGACACCGCGGTCTACGTCTGCGGTCCCGGCGGGTTCATGGACTACGCGCTGGGGCGGGCAGCCGAGCTGGGATGGCCCGCGTCCGCCCTGCACAAGGAGCGTTTCAGCGCCGCGCCCCCACCCGCCACCGAACCCGACGGGACAGAGGTGGGCGGGTTCACCGTGCGCCTGTCCTCGACGGGAGCGGAGTATGCCGTCCCCGAGGACCAGAGCGTCCTGGACGTCCTGCTGGCGAACGGGGTCGAGGCGCCCTACTCCTGCGGGCAGGGCATCTGCGGCGAGTGCATCGTACGGGTGCGGGCCGGTGAGCCCGATCACCGAGACGACATCCTGACCGACGAGGAGCGCGCGGAGGGCCTGTTCACCCCCTGCTCGTCCCGGTCGAGATCCCCGATCCTGGAGCTCGAACTGTGATCGACTCACCGACACACGCGACAGTGGAGACCGCGCGCTCTGTCCCGGCCACTGTTGAGGACGCCGAGGCCGCCTGGCTCGCCGCGCAGACGCTCCCGGACCCGGAGCCGGCGATCCGTGCCCTGCTGCGTCCCGACTGCGTGATCGTGCACTCGGCCGTCGGCCACATCCACGGCGCGGACGACTGGCTGGCGTACGCCAGGCGCATGGGCCGCACCAGCCAGGTGGACACCTTCGACGTGACCGTGCAGAGGTTCGGCACCACGGCCGTGGTCAGCTGCCTGCAGGAGATGCGGGTCGCCTACGTCCCCGACCTGCCCCCGTTCGTCGTACAGGCCGCCGTCACACGCGTCTGGGTGCGGTCCCCGGAGGGCGGGTGGCAGCTGGCGCATTTGCAACTGGCCCGGCGGCTGCCGCCGGGCTGAGCATCCCGGCCCCGTGAAGACGGTGGCCGTCAGTCCTGGGGCTCGCCGTTCACCGGCGGGCCTTCGTCCTGTGGCGCTTCGGCGAGTGCGGAGATGATCTGACCCACCTGGTTCGCGTAGTGGTCGATGAACTCCGGTGAGGCAGGGTCCTGCTGGACGAGTTCACGAGCGATCCACGGGATGGCCACCGGAGCGATCGAGGCGGCGAAGAAGACGAGGGCCACGGCCCCCACGTCGAGGTCACTGCGGAACTCACCGCGCGCCTGCCGTTCGCGGAGTTCCTCGACGTGCTTGAACAACTCGGCGGCTCGCTCGTCCTCGGCGGGCGGGCGTGTGCCGGGGTCTTCGCGGGTGACCATGTGCACCCACCCCGGGTCCTCGTGTGCCCAGTGGACGTAGCGCCGCACGGCCTCCGCGAAGGTGTGGGTCTGGCTGACCCGCATGGACTCCTCGAGCCACTGCTCGCTCAGTGCCTCGTACAGCCCGCGTTTGCCCCCGAAGTAGTAGGTGATCAGCTGATGGCTGACGCCGGCCGCCTCGGCGATCCGTACGACCCGGGCCCCGTCGAAACCATGGGTGCCGAACTCCGTCGCGGCGGCGGACAGGATGGCCCGCCGGGTGCCCACCGGGTCCCGCTGGCGGTCGGGATTCTTGGGGGCCCTGCGGCGCTGCTGTCGGCCCGACGGTGCTTCCGGCTTTCCCGACGTCGTTTCCTCCGCTGTCACACGGCCGACCTTACCGGCGCTCTCGTTGGACGGGCCAACTACCTGCGGCCCCGTGGTGCTCGCGGCCGGAGCCCCCGTCGCCGGTGGTCACCGGTGCTTCGCGTCCGGTACCGGGGCAGGAGATGTCTCAGCGGCGCGTGCTGCCGCCGTCCGCGACGATGATCTGCCCGGTGACGAACGCGGCGTCGTCGCAGGCGAGGAAGGCCACGACTCCCGAGACATCGGCCGGTATCTGTACACGTTTGATGTTCTGGATCTGGACGGTCTGCTCGAAGAAGAGCTCGCTCGTCTTCTCCGCGGCCGCGGCCGTCCGCACCAGACTCGCCGCGACGCCGTTGACGGTGATGTCATGAGCGGCGAGGTTGGCGGCCAGCACCGAGGTGAGGCCGTTCAGCGCGCCCTTGGCGGAGACATAGGAGACGAAGGGCGGCGGGGGAGTCCAGTAGCTCGAGGACGTGATGTTGATGATTCGTCCCGACCCGGACTTCTTCAGGTCCGCCAGGAACGCCCTGGAGGTCAGGAAGGGGCCGTCCACGTTGACGGCGAAGGTGCGGCGCCAGTCGTCGTAGGTGACGTGGTCGATGTCGGCCAGCAGGACGACGGCGGCGTTGTTCACCAGGATGTCGGTGGCGCCGAGCTCACTTCTCACCCGAGCGGCAAACTCGTTGATCGCGTCCTCGTCGGAGATGTCGACCTCGTCACTGAGGAACCGCTGACCGGTTGCCGCAACGAGTTCCCGCGTCTCGTCGGCCGGATCGACGTCCGCGACCGCGATGTCCGCGCCCTCCGACGCGAGTCTGCGAGCGATCTCCTGCCCGATTCCGGCACTGCCCCCGGTCACGACGGCGGTCTTGCCCGCCAGTCTTCCAGTCATGGCTCATTTCTCCTTGGCCGGCGCTCGAACGGAAGCGGAGCGACACACAGCGTCCTGGGGATTGTGCGCGTCGAGGCTGCGGCCAAGGTCGGCCTGTTCGTCCAATGAACATGTCCATTGAGTGCGACGGGGGTCGTTCCTACCTTGTCGCTGCTCGGCTGGTTGGCCACCGGGACGAGCGTCCTGAATCAGAGCCGTTCGAATTCAGTTTTGGTCGATGAGCCACGCGGAGGCGCTCCGCAAGGCCTCAGGGCGGTTCGGCAGCGTGTTGCCGGGATGACCGCGACAAGAACACCCACAGCGAGATCCGGCAGCGGACGCCGGTTCCGACAGTTGCGCCCTGCGCGCGAGGAGTCATCCATGGTTCAGACCGACACACCCAGTGCGGCACAGGAAGAGGGTGGCAGATACACCCTGAGAGCAGGCACTCTGGCGGCGGTGGTGCTCGCCGTGTGCCTCGCGCAGATAGCCCTCTCCGTCCCCTCGCTCATCAACGGGCTGGTCCAGCAGGATCTCGCACCGTCCTCGGCCCAACTGACGTGGGTCACCGAAGCCTTCATGCTTCCGGTCGCCGCCATGGGACTGGGCTTCGGCGTGTTCGGTGACCTGTTCGGCCGCAAGCGCCTGCTCGTCGGGGGCGCCGCGCTCATCGCCGTGGGCGCGACTCTCGCGATCCTGACACCGGGCGCGGGATCCTCTCCCGACACCCGGGTGACGTTGCTGATCCTTGCCCAGGTCCTCAGCGGCATCGGGGCCGCGGCCATCTTCCCGACGAGCCTCGCCATGGTGGCGGCCGGCACGCACACCACCGCCGCCCGCGCGCGCGGCGTCGCGGTCTGGGCCACCGCGCTCTCGGTCGGCGGCTTCCTCGGCCCGCTGCTGGCCGGCATCGCCGCCAAGATCGATCTCGGCTGGGCCGGGAACGCGAACTGGCGCTGGGCCTTCGTCGGCGTCCTCGTCATCGCCGTGACGAGTGTGGTCCTGTCGCTGGCCCTCGCCCAGAACTCCTCCGCGCCCGAGGGCCGGTCCATCGACTGGCCGGGTCAGATCACCGCCACGCTCGGTCTGTTCGCTCTGATGTACGCCGTGATCCAGGGCTCCGAGAGCGGCTGGGGCAGCCCGCAGATCGTCGTCGCGTTCATCGTCGCGGCCGTCCTCCTCGTACTGTTCGTCCTTGCCGAGAGCCGTGCGGCCGAGCCGCTCCTTCTCCTGAGCGTGTTCAAGAACCGGGCGTTCGCCGTGAACTCGGTGGTCACGCTGATCGGTATGTTCGCGTTCCTCGTGATCATGTACGGCACCAGCATCCGCCTCACCATCATCCAGGGATTCAGCCCCCTGCAGAGCTCCGTCGCCTACCTCTTCTTCGGAGGCATCGGCTTCGTCCTGCTGCCCCTCACCTCCAAGCTGCTCGAGCGCTTCAACCCCCGGTGGGTTCTCTGCGGGGCCCTGACCCTCATCGGCGCCAGCGGGCTGTGGTTCGCCGGCATTTCGACGAGCAACCGGGCGCTGAGCGCCATCTTCGGGCCGCTGATTCTCGCCGGCGTCGGCTCGGCACTCGCCTTCGCTTCCATCAGCGCGGTCGCGGTCAACACACTTCCCAACCACCTCGCCGGTATGGCGAGCGGGGTCACCAGCACGTTCCGGGATCTCGGGTTCGCTCTCGGCCCCGCGATCGCCGGCGCCATCGCGCTGAGCCGGGCCGCCGACGAGATCGCCCGCAAGCTGTCCGGCGATCCTCAACTGAGGAACGCCTACGAGGCCTTCCAGGCTTCGGCGGCCCATGCTCCCGCCGCGCAGAGACCGCAGCTGGAGGCGGCGGTGCACGCCGTGCAGTCGGGCCCGCTCGGAGCCAACTCGGTGCCGTCCAGCATCACCACGCCGGATGGCCACGTCGTGCCCTTCAACCCCCTCAAGCACGTCGCTTTCGACGCCCTCAGCAGCAGTTACTCCCTCGCGTACGTTCTCGGTGGCGTGGCCGCCCTCGTGGCGGCGGCACTCACTCTCGTCGGCGCGCGCGGTGGCGCGGTCCAGGCTCATCTCGAGGACGACCCGCACACCCTCGACGGCTGACCTTCTGAGGAACGGGCCGGCGCCGGAACACAGGCAGCCGGCCGACCAGGACAACAGAACAACCACAGCGCCCGCCGCGATCTCCCTCGGGAGCAGTCGCGGCGGGCCACGGCGTACCAGGCACCACGACCAGCAGACGCACTCGGACAGGAGTCGAACAATGACCACCGCGCACCCAGGTCCGGCCAGTGTGAACGGCATCCGCATGCCGGACACGGTCGATCAGGCGGAGGCGGCATGGCTCGTCGCGATCACGGCCGGCGACGAGGAGCAGCGCCGGCTCATGCTTCCGGACTGCGTGATCGTGCACGCGCCGGTCGGGAACGTCCATGACCGCGAGCGCTTCCTCAGCTACAACGCGTCCATGGGACCCACCCTCGAGGCGGAGACCAGCGAAGTGACGTGTCGGGAGCGAGGGGGGCGGGCGATCGTCACGTGCTACCAGAAGATGCGCATCCGGCGCCTGCCCGACCTGCCGCCGTTCCTGGTGCAGGCCGTGGCCACCCGGGTGTGGTTCTCGACCGACGAGGGGTGGCGCCTGGGCCACATGCAGCTCTCCCGGCGGCAGCCGCCGGTATGACGCGCCGGTTCCCTCGCGCTGCGAGGGGTCATGCGGCGCGAACGGGAATGCCCGGCCTCCAGCCCAGGCTCCTGGACAGTCCCAGTCCGCTCGCGACCAGTGTGGGAACGGCCGCCTGCAGTTTGATCGATCCGGCGGCCACCACCACGGACATGGCCGCGACGACGTTGCCGCTGCCGTCGACGATGCGCGTCGCGACCGACTCGGCCCCTTCGCTCAGCTCTTCCTTGACGACCACCGTTCCGGTCGCGCGGCAGGATGCCAGTTCGCGACGGAGTTCGGCGGGGTCCACGATCGTCCTGGGGGTGAAACGCTGCAGCCTTCCCGCCAGCACCTCATCGATGAAGGCCGGGCTGCTGTGGCTCAGCAGCACTTTGCCGACGCCTGAGCAGTGCAAGGGCAGAAGGCCGCCGACCTGCGAGGTCAGACCGACGGCGTTGACCGCCGACAGCCGCTCGATGATCACGGCCTGGTCGCCCTGGAGGACGGCCAGCTGCACATGCTGGCGAAGGGCGGTGTACAGGTCCTCCACGAACGGCTGCGCGGCGCTGCGCAGCGTCTCGGCGCGCGGCGCGAGAGTCCCGAGGCGCCACAGCGGCAGACCGATCGCGAACCTGTTGCCGCTGGTGCGCTCCAGCGCGCCGGCCTCCAGAAGGTCGAGCGTGAGGCGTCTGGCGGTGGCGTGCGGCATGCCGGTACGCCGGACCAGGTCGGCCAGGCTCAGCTCGGTGTGGTCGGTGTCGAAGGAGTACAGCAGATCCCAGAGGCGAGAGCTGACCGATCGTCCTGGCTCTTGCGCGCGGGGCATGGCCTCTCCTCCATCGTCAGTGGCTTCGGCCACCCTACCTCGCATGTTCGTTGGATGAACCACTCTGTTCTAACAATGCGCGATGTGCCGAAGTCTTGCGCAGAGCCAGTCACCTACCTCGGCTCAAGGCCCATGGGAGGGAAAGAGAATGACGAGTACGGAAGCCGGCCCGAAGATCGCGATCCTGGGCGGCGGCATCGGGGGCCTCGCCGCCGCGGCTTTCCTTCGCGAGAAGGGCTTCGACAGTGACGTCTACGAACAGGCGGCAGCCCTGACCGAAGTCGGTGCCGGCCTCGTGATCGCGCCCAACGCCGCCCGCCTGCTGCGACGTCTGGGCGTGCTGGACCGGTTCATCAAGCGCGCGGTGCGGATGGAGACCGGCTGGGAGTTCCGGCGCTGGGAGAACGGCCAGGTCCTGTCCGCGGAAAACCTTCAGGAGGGGTGCGTACGCCTGTACGGCGAGCACACCTATGCCGCCCACCGCGCCGACCTGCTGGACGCCTTGAGGTCGGCCGTCCCCGAGCACTCGATCCACCTCGGCAAGCGCTGCGTCGCGGTCGAGTTCGAAGGCGACCAGGCGGTTCTCCGGTTCGAGGACGGTGAGACGGTTCGCCCGGACATCCTCATCGGCGCGGACGGAGTCCACTCACGCGTGCGCGGCGCCATCGTCGGACCGACCGAGGCCAGGGAGTCGGGCATCTGCGCCTTCCGGGCCCTCGTACCTGCTCAGAAGGCACCCGACTTCGCCAGGCGGCGCGCCCAGACCCTCTGGATCGGCCCCGACCACCACCTCGTGCACTACCCGGTCTCCGGCGAGGAGTACGTCAACCTCGTCGCCTTCGCACCTGCCGGAGCCAACAGTGTCGAGTCATGGACGGCCACCGCGACACTCGAAGAACTGCTCGACGAGTTCGCCGGCTGGGACCCGCGTCTGGTGGACCTGATCACGGCGGCCGACACGCCGGGACGCTGGGCATTGCTCGACCGCGAGCCCCTCGACAACTGGAACCGCGCAAACGCGACCCTGCTGGGCGACGCGGCCCACCCGATGTTCCCGTTCTTCGCCCAGGGCGCCGCCCAGGCGATCGAGGACGGCGCCGTCCTGGCCCTGTGTCTCGCGGAGGATCCGGAGAATCCGGTCGCGGCGCTGGGACGCTACGAAGAGCTTCGTCGCCCCCGCACGACACGCCTGCAGGAGGTGTCGCACGGAAGGTCCCACATCAACCACCTTCCGGACGGCCCTGAGCAGCAGGCGCGCGACCTGGCGTACGCGCAGGCCGACCCCCTCAGGGCGAACGGCTGGATCTACGCCTACGACCCCGAGGTCGCCGCCGGGCGTGTGATCAAGGCCGAGCCGAGGACGCCGTAAGCCTGATACCGCATCCGCTCATCCGCGCACGGTCCGGTCGGCGCGGTCGCGAACCGCGCAGGTCGGACAAGGCGTTGACCATCCAACGAACACAGGCATTGTCGCTCCCCAGACCTCACCCGAGACTGCGGAACGGGCGGCCCGGGACGCGGCCCGGTCCCCAGCGCATCGTGTCGAAAATCCTGAGCACGTCCAGAAGGGCGGATCATCGAATGGCAACCACAACCGGTAGTGGGCTCGTCGTGCGAACCCTGCAGCGAGCCGGCGTCAACGTGGCCTTCGGCCTGCCCGGAGCACACATCGACGGCATCCTCCAGGAGGCCCTGGACGCCAAGCTGCGGATCGTCGACGTGCGCCATGAGGTGAACGCCGGCCACGCCGCCGAGGGCTACGCACGGGTCACCGGGGGCCTGGGGGTTGCCGTCGTGACAGCGGGCGGTGGCTTCACCAACGTCCTGACCTCGATCGCCAACGCCCATCTGGACCGGACCCCCGTCCTCTACATCGCGGGCTCCGGCCCGCTGGAGACGGACCAGGTCAACGACCAGCAGGCCGGGTTCGACCAGGTGGCCATGGCCACTCCGGTGACCAAGTTCGCGCACCGCGTGACCCGTACCGAGCTGATTCCCCGTCTGGTCGCCCAGGCCGTCCGCATCGCGCAGTCGGAGCCCAAAGGCCCGGTGCTCCTGGACATCCCATGGGACGTCCTGCGTCAGCAAATCGAGGGCGACGAGGTCGAGGACTACCGCGTCGAGATCGACGGCACCGGCATCGCCCCGGCCGGCGGCGTCGACCGGATCATCGAGGCACTGGGCGCCGCCCGTCGGCCCATCGCACTGGTCGGCAAGTCCTTCGTCACCGCCGAAGCGCGCGCCCAGTTGCACGAGTTCGCCGCCCGTACCGGGACGCCCCTCTTCTCCGACTGGGAGGGACTCGGTGCCATTGTCGGGTCCGAGCAGCACGTCGGTCTCCTGCAGACCCTGGCCACCGTCCCCGAGGACGAGCGACCCGACCTGGTCCTGATGCTGGGGCTGCGCTTCGGCTTGGCCACCCAGTTCGGCACGGGCCGCCTGCTCCCGAAGAGCGCACGGATCTTCCAGATCGACCCCGACGGCCGTGAACTCGGCCGTCTGCAAACGGTCGAACTCGGCGTCCAGGCAGACCCGATCGCCACGATCGGCCTGCTGAACGAGCGTCTGGGCGACGGGCCCGCGCCCGCGGGGCGCGACGATTGGCTGGCGACACTGCGGGACATCTCGGCCACCCGGCGGTCCGCGCTCGCCGCCGAGACCGAGGAGCACGAGGGCGCGATCCACCCCTACCTCGCGGTCCGCACGATCGCCGAGAGCGTCCCCGACCAGGCCACCGTGGTCGTCGACGGCGCCCTGACCGAGCTGTGGCTCTCCGAGACGATCGCGCTCGCACCGCTGGCCCACTACCTCGGCCACGGCTACCTCAGCTCCATGGGCAGCAACTTCGGCGTGGCGCTGGGAGCCCAGTACGCCGCCCCCGACAAGGCGACGATCCTCGTCACCGGCGACGGCGCCGTCGGCTACAGCCTCGCCGAGTTCGACTCCCTCGTCAGGGCGGGACTCCCGGTCGTCGTGATCGTCCTCAACAACCAGGCCTGGGGCGCCACCCTGCACACCCAGCAGTTCTTCTTCGGACAGGACCGCGTCACCAACAACCGCCTGGAGAACGGCTCCTACAGCGGCGTGGCACGCGCTCTCGGCGCCGACGGCGTCGACGTCACGGAACTGGACCAGCTCGCCCCGGCGATCGAGGCAGCCCTCGCGGCCGGCCGACCGACCTGCATCGACGTGCGCGTCAGCCTCGCGCCCATTCCTCCGGAGGAGCGGGTCCTGAACGGCGGAGCACCGTTCGGCGGCATCGAGATCGACGCATGAGGCGCTTCCGGTAGTACAGGGGGCGCCCCCGGCTGGGCCGTCGCGCCGCACGGTCTCCAGCAGATGAGCCCTGTCCCACAGGCCCCGCGGGCTTGGTGGGACAGGGCTCACCGGCACCGGCTCTGAGCGCGCCCTAAGCGGAGTGCAGGTCCAGCCCGAAGTGCGCCCTCGCCGTCGTCACCGTGATGACGGGCACGTGCTCCGCGATCTGCGCCTTCGACATCTGCGTCACCAGGAAGTAGTCCTGAAGCGGCAGCCCCTTGCGCGCCACCGAGGAGCCCACCGAGCGGAACAGCAGTTCGGTGGCCTCGTGCGACAGCCGGCACGACGTGTACAACACGTTGCCGAGGGCGACCCAGTCCTCGAAGGAGGGGATGTCGCCGCTCGCCCAACGCTCGCCGAGGCGCTCGTAGTCGTGGGCCGCGGTGAGAAGGACCGCCTGCGCGGCGTCGATTGTCGCCCGCGCCTGGCCCCAGATCCGCTGGCCCTCCTCGTGCTTGTACCGCTCGACCAGCGGCGGGTACAGGCGCTTCTTGGTCAGGATGGTCTCTTCGTAGGCGTCGAGTGCCGCCCACGCCGTACCGACCTGGACCGCCGCGAGCGAGGCCGGATACAGCGGCTGGATCTGACCCAGATACAGGGGGTTACCGGTGGAGCGGGTGCCGTGCGTGCCTTCGGGGAGGTTCGAGTAGCCCCATTCGAACAGCGGGGACACGTTCTCGGCGGGGACGAAGACGTCTTCCGCGACCACCGTGTTGGACCCGCTCGCGCCGAGGGCCATCGTGGCGTGTGCCCCCCAGTCGTCCCGCACGGAGTAGTCGTCGCGGGGGAGGAGAGCCACCACCGGGACGGGATCGGTGCCCTCGGCCAGGATGACCGTGCTCACCATCGCGTGGGTCGAGTACGGGACACCGGACGAGTACGGCCATGCACCGGTGAGGCGGTATCCGCCCTCCGTGGGGACCAGCGAGCCTCGGGGGTTGGCGGAGTGCGGCGCGATGAAGACACCGTCCTCGCCGAAGGCATCCCGCACGACCTCCTCCGGGAAGTGCGCGACCAGGGGGATCGTGTGACCGGTCCCCAGGGTCAGACACCAGCCGATACCGGGGTCCCCGCGCGAGATCTCGATCATCGTCCGGTAGTACGTCTCCAGGCCGAACTCGTACCCCCCGTACTTCCGCGGCTGCACGAGGCGGTAGAAGCCGGCATCCTCGAACGCCTTGTGGATCTCGGGGGAGTACGTGCCCTCATCCGCCGCTTTCACGCGGTTCTCCCGGAGGGTCGGGCGCATCGCCGCGGCACGGGCGATGACCTCCTCCGCGGTGAGGTCCGGCTCCGGTATCCGAAGATCGCCGAACACGGCGGTCGTGTCGTGCGACGACATCGTCGCTCCCTTCGTCCGCTCCGTCTCATCCGGCCTCAATGCCGTGAGACGAGGAGTGGATCGAGTCAACGCCCGGCTCCCCGCGCGCCGCTTGCCCCGATCCGCCAAATCCGGCACAGCGCATTGACCCGCGGAGGCAAGCGAAATGAACGCGTGCCGAACGAGCATGAGAGCCACCTGTTCGATGAACGCGCAGTGGCACGACGAAAGAAGCAACGAAGGGGTTGTTGAAATGGCGAGTGTTCAGCACCTGGCTGTACGCGTCTCGGACCTCGAGCGCTCCACGAGGTTCTACGTCGAGACCTTCGGCGGCAAGGAAGTCCTCAACCCCTACCACACCGGCAAGCAGATGACGGAGATCATCTTCGGTCTGAAGGACACCGACTACCGCATCGGATTCGTCGAACTGCCCGACGGCTTCGGCCTCGAACTGTTCCAGTTCCTCCCCGATCGCAACCCCACGATCGGGGTGCCGCAGCCGGAAGCGTCGTTCATGCACTTCGCCATCGCCGTTGACGACGTCGAGGCCACGCTGGCGCGTGCGGTGGCGAACGGCGGGGAGAGCTTCGGCGATCCGGCCGGGTGGGCTCCGGGCGACCCTGCGAAGTACACCTACATCAAGGACCCGGACGGGAACATCCTCGAAGTGAACGACACGACCTGGGAGCGCATCCTGCACTCCGCGATCGAGCTGTACCCCGAGGCCAAGCGGTAACGACGGCCGGATCGAAGGGAGGGCCGGAGCGCCCCGGCTCTCCCTCCAGCGTGCTGCCCTTCAACGGGTGCACCCGTATATCGTGATGCCATCAAGCCCGGCCCCATCGGGCGCTCGCGACGATGCGAGAGGGGACGCGGATGCCCGCCACCAGATCCTGGGTGTGTCAGCTGCGCCCCACCGCCCTCCCCGACGACCTCGAGCCGGCCTGCCTTCCGCAGACCTGGAACCGGACCGTCGCCGACATCGGTATCGGGGCGTCCGCGTGGGCCGTCGAGTTCTGTCACGAACTCGCGGGGCTCGCGGTCGACCCCGACATCCTCGCAGTCCGTCGCACGGAAGCCGCCGAGGAGCTGCGCCCCACCGCCGAGGCGGTCGTCATGGAGGCCCTGGCAGCTCTGTGTCACGGCCGACCGGTCCCCACGACCGTCCCCCCGGAGACGGCCCGGCAGATCGCCCGCGCGGTCCGACAACGGATTCCGATCGAGCGTGTGCTCGCGTTTCAGCGGGCCTCCCATGCCCGCTTCAGCGACGCTCTCGTCTGCGAGTTCCGGCGCCTCGTGCCGGCCGATCAGCAGTCGGAAGGCCTCTTCGACCTGTCTCGGTTTCTGGTCGACCTCGTGAGTACCTTCTCGCTCGCATGCAGTGCCGCCTACGCGGCCGAGGAGCAGGCGTGGCTCGCGAGCACCGACGGCTCGCGAGGGGAACTGGTCAGGGCTCTGCTGCGGGGCGACCACATGGATGTGAACCCCGCGAAGGCGCTGCGGTACGAGCTCGCGAACCGGACCCATGTCGGCCTGATACTGCGACGCGACGCACACGACGACGCGGCGTCAAGCAGCCTCGATCGAGTGGCCGCCACGCTCCTGACACAGATCGGCGCGATCGGGCACCTGGTGATCCCGTCGGACGAACGCGAGGTGTGGGCATGGGGCGCATTCGCCGACCCGCGCAGCGCGGCGGTGCGCTCGCTCCCCGTGGTGCCGGGCGCCCTGGTCGCGGTCGGGCGCCCGGCGCGCGGCCTCGACGGCTTCCGAGCCACCCACGAAGAGGCGACCGCGGCGGCCCGCGTCACGCTGTACTCGGCCGCCCGCTCACACGATCGCACGGTCTTCTTCGACGACGTCCGACTCGCGGCGCTGCTCACCTCGGACCCGGAGGGGGCGCGAAGCTTCGTCCGGGACGAGCTCGGGGCCCTGGGGCATCCGCGAGAGGCGGTGCTCCAGAAGACCGTGCGCGTCTACCTCGAATGCAACTGCAGCCCCGCGACCACCGCGGCGCGGCTCGGCGTGGTGAAGAACACCGTCGTATACCGCATTCGACGTGCCGAGGAAATTCTGGGACGGAGCGTCAAGGAACAGCAGGGGATCCTGTGGGCGGCGCTCCATCTCGTCGACGTCGTCGACCCCGTGGAGTCGCAGTATTCGGCCTGATGACGGAACGCCGGACGGGGCGAGGGGGCTCGGGGCCGGGTTGTATGCCCGTGTGTCCTCGCGCGGTCGAAGGACCGATTCGCGCCGAACACCACCGCTGTACCGGCTATCCCCGTACAGGCCCGCCGTCGTACCCGAGTTCGTTCCGCTCACCGCGGTGCCGGCCGCC
Organism: Streptomyces sp. NPDC020958; assembly: GCF_055562175.1. NCBI lineage: Bacteria > Bacillati > Actinomycetota > Actinomycetes > Kitasatosporales > Streptomycetaceae > Streptomyces > Streptomyces sp. NPDC020958. The sequence continues at coordinate 7,283 of NZ_JBVHFU010000007.1, read as the reverse complement.
GGACCTGGCCAGTGTCTCGGAGGGCGCGGTGCCGAAGCGTCGGCGGTAGGCGGCGGAGAACCGGCTCAGGTGGGTGAAGCCCCACCGCCCGGCCGCTTCGGTGACTCCCGTGGCGCCCGTCAGCAGTTCGGCATGGACACGGTCCAGACGGACGTTGCGCAGGTACGTCATCGGGGTCACACCGAGGTACTCCCTGAACCCCTCCTGGAGGCGGCGGGCACTGACGCCCGCCGCCCGGGCCAGGTCCCCGACGGTGAAGGGGGTCTCGGGGCGGGCGTCGATCAGCTCGACGGCCTTGCGTACCGTCCGCGGGTAGGCCGGCGGCTGCGGACGCAGCAGCGCTTCGGTGTAGGTGTGCGGCTGGGCCAGCAACAGGCCGCTCACGAGGAGGCGCTCGAAGTGCTGCTGGATCGGCCGCTCACGGATGAGTCCGCCAGTGCTGTCGGACTCGGCCACCAGCAGGTCGAGAGTGTTGCGCCAACTGCGGCCGGGCGCGGACGTCAGGTCGAAGTCGAACGCGAATTCCAGCGGAGCCTGCAGCGGACGGCCCAGGAGGGCCTGCAGTTCGGTCTCGACAAGCCCCCGGTCGATCTTGATCCCCAGATGCTGCTCGCCGTTGTCGCAGCTCAGCAGCCGGTGCTGCTGTGTCGGTGTGAAGACCATGGCGTCGCCGGCGGTCGCCGTCATCTCCTGCCGCCCGGTGGCTGCCTCGAGGGAGCCGCGCAGGACGACATTGATGTGGTAGTGCGACGGTGTCCGCCCGGGATCGACGCGTGTGCGCTGGCCGAAGGTCATCAGGCCGACGGTGACGTGCTCGGTGCGCGTGCCACGGAGTTCCCCGCCGGGGCCGTCGGTGCCCGACAGCGGGGTGACGTCCGCCGGATAGAACAGATCGTTGAGGCGCTCGCGGAAGTCCTCGAAGCCCGATTCGCGGCACAGCACGTGGCTCGCCAGTAGTGAGCGGACCATGCGTCATTGTTATCCGCTCCATGTCCGCACAACAAGGAGCGAGCCACCGGCTTTTGCGCATACTGCCAGGTCATCGGCTTGGTGAGAGGAGTGTCACATAGCAGGTGGATGACCCGAGCCCGGTAGGCCCGAGCCGTCTGAGAATCAGTCGCGGGATTCGGCTGCCGATCGCGCTTCGCGGATGTCGCTCCCCGCCGCGCCTTCATAGCGTTTTTCAGTCTGTTCGTCCGGCCCCTTCCGGCGAATGTCCGCCACGACTGGAGGTCCGTCATGACCGGCACCGACCAAGCGGCGAAGGCCGTCACCGCCGCGGCCGTCGAGAGTTTCCGCGACACCCCGGACCCGCGGCTGCGTGAACTGCTCCAAGGTCTCGTCCGTCATCTGCACAGTTATGTCCGTGAGTTGCGCCCCACGATTCAGGAGTGGGAGTACGCCGTGGAATACCTCACCGCCGTCGGGCAGAAATGTGACCCCACCCGCCAGGAGTTCATCCTGCTCTCCGACGTGCTGGGCGTCTCCATGCTGGTCGAGACGGTGAACGAGCAGGGCGGCGGAACCGAGAGCACGGTCCTGGGCCCCTTCCACGTCGTGGAGTCCCCGAAGCGCGAAAGCGGGGACGGCATCGACCTGATGAGCGTGGGAGAGCCCTGTGTCGTGTCGCTCCGTGTCACGTCGGCGGACGGCAGTCCGCTGGCCGGCGCGAGCGTGGACGTCTGGCAGTGCAGCGCGGACGGCTTCTACGACGTGCAGCAGCCCGACATCCAGCCGCTGGGCAACGGACGCGGTCTCTTCCGTACCGACCACGAGGGCCGCGTGTGGTTTCGCACCGTCGTCCCGAGCCACTACCCCATTCCGACCGACGGCCCGGTGGGAGTGCTGCTCGACGCCACCGAGCGGCACCCCTACCGCCCGGCCCACATCCACTTCATCGTCGAGGCCGACGGCCACCGACCGCTGACGACGCACATCTTCGTCGCCGACGGCCCCTACCTGGACTCCGACGCCGTCTTCGCAGTCAAGGAGAGTCTGGTCGCCGACTTCGCGCAGGTCGACGAAGCGGAGAGGGCCCGCGCGTACCAGGTCACCGCGCCGTTCCGGCTGGCCGAGTTCGATATCGCCGTCGAGCCCGAGACGGACAAGGACGCCGGATGAACGTCCCGCTCGCCTTCGCCTACCAGGCTCTCCCCATGCGGGTGGTGCTGGGTGCCGGAGCCCTCGACCGGCTGGCCGACGAGATCTGCCACGCCGGCCTCCAGCGGGTGATGGTGCTGTGCGCGCCCGGCCGGCGAGACCTGGCCGAGACCGTTGCCGAGCGCATCGGCCCGCACGCAGTGGACATCCACCCGCACGCCCGGATGCACGTGCCCGCCGAGTCGGCGGCCGAGGCCCAACGACGGGCGGAAGAGGTGAACGCAGATGGCTGCGTCGCCGTCGGCGGCGGCTCGGCGATCGGGCTCGGGAAGATCATCGCCCTGCAGTACCGTCTACCGGTCATCGCCGTACCCACGACGTACGCCGGGTCCGAGATGACACCGGTGTGGGGCCTGACGGAGAACGGCGTCAAGCGCACCGGCAAGGACCCCCGCGTGCTGCCGGTCTCGGTGCTGTACGACCCCGCGCTCACCGTGACCCTGCCCGTGGCTGTCTCCGTGACCAGCGGCATGAACGCGATCGCGCACGCGGTCGAGGCGCTCTACGCGCCGGACGCCTCCCCGGTCATCGATCTGATGGCCGAGGAGGGCGTGCGCGCGCTGGCCACCGCGCTCCCGGGCGTCGTGGCCGACGGCGCCGACCTCGATGCCCGCGCCCGTGCCCAGTACGGCGCCTGGCTGTGCGGAGCCTGCCTCGGGGCCACCAGCATGTCCCTGCACCACAAGCTCTGCCACGCCCTCGGCGGCACCCTCGACCTGCCGCACGCTCCCACGCACACCGTGGTGCTTCCGCACGTCCTCGCCTACAACCAGGGCGCGGCGCCCAAGGCGGTCGCCGCCCTCGGTCGTGCCCTCGGCACCCCCACCGACCCGGCCACCCATCTGTGGGACCTCGCGGGCCGGCTCGGCGCTCCGAGGTCCCTGCGGGAACTCGGCATGGCCGAGGGCGACATCGACCGCATCGTCGATGTCGCGCTGACCAACCCCTACGCCAACCCCCGCGAGGTGACCGCGGAAGCGCTTGGCCGACTCCTGCGCTCCGCCTGGTCCGGACAACCCCCGGCTCCCTGAGAGTCCCCTGAGAACGCATTGGGTCCAGTCGGACTTCGACGGTCGGCCGAATGGAACTCCGAGCATGGGCAGCTGTCACAAGCCCAGATGCTTTCGACGTATCGCCCGTCCCGGTGCAGGGCGCGGGACGCCAATCCGCGATCAGGAGCGGGCCGTCGCCCTACGAGGCGTTGGTTGTTCGGCGCAACCGGCGATGAATGGTTTGGTGAAACCGGGCAAGAGGGCAGGCCGACAGGTCGGGTTCCATGAGCACATCGTTTCGTCGATGTGAACTGGAGGCGCGCCGATGTCCAAAACCGCTGATCGAAATCAGACGCGGCAGCACGTGACCTTGATCGACGACGGCTCGCTGGAGCCCGGGCTGTCGGCCGACGGCTTCCGTGAGGCGTTTCGCAACCATCCGGGCGGGGTCGCGGTCGTGACCGCTGATGCCGGCCGAGGCCCGGTCGCCCTGACCGCGACGTCGGTGATATCGGTGAGCGCCACGCCACCGCTCCTGGTTTTCTCGGTGGCGGCCCTCTCGTCGGCGACGCCGACGATCCTGGAGTCGTCGTCCGTGGTGGTGCACCTGCTGGGAGCCGGTCAGATCGATCTCGCGCGTCTGTGCGCGACGAGCGGAGCGGATCGCTTCGCTGACACGGAGGCATGGGCCCGGCTGGCGACCGGTGAGCCGTACTTCGTCGCGGCTCCGGTGTGCATCCGAGGCACCATCGCCGCCACCTTCGCAGCGGGCGCCTCGACGCTCGTCGTCGTCAACGCCACACACGCGCACTACGGGCCGACGGGCGCCGCCGCCCGGAGCGACGCGTCGCGTCCGCTGGTCTACCACGACCGGACCTGGCATCAGCTCAACGAGCAGTCCCAGCTTGTGTCGAGCGCGCAGTAGTGCGATCGCGGTGCCTTCCCCGAAAAGGCAAAGACCTGAGGACTGCTGTCTCTGACCGGTACTTCACCAGCTGACCCATGCCTCACACCCCGTACCAAAGGAGCGGAGAACCTCCCATGGCCAAGCATGAGATCATCATCGCGAGCACGCGACCGGGCCGGATCGGCCTGGCCGTGGGCGAGTGGTTCGAGACCCGGGCGAAGGAGCACGCAGGCTTCGACGACATCGAGTTGGTGGACCTGGCGGAGGTGAACCTGCCGTTCATGAACGAGCCGCACCACCCGCGCCTGGGCAAGTACACCCACCGGCACACCCGTGACTGGAGCGCCAAGGTCGCGGAGGCGGACGCCTTCGTATTCGTGATGCCGGAGTACAACTTCGGCTACAACGCCGAGTTGAAGAACGCCATCGACTACCTGCACCGAGAGTGGCAGTACAAACCGGTGGGCCTGGTCAGCTACGGCGGTGTCTCCGCGGGTACCCGGGCCGCGCAGATGATCAAGCAGGTGGTGACCACTCTGAAGATGACGCCGGTCGTCGAGTCGGTGTCCATTCCGTTCGTCCACCAACTTCTCGACGAGGAGGACGGCCTGGTGGCGAACGACATCATGATCGGCTCCGCGACGGGGATGCTCGACGAACTCGCCCGGGTTGCTGACGCCCTGCGTCCACTACGCGGGGCCGCGGCGGAGTGAACCCGGATGGCACACACCGTTGCCACGCCCGCAGTCGAGGCGCGTGCAGTGCAAGCCCAGGGCTGCTCCTGCCCGGTCACCGGTTCTGGTGCTGAGCTGGTCGCTGCGCACCAAACCCCGTCAAGGTCCGCAGCCCTGGGAGGACGCCGACTCCGCGCCGGCCCCGGACAGGAGTCAGGTCTGGCTGCCGTCCGCTGCTGAGAGGGCCCGTACCGCCTGGGCGACATCCGCGCGGAGGTCGTCGAGGCTGTGGCCGGGGCCGAGGACCATGCGCCGCAGCTGGGGCATGGCGATGCTCCAGCCGGTCAGGGCGAGGGTGAAGAACACGCGGGCGCGGGCGTCGTCGCCCTGGCCGCCTGACGCCGCCGCGTCGATCTTGTCCTGATAGTGGGCGGTGCGGGCCTCTTCCGCCGGGACCGGCTTCTCGCCGAGCTCGAGGGCCTCCCACATGACCAGCCGCAGTGCCTCGGGGTGGGCGCGGTGGTAGTCGAAGAGGCGCTCGGCGTAGGCGGGGAGGTCTGCGCTGGGCGGTACGGCGTCGGCGAGTTCGGCCAGGGCGCGTTCCAGGACGACGGCGAAGAGGGTGTTCTTGTCGCCGAAGTAGTCGTAGATGGCCCGCTTGTTGGCCTTGGCCTCGGCGGCGATACGGTCCACCCGCGCACCGGCGACGCCGTGCGCGGCGAACTCCGCGGTCGCCGCCGCGAGGATGCGTTCCTTGGTCGCTGTGGAGTCGTATGCCATGCATTCGACTGTAACGAACTGGTTCGTTTGACGAAGGGAAGACGGCCGTGCCAGCCTGATTTCGAACCATCCAGTTCGTTCGGTTGGAGTCAGGTGATGTCGCGAAAGGATCCCAAGGCCACCCCCGCGTCAACGGGCGCAGGTCGCAGGCTGCCGCTGCTCATGGCGCTGGCCTGCGGCGTCAGCGTCGCTAACGTCTACTTCCCGCAGGCCCTCACTCCGCTCGTCGCCCGTGGCTTCGGCATCGCTCCGGCCACGGCGGCGGTCGTGGCGACGGTGACCCAGCTCGGCTACGCGGCCGGGCTCTTCCTGCTGGTCCCGCTCGGCGACCGGCTGCCGCGCCGTCCGCTGATCACCGGGCTGCTCACATTGACCGGCCTCGCGCTCCTGGCCGCCGGTCTCGCCCCGGCGTCCGGTCTGCTGCTCGCGGCCGGCGGTGTGGTGGGCGCGGCGACCGTCGTCCCGCAGCTCCTGCTGCCCATGGCCGCCGGACTGGTCGAGCCGGACCGTCGCGGCAGTGTCATCGGCACGCTGCAGGCCGGACTGATCGGCGGCATTCTGCTCGCCCGCACCTTCGGTGGCGTCCTGGGCGAGCACCTGGGCTGGCGCGCACCGTATCTGATCGCTGCCGCCCTGACCGTCCTGCTCGCCGTGGTCCTCGGTCGCGCCCTGCCCGGGACCGCCCCGGCCGCACAGGGCCGCTACCCGAGCCTGCTGGCCGACACGCTGCGCCTGCTCCGCGACGAACGGCAGCTGCGGCGTTCGGTGTTCTTCCAGGTCACCCTCTTCGGCGGATTCAGCGCGGCCTGGACGGCACTGGCCCTGCTGATCACCGGCCCCCGGTACGACCTGGGCACCCAGACCGTTGGCCTGCTGGCCCTGATCGGCGCGGGCAGTATGTTCTGCGCGCCCGCTGCCGGGCGCTGGGTCGACCGGCTCGGCGCCGACCGGGTGAACCTGTGGTGCCTTCTGGCCGCCCTCGCGGCGGCGGCCGTGCTCACCGCGGGCCTGCTGGGCGGAGCGACGGGGCTCGTGGGACTGGCCGTCGGGCTGCTGCTGCTCGACGTGGCGGTCCAGTGCGGACAGGTGGCCAACCAGGCCCGAATCTTCGCCCTGAGGCCCGAGGCGCGTAGTCGTCTCAACACCGGCTACATGACGTGTGCGTTCCTCGGCGGCAGCGCCGGGTCGTGGCTCGGCGCCCGCGCCTACGCCACACTGGGCTGGGGTGCCGTGTGCGCACTGGTCGGGCTGGCCGGACTCGTCGCGCTCGCCACGTACGCGGTCGGCGGGCGGGGGCGGTACGGCGCCCGGAGCGACCGGTCCCAGCCGGTTACCGCTGCCCGCTGAGTACCGCCCCGCCGGTGCTCTTCGGCAGCCGATCCGGCGCACTCACCGGCCCAGGCCTTGCGTACCTCATGCCTCGCGCGCCTCTTGCGCCTGATGTACCGAGTTCTCGGTTGTGGCTCCGCCGAAGAAGCGCACCCAGGTGGTCATGCCGACGAACGCCCTCGGCGGGATCATCATGAGGGAGAGCGCCAGGGGCATGACGACCCGTGACGCGGAAGCCCTCGCGTCGCGGAAGGGTGTCTCCAGCGCTACGAGAGCGCCGCCGAGGGCATATGAGGGTGCCCGGCGCGCGAGTTTCGATCAATGAAAGATCTTGGTTCGCTTCGTCTCGTCGAGGAGGGTGGGCGCACCGTGGATCAGGCAAAGGCGCGGGGACCGTACGCCAAGACCCCTGCCCGCAGGGCGGAGATCGTACGGGCGGCA